>SVSG01000001.1 GCA_015064415.1 Oscillospiraceae bacterium | reverse complement strand
CGGGTCGGACGCACCTCCGGTGCACCAGTTGTTCTGCCAAGGGCATAGCTGGGTAGCCGCGTGCGGATGTGATAAACGCTGAAGGCATCTAAGCGTGAAGCACACCTCAAGATGAGATATCCCTCCTAACTTGATTAGGTAAGGTCACTTGTAGACTACGAGTTTGATAGGTCAGGGGTGTAAGTGCAGTAATGTATTTAGCTGACTGATACTAATAGACCGAGGGCTTGAACTTCTTTGTTCAAGACAATTACTTGAGTTTCTTTCTACCAATTAAATTTGTCTTTGTTCGGTTTTCAATGAGCAGGAAAGAAGAAAAAGGCACACCGCACGGTGTGTCTTTTCTTTTTGCTATTATTCTTGACAAATTTAAGACGATTTGGTATACTAAGAATAGTAAACAAAGGAGGACGTTCAAATGCGTTATATTCGTCTTTGCGGCACACCCGAAATCAAGTTTGCGCACATTTTTGATGCGCCCAGCTATAACCACGTGTTGCCCGCGATGGAAAATAAAATTGAGATCTCTTACCTTTCTGCAGGAAAGACCTTGCGTGAGCAGGGCTGGGAGCGTGTGGAGAGCAAGCCGTTTTCGCTGAATTGCAATCTTTTTGAGGCACCCGCCAATCTGATGGCACAGGGGTATCACGAGCACCGTACTGTTTGCTTTTCCGTGCCGTTTGAGGTGTTGGAGGAAGGAACGGAGGGCGCGTTTTGCATGCCGCTTCATCTGCCGCTTTCGGCGCGCGAGAAGATCCACGATCTGATAGACGAAATTATTCGCCTTTATATGCTGGAGCCGGAGAAAAAATGGGGCTTGACAGGGCTTTTCCTGCAGATATTGGAGGAGTATTCTCATATCGCGCGTCGCCTTTATGACAAGGATTTTCCCGCCTACTCGCCTTACGTCAACCGTGCTAAGGAGTACATTTGCGAGAATTTGCAGCGTCCGATCTCGGAAAAGGAGGTTGCCGCTTATCTTGGCATCACGCCAGAGTATCTTTGTGCTGTCTTTAAGCGTGCCAATGACGTGTCGCTGATCACCTACGTCAATCAGGCCAAGCTTGCGCGCATCCGCACCGAAATGGAGTGCGAAAATCTGCGCCTTTACGAGGCCGCCGCGCGTTACGGCTACAACGATCCCAACTACGTCAGCCGCTTATATAAGCGTTATTTCGGCAAGAATATCACGGATTTTAAAAAAGAGATCTAAAATGGATGCCTTAAAACGCTACATTTCCGAAAAATGGCCTTTGACAGTGCGGGGAACGCCGCTTGAGAGCGTGAGTGAGGCGGATCGCCTGATCGCCTTGCCACGCCCCTACACCGTACCGTGTACCGACACGCATTTTCAGGAGTTGTACTACTGGGACACCTATTTTGCGCATCGCGGCCTTCTTTTGTCGGGACATTTGCCGATCGTACTCGATAATATCGAAAATTTCATTTATCTGATCGATACCTATGGCTTTATTCCCAATGGCTCGCATAAAAGCATGCTGAACCGCTCGCAACCGCCCTTTTTCGGATTGATGCTACGCGATATTTACCGCGAAACGGGGGATAAGGCGTGGCTCGCGCGCGCGGTGACGGCGCTCCAAAAGGAATATGCCTTCTGGGATGGCAAACGAAAGAGCGCAAATGGGCTGAATCACTATTCTTCGGATGCGGACGAGGCGCGTTTTGCCCGTTCGGTGAATATGTACGCCGAGCGCACGGGAATTTTGCGCGAAGGAGACAGTACCTATTGGGGCAGAAATATTCTTGCAGAAGCGGAAAGCGGATGGGATTTTTGTGCCCGTTTTGAGGGAAAATGCCACGAATACAACGCCGTGGATCTGAATGCGCTTCTTTGGTTTGACGAGAAATTTCTTGCCTTTGCCGCGCGTGAGCTCGGCACGGGAGACGGTGCTGAGTGGGAAGAAAAAGCCGCTGGGCGCTACGCGAAAATGACGGAATGGATGCGCGGTGAGGACGGCATCTATTATGATTATTCCTACGTAGAGGGCAAACAGAGCGCGGTGCGCTCAGTGGCATCCTTTTTCCCATATTTTGTGGGAATGTGTGACACGGACGCGGGCGTGGACGCGTTACTTGGCGCATTGGAGCTGCCCTTCGGTCTGCAAGCGGCAGAGCCCGTGGCGGGCGCTGCCTTTCAGTGGGGCGATCAAAACGGTTGGGCGTGCTTGCAGCTGGTTGCCGTGGAGGGACTTTTGCAAGTCGGACGCCGCGCGGACGCTTTGCGCCTTGCCCAAAAGTTTGTGCATACTGTAGAACGGACCTTCGCACAGACGGGTAAGCTGTTTGAAAAATATAACGTGCGGGAAGGGAACGCCGATGCCGTGAGCGAGTACGGCACGCCCGAAATGATGGGCTGGACGGCGGGGACGTATCTGGCGTTGAAGAAATTTTTAACAGAAAACGGATAAAAAGAGAACGCCGCACCGATTTCGGTGCGGCTGTTTATGCTTGTGGAATGCTGGTCACGGCTTCGCTGTTCCGTCGCTACGCTCCTTGCGAGGGTGTCGCCCCCCTACGAGTTGACGATTCTTTGCGTTCAATGCGAGTGTTCAAAATCCTTTTTAGAAGATTTTTGAAGGGGCGTGGGGAAACTTTTGCAAAAGTTTCCCCCATATCGCGTCTCTCCTGCAAAAAACTCTTGCCAATATGTCTTTTTTGTGTTATACTTATAAATAAATTAAATCCTTACAAAGAAGGTGCTGTTATGTCTAATTACAAAATTGAAACAAAATGTGTGCAGGGAGGATACACGCCCGGCAACGGTGAGCCCCGTCAGATCCCGATCGTGCAAAGCACGACCTTCAAATACGCGTCCAGCGCGGATATGGGCAAGCTGTTTGACCTGGAGGCCTCCGGTTATTTTTACACCCGCTTGCAGAACCCCACCAACGACAGCGTGGCGGCAAAGATCTGCGATATGGAGGGCGGTACGGCGGCCATGCTGACCTCGTCGGGGCAGGCAGCCAACTTCTACTCCATTTTCAATATTGCCTCCTGCGGTGATCACGTGGTCGCATCCTCGTCGATCTACGGCGGCACCTTTAATCTGTTTTCCGTTACGATGCGCCGTATGGGCATCGAATTCACCTTCGTTTCCCCCGATTGCACCGAGGAGGAGCTGAACGCCGCCTTCCGCGAGAACACCAAGGCCGTGTTTGGCGAAACGATCGCCAACCCCGCGCTGACGGTGCTGGATATTGAGAAATTCGCCAACGCCGCGCACGCGCACGGCGTGCCGCTGATCGTGGACAACACCTTTGCCACGCCTGTCAACTGTCGTCCCTTCGAGTGGGGCTGTGACATTGTCACGCACTCCACCACCAAGTATATGGACGGTCACGGTGCGGCCGTGGGTGGCTGTATCGTGGATAGCGGTAAGTTTGATTGGACGAAATATCCCGATAAATTCCCGGGTCTTTGCACCCCCGACGAGAGCTATCACGGTGTGACCTATACCGAGCGTTTTGGGCTTGAAGGTGCCTTTATCACCAAGGCAACCGCACAGCTGATGCGCGATTTCGGCTCGATCCAGTCTCCGCAGAACGCCTTTTTGCTCAATCTGGGGTTGGAGAGCTTGCACGTGCGCATGGCGCGCCATTGCGAGAACGGCCTTGCAGTTGCTAAGTACCTGCAATCCGACGATCGCATCGCGTGGGTAACTTACCCCGGTCTTGCAGGGGACAAATACTATGATCTTGCTTGCAAGTATATGCCGAACGGCACCTGTGGCGTGGTCAGCTTCGGCGTGAAGGGCGGACGTGCCGCCGCAGAGAAGTTTATGGGCAACCTCAAGATCTCTGCCATCGAAACGCACGTGGCGGATGCCCGCAGCTGCTGCTTGCATCCCGCCAGCGCCACGCACCGCCAGATGAGCGATGCGGAGCTGACGGCGGCGGGCGTTTCGCCCGATCTTGTGCGCTTCTCCTGCGGTATTGAGAACGCTGAGGATCTGATCGCCGACATCAAGCAGGCCCTGGATGCCATTACCGAATAATTTGCCGGGTAAGCGAGAAGGCCCCTTTGTGCAAACTGCACTCGCGTTGCGAGCGCGTCGATATGCCGTTTTACGGCAATCGGGCTCCCGCGTAGCGGGTGGGGGATTGTTTGCGTATGAACAATCCCTCCGCCTCCCCACCTCGCCAAAGGCGAGCTGAACTCGGCACCTCCCTTTACACAAGGGAGGCGTAGATAACCACAGAAATCCCGCTGTGTGTTACATCCTTTGAAAAAAGAGGTAAAACTATGCCTATTAAAATTCCCAATCTCCTGCCCGCGACGCAGACCTTGCACGAGGAAAATATCTTCGTGATCACGGAAAACCGCGCCATTACGCAGGATATCCGCCCCTTGCGCATCGTGATGCTGAATCTGATGCCGCAAAAGATCGTGACGGAAACGCAGATCGCGCGCCTCATTGGCAACACGCCCTTGCAGGTCGAGCTGGAGCTGCTGCAGACCGCCACGCACAAAACAAGCCACACCTCTGCCGAGCATATGCTCTCCTTTTACAAGGTGTTTGACGACATCAAGGACCAGAACTTTGACGGTATGATCATCACGGGCGCGCCCGTGGAGCAGATGCCGTTTGAGGAGGTCGAATACTGGGAGGAGCTTTGTGAGATCATGGAGTGGAGCAAGACCCACGTCACAAGCACCCTGCACATCTGCTGGGGGGCGCAGGCGGGGCTTTACTACCATTACGGCATCAAAAAGTACGGGCTTGACAAAAAGCTGTTCGGCGTGTTTGAGCACACGCTGGACTACAAGCGCTCGATCTTGTTCCGCGGCTTTGACGATACCTTCCTTGTGCCGCATTCCCGCCATACCACGGTCCGCCGAGAGGACGTGGAGAGCGTGGAGGGACTGCGCGTGTTGGCAAGCTCCAAGGAGGCGGGGGTCTTTGTGGTCTCCACCGACCGCGGCCGTCAGATCTTTGTGACCGGGCATTCCGAATATGACGGAGATACCCTCAAGCGCGAGTACCTGCGCGACAAAAACGCGGGCCTTCCTATCGACATCCCGAAAAACTATTTCCCGGATGACGACGATACCCGCGAGCCGCTGGTGCGTTGGCGCTCCTGTGCCAATTTGTTTTACTCCAACTGGCTAAACTACTTCGTGTATCAGACCACACCCTACGACATTACCAAGATTCAATAAACAAAAAGGAGGTTTGCCGCAATATCGCCCCGAAGGGGAGATTTTTGCCGTCGGACCTTCTTTGCTTTAAGGAGAAAAACGATGAAACAGTTTGTAGAAAACCACAAGGAAGCCGTTATTGACACGCTGCGCGAGCTTTGCGCCATCCCTGCGCCCTCTCACTTTGAGCACGAGAGAGCCGCATACTGCAAAAAATGGCTGGAGGGCGTGGGCGCCAAGGGCGTTTACATCGACGAGGCACTCAACGTCATTTTCCCCATCAACTGTGAGGGGAGCAACGAACTGACTGTCTTTGTTGCGCACACCGACACGGTGTTTCCGGATCGCGAGCCGATGCCCTTCACGGATGACGGCGAGATGCTGCGCGCCCCCGGTGTTGGCGACGATACCACGAGCGTTGCCATCCTTTTGCACGTGGCGAAATATATGGTGGAAAAGGGCATCAAGCCCCCGAAGGGCGTGCTGCTTGTCTGCAACGCCTGTGAGGAGGGACTTGGCAACCTGAAGGGCACCAGACAGCTGTTCAAGGATTTTGAGGGGCGCATCGCGCAGTTTATTTCCTTCGACGGAAAATTCCGGTCGATGGCAGACCGTTGCGTGGGCTCTCACCGCTACGAGGTGGAGATGCGCACCGAGGGCGGACACTCCTACGGTGCGTTCGGCAACAAGAACGCGATCGCGGAGCTTGCCAAGATCATCAACAAGATCTACGAGATCGAGGTACCCAAGATCGGCAACAGCAAAACGACCTACAACGTCGGCGGTATCGAGGGCGGTACCTCCGTCAACACCATCGCGCAAAGCGCGAAGATGCTGTGCGAGTACCGCTCGGATAACGTGGAGTGCCTTGCCACGATGAAGGCGCATTTTGAGCGCATTTTTGAGGAAGCAAGACAAGAGGGCAGAGACCTGCGCGTCACGCTTCTTGGTGAGCGTCCTTGCATGGGTAAGGTGGATCTTGCCGCGATCGCGCGCCTTGCCGAGATCTGCGGCGGTATCATCAAGGAGACCGTGGGGCTTGCCGAGATCGGACAGCATTCCTCCTCGACCGACTGCAACATTCCGCTTTCTCTTGGCATTCCCGCGCTCTGCATCGGCGTTTATGATGGCGGCGGTACCCACACGCGTGAGGAGTGGGTCAAGCGCGCTTCGGTGCCCGTGGGACTTGAGGTCGGCATCAAGGTCGTATTGGCGCTGACGTGTGAGGCATAAGGAGAAAATCGCATGAAAAAAACAAGAGTGCTTGCGCTATTTCTTTTCTTTTTGATGTTGCTTGGAACAGCCGCGCTGTTTTCCTCCTGTGGGGGAACCGAGGACGGCGTTGTGACCCTTGAGGGCGACTTGCAAAGCATCGATATCAAAAATTATGCCGTGGTGTACGCCAAATCCTTTTATAACACCGGAACCATGGTGGATCATGCCAACAGCTTTGCTGACCGCGTGCATGCCGCCACGGGCGCCGCGCTTCCTTGCGTGGGGGAGAATAAGACCACCACAACGGCAAGCGACCCCGAAATTCTCATCGGCCTTACCGGACGCGCCGAGAGTACTGCCGTTCTGAGCGAGATCAAGGGGGATGGCTTTGCCATCAAACCCGTGGGCAACAAGATCGTCATTGCGGGCACCTCCTATATGCACGTGCTGATGGGAATGGAGTATTTCTGCGAAAAGTATCTGCCCGATGCCTCCGGCACAAGCGTTCCCGTATACGAGCGCGCCGTTGCCGAGGAGTTGGAAAGCGTTGTACTGGACGCCACCTCGGCCAAGGGCGTGTCGATGATACACGAGGCGGGGCTGGCCGCTGATCGCATAGCAGGAAATACAACGAACTCGGGCGGTCGGGATCTGCCCTGCAAGCTGATCGACGATCTGAGCGAGGATCTGTGCAGCAGACTGAGTATCAATTCCAAAAAAGACAAAAATGCATCTTTTGTAAAGAAGGATGACACCGTCACACGGGCGGGCACCGAGTTTTTGGTGGGTAGAGTAAACCGCGATTTCGCCAAGGAGTGCCTGCAAAAGCTTTCCGGTACGGAATACGGCTTTTTCGTGGGTGAGGATATCGTGCTGACCTCCTACAACGATGACGCGCTGGAAAAAGGCGGCGAGGCACTCTCAAAGCTTTTGGCTGATGCCGTTACCGAAGAGAACGGGCAGAAAAAGATCTGTCTGCCCAAGGGCTTTTCCTTGAAGCGGAGCGTCAATCCCGAATGGATCACCGATTTCACGAGACCCTCGGGCGAGGGAATCGTGCTGACGAACACGCAGGACTGTGCCAACAATTCCGTGCAGTATTACTATACGGGTGACGGCATCGGTGCCGAGAGCTATCGCGCCTATTGCGACGTGTTGAAGGGCGAGGGGTATACTGTTGTCACGCAAAGCGAGGCAGAGCAAAGCTTGTATACCACCTTCGTGGATCCCACCAACACCTTTACCTTGTACGTGGCGTACAACGCTTACGCGCACAAGGATCAATACAATTATCCCTCCAAGAACGGGGAGCGCTATGACAAGTGCTTCCGCGTGATCTCCGCCCCCTTGAGCAGTGTCAATCTGCCCGATGCAGGATTGCTGACGCAAAATCCCGCTTACGTGCGCAAGACCGCGTCTGCCATCACCGCCATGGAGATCAAGGGCGAGGCCGTGGGCATGGGCTACATTCTCACGCTGGAGGACGGACGCTTTATCGTCTTTGACGGCGGCGGAGTCAATTCGACGGCACCCAATGAGTTTACTGACCTTTGGAATCTGCTTTGCGCTGCTAACGAGCGCATCACGGGGAAGGAGACCTCTGCTGCAAATCCCGTACATCTTGCCGCTTGGGTCAACACGCACTCACACGGTGACCACTATTATGCATTCTTGAAAATGATCCAGAAATACGGCCCCACGGGCGCGCTGAAAATGGATTATCTGCTTGGCAACTTCCCTTCGGAGACCGCGATCTACCGTCAGGCCAACAGCGACATTCTGACGATGGGGAATGAAAAGACGATGAGCACCTATCAAAAGCACCTGCCGGATGGCTTCAAATTCGTCAAGGTGCACGCGGGACAGCATTTTTATCTTGCCAACGTGGAGCTTGAGGTCATCACCACCTATGAGGATCTGAATCCCGCCCGCATCACCACGCAAAACGATACCAACACCGTGATGCGCATTACGGTGCATACCACAAACGAAGCGGGACAGCGCGTGGGCGAGGGGGTAAAGACCATGTGGCTTGGCGATGCCAACGCCCTGCAAAGCCGCTATATGTGCACGATGTTCGGGGATTATCTGAAATCTGACACGGTACAGCTGGCGCACCACGGCAACGTGGGATGCGAAAAGGATCTCTACAGCTGTGTGTCCGCCAAGGTGTTGTGGTTCCCGATGGACTATTGGAGATTTGAGCTGTTTACCTTCACGGGCAAGCACCCGACGATACAGGCGGTCAACAGACACGCGCTCAGCTTGCCTTCGATGCAATACGTGTACGTTTCTGCCAATAACGATGAGTTTTCCAACAACTACAATATCTGTCTGCCCTTTGACGCTGAAACGGGCGAGCCGGATTACGATGGGATCTACGAGGGGCTCACGGGTGAGCCGCTTTCCTATGACGGAAAATCCGCATTTAACAACACAGACCCCTTCAAATAACAAAAAGCCGCGCATTGCGCGGCTTTTTTGCGTTTTTACTTCAGTTCCACACCGATGAAATTCAGAATGCAGAGCACGATGCCGACAAGGGTGTAAATGCCCATCAGCGAGCCGAGAATGCTGAAAATGATACCGAAGATCGCGATGCCGGAAAGCAGACCGATCAGTGCGCCGGCAATGGCGGTGATGACAAGGAAGATGATCAGCTGAACGAGGAAGGATGCCAGGTTGCCCTTTTCGATCTTAAAGGTGGTGGGCCAAAGCTTTTTCAAAAAATCCATAAGTAAGCGCCTCCTATTACAAGTGATATTTTATTATAGCATGAAAAAATGAAAATAACAAGTGATTTTTTGCTTTTTCGTGAAAAAATCAACGTTCGGTGTCCGCTTGCTTAGGGGAGAGGGTGAAAAAACGCTTCCAGGGCTGCATGGCGATCACCACGCACAGCGTGCCGAGCGCGGAGGTCAAGAGCCACGAGCCCGTGGTAAACTCCCACCCGCGGTTTTCCGCAAGGGCCGCCACACCGTAGGTGGAGATCGCGGAACCCACGTAGGCGAAGGCGTCCAGAAGCCCCGTGATGGTGGAGATGCCGCCGTAAGCACGGAAACGCTTGGGCACGTAGGAGATCAGCATCAGATTGATGCCTCCCTGAATGCCGGAGACCAGCATCATCAGCGGTATGACCAGCCAAGCGGAGCTGTCAAAGAAGAAGAAGAGCAACAGCGCGCCCAGCGTGGAGACGGCAAACAGCGTCACACAGCAGGCGACCTCGTTTTTGAAGAAGCGGCGGTAGAGCCACTTGGAGGCGAGGATCGAGACCAGCATGAAAAGGGAAAGCAGCACGCGGGAAAGGATGGCCTCGCTGTTGCCGAAACGGAAGACCTCCACAAGATAGGAGGGCATCCAGGTGTCAAGCCCGTCGCGCAATGCGCCGTGCAGGATGATGGCAAGAAAGATAAAGATCAGCGGCATCCACACGGCGCGGGGCAGGGGATGCTTTTCCTCGCTTGAGGGAGCGGTGCTTACAAGCGGCTCTTCCATCACGATGCGTGCGCGATACAGGAAAAAGAGTGCGGAGACCGCGATGCCGAAGCCCGCGCAGATGTAAAACACGGTGCGCCAGCCGCCAAGCGCGATCACAACGGGGGCGAGCAAAAAGATCAGCACCTTGGCCGCGGTCGAGCCCATAGTGAGCAGTACCACGTTGGAGGTATATTCCTGCTCGCTCATCGAGCGCACCATGATGCGGATGATGGGGGGCCAGAGCATGGCCTGCACAAAGCCGTTGACGGCCCAGAGCACGCGCATGGCGGTAAGGGAAGCGGAACAGAAGGGGAAGATCAGATTGATGATGGAGGAGACGGCAAGGCCACAGAAAATCAGCGTGCGGGGATCCAATTTGTCCCCGAGGCGCCCGTTGACGATCTGCCCCACCGCGTAGGTGATGAACAGACACACGGGGATGACGGAAAGGGCGGATTTGGAAAAGCCCGTGTCTGTCACGACCTCCTGGATGATGGAGGCGAAGTTCACGCGCGTCAGATAGCCGGAGAAGTAGACCAGCGTCAGCAGGTAGGTAAGAGCCCGCGGGGAAAGCGGGGGCTTGCGGGAAAGTGTCATGTTATGCCTCCTTGTCGGTGAGGGCGTCGAAGAAGCGGCGCCACGGGCGGGTGGCCACAAGGCAGGCAAGAAGCCCCAGCACGGAGATCAGGATCCAGGTGGCAATGGTCCACTGCCAGCCGATATTTTCCACCAGAAGGGCAATGCCGTAGGTGGAAATGGCCGCGCCCACGTAGGTGCAGGCATTGACACAGCCGGAGATGGTGGAGATGTTGCCGTAGCGGCGGAAGCGCTTCGGCACGTGCGAGATCAGCATCAGGTTGACACCGTGCGCGCAGGCAGTCAGCAGCATCAGAAGAACGATGGAAAGCACCGCATTGGTATCGTGGAAGAAAAAAAGGACAGCGGCGCAAAGGACCGCCACGCCGTAGATCCAGACGGCGCATACGACCTCGTTTTGGAAGAAACGGTGATAGATAAAGGAGACCAGATAAAAGCTGATCATCGAGAAAACGGCAAGCAGAACGGTGGTCAGGATCGAATTTCCGTTTTCAAAGCCGAACACGTCCACAAGATAGGAGGGCATCCAGGTGCTGATGCCGTCGCGCAGCATGCCCTGCAGGATGATGCCAAGACCGATAAAGAGAATGGGAAGCAGTGCCGCGTGGGGGAAGCGGAAGGCGGGCTTTTTCTTGAGCTCGGGAGCGGCTTGCTCCTTTTCGATGGGGGGGAGGTAGATGTAACGTTGCAGCCAGAAAAAGAGCAGTGCGGCAAGCACGCCGATCGCGGAGCAGACGAAGAATACGCCCTGCCAACCGAAGGCCTTGATCAAAAGCGGTGCGCTCAGGTACACAAGGATCGTACCCACGGAGGAGCCGCAGGAGACCACCACCATCGCATCGTTATAGGCGGTGCCGCTGGTGGTGCGCACCAGGATCTGCACGATGGGGGGCCACATCATAGCTTGGGAAAAGCCGTTGATTGCCCAGAGCACGCACATGGCGGGGATAGAGGCGGAGCAGAACGGGAAGATAAAGTTGACAAGGGAGGAGAGGGTGATGCCGCAAAGGATCATATACTGCGGCTTGACCTTATCTCCGATGAAGCCGTTGACGATCTGGCCCGCGCCGTAGGTAATGGACAGGCACACAAGGATGACGGAGAGGGAGGATTTGGCAAAGCCCGTGGCGGTGATGACCTCCTGAATGATGGCGGCAAAATTGATGCGCGTGACATAGCTGGAAAAGTAGATCAGCGCAAGCAGCCACGCCATTTGCCTGGTGGAAAGTGTTTTTTTCATGAAATACCTCGCTTGTCGAGGCGCTTTCGGCGCGCCTCGTTTGATATTCTGAAGGGGGAAATCGAAACGCATTTTAACATATTTTGTCGCGACTGTCAAGGGCTTTCGGGGAATGGGGGTAAAAAAGAGAAGATTTCTTCTCTTTTTTACAAACGGCCCTTGTAAAATCATGGAAATTATGTTAAAATAATAATATGTGTTTGAAAAGGAGGGCGTTGCTGTGCAAGAAAGCTATGAAATTCCCGTTGTGTCCCGTGCGCCGTCCCCCGCGCGCACCGCAATGCAGGCGGCCACGAAAAAGCTGGGGCGGGGGCAGGGCTTGCTTTCGCTGACGCTGGCGCTTTTGATGGCGCTGTTGATCGCCTTTGCCGTGTATCTGTTCGCGGACGTGTTTCTGGCGGTGCTGCTTGGCTTTACCGCATTGCCGGATATCGTGTTGGCGTGCTTGTATTATACGTTTCTTTGTGTGGGCCTTGTACTGCTTGTGATCCCCGTGCTTGCGGGCAGGATCCGCATGGCGGGCATGGTTGCGATGGGGGACTCCCCCACCTTGAACGAGACATTTTATTATCTCGCCTCCCCCCGCCGTCTTTTGCGCGGCATCGGGATCGGCGTGCTGTGGCTTTGCTCGTTTTTGTTTCCCCCCGTGCTTGGTGCCGTGGCACTGGCGGCAGGGAATGGGCGGATCTCGCTTGGCGGCGCTCTGGCGCTGGCGTTCCGCCGCGGCGCGCGCTATACGGGCGCGGCCTTCCGCTTCTGGCTTCTGGTGCTTTGGCATCTTGTGCTGTCGCTCTTTACGGTGGGGGTGCTGTGGCTTTTGTATTACGCCCATCACACCACGGTGGCATATTTTGAATTGACGATGATCATGATGGATGATCCGAAGGGAGAATTACAATGAGTGAAAAATATTATCTGACAACTGCGATCGCGTACGCTTCCCGCAAGCCGCATTTCGGCAACACCTACGAGGTGATCATGGCGGATGCCGTGGCGCGCTATAAAAGACTGCGCGGCTATGACGTTTTCTTCTGCACCGGCACGGACGAGCACGGTCAGAAGATCGAAAACCTTGCCAAGGAGGCAGGCATCACGCCCAAGCTTTACGTGGACGGCGTGGCAGGCGAGATCAAGGGTGTGTGGGATAAGATGAACACCACCTACGACCGCTTTATCCGCACCACCGACGAGGACCACGTCGAGGCCGTGCGCAAGATCTTCAACCGTTTTTATAAGCAGGGCGATATCTATAAGGGGTATTACGAGGGCTGGTACTGCACCCCTTGCGAGTCCTTCTTCACCGAAACGCAGGTGGTGGAGGGCAAGTGCCCCGACTGCGGCCGCCCCGTGCAGCAGGCGCGCGAGGAGGCGTATTTCTTCAAGATGAGCAAGTACGTGGACAAGCTTCTTGCCCACATCGATGCCAATCCCGAATTCATTCAGCCCGAGTCCCGCAAGAAGGAAATGGTCAACAATTTCCTGCGCGTGGAGGGTGGCTTGCAGGATCTTTGCGTGTCCCGCACCTCCTTCAGCTGGGGTGTGCCCGTGGACTTTGACCAAAAGCACGTCATGTACGTGTGGCTGGACGCACTGGCAAACTATATCACCGCCATCGGTTACGATCCCGACAAGTCCTTTGAGGAGCAAAGCGAAAAGTTCCGCCGGTACTGGCCCTGCGACGTGCACGTGATCGGCAAGGATATTCTGCGCTTCCATACCATCTACTGGCCGATTTTCCTGATGGCGCTTGATATCCCGCTTCCCGCGAAGGTGTTCGGCCACCCTTGGTTCAACGCCGCAGAGGAGAAGGGACAAAAGCCCACGGGTGAGGACGTGAAAATGTCCAAGTCCCGCGGCAACGTGATCTACGCCGACGAGCTGGCCGAGACCTTCGGCGTGGACGGTGTGCGTTACTTTGCGCTTTCCGAGATGCCCTACGATCAGGACGGTCGCATCTCCTACACCAACGTGCTGCTGCGCTATAACATGGATCTTGCCAACAACCTTGGTAACCTGGTGAGCCGCACGCACGCGATGACCAAGAAGTATTTTGACGGCATTATCCCCGCGCCCGTGGGCGAGGAGGGAACCGACGCCGAGCTGAAGGCCGCCGTGGCCGAGGCAAAGGTCGCGTTTGAGAAGAATATGGACACCTTCCACGTGGCGGATGCACTGGAGGCCGTGTTCAACATGCTGCGCCGCGCCAACAAGTATATCGACGAGACCACGCCTTGGGCGCTTGCCAAGGACGAGGCGAACAAGCCGCGGCTTGGCACCGTGCTTTACAACCTGCTGGAAAGCATCCGTACCGCCGCCGTGCTGCTGCGCGCCATCATTCCCGCAACGGCTGACAGCATCTTTGCACAGCTGAACACCGACAAGTGCGAGTTCGCGGATATCGAGCGCTTTGGCGTGCTGGAGGTGAACAAGCCCTTGGGAGAGGCCGCTATGCTGTTTGCCCGTATCGACGAAAAGGTGATCGACGAGATCATCAAGCAACGCGAGGAGGCCGCCGCCAAGGCCGCGAAGGCCGCCGAGAAGCCGGAAAAGCCGGAGGGCTGTGCGCTCATCGGCATTGAGGACTTTATGGGCGTGGAGCTGCGCACCGCAAAGATCGTTGCCTGCGAGAAAGTGCCGAAGGCAAAGAAGCTCCTGAAACTGCAGATCGACCTTGGTTATGAGGAGCGTCAGGTGGTGTCCGGTATTGCCAAATTCTACGAGCCCGAGGCGCTGATCGGCAAAAAGATCATCGTGGTCGCGAACCTCAAGCCCGCCACGCTTTGCGGTATCGAGTCCAACGGCATGATCCTGGCGAGCGGTGAGGAAGAGATCCGCGTGGTGTTCCTGGATCCCGAAACTCCTCTGGGAGAACGCGTACGCTGACCTGTGAAAAATCGCACATAGCTTCGTTGCTCCTTGCCTCAGCCCTTGACGATGACCAACATCGCCTTCGGGCATCGGTTGCGGTGCGCCTTGCTCTGCACGATTTTTCTTCGGTCATAAATGTCAAAAACTTTTAAGGATTTTTGAAAGGAGTGCGGGGGAAGCTTTTGTAAAAGTTTCCCCCGCATCAATACTATGCATAAATTATTTGATTCTCACGCGCATTACTTTGACGGCCACTTCAAAAAGGTGGAGGGCGGCGTCAATGCACTTTTGGAACAGCTTTTTGCGGGTGAGGTCGGCACCATTGTGAACGTTGGTACGGATCTTGCCAATTCTCAGATGGTGATCGATACCGCCGCGCGCTTTGAAAACATGTACGCCGCCGTCGGCATCCACCCCTCGGACGGGCAGGATTACGATGATATTCCCGCCGTGATCGATGCATTGAGAGAGATGATAGGGAACAAAGAGACGCGCAAGGCGCGTAAGATTGTCGCCCTTGGCGAGATCGGCCTTGATTATCACTATCCCGACACCAACAAGCCGCATCAGCAGGCCTTTTTTGAGGAACAGCTGAAGCTTGCCGAGGAGCTGGATATCCCCGTCATCATCCACGACAGGGAAGCGCACGGCGACTGCTTTGATGCCGTTTGCCGTCACCCGTCGGTACAAGGTGTATTCCATTGTTATAGCGGTTCGGCAGAGATGGCAAAGGACCTTGTGCGCCGCGGATGGTATATCTCCTTTTCGGGCGTGGTGACCTATCCCAACGCCCCCAAGGTACGCGAGGCGCTGGAGGCCGTGCCCCTCGATCGCATCCTGATCGAGACCGATTGCCCGTATCTGGCGCCTGTGCCTCATCGCGGGAAAATGAACCATTCGGGGCTGATGCGCCACACCGCCGAGACCGTGGCCGAGGTGCTGGGGCTCTCCTATGACGAGGTGGTGGCAATGACCGCCGCCAACGCCGCCAAACTGTTTGGCATATAAGTAAAAAAGCCGTTCTTCGCCCGAAGAACGGCTTTTTTGCGCCAAAATTGTGCAAGGTTTACAAAAACGAAAACGTATTTTCTACAAGCGGTGTGAAAAACTTGCAAAAAACCTCTTGCAAACCGGTAAAAATTTCGTTATAATAAAGATAATGTATCAAATTTGAGGATACACATCCCCCGCGCGAAGCGGGAAACTAAGGAGGAAAACAACAATGGCTACCTTTTATAACACGAAACAGATCCGCAACTTAGCACTTCTCGGTCACGGCGAATGCGGCAAGACCTCTCTTGCTGAGGCAATGCTGTACCTTTCCGGTAAGATCGACCGTCGCGGCAAGATCGCCGACGGCAATACCGTTTGTGACTTTGACCCCGAAGAGCAAAAGCGCGGCATTTCTATCTCCGCTTCTCTTGCGCACGTGGAATGGAAGGATACCAAGATCAATATCATCGACACCCCCGGCGATCCCGACTTTGCGGGTGAGGTGGGGCAGGCACTGCGCGTCGCGGGCAACGCCGTGATCGTGGTGGACGGCAAGGCCGGCGTTGAGGTCGGCACCGAGCTTGCTTATAATGCCGCTGTAGACGCAGGCGTACCGCGTGTGTTCTTCATCAACAAGTGCGACGATCCCGAATATCAGTTTGCCAAGTCCTTCTACGAGCTGCACGATAAGTTCGGCAACACCCTTTGTCCCGTGTTCATTCCTTGCCAGGTAGGGAAGGAGATCGCGATGATCGACCTGATTTCCAGCAAGGCCTATACCTATGACAAGGAGAGCGGCAAGCGTTCCGAGGTGGAGTTCACCGACGAGATGAAGGAAATGGTCAACCAGTACAAGGACGCCTTCTATGAGGCCATTGCCGCCACCAGCGACGAGCTGATGGAAAAGTACTTCGCAGGTGAGGAGATCACCCGTGAGGAAGCAACGCTTGCTTTGCATGAGGGCATTATCGCCGGCTCCATTACCCCCGTTTACTGCGGCTCCGCCACCAAGATGTGGGGCGTGATCGCCATGATGGATGCCGTTGCCGAGTCCTTCCCGCGCTTTACCGCCCGCAAGGTGGAGAAGTACGAGAACGGAGACGAGGTCGAGATCGACGTCGAGGGCGAGCCCGCCATCTTTGTATACAAGACCGTGGCAGACCCGTTTGTCGGTCAGATGTCCTTCTTCAAGGTCATGAGCGGCACGCTCAAGCGCGATATGGTGCTGAAGAACGCCACCACCGGCACGGCCGAGAAGATGGCACACTTCTACGTGATGAACGGCAAGGCCCAGACCGAGGTCGAGGAGCTTGCCTGCGGCGATATCGCGATGATCGCGAAGCTCGCCGATACCAAGACCAACGATACGCTGTCGCTTAGCGGCAACGTGGAATACAGCAAGATCGCTTATCCCACGCCTTATATGACCAAGGCCATCCTGCCTCTTTCCGCTAAGGACGAGAGCAAGATGTCTCCCAGCATTGCCAAGATGCTGGAGGAGGATAAGACCCTTCGCTATGAGAACAACAAGGAGACCGCACAGATCCTGATCTCCGGTATGGGCGAGACTCACCTTTCCGTGCTGGTTGCCCGTCTGGAAAGCCGCTTCGGCGTGAAGGTCGTGCTGGATGAGCCCAAGATCGCTTACCGCGAGCGCATCACCAAGCGCGTGGACGTGGAAGGCAAGCACAAGAAGCAGACCGGCGGCTCCGGCCAGTACGGTCACGTCAAGATCCGCTTCGCTCCCGGCGAGGAGGAGGGCCTGACCTTCACCGTATCCGTTGTGGGCGGTACCGTGCCGAAGAACTTCAACCCCGCTGTGGAAAAGGGTCTGCAGGATGCAATGCTCAAGGGCGCGCTCGGCTATCCGCTCGTTCAGCTTGCCGCTGATCTGTATGACGGCTCTTACCATGCCGTTGACTCTGACGAGCTTTCCTTCCGTCTTGCCGCGCAGATCGCGTACAAGAAGTGTCTGGAGGAGGGCGCTCCCGTACTGCTTGAGCCCGTGGGCGATCTGGACATCACCGTGCCCGAGGCATTGGTCGGCTCTGTCATGGGCGATCTGAACAAGCGTCGCGGTGCTGTGATGGGTATGGATCACACCGGCTGCCGCAAGGGTTATACCGTGGTGCACGCCGTTGTACCCAAGGCCGAAATTATGGATTACCCGATCGCGCTGCGTGCGATGACCAAGGGCTTCGGCTCCTTCGAGTTCAACGTCACCGGCTACGAGGTGGTACCGCGCGAGATCACCGCAAAGGTTGCCGCCGCAAAGAGATAATTTGCAAACGAAAAACACGGGGCTGCACAGCCCCGTGTTTTTTTAATTATCATATCCAAGCAGATAATAAAATATTTCTTCCGTTGTGATCGTGGTGTCGGGGTCCAGCAAAAAAGCGCGCGCCGCATCCGTGTCGGTGACGGTTTTGATCTTGCACAGGGCAAACAACGCCTCGCGTGCAAGCATTTGTGCGCCTTCTTCTGCGGAACCAAGGCAATGCAAAAGAACTTTTTTGACGTCGGGGGTGGCACCGCGGTATATGCGAGTGCGGACGTAATTTTCCAGGTCGATTATAAATTCTTTCCATTCGGTGTGGTATAGCCAGTATGGGCAAGTTTCATTTTCCATCCAGCGCAGATACTCGGTTTCAAGCTCTTCAGCAAGGGAGGGGTCCTTGCGCTGAAAAACGAAACGGAAATACTTCCACGCGTCCTTGTACTGCTCCAGCGTGTGAAGCCAATATCCGAAATGAAGCTCGGCATCCCCGTCGCTGAGTGTGGGATCGCAAAGGGCGATTTTTTTGTACAGATGCATCGCCTCCTCATCTTTCCCGTTTTTGGCAAGGCGGGTGGCGCGGTCCAGCGTTTGAAAATACTCTGCCACCTTGCCGCATTGGCGGTAGCAAGCCGCTTCCACGGGTGAGGCGGATGCAAGAGCAAGCGCGTAAAGCTCCTGCGCCTCGGACACGATACGAACAGGGGCGGGAACGTCTTCGGCATTGACTACGTGGGCGAAGGACACGGCCTCCAGATTGGGGAGGATCGATCGGATGCAGGAAAGATCAAAATCGGCATCGTCATACGGGTAGAACACGTTGCGGATGAAAAGGCAAGTAAGAGTCTTGCGCGCGCCCTCCCCGAGGAGGCCCGGCAAAAAGGCAGGGAACGTGAGGTGTCGCAAGTCCTCTACAACGGCCATTCGCTCGTCTTCGGAGAGGTAAAGTCCCCCCGTGTGCTCCGAAAATTTTACGCCTGCTAATTTCACGATGATCCCTCTTTTCAAATAAATTTCTGTGCCGTTATTATAGCACATATTTTTTTAAATGTCTATATCGAAATGCGGTTGCAATATAAATTAAAATGTTTTTTTGCGAAAAACGAAACTCTTTTTCACCAAATCCCTTGCCACGTGGCGGGGAAGGTGGTAAAATGAAGAAAAACAGGAAGGGAGCCCCTTTTATGAATAAACAAGAAGCATTACATTTGCTGCGCACCACACCGCTTTTTTGGTCGCGGCTTGGATTTTGCTACGATCCGCCCCTCTATCACGAAAACGGCGAGCGTATCGTATTCAATGACACCTATTCCGAGGCGAAAACGCACGCTGACTTCACGGCGGCGGGCGTGACGTTGCACACCTGTATTTTGGATAGCGGTTGGGTGGGCATCGACACGTATGATTATACGCTTTGCGACCGCGTGCTGCACGAGGTCTTTGAGGTCGGTAAGGCGGCGTATTACATCCCGCGCATCAAGCTCAACGTGCCGCAGGACTGGTGCGCCGCGTACCCCGAGGAGGTCTGTGTCTACGAGGACGGCCCGCGCGATGCCGAGGGCGTGCGCGCGTTGGTGGATACCTTGAAGCAGGATATTCTCGGTTATGATTCCGAGGTGGGATACTATAACGCGAACGGCTGGCAGGATACGCGCCCGAACGTAGGTGGCGTGATCGCGCGCCAGAGCTTTTCCTCTAAGAAGTGGCTTGCAGATGCGGGCGAGGCGCTTCGCCGCCTGATCGAGCACTTGGAAAACGGCCCCTACGGTGACCGCATTCTTGCTTATCATATCGCCTATGGCACGTGCGGGGAAACGATCGTGTGGGGCAGACAGAGTGGGCGCTTTCCCGATTACGGCGTGTCCAACCGCCGCCATTTTCTCGCGTGGGGATTGAAAAAATACGGCTCCGAGGCCGCCCTGCGCGCCGTGTGGGGAGATTGCGGGGAAGAGAGTGTACCGCCCTCTGTTGTGCGTGAGCCGAAAAACGAAAAGGGCGAGGAGCTTTGGCGTGACCCCAAGGTGGGGCAGTGGGCGGTGGATTACGATCTGTTCGTAAACGAATGCAGTATTGATGCGATGGAGCATTTCGGCAAGATCGTCAAGGAAATGACCGACGATAAGCCCGTGGGCGTGTTTTACGGCTATATTATGTACGTGGAGCGTAGCGGCTGTGCCAGCCATCTTGGTGGCTATGAGCGCGTGCTGAACAGCCCGTATATCGATTTTTTTGCCGCGCCCAAGCCCTATCGCCGTAGCGAGCCGGGCGAGCCGGGCGGGGAAATGTGCCCCGTGACCTCGGTGAACGCACGCAAGCTGTGGGTGGACGAATGCGACATCCGCACGCATCTGGCCACGGGAGATGCCAAGCATTCGCATTCGCGCGGAAAATCCGATACCGAAAGCATGCTTTTGCGTGAACTTTGCAAAAACCTTGCGCATAATTCCGGCCTTTGGTTTATGGATCTCGGGGGCAATTGGTACGATGACGCCGAAATTATGGCTTTTGTGCAAAAGCTGAACGGCGTGGCGTCGAAGGTCTGCGAAAAGAAGCACCGCTTCGCTTCCAGCGTGGTGGCGATCGTAGACGAGCAGAGTATGCTGTGGACACCGCCCGCCCGCAACCGCCGTATGGAGCATCTGTGGCGCAATTTCAATCTTTGCGGTGCGCCTTGCAATTTGATTTTGTCACAGGACGTGGAAAGAAGCGATCTTTCGCAAACCGAGCTTGTCATTCTGCTGACGCCCTATTGCTTGGATAAGCCCTATATCGAAAAATTGCGCGGCCTGCTCCCCTCAAACGCCAAAATTTTGTTCGTGGGCGAGAGCGCGGCACTGCAGGGCGTGAAATATATGGAATATCCTGACGACGAGTTCATCGATCTGCGCTTGCCCGCGCAACAGGGCATTGCGCCGCTTTGCCGCGATTATAAGGGCGTATGCACGGTCGGGGTGCTGGAAAGCGGTGACATCCTTGCCGCAAGCACCTGCCTTGACGTGAACGCCGCGAGTAAGATCTTTACTTATGCAGGCGTGACGCGCACTGCGCCTATCGAATGTACCGTATACCGCGACAACCGCCTCGTGGGCTTTTTCCCGCGTGAGGACGTGTGCTTTGTGCCCGATATCCCCGAAGGGGTGACGTGGCGCGACGTGCTGACGGGAGAAGAGATTTCGCGTGGCGCGGAGCTTGCCATCCCCGCGCGCGGCGCAAGAGCATTTTATATAGAATAAGCAAAAAATCAGAGCCCGCGTGCGGGCTCTGATTTTTTTATATCGGGTCGCCGCAATGCGACCTTTTTTTCGCATTGCGTGTGTTATAATCGGCGCAGAAAGGATGTGAAAATATGATCCACAGAAATTACGGATATGATACGCGCTCACGCGACGGCTTGCTTTGCGTGTATCTGTATGGGGAGATCGACCATCACAGCGCGGTTGCCCTGCGCGAGGAGCTGGACGAGCTTCTTTGGCGCGAGCGGCCGCGACGGCTTGTGTTGAACCTTGCCCGCATCGACTTTATGGACAGCGCGGGGCTGGGGCTTTTGATGGGACGGTATCGCCTGGTACGCGAGCTTGGCGGCGTGATGGCGCTGACGGCTCCCAATCCCCGTGTGCTGAAGATCTTGCGGCTGTCGGGAATGGAACGCTTTTTTGAAATTGAGGATGTGCCGAAAGGAGAAAAAATATGAGAAAAGAGAAAAGGGGCGGAAATCGCATGCGGCTTTCCTTGCCGGCACTTTCCGTCAACGAAGGGGTGGCGCGCGCTGCCGTGGCCGCCTTTTGCGCCCAGTGTGATCCCTCAGCCACCGAGCTTGCCGATATCAAATGCGCCGTGTCCGAGGCGGTCACCAACTGCATCGTGCACGCGTACCGCGAGCGACGGGGGGAGATCTCGATCACCGTGCGCCTGATCGAGGGTGGTGTGCGCATCGCCATTCGCGACCGTGGGTGCGGGATCCCCGACGTGCGTCTTGCGCGCGAGCCGCTTTTCACCACGGATGCCGCAGGAGAGCGAAGCGGTATGGGCTTTACCGTGATGGAAAGCTTTATGGACCGACTCAGCGTTCGCTCAAAAAGAGGGAAGGGGACACTGGTGATCCTGACCAAATACATCGGCCGCGAGGGCGGCGTATAACGGGGAGGGAAGCGCGTGGAGGAAAACATCCGCCAGAGCCGCCATTACGCCCTGATCGCGGCGGCGCAGTCCGACACAAGAGAAGCCGCCGATGCCGCCACGGAAACGCTTCTTGCGGAAAATATGGGGCTTGTACGAAGCGCGGCTCTCCGCTTTCGGGACAGGGGCACGGAATACGAGGACCTTTTGCAGATCGGCACGATCGGGATGATCCGCGCCATCCGCAGCTTCGATCTTTCGCGCGGGCTTGCCTTTTCCACCTATGCGGTGCCGCTTATCGTGGGTGAGATCCGCCGCCATTTGCGGGATGACGGGCCCTTACACGTCAGCCGCACCTACAAAAAGCTGGCCGCCGAGCTTTCGGCGAAGCGGCGCGAGATCGCGGAAAGGGAGGGGAGAGAAGCAGGCATTGAGGAGCTTGCCGCGCTTTGCCTTGTGGGAAGAGAGGAGGCCGCCGCGGCGCTTGCCGCCGTATCGCCCGTAACGTCGCTTTCCGACGCCTGCTTTGAGGAGGATAAGGGGGAGCTTGCGGAGCGCCTGACGGATGACGAAAGCGCCTTTGAGGCCGAAATTTTGAACGATAAGCTGGCTTTGCGCGCCGCCATAGGGCGGATGCCGCCCCTTTGGCGCAAAATCCTTCTTTTGCGCTATTATCGCGACCGTACGCAGCAGCAAACGGCGGACGCGCTGGGGCTGACGCAGGTCAAGATCTCGCGCGAGGAGAAAAAGATACTGGATTTTTTGCGCGGAGAGCTGATCGTGTAAAAAAGCGCGCACCGACGGGCGGTGCGCGCTTTTTATGTAGCTAAGATCATTCTGCGGGCTCGGCAACGTAGTTGACGAATACGGCAGATTCAATGACGGGGGGCTCTACGGGCTTGGATTTTTCCGCGCTATGGACCTGTTCCTTGACGGGAACGGCGGCAATCGAGTCAATGGTCTCCATACCTGCAACCACGCGGCCAAAGGCGGCATAATCGCCGTCCAGACGCGTATGTGTGGCGTGCATGATGAAAAATTGCGTGCCCGCGGAATTGGGATCGTCGCTGCGGCGTGCCATCGAGATCACCCCGCGCTCGTGCGTGAGCGTGTTCTGCGAAAAGCCGTTATCGGAAAATTCGCCGTAGATCGGGTTTTCCGCCACCCCGTTGCCATCTCCCTTGGGGTCGCCACCCTGGATCACGTACCCCTCACAGATGCGGTGGAAGGTAAGGCCGTTATAAAAGCCGCGCTCGACCAGATCTTGGAAGTTTTCCACCGTTTGCGGGGCATACTCAGGGTATAGCTCGACCACAAAGGTGGCACCGCAGGACATTTTGAACTGCACGAACAGCGTGCGTCCCTCGGCGGCGGGCAGCTCGGTCGTATAGCAGTTATTAACGTCAACGTCGGGGGAAGTCGGCGTTTGGCAGGCATACAAACAAAAGACCATAAGGGTGGCCATCAATATCAACAGGATTCGCTTCATCACGAACCTCCAAAAATCAAAAATAATAAAAAATATAAATATATCAGACAGCGTCGGGGCAGTAAATGCCCGGGAAATTGAGACGCAGAAATTCATTGTTAACTATATTATAACACATTAAAAAATATTTGTCAATATCTGTATTTTCATGAAATGACGTCTATTTTACCGAAAAAACACCATACTATAGGGAGTAAACAGGAAAAGGGGGGGGGATTTCTTGTATCGCATCGATTGGAAGCGCACGGCGGCGATCCTGATCACCCTCACGGGGGCTTTACTGATCTTATACGTGCTTTGCTCGCACGTGTTCGGGCTGTTGTTGCCTTTTTTGCTTGCTTTTTTGCTGGCGGTGCTTACGCGGCCGCTCATTATCCGGTTTGCGCGGCGCACGGGGTGCCCGCCCCGCGTGGGGGCGATGCTGGTCACGCTTGCGGTGCTTGTGGTGCTGGGGCTTCTGTGCTATTTTCTGTGTCACCGATTGCTTTTGGAGGTGCAACGGCTGATACAGTTTCTGATCGATGATATTGGGGATGAGAACGGCAAGGTCGCGCATCTGATCGCCTTTTTCCGCGGGATCGGAGAGAGACTGCCCTTGCTTTCCGAGTTGCATGAGGTGGAGCTGATCCGCGACCTTATCGGGGATCCGCAGGAGTATCTGATCGCACAGCTGCAAAACGCGCTATCCCGCATGGCAAGCGAGCTTG
Organism: Oscillospiraceae bacterium; assembly: GCA_015064415.1. GTDB lineage: Bacteria > Bacillota > Clostridia > Oscillospirales > CAG-272 > Firm-07. The sequence goes on along the minus strand of SVSG01000001.1, from coordinate 294,206 downwards.
CGGGTGCGGCGGGTGAGCTTTTGCGCCGTTTGCCCGGGGTGTTGCTTTTCCTTTTGGTAACGGTGATCGCCTGCTTTTATTTCGCTGTCGAATACGAAACGATGACCGTGGCGATAAAGCGCTGCTTTCCGCAAAAGATCGCAGAAAAGCTGCCCGAATGGAAGCGGCGCGCACTGGCGGTCGGCAGACGCTGTCTGAAGGCGTATTTTTGGCTGTTTTTGCTGACGCTGGGGGAGCTGACGCTGGGCTTTCTGCTGTTGCGCGTGGAATATCCGTTTTTACTGGCGCTGTTGGCGGCCGCGCTGGACATCCTCCCCGTGTTCGGGGTGGGAACGGTGCTTTTGCCTTGGGCGCTGTTTTGTCTTTTGACGGGTGGCATCCTGCGCGGCGTGGGGATCCTGGTGCTGTATGCCGTCATCACCGTGGTGCGCCAGATCGCGGAGCCGCATTTCGTGGGAAAAAGCATCGGACTGCACCCGATTTTGATGCTGATTGCCTTTTACGTGGGGATCCGTCTGTTTGGAGTGGCGGGGATCCTGCTCGGGCCCCTTTGCGCCTTTGTGATCAAGGCAATTTTTGATTATACGCGGGGGAATGAGGCCCGGAGTTGTAAAAAATTGCCGTAAATTCAGCAAAATTTGCATTTTTCGGTCAATTGCGCACCACTTGCTTGCAAGCGCCGAGGTTTTGTGTTATACTGGAGACACCATATGCCGAAAGGAAGGTTCATTTATGAAATATCAGGTGTTTTCGGATAACGAATGGCTGTATCCCGACAGCGAGATCGGCGCGCAAAAGGGGGGCGAGCTGTATGCCGCGCGCGGCGGCGACGTTTGCTTTCAGGTGCTGATCGACAAAACGTTGACGGCGGGGGAGCAGGTCGCGTTTTCCTTTGCTTGTGAGGGCTGCACGCTGGAGCCCTATCAGCTTCTGCCCGCTTACGTCAGCGAGAACAGCGGCGTGAAAACGCATACTACACAAAATTATGATGAGGTCAAGGATTTTGTCACCCGCAAGGCCCCCTTTTGGGTGTATGACGTGACCAAGCCCGTTGAGGACGGGATCGAGGAGGGAAGAGCCGCCTTTTTCCTGCGCATCAACGTGGGGGCAGATGCTCCCGTCGGTACGTATGAGAGCACCGTTACCGTCAGCTTTGGCGCGGAAAGCGTCAGCATTCCCGTGTCGCTCAAGATCTATCGGACGCAGATCCCCGCGTTGCAAAGTGCGCAGTATCACATGATCAACTGGCTGTATTATCCCAGAATCGCCACCCAGCACAACGTCGAAGCGTATTCCGATGCCTATATGGAGGTTTTGCGCAATTATCTTGTGAATCAGCTGGATATGCGCAACGATTATTTGATGATCCCTGCAGGCGAGCCCGTGTATGATGCGGATGGCAAGGTCATCGACTTCGATTTTACCCACGCCGAGACGGTGGGCAATCTGGCGCTGGAGATGGGCTTTACCAAGATTCTTGGCGGCTTTTCGATCCAATGGCTGGAGTGGAAGTCCCCCGAGCTTTTCCTGCTTTGGGATAAGACGGTCGAGGTCACGACGATCGAGGGCTACCGTCAGCTGAAGCTGTATTTTACCCGCGCGAACGAGTGCATCGAGCGCAACGGCTGGCGCGCGCACTATCAGCAATGTCTGATGGATGAGCCGCAGTTCAACAACAGCGCCGCCTACCGCATTGTGGGTGCGATCTGCCGCAAGTGCATCCCGGGGGTTGTCATCAACGATCCGGTGGAAAGCACCGACCTTGCGGGCGGCCTTGACGTGTGGGTGGTCAAGCAGGCCGTGTTTGAAAAATATCTGGAGGATTATAAGAAGCTGCAGGCGATGGGCGAGGAGATGTGGATCTACACCTGCGGGTTCCCGGCCAACAAGGTGATGAACCGCGTGATGGATCTGCCGCTGGTGGCAAGCCGCTTGCCCATGTGGATGTGCTATAAGTATAACTGCCCCGGATTTTTGCATTGGGGCTATCATTGCCATAACGAGGAGGAGCGTAACGACACCTGCTACAAGGTGCGCGAGCGCCGTTTCCCTGCGGGCAATGCGCACGTGGTCTATCTTGGCGAAAAGGGGCCGATCTACGGCGTGCGCGCGCATTCTCAGCGCACGGGTGCCGAGGACTATGAGCTGCTGCACCTGCTGGGACAGAAGGATAAGGAAAAGGCGCTTGCCATCATCGACAAGGTCTGCCGCACCTTTGACGATTACGATCCCACCGCCGCCGCGCTGGACAACGCGCGCCGCGAGGTGCTGGAGGCACTTGGATAAATCAAAAAGCGGAACAGCGCTGCTGTTCCGCTTTTTATCATTGCTCGAATAAAGCCGTGGACAAATATCTGTCCGCCCCGTCGGGAAGGATCACAACGATCACCTTGCCCTTGTTACCGGGGCGGGCGGCAAGCACGTCGGCGGCGTGAAGCGCCGCGCCCGAGCTGATGCCCACAAGCACGCCTTCCTTGCGTCCAAGCTCACGGGCGCAGGCGTAGGCCTCCTCCTCGGTGGCTGTGATCACCTCATCGATCAGCGCGCGATCCAGATTGTCGGGGACGAAGTTCGCGCCGATGCCCTGCAGGCCGTGGGGGCCCGCTTTTCCAAGCGAGAGCAGGGGAGAGGCGGCGGGCTCAACGGCCACGACCTTGAGGTCAGGAATGTGGCGGCGCAGATAGCGCGCGGTGCCCGAGATCGTGCCGCCCGTGCCGACACCTGCCACCAGAATGTCGATGTGGCCGTTCGTGTCCTCCAGCAGCTCGCGGGCGGTGGTCGCCTCGTGTGCGCGGGGATTGGCGGGATTGTCGAATTGCGAGGGGATAAAGCTGTTCGGGATCTCTGCGGCAAGCTCCCGTGCCTTGTCGATCGCGCCCTGCATGCCCTTGGCGCCCGGGGTGAGGATGATATCGGCGCCGTAAGCGGCAAGCAAACGACGGCGCTCCGCGCTCATCGTATCGGGCATGGTGAGGATCACGCGGTAGCCGCGCGGCACGCCGATGGCGGCAAGTCCGATGCCCGTGTTGCCGCTGGTTGGTTCGATGATGGTGCCGCCCGTATGCAGTGCGCCGCGCGCCTCCGCATCCAGGATCATCATCAGCGCCACGCGGTCCTTTGCGCTGCCTGCGGGGTTGAAGCTTTCTAATTTACATAATATACGCGCGTCGCGCGTGCGATTGTAGTTGGTGGGCTCCAGCAGGGGAGTGCCCCCCACAAGCTCCGTGATAGAACGGCAATACATACGCGGCCTCCTGCCATTTCGGATTTGGAAGCGGGCACGTGGCACAAAACTTCCCATTATAAACATTATAACGCGCGCGGGGAAAAAAGTCAATAGAAAAAGGGCACTCCGTGGGTTGGCGGAGTGCCCAAATTTCATACTTGCAATCAAGCAAGAGCGTTGAGCTTCTTGGTAAACTGGCTCTTTTTACGAGCACCGGCGTTCTTGTGAAGCAGACCACGAGCAACAGCCTTGTCGATCTTCTTGACAGCGGCCTTGTAGGTCTCCTGTGCAAGCGCAACATCACCGGCAGCGACAGCAGCTTCGTACTTCTTCATCTCGGTCTTCAGCTGGGTGCGGAACATCTTGTTCTGCAGAGTCTTTACCGTGGTAACCTTTACACGCTTCTTTGCACTTTTAATATTCGGCAAATCATTCACCCCCTTGTCAGTAATAGATGCGGTCTTTTGCGACAGCACCTGAGAGGGTGCGCTGTCACGCCTGTCCATACATTCGCATATTATAGCACAGTTCTTTTGGAATTGCAAGTCTTTTTTGAAAAAAACTTTGAAAAAATTTGAAAAAATCGCAAAAAGTGCAAGGACGGGAGGCGGCCAAGTCGGCGGCAAAAATATTACAAAAAAACTTTTTTTAAGAAAAATAATATTTTTTTCAAAAAACTATTGACAGGATATGGTTTCTTTGCTATAATATTAAACTGCATTATAATTGCTGTAAAAGGGGTAACTATGCCCTCAGTAATTTTTATGTACCGATATTAATAAAAGCGTTATTTTCGGTTTTCCCCCTCTGGCCTGCTGCTGACGGGCGGCATGGCACATCATGGAATGGAGTGATAAAATCAATGGTCAATGTCAAAGAGCAAAAACTCGGTCAGAACACCAGAATGAGCTTCTCCAAGGCGCGGTATAATCTTGAGCTGCCGAACCTTGTGGAGGTCCAGACCAAATCCTTCAAGTGGTTCTTGGATGAAGGTCTTGGAGAGGTGTTGCGTGACGTCTCCCCCGTAACCGATTTCTCGGGCAAGCTGCAGATCGATTTCCTTTCGCACTCGATCGCACAGGCCCCCAAGTACAGCGTGGAGGAGTGTAAAGAGCGCGACGTCAACTACGCCGCCCCCCTGCGCGTCAAGGTCCGCTTGACCAACAAGGAAACGGGTGAGGTGCAGAACTCTGACGTATTTATGGGCGAGATCCCGCTCATGACTGAGGACGGTACCTTCGTGATCAACGGCGCAGAGCGCGTGATCGTTTCCCAGATCGTGCGTTCCCCCGGCATCTACTACAAGTCCGAGATCGACAAGATGGGTAAGCGTAACTACGCCGCCCAGATCATTCCTTACCGCGGCGCCTGGCTGGAGTACGAGAACGATAACAGCGGTGTCATCAACGTGCGCATCGACAAGAAGATGAAGGTGCCGCTGACGATGTTTATCCGCGCACTTGGCGCACTTGCCGAAACCCCCGAGTTCGAAACGCGCGAGGATATCCTTGAGGTGTTCGGAGAAGAGGATTGCCTGCGCCTGACCTTTGAGAAGGATAAGTCTGAGGAGATCGCCGCACACGAGCACAGCTCCGCGGGCGAGGAAGCCCTCAAGGAAATTTACCGCAGAATGCATCCGGGCGAGCCCGCCGTCGTCGAGGCCGCTCAGAAGATGCTTTCCGAGATGCTGTTCAACACCGGCCACTACGAGATCGCTCCCGTGGGCCGTTACAAGTTTGACAAGAAGCTGGCTCTGCACAACCGTATCACCGGTTTTGCACTTGCCGAGCCCGCCGTCAGCCCCCTTACGGGTGAGGTGATCTTTGATGCAGGTCACGTGCTGACGAACACCGACGCTCGCGCCATTGAGAACGCGGGCATCAATGCGGTCGTGATCGCGCTGGAGGATGGCACTCCCGTCAAGGTCTTCTCCAACAACACGATCTATCCCGAGCACATCCTCGGCTACGACCTCAAGGATTGCGGCATCAACGAGAAGGTTCGCATCCCCGTGCTGCTTGCCATCCTCGAGGAGGCCGCAGGCGACGTGGAGGAGGTCAAGAACCTTGCCCGTATGCGTGCCGCCGAGCTTGCGCCCAAGCACGTGACCAAGGACGACATTCTCGCCTCGATCAACTATATGCTGTGCCTGATGCACAACCGTGACATCGGTCAGTATGACGATATCGACCATCTGGGCAACCGTCGCGTCCGCTCTGTGGGTGAGCAGCTTCAGCACGCACTGCGTGCCGCCTTCATCCGCATGAAGAAGACGATCACCGACCGTATGGCCACGCAGGATGCGGACAAGATCTCCCCCCAGATGCTGATCAACACCCGTCCCGTTGCTACCGGTATCCGTGAGTTCTTCGGTTCCTCTCAGCTCTCGCAGTTCATGGACCAGAACAACCCCTTGGCAGCACTGACGCACAAGCGCCGTCTGTCGGCACTCGGCCCCGGCGGTATCTCCCGTGACCGTGCCTCCTTCGACGTGCGTGACGTTCACTACACGCATTACGGACGCATGTGCCCCATCGAGACGCCCGAAGGTCCCAACATCGGTCTGATCTCTTATCTTACCACCTATGCCCGTATCAACGATTACGGCTTTATCGAGGCCCCCTATCGCAAGTACGACAAGGAGAAGGGAATCGTCACCGACGAGGTGGAGTACATGACCGCCGACGTGGAGGATCGCTACGTGGTGGCACAGGCGAACGAGCCGTTGGATGCAGAGGGCCACTTCGTCAACAAGGTCGTTAACGTACGTGACAAGAACGAGATCCGTGAGGCAGAGCTCTCCGAGGTCGACTACATGGACGTTTCCCCCAAGATGGTGGTTTCCGTTGCTACGGCAATGATCCCGTTCCTTGAAAACGATGACAACTCCCGTGCACTGATGGGATCCAACATGCAAAAGCAGGCCGTGCCGTTGATGGTGACCGACTCTCCCATTATCGGTACCGGTATGGAATACAAGGCAGCCGTGGACTCCGGCGTTGTGGTGGTTGCTGACCACGACGGCGTTGTCGAGTACGTGGATGCCGACAAGATCGTGATCGTCCGTGACAACGGCGAGCGCGACGTATACGAGCTGATCAAGTTCAAGCGTACCAACCAAGGTACCTGCTACAACCAGCGCCCGATCGTCAACAAGGGTGACGTGATCGAGGCAGGCCGCGTGATCGCGGACGGCCCCGCCACCGCCAACGGCGAGATGTCGCTTGGTAAGAACGCGCTCATCGGCTTTATGACCTGGGAGGGTTATAACTACGAGGACGCCGTTCTGCTTAACGAGCGCCTGGTGCGCGACGACGTATATACCTCCCTGCACGTGGAGGTCAAGACCCACGATGCCCGTGACACCAAGCTCGGGCCGGAGGAGATCACCCGTGAGATCCCCAACGTGGGTGAGGATGCCCTGAAGGATCTGAATGCCGAGGGCATCGTCAAGAAGGGCACCGAGGTCCGTGCCGGTGACATCCTTGTGGGTAAGATCACGCCCAAGGGTGAAAGCGAGGCCACGGCCGAGGATCGCTTGCTTCGCGCCATCTTCGGCGAGAAGGCAAGGGAAGTGCGTGACACCTCCTTGCGTCTGCCTCACGGCGAGGCCGGCATCGTGGTGGACGTCAAGGTCTTCTCTCACGAGAACGGCGACGATCTCCCCGCAGGTGTGAACAAGCAGGTCCGCGTTTATATCGCACAGAAGCGTAAGATCTCCGTGGGTGACAAGATGGCAGGTCGCCACGGTAACAAGGGCGTTGTGTCCCGCATTCTGCCTCCCGAGGATATGCCTTTCCTGCCCGACGGCACTCCTCTGGATATCGTGCTGAACCCCCTGGGCGTGCCTTCCCGTATGAACATCGGTCAGGTGCTTGAGGTTCACCTTGGTATCGCCGCAAGACATCTGGGTTGGAAGATCATGACCCCCGTGTTCGACGGTGCAAACGAGAAGGATATTATGGAATGTATGCGCATGGCCGGTATGGCGCGCGACATCCGTCAGGGCGAGAACGTGGACGGCAAGGAGCTGTTCCTTGAGACCGTTGACGAAAACGGCAAGAAGGATTACACCATGCTGACGCACGAGGAGCGTGCCGACGCAGCCAAGATGGCTGAGCTGATGGCGACCGGTAAGGTCAAGGTCATCGACGGTAAGACCACGCTGTACGACGGCCGCACCGGCGATCCCTTCGATAACCCCGTTACCGTCGGTATCATGTACTATTTGAAGCTGCATCACCTTGTCGATGATAAGATCCACGCCCGTGCAAACGGCCCGTACTCCCTCATCACCCAGCAGCCCCTTGGTGGTAAGGCGCAGTTCGGCGGTCAGCGTTTCGGCGAGATGGAGGTTTGGGCCCTGGAGGCCTACGGTGCCGCTTACACGCTGCAGGAGATCCTCACCGTGAAGTCGGACGATATCAACGGCCGCCGTCGCGCTTACGAGGCGATCATCAAGGGTCAGAACATCCCCACCCCCGGCGTGCCCGAGTCCTTCAAGGTGCTTGTCAAGGAATTGCAGGCACTGGGCTTGGATATCCGCGTGCTGGATAAGGCAGGCGAGGAGATCCAGCTGTCCACCCTTTGCAACGATGACGAGCCCAATCCTTACGCAAAGCATGCTGATTTTGCAGCTATCGAAGAGGAGTTCAAGGCCATGGAAGTCATGGCTGAGGGCGAGGCCGAAAGTAACGGCATGTCGATCCAGGAAGAGGAGGACGACTCCTACTATCCTGTAAGCGAAGAGGAAGACGATTCCTACGATGACGATAACGTATAATTAAAAGGAGAGAAAAGACATGGCAAGAAAAGAATTTGATTCGATTAAGATCGGTCTGGCATCTCCGGAAATGATTTTGGAGTGGTCCTATGGCGAGGTCACCAAGCCCGAGACCATCAACTACCGTACCCTGAAGCCCGAGCCCGACGGCCTTTTCTGTGAGAAGATCTTTGGCCCGTCCAAGGACGGTGCTTGCTACTGCGGCAAGTACAAGAACACCCACATCGGCGGCTTTTCCCGCGATCGCGTGCTGAAATGTGAGAAGTGCGGTGTTGAGCTGACCACCAAGAAGGTCCGCCGCGAGCGTATGGGTCATATCCAGCTCGGCGCGCCCGTCTCCCACATCTGGTATTACAAGTCCTCCGCCGCCCGCATCACGCAGGTGCTGGATATCTCCCCCAAGAATCTTGAGCAGGTGCTTTACTTTGCCGAGAATATGGTGCTGGATCCCGGTCTGACCAATCTGCGCCGCGGTGAGGTGCTTTCCGAAAAGGATTACGAGAAGTACCGCGAGATGTACGGCAACGAATTCCGCGTCGGTATGGGCGCGGAGGCCGTAAAGGAGCTTTTGCAGGACATCGACCTGGAGGAGCTTTCCCAGCAGCTCAAGAACGAGCTGCTGGTGGCCACCGGCCAGAAGAAGATGCGCCTGATCAAGCGTCTGGAGGTCGTTGAGGCCTTCCGTAAGTCCGGCAATAAGCTGGAGTGGACGATCCTTGAGGTGCTGCCCGTTCTGCCCCCCGATATCCGTCCCATGACGCAGTTGGACGGCGGCCGCTTTGCCTCCTCCGACCTCAACGAGCTGTATCGCCGCGTGATCGCACGTAACAACCGTCTGATCAAGCTGGTGAAGATGCACACGCCCGAGATCGTGGTGCGCAACGAGAAGCGCATGCTGCAGGAGGCCGTGGATGCTCTCATTGACAACGGACGTCGCGGCAAGCCCGTCACCGGTGCTTCCAACCGTCCTCTGAAATCTCTTTCCGATATGCTGCGCGGTAAGCAGGGACGTTTCCGTCAGAACTTGCTTGGTAAGCGCGTGGACTATTCCGGCCGTTCGGTTATCGTGGTGGGTCCCAATCTGAAGATCTATCAGTGCGGCCTGCCCCGCGAAATGGCGCTGGAGCTGTTCAAGCCCTTCGTCATCAAGCGCCTGACCGAAATGACCAAATCCCCCAATATGAAGGAAGCGCAGAAGAAGATCGAGCGTGCTTACCAGCACCCCGAGGTCTGGGATGCGCTGGAGAACGTGATCAAGGAGCACCCCGTGCTTCTTAACCGTGCTCCCACCTTGCACCGTCTGTCCATTCAGGCGTTCGAGCCCGTACTGGTCGAGGGTCGTGCCATCAAGCTGCACCCCCTGGTATGTACCGCGTTTAACGCCGACTTTGACGGTGACCAGATGCCCGTGCACGTGCCGTTGTCCGCAGAGGCACAGGCAGAGGCACGCTTCCTGATGCTTTCCGCCAACAACCTCTTGAAGCCCGCCGACGGCCGTGCCGTGGCAGTGCCTTCTCAGGATATGATCCTTGGTACCTACTACCTGTTGATGGAGAAGCCCGGCGAGCCCGGCGAGGGCTCCTGCTACCGTAACATGGATGAGGCCATCATGGCCTACGCCAACGGTGCACTGGGCCTGCATGCTCCCATCAGGATCCGCCTTTCCAGAGAGATCAACGGCGAGACGGTAACGGGTATCGTAGAGACCTCGCTCGGATGCTTGATCTTCAACGAAAAGATCCCGCAGGACCTTGGCTTTGTGGATCGCTCCAAGCCCGAAAACGCCCTTAAGATGGAGATCGACACCGCGTTCCTGAAGAAGAATAAGGGTAACGTGAAGAAGATCCTCGGTATGCTCATTGACAGCTGCATCAAGTGCCACAGTGCCGCAGAATGTGCGGAAATGCTGGACGCCGTGAAGGAAATGGGCTACAAGTATTCCACCCGCGCCTCCTTCTCGATCTCGGTGTACGACATGACCGTACCGAAGGAAAAGCCCGCCATCCTTGCCGCTGCACAGGAAAAGGTGGACGACATCAACGGCTACTACAAGCAGGGCTTGCTGACCGACGAGGAGCGTTATAACAACGTGATCAAGATCTGGGCCGCTACCACCGAAGAGGTGACGGCGAAGATGATGGAGTGCTTCCATTCTCTCAACCCCATCAAGATCATGGCAGACTCCGGTGCCCGTGGTTCTACCAAGCAGATGAGACAGCTGGCCGCAATGCGTGGCTCGATGTTCGCAACCAACGGTAAAACGATGGAGATCCCGATCAAGTCCAACTTCCGTGAGGGTATGAAGATCCTGGAGTATTTCATGGGCTCCCGTTCCTCCCGTAAGTCCCTTTCCGATACCGCACTGCGTACCGCAGACTCGGGTTACCTGACCCGCCGTCTGGTCGACGTTTCTCAGGAGATCATCGTGCGCGAGGAGTGCTGCGATGCGACCGAAGGACAGGTCGTGCGCGAGCTTTACGATGCACAGGGCAAATCGCTGGAGTCGCTCGCAGAGCGTATCACCGGCCGTTACGCCTTCGATCCCGTGGTGCATCCCGAGACCGGTGAGGTGCTGGTCGAGGCCGACAACATGATCCGCGAGGAGGACGTTGCCGCCATCGAGGCCGCCGGTATCAAGGAAGTGCACATCAGAACCCTGCTCAAGTGCCATGCCCGTCACGGTGTGTGTGCACACTGCTACGGTGCTGACCTTGCTTCCGGTAAGCCCGTCAGCGTCGGTGAGGCCGTTGGTATCATCGCCGCACAGTCGATCGGTGAGCCCGGTACCCAGCTGACGATGAGAACCTTCCACTCCGGTGGTGTCGCAGGTGCCGATATCACGCAGGGTCTTCCTCGCGTAGATGAGCTCTTCGAGGCCAGAACGCCCAAGAAGGCCGCCATCATCTGCGAGCAGACCGGTACCGTTCAGCGTATTGCGCAGGCCGAGAATGCCAACGTCAACGAGATCAGCGTTGTGGACGGCGAGACCGGCGAAATGTTCAAGTATACCATTCCTTACGGCATGCAGATCGTCGTGAAGGAGGATCAGCCCATCAAGCGCGGTGAGGTTCTTACCGCGGGCAACAAGGCGCCCTCCGACATCATGCGCATCAGCGGCCTGAACAGCGTATACGAATATATTATTGAAGAGATCCAGCAGGCCTACCGCTCTCAGGGCGTTAGCGTGAACGATAAGCACATTGAGATCATCGCACGTCAGATGACCCGCAAGGTGCGCATCGAGGATCCGGGCGATACCGATCTTCGTATCGGCAGCTCTAAGGATCTGCTTGATTTCGAGGATGCCAACGCCATCATCCGCGAGCGTATTGCCGCAGGGGAAGAGAACCTGCGCGAGGCCGTCGCTTCCCGCGAGCTGCTTGGTATCACCAAGGCATCTCTGCGCACGGATTCCTTCCTGTCCGCCGCCTCCTTCCAGGAGACCACGCGCGTGTTGACCGAGGCCGCTATCGAGGGCAAGGTCGACCACCTGCTTGGCCTGAAGGAGAACGTGATCATCGGTAAGCTGATCCCCGCGGGCACGGGTATGTCCTGCTACAGCGACGTACACGTTGAGCCCGTGACGGAAAGCGCTCCTGCCGCGGAATACTCCTTCTGATCGAAGAAAATCAAAAGGTCGCCATAAAAATGGCGACCTTTTGTGATGTGAAGTGCATAATTTGACGAAAAGGTGCCCAAAATCAAACCGCAACAAATAAATATATTTGTGCGAAAGGTAGAAAATGAATTCTGCCAAAAAGCTTTTCTTGACAAGGAAAAGCAGATATGATAAAATAAGTTGTCGCCGTTGGGTGAACTATGCCCAAACGAGCTTCAACATTAAAATTTCAAAGAAGGAGGAAGAAAATGCCAACTTTCAATCAGCTTGTCAGACAGGGCCGTGTTGATAAGACCTACAAGTCCAAGTCCCCCGTTTTGCAGAAGGGCTTTAACTCTCTTAACAACGAGCAGACCGACCAGCGCGCACCCCAGAGACGTGGCGTGTGCACGAAGGTGTCTACCACAAGCCCGAAGAAGCCCAACTCTGCACTTCGTAAGATCGCAAGAGTTCGTCTTACCAACGGTCTTGAGGCAACCACCTATATTCCCGGTATCGGTCACAACCTGCAGGAGCACTCCGTTGTCCTTATTCGCGGCGGACGTGTACGTGACCTGCCCGGTGTTCGTTACCACATCATTCGCGGTACCCTTGACGCACAGGGCGTTGCAAACCGCAAACAGAGCCGTTCCAAGTACGGCGCAAAAGCCCCCAAGAAATAATTAAAATTTGGGGCAGGTATCAAATAGCATCGTCCGGCTGAAAAGAAATTGACTTTGGTTCATTTTCTCCATTGTTCGACGAGCGCTGACGGGGCATGGTTCCCCGAGTACCGAAGATTTCATATTTCTAATGAAGGAGGGAAGTATAGTGCCTAGAAGAGGTCGTATCTCGAAAAGAGACGTTCTTCCGGATCCGTTGTACAATTCCAAGCTTGTTACCAAGCTGATCAACAACGTAATGGAAGACGGTAAGAAGGGTGTTGCACAGAAGATCGTTTATGACGCATTCCGCGCCGTAGAGGAGAAGCTGGGTCAGAACCCCCTGGAAGTATTTAACGAAGCTCTTGAAAATGTCATGCCTGTGCTGGAGGTTAAGGCCCGTCGTGTAGGCGGCTCCACCTACCAGGTTCCTATGGAGGTTCGTGCAGAGCGTCGCCAGACCCTTGGTCTGCGTTGGCTCATCACCTACTCCCGTAACCGTGGTGAGCGCACCATGGCAGAGCGCCTTGCTGCTGAGATTCTTGATGCAAAGAACAGCATGGGCGGCGCATTCAAGAAGAAGGAAGAGACTCACAGAATGGCAGAAGCCAACAAGGCCTTTGCTCACTACAGATATTGATAAAGGAGTTCGATTATGGGAAGAGAATATCCTCTTGAAAGAACTCGTAATATCGGCATCATGGCACACATCGATGCCGGTAAGACTACCACCACCGAGCGTATCCTGTTCTACACGGGTAAGACCCACAAGATCGGCGAGACGCACGAGGGTGCCGCTACGATGGACTGGATGGCTCAGGAGCAGGAGCGTGGTATCACCATCACCTCTGCTGCTACCACCTGCTTCTGGACGCATACCGAAAAGGTCGGCCAGAAGGATGCAGCCCACCGTATCAACATTATTGATACCCCCGGACACGTGGACTTTACCGTTGAGGTAGAGCGTTCGCTGCGCGTGCTGGACGGCTCCGTGACCGTGCTTTGCGCCAAGGGTGGCGTTGAGCCCCAGTCCGAGACCGTTTGGCGTCAGGCGGACAAGTACCGCGTTCCCCGTATGTGCTATGTCAACAAGATGGACATCAACGGTGCCAACTTCTACCGTGTTGTTGGTATGATCCGTGACCGTCTGAAGGCAAATGCAGTTCCGATTCAGCTGCCCATCGGCGAGGAGGCCCTGTTCCGTGGCATCATCGACCTGATGAATATGGAGGCTGACATCTACTACGACGATATGGGTAAGGACATGCGTGTCGAGCCCATTCCGGAAGATATGCGCGAAAAGGCAGAGCAGTATCGTGCAGAGATGGTAGAGGCAATCTGCGCTACCGATGACGAGCTGATGGAGAAGTTCCTCATGGACGAGGAGATCACCGTTGAAGAGCTGAAGGTCGCCCTTCGTAAGGCAACCATCAACAACGAGATCATCCCCGTTGTATGTGGCACCTCCTACAAGAACAAGGGCGTTCAGAAGCTTCTTGACGCTGTTCTTGATTATATGCCTTCTCCCCTTGACGTTCCTGCAATCAAGGGCGTCAATCCCGATACCGAGGAAGAGGAAGAGCGTCCCGCAGACGACAATGGCCCCTTCTCGGCTCTCGCATTCAAGATCATGACCGACCCGTTCGTTGGTAAGCTTTGCTTCTTCCGCGTCTACTCCGGTAGCATTGCGGCCGGCACCACTGCTTACAACGCGACCAAGGGCGCTCGCGAGCGCTTCGGCCGTATCCTGCAGATGCACGCCAACAACCGTTCCGACCTGGACGTTTGCTACTGCGGCGACATCGCAGCCGTGGTCGGTGTGAAGAACACCACCACCGGTGACACCTTCTGTGACGAAAAACACCCCATCATCCTTGAGTCCATGGTCTTCCCGGAGCCCGTTATCCACGTGGCTATCGAGCCCAAGACCAAGGCAGGCCAGGAGAAGATGGGTATCGCACTTGCCAAGCTGGCTGAGGAGGACCCGACCTTCCGTACCTACACGGACGAGGAGACCGGTCAGACCATCATCGCCGGTATGGGCGAGCTGCACCTTGAGATCATCGTTGACCGTCTGCTTCGCGAATTTAAGGTCGAGGCAAACATCGGTGCTCCTCAGGTTGCTTACAAGGAGACCATTCGCAAGAAGGTCGACCACGAAGAGAAGTACAAGCGCCAGAGCGGTGGTTCCGGCCAGTACGGTCACGTCAAGATCACTGTCGAACCCAACGAGTCCGGTAAGGGCTATGAGTTCGTTAACGCCGTTACCGGCGGCGCAATCCCGAAGGAATACATTCCTGCGGTCGATGCCGGTATTCAGGGCGCACTGCAGAACGGTGTGCTTGCAGGTTACAACGTGGTTGACCTTAAGGTCACGTTGTACGACGGTTCTTATCACGAAGTCGACTCTTCCGAAATGGCGTTCAAGATTGCCGGCTCTATGGCAGTCAAGGCCGCTATGAGAAAGGCCGATCCCGTCCTCACCGAGCCTATGATGAAGGTTGTTACCACGGTGCCGGACGATTACCTTGGTGATGTCATCGGCGACTTTAACTCTCGCCGCGGACAGATCTCCTCGATGGAGCCCGGCAACGGTGCAACCGAGGTTCACGCTATGGTTCCGCTTGCCAATATGTTTGGTTATGCAACCGATCTTCGTTCCAAGACTCAGGGTCGCGGCGTTTACGCCATGGAGCCCTGCGGATTTGAGCAGGTGCCCAAGTCCATCCAGGAAGAGATCGTTGCCAAGCGTAACAAGGCAAACTGATAAGAAACCCAAAAAACACAAAATAAAATTTTACGGAGGATACCTACAATGGGAAAGGAAACATTCGAAAGAACAAAACCGCACGTTAACATTGGTACCATCGGTCACGTTGACCACGGTAAGACCACTCTTACCGCTGCTATCACCAAGACTCTGTCCCTGACCGCAGGCAACGTTGAGTTTATGGCATATGACCAGATCGACAACGCTCCCGAGGAAAGAGCTCGTGGTATCACAATCAACACCCGTCACGTTGAGTACGAGACTGCTAACCGTCACTACGCTCACGTGGACTGCCCCGGCCACGCCGACTACGTTAAGAACATGATCACCGGTGCTGCTCAGATGGACGGCGCAATCCTTGTGGTTGCCGGCACTGACGGCCCTCTTCAGCAGACCCGCGAGCACGTTCTGCTTGCTCGTCAGGTAGGCGTTCCTGCAATCGTTGTATTCATGAACAAGAAGGACCTTGTTGATGACGACGAGCTGCTTGACCTTGTTGAGATGGAGATCCGCGATCTTCTTTCTCAGTACGATTTCCCCGGTGACGACACCCCCATCGTTCGCGGCTCTGCTCGTGACGCTCTGGAGTCCACCAGCACCGACGTCAACGCTCCTGAGTATGCTTGCATCCTTGAGCTGATGAACGAGGTTGACAACTTCATTCCCACCCCCGCTCGTCAGGCTGATCTGGACTTCCTGATGCCCGTCGAGGACGTGTTCTCCATCTCCGGCCGTGGTACCGTTGCTACCGGTCGTGTTGAGAGAGGTACCGTTAAGGTTGGTGACGTTGTTGAGATCGTTGGTCTTTCCGACGAGTCCAAGAACACCACCGTTACCGGTGTTGAGATGTTCCACAAGCTTCTTCCTCAGGCAGAGGCCGGCGACAACATCGGCGCACTGCTTCGTGGCATTGCTAAGGACGAGATCGAGCGCGGCCAGGTTTTGGCTAAGCCCGGCTCTGTGAAGCCCCACACCAAGTTCGTTGGCACTGTGTACGTTCTGACTGAGAAGGAAGGCGGCCGTTCCAAGCCCTTCTTCGCTGGCTACCGTCCTCAGTTCTACTTCCGTACCACCGACGTTACCGGCACCATCGCTCTTCCTGAGGGCGTTGAGATGTGCCGTCCCGGCGACAACGTTGAGATGACCGTTGAGCTCATCACCCCCATCGCTTGCGAAGAGGGTCTGCGTTTCGCTATCCGCGAGGGTGGCCGTACCGTTGGTTCCGGCGCCGTTGCCAAGATCCTTGCTTAATCTGAACTGATTAACTGAATCTTTTATAAGGCTCCCCGTCGCTTTTGGCGGCGGGGAGCTTTTCAACATAATATATTCTTCGGGGAATGGTGTAATTCCATACCGGTGGTAAAAGCCCACGAACTCCTACGGGAGCCGAGCAGGTGAAAATCCTGCGCCGACGGTTAAAGTCCGGATGAGAGAAGTCAAGTCGCAAAATACCCCGACAGAAGTGTGTCTGTCGGTTTTTTCTTTTGTGATCCTGTCTTCCCCCAATCACGAAAGGGAGGATTTATCATGCAATCAAAAGCTTCGTTTAAGCTTCGCCGTATGGTGATCGTGGCCGTATTTGCGGCTTTGGCATACGTGGCGATGCTTGCCATACATATCAAGGTCGGCTTTTTGACCTTGGACGTGAAGGACACGGTGATCACGCTTTGCGGGCTGTATTTCGGCCCCTTGGCATCCCTCACGATCTCCTTGATCGTACCGCTGTTGGAGTACGTTACCGTCAGCGATACCAGAGAATACGGTCTGATCATGAACATTCTCGGCTCGGTTTCCTTTTCGGTGACCGCGTCGCTCATTTATAAATGGAAAAAAAGTCTCGCAGGTGCAATCGCTGCGCTTGTCAGCGCCGCCTTTGTCATGACGGGCATTATGCTGCTGGCCAATCTTTTGATCACGCCTTACTATATGGGTGTGAGCGTGGCCGACGTGCGTGCGCTGATCCCCACCTTGTTGTTGCCCTTTAACTTCATCAAGGCCGTGCTGAACGTGGGCCTTGTGCTTCTTCTTTATAAGCACATCGGAACCGCGTTGCGCAAGGCCGGATTTTTGCCTCGTAAGGCCGCGCTTTCCGGCGAGGTGGCATCGTTGGAAGGGCAGGGGGGTGCATCGCGCTCTACGAGCACGCTTTGGCGCACGCTTCTTGTTTCTGCCGCCGCTGTGGTGCTGGTTGTGGCGTCTGTCCTTGTGATTTTCCTTGTTTTGGGCGGACACATCGGCTTTGGCGTGTAAAATTGCCGCAGGACTTGATTTTTTCGACAAAAACGGATATAATATCGGTATAACGTTTCACACAAAGGAGGTGCGTATCGATGGGTGCGATCATTTCTGCAATTGAAAGCTTTTTGACAGACACGCTCGGTGCGCATTTCGGCGTGATGATCTGTTCGATGATCCCGATCATCGAGCTGCGCGGTGCGATCCCGCTTGGCATGGCGCTCGGGATGCCGTGGTGGCAGAGCTATCTGTTTGCCGTGATCGGCAATATGATCCCGATCCCATTCATTTTGCTGTTTGTGAAGCAATTTATCGCGTGGATGCAGCGCTCGCGCGTGAGGCTTTTCAACAGATTTGGAAATTGGCTTGTAAGGAAGGCGGAGAAAAACCGCGGAAAGATCGAGAAGTACTCCTTCTTTGGTGTTTGCCTGTTTGTGGCGATCCCTCTGCCTGTTACGGGCGCTTGGACGGGTTCGCTTGTGGCCTCTGTGATCGGTATGAAGCCGTGGAAGGCGTTTTTGTCCTGCCTTTTGGGTGTGATGATCGCGGGCGTGATTGTGACGTTGATCTCCTATGGGGCGCTCGCGGCTTTCAGCTTTCTTCTGTAAGTTTTTTCGACAAACCCCTTGCAATAGCGAGGGGTTTGTGTTATACTATATAAGTCATCAAGAGTGGTGGAGAGACTGGCTCTGTGAAACCACGGCAACCTGCCCCCAAAGGGTAAGGTGCTAATTCCCGAGAGATGAGTTTGTTTGCTTTGGCATTTCAACCCCTCGGGTGACCGAGGGCTTCTTTTTTGCCGAGGAGGGGAAATGACGGTTATTGCTACGAAAATGAAGCGAAAAACAATATTTGTGGTTTATCTTGTCTATGCGTCTTTTGTGCTTCTGGTTTGGCTTCTACTATTATTCGGTTTCGCGCTTATGGGAGAAGCGGCGGGTTGGCTTGCTTTTTTGTTTCTATCTTTGCTGTGGTTACCTTGCGTTGCTTATCTTTTGTATCAGGTTCATTCTTGGCGTAAATTGCCGGATATTCTCGTACAGGCAGATAACAATTATTTGTATATCTATGGCAAGCAAGAGCAAAAAATTTCGTTTTCCTCCTTGAAAAGTGCAAAAGTGCGACTGGTGAGAATTGGGTTTGTCACCTACGTTTTTTTGTATCTACCCGATAAAACCAAGGTTAAAATCCGCTTTCCTGCCCAGCCATGCGAGGTTGAGGCACGCTTGAATGCCTTGATACAAAAGATAAATAAATACCCCAAATATAAAGAAGTTTAGGAAGGTTTTAGTTATGAAAAAGGTACTGTTTACATCCGAGTCGGTGACGGAAGGACATCCCGACAAAATTTGTGATAAGATTTCCGATGCGATCCTGGACGCGATGCTTGCGCAGGATCCCATGTCCCGTGTGGCTTGCGAGACCTTCTGCACCACGGGTATGGTCTGCGTGATGGGTGAGATCACGACCGAGGCCTACGTGGATATTCCCACCATCGTGCGCGAGACCGTGCGCGAGATCGGCTATGACCGTGCCAAGTACGGCTTCGACTGCGACAGCTGTGCCGTGCTGAACTCGATCCACGAGCAGTCTCCCGACATCGCGATGGGCGTGGATAAGGCATTGGAGGCCAAGGAGGGCGAAATGACTGACGCGCTGGATACCGGTGCGGGTGACCAGGGCATGATGTTCGGTTACGCCTGCAACGAAACGCCCGAGCTGATGCCCCTGCCCATTTCGCTTGCACACAAGCTGGCACTGCGCCTCACCGCCGTGCGCAAGGACGGTACGCTGAATTACCTCCGTCCCGACGGCAAAACGCAGGTGACGGTGGAGTACGTGGACGACAAGCCCGTTCGCGTGGATACGGTGGTCATTTCCACCCAGCACGCGCCCGACGTGGAGCTTGCCACCATCCGCGAGGATATGATCGATCTGGTGATCAAGCCCACCATTCCCGAAGGGCTTTTGGACGATGCCACCAAGATTTTTGTCAACCCCACCGGCCGCTTTGTGGTGGGTGGCCCTGCGGGCGATACCGGTCTTACCGGCCGTAAGATCATTGTCGATACCTACGGCGGCTACGCCCGTCACGGCGGCGGTGCCTTCTCGGGCAAGGACCCCACCAAGGTGGACCGCTCCGCTTGCTATGCCGCACGCTACATCGCAAAGAACGTGGTGGCCGCAGGCCTTGCCGATAAGTGCGAGGTGCAGGTGGCATACGCCATCGGCGTGGCACGCCCCGTTTCCGTCATGATCGACACCTTTGGTACGGGCAAGGTGTCCGAGAAGCTGATCTCGGATGCCGTGCAGAAGCACTTTGATCTGCGTCCCGCCGCCATCATCGAGCGCTTTGGGCTCCGTCGCCCGATTTACGCCCAAACTGCGGCGTATGGCCATATGGGCAGAGAAGATCTTGATCTGCCTTGGGAAAAGCGCGATATGGCCGAAAAATTGGCCGCTGAGCTGCTGTAAGGCAACGCTTTTTATAAAAAAACACATTGCTCGCCCGCCGAAACGGCGGGCGCGGCTTTTCTAATTGCCCGGAAAGGAGGGGCGTGTCATGGCAGAGGAAAAAATTCCCGCGGGTCTGGAAAAGATCAGCGGCACCGTGGAAGGCATTATTTATCAGAACGAGGAGAACGGCTATGCGATCCTAGATCTCGGCACGGAAGAAAACGAGCTGATCACCGTGGTCGGCACGCTCCCTTACGTGGGCGAGGGTGACACCCTTACGCTTTACGGCAAATGGGTGCATAACCCCAAATACGGCAGGCAATTCCGCGCGGAGCAGTTTGAAAAGGAGCTGCCTGCGGATGCAACGGCCATTCTGCGCTATCTCTCCTCGCGTACCGTCAAGGGCATCGGCCCCAAAAAGGCGCAGAAAATGGTGGATCTGTTTGGTGAGGACACCTTTGACGTGATCGAAAACCATCCCGATTGGCTGACACAGATTCCCGGCATCAGCCAAAAGGCCGCAAACGAGATGTCGGAGGAATTCAAAAAACAAGCGGGCGTGCGTCGCGTGATGATGTTTTTCCGTGATTTCTTCGGTGCGACGCTTTCCGTGCGCATTTATAAGACGTGGGGCAACGGCGCGGTGGAGATCGCCAAGGAAAACCCCTACCGTCTTTGCGAAGAGGTGGAGGGTATCGGCTTTGAAAAGGCGGACGATCTGGCACAAAAGATCGGATTTGACCGTGCGGGACTGCCGCGCGTGGAAAGCGGCATTTTGTATCTGCTTTCCTATAACGCCTCGCAAAGCGGGCACACCTGCTTGCCCGAGGACAAGCTTTACGAGGCGGCGTGCGCGCTGCTTGGCGTAGGCCGTGAGCAGGTGGAGGCGGCTGTTTCCTCACTTTTGCGCGAGCGGCGCCTTTTCCGCGTGCACCACTTGACTCGGGAGGGAAGCAGGGCCTTCTTTTTCGATCAGAGCTCCTATGAGTGCGAGCGCACCATTGCCGAGCGCATGGTGGCGCTGGATCGTGGTTGCGTGAAGCTGGATATACGCGACGTGGAGTATTTTATCACGCGCGAGGAGAAAAAAAGCGGTATTTGCTATGCGGGGATGCAAAAGGAGGCCATTGCCTCCGCGCTGGAAAACGGCGTTATGATCTTAACGGGCGGACCCGGTACGGGTAAGACCACCGTGGTGCGGGCGCTTTTGCAGATCTTCCGCAGTATGGATCTGCGCGTGGCGCTGGCCGCCCCGACGGGGCGCGCCGCCAAGCGGATGTCAGAGGCGACCTCCAACGAGGCCAAGACCGTACACCGCCTTCTGGAAATGAGCTTTAACGAGGGCAAGCACGCGGAATTTGCCCGCAATTCGCGCAATCAGCTGGAGGAGGACGTCATCATCGTGGACGAGGTCTCGATGATGGACGAGCCCCTTATGGCGGCGCTTTTGCGCGCCGTCAAGCCGGGCGCGCGCCTTGTGCTGATCGGGGATGCCGATCAGCTTCCCTCTGTGGGGGCGGGAAACGTGTTGCACGATCTGATCGCATGCGGACGCTTTGCCACGGTGGCTCTCACCGAGGTGTTCCGTCAGGCCAGACACAGCTTGATCGTGACGAACGCCCACGCGGTCAATCGCGGTGAAATGCCGAAAATGGACGCCAAGGACAACGACTTTTTCTTCCTTTCGCGCGGGAGCGACGCTGAGATCGCGACCACTGTGGCGGATCTTTGCCGCAACCGATTGCCGCGCACCTACGGCGCGGACATCGTGGGCAATATTCAGGTCATTTCTCCCTCGCGCAAGGGGGAGGCGGGGACGGAAAACCTCAACCGCATCCTGCAGGAGGCGTTGAACCCGCCGCGCGCAGGAAAACGCGAGCACCGCGTGCGGGATATCGTCTTTCGTGAGGGGGATCGCGTGATGCAGATCCGCAATAACTATGATCTGGTGTGGGAACGCGGTGAGGAAACGGGGCTTGGCGTGTTCAACGGTGACATCGGCGTGATCGAGGCCATTCAGCCCACCGAGCAATGCTTGGAGGTGGTGTTTGACGATCGCCACGTGATCTATGATTTCACAACGCTGGACGAGCTGGAGCCCGCCTATGCCGTAACGGTGCACAAAAGCCAAGGTAGTGAATACCCCGTGGTGATCCTGCCGCTTTACAGCGCGCCGCCCATGCTGCTGACGCGCAATCTTTTCTATACCGCCATCACGCGTGCACAGCGAATGGTGATTTTGGTCGGGCGCGCGGATATTGCCGCCAAAATGGTGCAAAACAACCGTCAGGCCATGCGCTATACCGGCCTTGCGGCGCGTCTTGCCGTGCGGGGAGAGACGCCGTGAGCGGGCGTCTTTCTTTCCTCAGACATCTGATATTTCCGCCGCGCTGTGCGGGATGCGGCGCTTGCTTGCCGCCCGCACACGACGAAGAGCCGCTGTTTTGCGGGGAATGCGAGCGCACCTGGGAGCGCGAGCTCCGTGCGCAATGCCCGCAATGCCATGCGGATTATCCGGATTGCGATTGCGTCCCGCACGAGATGAAAAAGGCGGGGATCTCACATCTTGTGAAGCTGGTGCCGTACGGCGAGCAATATAAGGTGGCGCGCCACATGATCCTTTCGATGAAGGGCGCACCGCGCGATCGGCTTGCCGCGTTTCTTGCAAAGGAACAAAGCGAGGGCGTGTTGCGAGCGTTGGAGCGATGCGAATGCGAGAAAAAGGATGCGTTGATCCTCTCTTTTCCGCGCAACAAGCGCGCGGTGCGCCGATACGGCGTGGATCAGGCAAGGGAGCTTGCGCTAGCACTTTCCCGCGAGATCGAAATTCCGTACAGCGCACTTTTGCGGCGCAGAAAGCACACCAAAACGCAAAAGAAGCTCTCGCAAAAGGAGCGCACGTTGAATTTGGTGAACGCGCTGGCGCTGGATGCGGTGCCGCAGGCAAGGTGTGTGATATTGGTGGACGATATCGTCACAACGGGCGCTTCCGTGAGCGCGGCTGCGGGAATTTTGCGCGCGGCGGGCGTATCGAAGATCGTCGCCGTTTGCGTGGCACAAACACAAAAGAAAAAGTAACCCCGCTATTTTCTTCTGCGGGGTTGCATTTTTCTGTAATATATAGTATAATATATTAATCAACGCCGCTTGGCGAATTCTGCTTGAAGGGAGGGGCGCATATGCTGCGAAAAGAAATCGGTATCGATATCGGCACCACACAGATCTCCATTTGCTCGCTGGAAGGCGCTCTTCTTTTGAAGGAGCCGAACGTGGCGGCCATTGAGATCACGACGGGAAAGATACTGGACGTGGGGAACGCCGCGTTGCGCTTGCATAAGGAGGCACAAGGGCACGTACAGCTTTGCTGGCCCGCGTGGGACTACGTTGTCAAGCGTGCCAACGTGCTGACGACCATTCTGCGCACCTTTTTGCGCCGTGCACTGGGTCGCACGCTGATGCGCCCGCATGCGATGATCAGTATTCCATGCGACCTTACCGAGTCGCAGATCAACGCCGTGGAGGATGCCGCCCTTGCCGCAGGTATTGGTCACGTGTATTTGTTGGAGGCACCGCTTTGCGCCGCGCTTGGCGTTGGGGTCGATTTTTCCGTGCCCGTGGGGCAGATGGTGATACATATGGGTGCCTCGCGTACCGAGGCCGCCGTGATCTTCCTTGGCGACATGGTCGCGCACAAGACCACGCCGGTGGGTGGTGTGCAGTTTGACGCCGCCATTGCGCGCTATATGCGCGACAAATATCAGCTTCACATCGGCCTTCGCACCGCGGAGCGCATCAAGATCCGCATCGGTATGGTGGCCGACCACAGCGATATCCGTCGGCTGGACGTCAAGGGGCGAGACATGCAAACGCACGAGCAGCGTATCGTCACCATTACCTCGGATAAAATGAAGGATGCCCTGAAAAGCGTGCTTGTGCCCGTGATGGACGTGGCCTGTGCCATGATCGAGGAGACGGCGGACGAAATGCGCGCCGACATCGCTAAAGGAGGCATTCTGCTTTCGGGCGGTGGCGTGCTGCAGGGCATGGATCAGTTTTTGGCCGATTTCATGGGTGTGCGCGCAACTGCGGCCAGCAATGCGGATACCGCCGCTGCCGAGGGTGCCGCCAAGGCACTTGCAAAACTAAGATAAAAAACCGCTTTCACCAAGCGGTTTTTGTATAGGAGGACGTTTTATGAAATACATCATTAAAGGCGTTAAGCCGCAAGCACTGTCCGGATACTTTGAGGAGGTTTCTGCCATTCCGCGTGCATCCGGTAACGAGGCGGGCATTGCCGATTATCTGGTGAAATTCGCCGAGGAGCGGGAGCTGTTCTGCTACCGTGACGAGACCAACAACGTGTTTATCAAAAAGCCCGCAAGCGAGGGAATGGAGCAAAGCGAGCCCATTCTTTTGCAGGCGCACACCGACATGGTGGCGGAGAAGAACGCAAACGTCAAGCACGATTTTGCACGCGAGGGCATCCGTCTTGTGCAGGAGGGAAATATCCTGCGCGCGAACGGCACCACGCTGGGCGCTGACGACGGCTACGGCGTTGCCATGATCCTCACCGTGCTGGATGAGTGCACACAGCACCCCGAATTGGAGTGCTTGTTCACCTCCTCAGAGGAAACGGGCATGGACGGCGTGATGGCGTTTGATTACAGCCACATCACGTCAAGAAAGCTGCTCAATCTGGATTGCGGCGGCGAGCAGGAGATCATCTGCGGCTGCTGCGGCGGTATCCGTACCGACCTGCACCTGCGCCTCACGCGCGAAAAATGCCAGGGCGAGGGACTGACCCTTAAGCTTGGCGGACTTTGCGGAGGACATTCGGGTGAGGATATTCACAAGGGGCGTGCCAATGCGCTCACGCTGACGGCCAAGCTGCTGGAGGCCGCACGTGCGGCGGGCGAGGTGCGTCTTGTTGAGGTGAGTGGCGGAGACAAGTCCAACGCCATTCCGCGCGAGTGTGTGGCAACGCTTTGGACGGACCGTGACGACGCCGTGACCGCCGCCATCGAAAAGGCCGCGGCTGAGCTGAAGCAGACCCTGCAAGCACCCGAGTGCGATACGTTTGAGATCTCCTTGCAGCCCGTCACGGTCAAAGAAGCGTACAGCGTGCAGGATACCGAGCGCTTTTTGCGCCTGCTTTCCCTTAAGGGCGGCGTGATGGCATGGCACCCCGAGCTTGAAAATATGCCCTACACCTCGCGCAACGTGGCAAGCGTGCGCACGAATGAGGTGGGCGTTTGTGTGGTGGTCTCTCACCGCTCTTTCGCGATGGAGGAGATTGAAAAGAGTGCAGGGGAGCTTACGCAGATCGTGCAGGAGCTTGGCGGAAGCGTTTACGCGCACAATCAGTACCCCGGTTGGGAAAGCCCGCTTTCCTCTCCCTTCGCAACGGCATGGCAGGAGGCATACACGCGCGTGACGGGCAAGACCGCACACACCGCCGTGGTGCATGCGGGGCTTGAGTGCGGCATGATCGCGGATCATCTGCCCGGGCTTACCGCCATTTCCGTGGGGCCGAACATCTATGATATGCACACCCCCGCCGAGCGCATGGAGCTGGACTCCTTCGAGCGCTTCTATGCGACGCTTCTGGATTTCTTGAAGAACGCGTAAATGGAAAAATACCTGATCATCAATGCGGATGATTTCGGCATGTGTCATGCGCAAAATGCGGCCACGGCAGAGCTTTTGGCGCGCGGGAGTGTGACGTCTGCCACCGTGATGGCGCCGTGTGCTGTGGCAGCGGAGGCGGTAGCATTTGCCGCCGCGCATCCCGAACACGCCATCGGCGTGCATCTGACCACGACCTCCGAGCATGGCAATTACCGTTGGTCACCGCTTTGCGGTGCTCGGGTGACGAGCTTGCGGGACGAACAGGGATACATGCACCGAAGCAGTGCCGCTTTCGCCGCCCACGCGGACGTAAAGGACGTCGAAACAGAGCTAGAGGCGCAGATCGCGCGATTGCTGGAAATGGGGCTTTCTCCCTCCCATCTGGATAACCATATGGGCACGCTTTACGGCGTGGAGACGGGGCGCTTTGAGCTTTTGAACGTGGCATTTTCCTTGGCGGAAAAATACCGCTTGCCCTTCCGTTTTCCCGCCGTTTTTACCGAGCGCCAGCGCACCAACGCCATGTTGGACATCAAAATACCAAAAGAGCAGATCGAGCGGGTGCTTGGCTACGTCAAGCAGATGCTGAAGGATAAGCAGGTCGTTACACCGGATTACCTGATGCCGGGGGATTGGAACGGCCCGCAGGCGGACAGCTTCGAGAATTACAAGGAGTACGTTTTTGAGCTTTATCGCACGCTGGATCACGGCGTTACGGAGACGTACATCCATCCTGCCGTTGAGTGCGACGAGCTGAAAAGTATCACACCGTTCTGGCAACGCAGGTGTTATGAGTATCAACTTTTCCGCGATCCTTGCCTCTTGCAGCATATTCACGCATTGGGTATTAAGCTGATCAGTTATCGCGACCTTGCTGCGATGAAAGGATAAAAAACGGGAAGCCCCTCGCCATTGGCGAGGGGCTTCCCGTTTTTTGCTTACGCTTCCTCCAACGCTTTTGCAAGCGCCTTGGCAAGCTGATCGGGGCAGGAGGTCTCCTTAAAGCCGCAGCGGATGCCCGCAAGACGGCGAACGGCCTCCTCAGCGGTCATGCCGACGCAAAGCGCGGCCACGCCCTGCGTGTTGCCGGAGCATCCTCCGGAAAAGCGGACGGCGCGGATGATGCCGTCCTCCAGATCGATCTCGATCGCGCGGGAGCAAACGCCGCGCGGCGTATATTTGACCGTTTTCATGTGTTTTTCTCCTTTAAATGTAAATAGCGGCCCATGGCACGTGCGCGGGGCTGAAATAGCTCCAGATAGGCGAGAAACAAGAGCTCGTCCTCCGGATGCGGGGCGGCAAACAGCGGTTGATAAAACACGATATTTTCGCCGTAGGAGGAGGGGAGCGTGTCCACACGCCGCAAGGAAAGTTGGCAGCACCCCGCGGCAAGCAGCAGCTCGGAGAGCGTGTGCGAATCCTCCTCAAGCAGGGTGCAAGCCAGCATTTGCTCGCCGGGGGCGGCAAGCACGGGGGTGTAATGGCGGGAAAGCAGAGCCATCAGCATGGTCTGCCCCTCGTTGTCGTAGGGAACCTCGCAGGTGTGTGTGATATAGAGCTCGAAACGTTCGATCTCCTGATAAAGACGCAAAAATTTTCCCTCGGTGGAATCCTCCAGCGGCAGGATCGCAAAATCGGCGCGCCCGCCGACCAGCTCCTCGCAGACGGCGGTGAAGGAGGGAGCCGTGGCGGCGCGGGGGAGGGGCAGGATCGCCTCAAAGCGGCGGAGTGCCTCGCGGCCGAAAAAGCTGTCCAAAAAGACCACGCGGGGGGCCGCGGGGGCAGGCGCGTGCGCCTCCCCCTGTAAAAGTGCCTCGGGGCGGTAGTCACAGCTTTGCAAAAAGCCGCGCAAAAAGGCGATCTGCTCCTCCGTGTGCATCACACGTGCAAAGACGTCTTGTTTTTCTCCTGTGCGCCACAAAAGGGGCGGGGGCGTGCCGTCGGCAGAAAAGCTTTTGGCGATCTCGCGCCCCAAGCTTTCCGATTGCAAAAGGCGGAGCTCGCGGTTCTCGCTCGCCGCCTCTTGCCAGAGCGAGAGGTTATCGCGGGCGCATGCGATCGGATCTCTCATTGTGCAAGGTCGGTCAGCAGGCGATAGCTTTCTGCCAAAAACTGCTGCATTTGTGCGGCAGACAGCTTCTGTACGGAAAGCAGAGACAGCTTATAAATATAGGATGCCAGCGCAAGGGCGCGCTCGGCGTCCGCGCCTGAGAGTGCGGTCAGCTTTTGCATCAGCGGGGAGGCGGCGTTCAAAATCAGCGCGGTGCCGTGCGGCAGAGCGTCCTCCACCTGCTCGCCCTCCATCATGCGGTACATCCGCATGGTGTCCTGCATACGGCGGAAATCCTCGGGAATATTCAGAATGGCGGGCACGTCCGCGTTTTTGAGGTTCTCCACCTTGACGCTGAGTGTCTCATTGCCGCTCGCCTTTTGGAACAGCTCGCACAGCTCCTTGTTTTCCTCCGCCTTTTCCTCGTTGCCAAGGGCGGAAAGATCGGCATCTACGCGGCGGAATTTCACGCCCTCCAGCTTGGCCTCAAGGAAGGCCACGAACTGGGTGTCAAGCATGGTATCCAGCTCGGCTACGGGGATGTTTTCGGCCTCGTACATGGCGATATACTGTGCCTGCAGGGCTTTGTCGGTGGTGTAGTACACACACTTGTCCGCCGAGCCCTCCAGATATTCGTTGATGCTTTGATACTTGCCGTCGGTGCGCTTCAAAAGCAGGGCGCCCTTCACACGGTCGAAGAATTTTTCATCGTGCAGTGCGGCAAACTCCACAAAGGTCTTGATGTCGTTCCAGACCTTTTCGTACTCGGCGCGCTCGTTGTTGCAAAGCTGTACCAGCTTATCCGCCACCTTTTTGACGATGTGCGCGGAGAGCTTGGAAACGTAGGAATTGGTCTGCAGATAGCTGCGGGAGACGTTAAGGGGCAGCTCGGGGCAATCCAGCACGCCGCGCAGCATCAGAAGGTATTCGGGAATGACCTCGCTGACGTTATCCGCCACAAATACCTGGTTGTA
This sequence comes from Oscillospiraceae bacterium, assembly GCA_015064415.1. Taxonomy (GTDB): domain Bacteria; phylum Bacillota; class Clostridia; order Oscillospirales; family CAG-272; genus Firm-07. The sequence goes on along the minus strand of SVSG01000001.1, from coordinate 265,823 downwards.
ATACAACTTGACCTCGCCCTCGGTGGACTCGAAATGCGGATTGAGGCGCGGGAAATAGAGAATACCCTTGAAATTCAGCGGGTAATCGGCATTGAGGTGGATCTGGAAGAGGGGATCGCGCATATCGGGGAATACCTTGTGATAAAATTCCTTGTACTCCTCCTCGGTGCAATCCGAGATCGGTTTTTGCCACAGCGGCGTGGTATCGTTGATGGGGGCGGGCGTTTCTTCCTCTTTTTTCTCGTCTCCGTCGTCAAAATAGATCTCCACGGGCATAAAGGCACAGTATTTCTGCAGCATTTCGCGGATCTTCACGGGGTTCAGATAGGCGTTTTCCTCCTCGGCGATGTGCAAAATGACCTCGGTGCCGCGACCTTCGCGGTCGCTTTGCTCCAGCTCATACTCGCCCTCGGCGTTGCAGACCCAGTGCACGGCGGGTGCGCCCGTGTGCGAGCGGGTGTGGATCTCCACGGTATCGCTGACCATAAAGGCGGAATAAAATCCAAGGCCGAAGTGACCGATGATGCCGCCCTTGGCGTTGTCGGTGCTGCTTTCGTATTTCTGCAGGAAATCCACCGCACCGGAAAGCGCGATCGAGCAGATGTATTTCTTCAGCTCCTCCTCGCTCATGCCGATGCCGTTGTCCTCTACGGTAAGGGTCTTGGCCACGCGGTCAAGCGTGACGTCAATGCGGTAGGGCGCATCGTCCGCCGTGGCCTCGCCAAGGGCGCAAAGGCGCTTGTGCTTGGTGATGGCGTCGGTGGCGTTCGATACGATCTCGCGCAGGAAAATATCCTTTTCGGAATAAAGCCATTTCTTGATGACGGGGAAAATGTTTTCTGTGTTGACGGATATGCCGCCCTTTTGTTTTTCGTCCATGTTTTATCTCCTTTTTAAAAAACAAAGCCGACCGTGTGAGCGATCGGCTTTGCAGTAATGTCCAAAAAGCTTACGCTTCCGTTTGTTCGGGGGTGACCTCTTCGGTGTGGGCGTTGTAATCCTCATCGTCAAGGCGCAACGGCTCCTCCTCCTCGGGGGTGATGATCTGCTCGATGATGGATTTGCGGGCGCGGTGCTCCTCCTCGCTGATGGGCACCACGGCGTCGATCTCCTCCTCGGACAGGGGGAAGGTGTGCTCGCTGTTAAAGCGCTCTGCCATCGTGTTGAACGCGCGCAGGAAGCGTGCGACGGCGATCAGCGGGCCGACAAGGATCGGCAACGCGATCAACGTCCAGCAAAGATAGAAGCGCTTGGTGACGATGGGGGCCGCGTTCCTGCGTTGCATGAAGCCGTTCATGCGGTTGATCAGCTTGCAGTGCCAGATCAGCGGAAAAACGCCCAGTGTGATGATAGAGAACAGCAGGAAGGGGAATACGCCCCAAGTACGCTTGTTATCCTTTGCACAAGCAAGGTTTGTGGCCTGAGAGATGTATTCGACCAGATACAGGGGGTAGATGCCCAGCGTGAGGATGGAAAACACAAGGGTGCGCCAGAAATGGCGGTGGGTATGAATACCGGAGGCAATGATGGTTGCATACATGCCACCCTTGCGGTCGGCGGGAATGGGCTTGATGGAAAACAATCGGTGGAAGGTGCGGCCGATGGCAAGGAAGAAAAGGCGGATGCCGCGGTTGATCTTGCCAAAGAACGCGTGTGTTTTTTCCTCTTGCTCTACGGCGCTGACCCAGCGCACGAAGCGTTGCGTGAGGGTGATCTGCTCCACGTCCTCGTCCTGCGGGCGGATAAAGGCGTCTGCGGGATAGTAGGTCTTGAGGTCGGTGGCCTCACCCTTTGCCGTCAGGCGGTGCTTGATAAAGTCGTCCAGAATGCTGATAACAAGGGCAAACAGCGGTACGCCGATCAGCATGCCCACGATGCCAAGGAAGCCGCCCATGACGGTGACGGCCACGATGACACCGAGGGAGGAAAGGCCGGTCTTGTCTCCGAGAATGACGGGGGCGATCAGGTTGCCGTCGATCTGCTGTACCACAAGGATCAGAAGAACGAAGACCACCGCCTTCCACGGGTCGGCAATGAAAATGATCAGGGCGGAGGGGATGGCACCAAGGAAGGGGCCGAAGAAGGGGATGATGTCGGTCACGCCGATGATCACGGCGATCAGGATGGCATAGGGGATCTTGAAGATGGTGAACAGCAGCATGCAGACCAGCATGACCATCAAAGAGTCTATCAGCTTGCCGATCATGTAGCCGCCGAACTTGCTGTGTGCACGGGAGAAATAGCCAAGAAGTCGCTCTTCGTTTTTCTTGGAGAAGAGTGCGCGGAAAATGCGGCGGCAGCCCGCATTCAGTCGCTCCTTGGAAAGAAGCACGTAAATGGAGATGAAAAGGCCGACCAGAATGTTTTTCAGAATGGTGATCGTACTGCCTGCAATGGAGGCAATGTTGGAAAAGATCCAGTCACCGGAGGTGCTTAAGATGTTCAGCACGTAATTCAACAGCTTTTCCAGGTCAAGGAAGTTGCCGCCCTCCTTCGGAATAAAGGGAATCTTGGCAAGCACACTGTTGATAGAGGCAAGCAGACGGTTGATGTAGGACATGCCGTTTGCCTGCAGGTCATCCATACTGTCCATCACGGAGGGGATGATCAGGAAAAGGAATCCCGCAATGATCGCCAGCAAAAGGACATAGGAAAACAGCATGGAAAGCGCACGGTTGAGGGAGCGCTTTTTGATTTTATTGAACAGCTTGTACTCGAAAAAACGAAGAAAGAAGTTCAGAATATAGGCCATGACAAGGCCCACCGTGATGGGGGCAAGGATCGCACTGAAATTTTCCAGCGGCGCCATGATGTTATTCCAGTTGGAAAGCGTCAGCGCAATAGAAATGACGACAAGGGCAATGGCGATCAGATGCCACACGGTGAATTTTGGCTTTTTCGGGGGAGATTTTTGATCTCGGATGTTTTCGTTCTCGGCCATGATTACCTCCGATAGTTTGCGCACGGTGCGCCATATAAGGGATTTAATACTTATTATATATTTTTTGCGGGTATCTGTCAAGCGAAATTGCCGCAAAAGAATAAAATTTCACAAAATCCACAAAATAACGCAAAATTATATTGTAAAAGCGGCCTTGATATGTTAAAATATAAAGAGAATCACGAAAGGGAGGTGCACGCATGATCGCGAGAGAAGCGGCGTATGCCAAAATCAATCTGAGCTTGGATGTGGTCGGGCGGCGTGCCGACGGATATCACGAGCTGGTGAGCGTGATGCAGACCGTCACCCTTTGCGACGATCTCACCTTTGAAAAAATGAAAGGGGAGGAGATCCTTCTTTCGGCGGACCTTGCGCAGATCGCGCACGCCGATAATCTGATCGTGCGGGCGGCAAAGGCCTATTTTGCGGCAGCGCGTGCGCAATTTGGCGTGAAGATCACCTTGCACAAGCGGATCCCGATGCAAGCGGGGCTTGGCGGGGGATCGGCAGACGCCGCCGCCACCCTGCGCGCGTTGAACCGACTGGACGGCGATCGCTTTTCCCCCGAAGAGCTTTGCCGCATTGCGGTGCAGATCGGCGCGGACGTGCCGTTTTGCGTGATGGGCGGCACGCGGCTTTGCCGCGGCATCGGGGAGCGGATGCAGGAAACGGAAAATCGGCTTTCTTGCAGTGTGGTCCTTGTCATGGCGGACGAGGGCATCTCCACGCCGGAGGCCTTCCGCGCGCTGGATGAGATCTACGGCGACTTTTCCGCCTTGACGCCTGCGGCACAGCTCCGCGCGGATCGCTTGACTGACGCGCTTGAAAAAGGAGCGCTTGACGGGGCGGCCGAGGAGATATATAACCGATTTGAGGAGGTCATCCTCCCCGTGCGACCGCACGCGGCGCAGATGAAACAGCGCCTTCTTGCGGCAGGTGCCCGCGTCGCTTGCATGAGCGGCAGCGGCCCCGCGCTTTTTGCCTTGTTTGAAAAAGAGCAAGAGGCAAAAGCGATCGTTTCAGACCTGCAAAAGGAAGGAAAAACGGCATACGTGTGCCGTTTTGCATGACAAAAAAGCGGCGAAGCCGTATGCTTCGCCGCTTTTTTGTGTGCGAAAAATTACGCGTCAAACACTGTTTCGATCAGCTTCCCGGAGCAGGCGGGGGAGTATTCCCAATAGTCCAGATGGCGCGTGGTTTTGGTGTCGATGAAATACTCGGGTGGCTCTGGCGTTTCGGGGGCGGGATAGCTGTCAATGATGACCAGCTTGACCTTCATGCGCTCGGGAAGAATGCTCTTGATGTAAACGGCGGCAAGGTCTCCCGCTGCGACCTGTACGCGCTCTCCTGCGGTGCGCAATTCGGCAAGGCCCGCCAGGTTCGGCGCCAGCTCCACGAATACCCCGTAGCTTTCCACGCTCCGCACGCGTCCCGTTACCGTCTCTCCCGCGCGGAAGCGCGCGGCGTTTTCCGTCCACGTGCCAAGCAGCTCCTTGAGCGTGACGAAAATGCGCATCAGATCCCGATCTATGTATTTGATCGCAACGTAAAGCGGCATGCCCGCGCACAAGCGGTCGCGCGGGTGCGCGATACGCGACACGGAGATGCAATCAATGGAAAGCAGTGAGGAGATGCCGCACCCCACGTCCACAAAGGCGCCGTAGGGCTCTAAATGCGTCACGCGGGCGGGGAGGATGTCTCCCGCGCGCAACTGCTCGAAAAAGTGCGCGGCACACAACGCCTGCGCCGCCCTGCGCGAAAGAATGGCCACGCGCTCACCGTTTTCCGTGTCAAATCCGATGATCTGAAAGCAAACGGGCTTTCCCACGCGCGTCAGCACCGCAATGTCCTTGATCTGCTCGCCGGGGCGGCACCACACGCACTCCTCACGCGCAATATAGCCGCGCATACATCCAAGATCCACGTGCAAGCGCATTTCGCTGTCGCACAAAAGTGCGGTTGCCTCTAAAATGCGCCCCTCGCGCATGGCGCGCTCCAGCTGCGCCTGCGAGGAAAGCGCCTCGCGGTTTTCCGCCTTGTTTTGCAGCATCCCCTCCGGTTGAAAACGGTAAAGTGACATTTTACACCTCCAAAAAAATCTTCCTTCCATACTATGCATACGCGCGTGCGAATAGACCGGAGCTGATGCAATTTTCAAAAAACGGTATGACGGCCGAGCAGGGAAGAGCAAAGTGGCCGAAAAACGAAGAAAAAACGAGGTATTATGGTGCTAAATCAAAATATTTGACTTTTTTTCAAAAAAGTGTTGACATTCTCTTTTTTCTGTGTTATAATATGCAAGTCCGAAAAAATTAACGATATTTTATGGAGGAATTTTCAATGTCTACTTTTATGGCAAAAGCAGAGACCATTGAGCGTAAGTGGTATATCATCGACGCCGCTAACAAGCCCCTTGGCCGTACTGCTGTGAAGGCCGCAGAGATCCTGCGCGGCAAGCACCGCCCTGAGTTCACGCCTCACGTGGACTGCGGCGAGTTCGTCATCATCATCAACGCAAGCAAAGCCGTTCTGACCGGTAACAAGCTTGAGGACAAGTACTACCACCACCACTCCGGCTACATTGGCGGCATGAAGTCCATTCAGTACAAGAAGCTGATGGCTACTCGCCCCGAGATGGCTATGGAGCTGGCTGTGAAGGGTATGCTTCCTCACAACACCCTGGGCGCAAAGGCTTTCACTCGTCTGAAGGTCTATGCTGGTGCTGAGCATAAGCACGAAGCACAGAAGCCCGTGGAACTGTAATTCGGAAAGGACGGTAATTTGAAATGTATACTAGTGCAAAGCCTTATTTCTACGGCACCGGCAGACGTAAGAAGTCTATCGCCCGCGTTCGTATCGTTCCCGGCACCGGTGTGGTCACCATCAACGGCCGTGACATCGACGATTACTTCGGTCTTGAGACTCTGAAGCTGATCGTTAACCAGCCCTTCGGCATCACCGAGACCGCAGGCAAGTTCGACATCATCGCAACTGTTGTCGGCGGCGGTATCTCCGGTCAGGCAGGCGCCATCCGCCATGGCCTTTCCCGCGCTCTGCTTCAGGCAGATCCCAACTACCGTGCAGCTCTCAAGGCAGCAGGCTTCCTGCGCCGCGATCCTCGTATGAAGGAAAGAAAGAAGTACGGTCTCAAGGGAGCTCGTCGCGCACCTCAGTTCTCCAAGAGATAATTACAGCCTTACGGCAATTATCAAAAAACCCCGATACCACAATGGTCTTCGGGGTTTTTCTTTTGCAGAAAGTTTGCCTTTGGTGCAAATTTGGTGCAAATTAAAAAATAATCGTTTTTTCAAGGCGTACAATGCGGTTTCGTGTTATACGCCTTTTTGCGTTTTGGTGCTCGAACATTTTCCTTTGCCGTTTAATTTGCAGGCTACTAAAATAGAAATGTTACGTGCTGATTCTACACATTTTTTCCTGTTTGATGGGTGTTCGACATTTTTTTCTGATAATTCAATTTCGGGTAAAATAACAAAAAATATTTTATCTTTCGCATCTTATCCTTTTTTGAACCCTTCTACTTTACAAATTGACAAAAGTGTGCTATAATAATATGGTAAATTGGGTTCTTATAACTTGGAGGTATGGACTATGAGAAAATCACTATGGATCGTGTTGCTCTTGGCGTTAGTCTGCACACTCGCTTTGTCGGCGTGTGACGATACCAACCAACCGCAGACACCAGACGAAGACCACGTTCACGCATTTGGTGAATGGACAACAGTTAAGGATGCGACTTGCACCGTCAAGGGAGAACAAGAACGCATTTGCTCTTGCGGCGAAAAGGAGACAAAGTCTATTGATGCTATTTTGCATACAGAAGCAAAGATTGATGCAATTCCCGCCACCTGTACCAAAGCAGGTACAACCGAGGGCAAGAAGTGCTCAGTTTGTGATGTAGTGCTCGTTGCACCGCAGACGGTTCAACCTGTAGCACATACTGAAGAAAAGATTAACGCAGTTCCCGCCACCTGTACCAAAGCAGGTACAACCGAGGGCAAGAAGTGCTCGGTTTGCGATGTAGTGCTCGTTGCACCGCAGACGGTTCAACCTGTAGCACATACTGAAGAAAAGATTAACGCAGTTCCCGCCACCTGTACCACAGCAGGTACAACCGAGGGCAAGAAGTGCTCGGTTTGTGATGTAGTGCTCGTTGCACCGCAGACGGTTCAACCCATAGCACATACTGAAGAAAAGATTAACGCAGTTCCTGCCACCTGTACCACAGCAGGTACAACCGAGGGCAAGAAGTGCTCGGTTTGCGATGTAGTGCTCGTTGCACCGCAGACGGTTCAACCTGTAGCACATACTGAAGAAAAGATTAACGCAGTTCCCGCCACCTGTACCACAGCAGGTACAACCGAGGGCAAGAAGTGCTCGGTTTGTGATGTAGTGCTCGTTGCACCGCAGACGGTTCAACCTGTAGCGCATACTGAAGAAAAGATTAACGCAGTTCCCGCCACCTGTACCAAAGCAGGTACAACCGAGGGCAAGAAGTGCTCGGTTTGCGATGTAGTGCTCGTTGCACCGCAGACGGTTCAACCTGTAGCACATACTGAAGAAAAGATTAACGCAGTTCCCGCCACCTGTACCACAGCAGGTACAACCGAGGGCAAGAAGTGCTCGGTTTGTGATGTAGTGCTCGTTGCACCGCAGACGGTTCAACCCATAGCACATACTGAAGAAAAGATTAACGCAGTTCCTGCCACCTGTACCACAGCAGGTACAACCGAGGGCAAGAAGTGCTCGGTTTGCGATGTAGTGCTCGTTGCACCGCAGACGGTTCAACCTGTAGCACATACTGAAGAAAAGATTAACGCAGTTCCCGCCACCTGTACTACAGCAGGTACAACCAAGGGCAAGAAGTGCTCGGTTTGTGATGTTGTACTTGTCGCACCGCAGACAGTTCAGCCTGTAGCACATACCGAGGAGAAGATAGACGCAGTTCCTGCTACCTGTACCTCTATTGGTCTCACCGAAGGTAAGCGTTGTTCGATCTGTAAGACAATTACTGTTGAACAAACAATTATTGATAACTTCGGGCACAAATATGATTATGAGCTTGATGCCATTTGTAACACTTGTGGTGAAGAAAGAGTCGTAGACAAAATACTTCTTTCCATATCTACAAATGATGTTTTCGGTTATGTAAGGGGATTGGAAAATTTACGCAGAAGTGCGACGCAAAATGATGCTTCTGTCATCCTTTATAATGCTACAAACTCGTATATCACTCAACTTGGCCCGAATAACGAGTACTTCTTCAAAGAAGTGCCTGCCGGCAAGTATTATTTGAAAATTGAAATTGCAGGATACCAAGTTCCAGAGCCCATTGAAATACAGGTTGGTCAAAACGGAAACATTCTTCAACACATAGAAGTTTCCCAAATGATAGGTGATGATTTCTATTATCATTGGAGAGCTGATAAAACCTATTTTGGATATGAAGAATCAGCAACTGTTCCGAGTGAAAAAACATTTACCTTCCTTGATGAAGTTGTTGCTGTAAATGATTCTAATGCTACAGCTAAATTACAAAGACATTACAAAATGATTCTCAGTAATGAGGAGTTAAATTGGAGCAGCGACTATGCTTCCAGAATTCTTGACTTAGTCGAGGGTATTTATGAATTCCCACGCAACATACCTTCAAAATGGATACTGACATTTGATGAGATCGATGACGATGTAGAGATAACGTATGAAACTGAATCTACGGTTATTCGCATTTCAAAGTCTGCATTCGAAAATGCAACTCCGAGAAAAGCAGAATATAACGGTCTTAAAGGTACTTACTTCTCGAATAGACTTTATCATGCCCTTATTCGTTATGCAACTAAAGAAGGAACAGATATCAACTACATAGACCGGATCTTACAGCATGACTATGGTTGCTCGATCATCGTTGAAGATTACGCTGCTTTGACGGCAGGTATTACAAACGAAACTAACGCAGCATTTGAGATGTTCAAGCCCGAGGAATTGCTGGCAATTCTTGAAATGTTTGCAGAAATGCCGCAAGGATTCCATCGTATTGAAAATCTTGAATATTTAGTACGTAGAATTGACGGAGTGCCTAATCCAATATACCCTGATGCTGCGGCGGTTTCTTGGATATATGCAGAGCATGGATATATCGAATTTATGGATAAAGCTTTCTTGGGTTCAGAAGTGGAAGACACGTTCCGTCTTGTGCTTCACGAAAAATCTCACTTTCTTTGGACACACGTTTTCTCCGATGAACTAAAAGCAAAATGGATCGAGATCGGTGGCTGGTATGAAACAACTAACGACGCGGATAGGTGGTCTACCACCAAGGAAACCGAATTTGTAACGGCTTATGCCCATGCACACAATCCGGATGAGGATATGGCAGAATCCATTGCGTACTATATTCTGATGCCTGACAAATTGGAATCTCGCTCGCCTGCCAAGTATGCCTTTATTCGTGATTATATCATGAATGGAGAAATATATATTACGCAGATTCGAGAAGATTTGACATTTGAAGTGTATAATCTTTATCCCGATTACAATTATCCGGGAAAGATTGTTGGCATTGACATTCAAGTTTCTGGTGCTCCCGAAGAAGATAAGAAAGTAACCGTTACGGTTACACTTGATACAAATGGTGATTCTTCGTTTGGAGCAAATTGTGCAGTTATGCGTGTGTTTAGTGATGCGGATACCTATTATGATTTATGGGTTATTGCAATTGATGAAAGCATGTCAATTTTGCGTGGAACTATTACAATAAGCAAATACGCATATAACGGTTTTTGGCACAATGAAGAAATTGAATTGAGAGATATTGATGGCAATCAACGATTTGTAGGCGTTGATAACTTTGGCTGGAAACTTTATATCAATAATCCTTTGGCAGATTTGGAAGCCCCACAGTATGTTCAAGATTCTGTACGAGTTGAAGTGAGACCTGGAGAATTTCAAGGAAAGCCTGTGACATATGTTGATGTGATATTTAAAGCAACTGACAACATTGGACTTGATACGGTATATTGCTCTATTGCGAACAATACATACAACAGTTACCGAATGGATGAGTACGGCACCTATAACAAAGAAACCGGAGAAGCCGTCATAACCTATATTTTCACAGAATATATGCAATCTGGAGAATATTCCGTCAACTATATTATGTTAAAGGATTATGCTGAAAACAAATCAATGTTTTATTTCTATTCGGACGGAACGGGAACTGGCTATCCTGCAACATTTGTGTTTAACAGTGATAATTCCGACTATGAAGCTCCTGTATTAGACGTGAATAGGATTACCATTACGGCAACACCCACTCATCCCGAAAATCCCAACGGAGAAACAGTTGTTCATATTGAATACTGGGTGAAAGATAATGCCTCTGGGCTTGGTGTTGTTTCTTATCGATTATTGGATCCACTTGGAAATACACATTTTGAGTATCATTATCATGAAAATTTCTACACAACGTTTTTTGAAGGTGATCCAATCACTTGGACAAAATATGAGATCAATGTTATTCTTCCCGAAGGATCAGCTCCAGGCAAATGGGGACTGTTGGAAATTTATGTATCAGATAAAGCAGGAAACTTTATCACCTATAACTTCTTGGAAATATTACATTTCCAAGTTGCATCCAAGTAAATAGCAGAAAAAGCCACGGCTCACAGCGAGCCGTGGTTTTTTCTCTCCATACATATTATAGTGCCGATTTTCCTTACTGGCAGAAAAATGACATTTTTTGATGATTTTATTTATCAAGATGTCATTTTTTCACTATAATATAGCAAAGGCATTTTTTGCTATATTATTGAAAGGCACAGAATATGGAAGGAGTGAAAAATACAGTGTTGGTGATTGTTTTTTTAGCTTTGAAAATTGTGTTGAATGTCATTGTTTCTGCTCAATTCAACGCAAAAAGATTTTCAAAATATGATAGACGGCACAATCTTAAATAGTAATGCTATCGTGCGTAATAGGTGAGCAATGTGCTGAGGAGGATTTTCATATACCCCTCGGCAGGGAGGGGACGCTCTTTCGGCACATCGAGACAAATTTGCCAGAGAATGTATGATGTATCAGCACTCACTTTGGCGGGTGCTGTTTTTTGTGTTTGTCTTGACATTTTTGCCACGATTTGATATAATCAAATAAGAAACAAGTCTGCGAGAGGCGCGAGGTAAGCTTAGATCTTGAAAAGCGTCTTGAGAAAGATTGCACACAAAAAGGAGGACATTTTTATGAAGAAGATCATTGCATTGCTGCTGGCGTGCCTGGCGCTGTTGTTTTTAGTGGGATGCGACGAGGAGGAGCCAATCTACGTGACCGAGCTTGACGGCAGACAGTATATCACCTTGCCGTCATCCGGTGAGCAGATCCGCGTCGCGGACGCATACGTGGAGCATCTGGAAAAGCTGGACGTTGAGATGCTGAAGCAAGCGGAGGAAAAGCTTGGCGAGCAGCTTTCCGCATATGAGGGAGAGCCGAGCTTTTACCTTTCTTTGGACGAGGACGGCAAGCTTTGCCTTTGCGCGGAGATCATTGTGAAGATCGACCCGCCGGTGGTTTCGACGGGCGGTGCTGTGAAGGATCACAAGCACGAAATTTTCAAGGAAAACATTACGAGATAAAACAAGAAAAAAGCTCTGCCGTGGCAGAGCTTTTTTCTTTGCTTACAGGTGTTCGCTTTTGCGGTATGCGGCGGGGGAGAGGTTGGTTTGCGCCTTGAAGACCTTGCTGAAATAGTACACGTCGGAAAAACCGCAAAGCTCCGCGACTTCCATAATAGATAAATTCGGCGTTTGCAAAAGCTGCTTGCTGTATTCGATTTTTTGCAGCAGAATATAGCGGCTTGGCGTCATGTCAAATTGCTTTTTGAAAAGTGTGTCAAAGTGGCGGCGCGAGATGTCGCAGCTTTTGTAAAGTGCCTGCAGGCAGTCCGCTTCGCGGAAATGGAGCTTGATATATTCCTCGGCATGCAGCATGCGCCGATCACTTTTAAAATAGGTCTTTCGACGGATCTCCTCAAAGCCCGCGCAAAGACGGTAAAAGTCGGAATAGGCAAGATGCTTTCCGCCGTTTGAGAGCGCAAGCTGCTTCTCAATGCGCTCCAAAATGCCGTAAAACTCGGTTACGTTTGCTGTTTTTATGAAAAAAGTGTCGGTTTCCACGGGCTCGTAGGTGGTGAAATGGATCGAGTAGCTGAGCCCCTTTTCCAGCACCTCCACAGCGTAATCGTCGCGACAGTTAAAGAAGAAAATGCCTGTCCCCTCGATCATGATCTTTTGGTAATCGAAGTCGTGTAGCTCCTTGCCCGACAGATTGATGCCGATGATGTGCGTGCTGCGATTTTTCGCCACCCATCGGGAAAGGTCGGGGCAATAGCGGATCGCCAGCTTGATGTCCTTGATCTTCATATCCTCAAATTTCATACGCCACCTCCGTTTTCTTTATTATAGCACACATTGCGTTTTTTGTAAAGAAAAAGTTCCATATTTTGCAAAATATCCAAATGCTGCATTGTGAAAAGCGCGTCCGCGTGCTATATTGTAATCAGTACGACCGAGGAGGTGCTTTATGCCATATACGGATATGAGAAAAGAGCTGAGCGAGTTTTATTTTGCGGGTACGGGCGAGCGCGGCGAGGAATTTCGCGTGCGCGCCAACGCAGAAATGGATCGTCGGTACCGCGAGGGGATGAATCCTTATGAAATGAAGGTGTTGCAGTATCGCGTGATCGCGGATATGTTCGAGCCGGTGCTGTTTTACACCTCGCCTTATTATTACGAAACGGGCACGATGTGGGCGCATTGCGACGGTGGACGCGATTTTCGCGGCTTTTGTCATGCAGGCGGTTGGACGTACTGGAAAAACGAGCATCTGTTCCGCGATCAGGATCCCGCGCTGTGGGAGCTGTCGCAAAAGCAACGCGACGAGCTGTTTTATACCGTTTGCGGCGCCTATAACGACGATATGCAGCACTTCAACTTTGACAACCGCCCTATCCTCAAGGGCGGTCTTAAGGGCATATACGAGCGCGCCGAAGTGGAACTGGCAAGTGCTAAAGATGACGAGGAGCGTGCCTATCTGCAAGCGACGATGGAGGCGATGCTGACGCTTAAGAAAATGAGCGAAAAATTTGCCGACAAGGCCGAGAAATTGCTGAAAAACGCCCCCGACGAAGCCGCGCGTAAAAATCTTGCTCTGATCTCCAAAACAGCGCGCCGTTGCCCGTGGGAGGCGCCGCAAACGCTTTACGAGGCGCTGAATACGTTTTGCTTTATGCGCAAATGTATGGGCGCGCTGGAGGGCATTGGCCCCAACACCTTCGGGCGCATCGATATGGACTTGGCACCCTTTTACGATAAGGAAATTGCCGCGGGTACCCTCACGAAGGCGGCCGCGTACGATCTTGTGTGCAAGTTCCTTTTGACGTGGGATCTGCATTTTGACCACGATTTCAAGTTCGCGGGCTATTCGGATCATGAGCTGGAGAACACCTACGTGCTTGGCGGCTGTGATGCCGACGGCAAGCCGTTTTGCCACGATCTCACGTTGATGTTTCTGCGCGCCTCGCGCGAGGAGACCATCATCTTCCCGAAGATCACCTGCCGTTACGGCAAAAACTCGCCCAAGGAGTACCTGGACGAGGCAAATCTTGCTGTTATTAACGGCACCAGCACGCTGTTGTATCAGAATGACGATGCCACCATTCCGTCGATCTTGCGGCGCGGCAAGCCGATCGAAGAGGCGCGCGACTATCTGATCACGGGCTGTTGGGGGATCATGAGTAACGGTAAGGAAAAGATCGACGACGGCTGTTACGTCAATATTCTCAAGGTCTTGGAGTACATGCTGCACAACCGCACCGATAAAATGCGGGAGGTCGGGATGACCTTCGCACCCGTGGACGGCGCTTCGAGCTTTGAGGAGCTTTATCGCATCTATTGCGACAACATTTTGGTGCTTTTCGAGGAGCGTGCCCGCGTGGTGCGCCTTGGCGGAAACGTTTGGAACAAGGTCGATCCGCTACCCATCTTTTCTTCTACGATGGAGGATTGCATCGGCAAGCACAAGGATTATACCGCGGGCGGCGCCAAGTATCGTGACAGCCGTTACGAGCTGATCGGCTATCCCAACGTGGTGGATAGCTTGCTTGCCATCAAAAAGCTTTGCTTTGACGAGAGAAAATACACCCTTGCCGAGATGTTGGACGCCATTCGCCACAACTGGGAGGGGTATGAGGATATGCGCATCGAGGCGATGCGCGCGCCCGGCTGGGGCATGGGGAACAAGGATGCAGACGCTTTTTGCGCGCGCTTTAATACCGATCTTTACGAAATGGCGCAAAAGCAGGTCGGTACCTACGGCGGCAAGATCGTGATCGGGCACCTTGCCTATACCGAGATCCGTTGGTGGGGCGAGAAAACGCTTGCCACGCCCGAGGGGCGCAAGAACGGCGATTACATCGCGCAAGGTCTTACTCCCTCGCGCCTCAAAAAGATTCCCGCCGTTACCTCCGTGATCCAAAGCTTTTCTGCGCTGGATGCCTCCGAGATCGGCGGCAACTCTGTGGTGAACGTGATCTTGCCGAACAAGACCACGCTTGCACACTGCGAAGCTTTTTTGCGCGCAACGGCGGACTCTGCCGTCCAATCCCTGCAGGTCAATTGTACCTCGCGCGAGCAGCTGTTGGATGCGCAAAAGCATCCGGAAAAGTACCCCACGCTGATCGTGCGCATGTGCGGCTTTTCCGCCAAATTCACCAGCTTGTCGCCCGAGTGGCAGCAAGAGGTGCTGACACGTAATTTTTATGAGTGAGAGTGCTTATGAAGGGAATGATATTTGATATTCAGCGCAGCTCCTTTGTGGATGGCCCCGGCATCCGCACGACCGTCTTTTTCAAGGGCTGTAATTTGCGCTGCGCGTGGTGCCACAACCCCGAAAGCCAGCTTCACGCGCCGCAGCTCCTTTTTTACAAGGACAAATGCAAGGGATGTGGCAAATGCCTTGAAAAATGCCCCAACAAGCTTGAAAAATGCGAGCTTTGCGGAAAATGTGAGCTTTACTGTATGGCCGAGGCGCGCCGCCTGTGCGGCAAGGAGTACACCGCAGAGGAGCTTTTGCCTGAGATCCTTGCGGATAAGCTGTTCTTTGAAACGTCGGGCGGCGGCGTGACCTTTTCGGGCGGTGAGTGTATGCTGCAGCTTGATTTTCTTTGTGAAATTCTGAAAAAATGCAAGGAAAACGGCATACAGACTGCCGTGGACACCGCGGGGCACGTGCCGTATACCGCATTTGAACGTGTTTTGCCGTATACAGACATCTTCCTTTATGACGTGAAGATGATGGATGGTGAAAAGCACAAAGCTTACGTGGGCGCGGACAATGCGCTGATTTTGAAGAACCTTGCAAAGCTTTTGCAAACGGGAAAGCGCATCTGGATCCGCGTGCCCGTGATCGGCGGGGTGAACGATACCGAGGAGGAGATGTTGGCGATCCGCGCTTTCTTTGAAAAGCATGGGCAACCGGAAAAGATCGAGCTGCTGCCGTATCACGCGATGGGGGAGAGCAAAGCGCTTGCCATGGGGAAAACGCAGCAGAGATTCGCGGTGCCGGAAAAAGAAAAAATCGAGCGCTTGCGTGCCGTGTTTTCCTTGTAAATAAAAAAGCCGCAAATGCGGCTTTTTTATTTACTTGTAAAGCGAATCGGCGAAAAACAAAAATATTTGCTGAAAAACATTCAAAAATGTGGAAAATAATATATATAAATTGGAAAAACCACGAAATAAAATGGAAAACGGCGTTTAGAGGCATATTTTTACCCCTTGACAGCGTGCGCACGTTGTGATATAATATGGTAAATTATATTTACGCAAAGAGGGGGACGGAAATGCACATCGGTGAAAAGATCAAAAGCTTACGCCAATCCAAGCTGATGACACAATCCGAGCTTGCGGGCAATCAGATCACGCGCAATATGCTCAGCAGTATCGAGCACGGCACGGCACTTCCGTCCTTGCCTACCGCGATATATATTGCCGAGCGCTTGAACGTGCCGTTGGGGTATTTGTTGGCGCAGGACGGTGACGAGCTGGCCTACCGCAAAATGACGGCCATTCCCAACATCCGTCGCGCATTCGCGCAAAAGGATTTTGCGGGTGCGCTTGCCCTGGTACAAGCCGCGCAGGACGGGGGAGAGGATGACGAGCTTTCCTTCCTTCGGGCGCAGTGCGAATTTGGCATGGCGCGTGCGGATCTGGAGGCGGGGCGCCTGCGCAGTGCCGTTGCGGCGCTGGACCGCGCGATCCTTGCCGCGGGGGAAACGATTTACGATACCGAGTGGCTGCGCGCAAGGGCCGCGGTTTATTTCCGCTATCTTTCCGGCGTTTCCGCCACGCTGACCTCCGACGTGCTGGACGCGGATGAGATCGAGCATGCGCGCGCGCTGGGGGATGAGGTCTGTGAGTACGTGATGGCGCTGGAAGAGATGGAGAAGGGGTATCACGGCGCGGTTGCCGAATATCTTTCCCGCCACGCCGACTCTGTGTACGCCGTGCGTCTGCGGGCGCTCACCTTAATGAAAAAGGAAGAGTTTCCTGCGGCTCAGACGACGCTGGAGGCACTGCTTTTGCGCGACGAGCTTACCTTCGGGGTGTTGCTGTACGACGTGTTCGGCGATCTGGAGCTTTGCTTCCGCAAAAATGACGATTACAAGCGCGCTTACGAATTTGCGGGCTCGCGTTTGGGGCTGCTGGAAAAATTGTTGGAGGAGCTATGAAACGGGGCGTCTTGCTTTTGATTGCGGCGACGCTTCTGGTTTCCGCGCTGTCGGGATGTCGGCGCGAGGGGATGTTTTCGGCAGGTGAAAAGCTTTCTCCCGCTGAAATAGAGGCACTGCAACAGTCTTTGTTAAGTGAAGAAAACAGTGACGTGCAAAACGGCGCCCTCGGTGTGGAGGATCTGCCGGATGATGCGGAGTGCTATTTCGTTTTGGGAAGCGGCACGGTGTATCACACGGACAAGAAATGTTCTTATATCAAAAACAGCAAGAATCTGACCTTTGGTACGATCTCCGACGCGCTCGCGTCTGGGAAAACGCGTCTTTGTTCCGCTTGCGGCAAGGGATCTGATGGTGAAGGGAACACGAGTAACGAAGAACTGACGCCCGAGGAATTGGAACGCATCTGCTACTTTGCGGCAGGCGGCAGCGTCTGGCACGATACGCCCACGTGCAGTGCGCTGGCACAAAGCAAAGAGGTTATTAGCGCCACCGTAAAGGAAGCGATAGCCGCGGGGAAAACGCGCGCTTGCTCCAAATGCGCAAATTAAAATAATTAAGTTTATTGAATGGAAGGATGGGGATAAAAGTGGCCGAAAAGAAGGCAGAAAACGTGCGCGTGATCGCGCAGAACAAAAAAGCATGGCACGATTATTTCGTGGATGAAAAAATAGAGGCGGGGATCGAGCTTTTTGGCACGGAGGTCAAAAGCTTGCGTCAGGGCGCGGTGAATCTGAAGGATTCCTATTGCTCATTCAAGGATGGCGAAATTTTTGCACTCGGTGTGCATATCAGCCCCTATGAGAAGGGAAATATTTATAACAGGGAGCCGTTGCGCCCCAAAAAGCTGCTGTTGCACAAGCGCGAGATCATCCGTCTTTCCTCCAAGGCGGCGGAAAAGGGCTTTTCCGTCATTCCGCTCTCGCTTTATTTTTCCGGCTCGCGTGTAAAAATGGAGATCGGGCTTTGTCGCGGCAAAAAGCTTTACGATAAGCGCGAGGATATGGCAAAGGCAGCCGCCAAGCGCGACATGGAACGCGCGTACAAGGGCGGGAATCGCGAGTGTTGACCCTTGACAAACGGCGCAAAACAGTATATAATATTATGGTGTGGCGTGAACGCGCCGCATCAAAATGGGCCCGTAAAGGTTTCGACGGGGATTTTGAAGCAGGATAAGCGTGGCGTGTCGAGCAATCACGTAAAAGGCTCAACCTTAAAATTAAACGCTAACGATAACGTAGCTCTGGCTGCCTAATTGGCAGTGCCGCGGCCTATGTGCCGCCCGTTCCACCGAGGAGGACCACGACCACGGATGGGGCGTCATGTAGTGGTGAACATGCACCGAGAGTTCGCTCTTGTATCGGTCATGCAAAAAAGGGCTACCGGAGGGCATTGGTTGTCTGTGATCGGTGTCTGACGGGAAATTCAAATCATAGACTGTCCACGAAGAAAGTCTTGTGAATGGGTTTTCGGACAGGAGTTCGACTCTCCTCGGGTCCACCAATGCAAAAAGGCACGCGGCCGCGTGCCTTTTTTTGTATTGGTGGACCCGAGGTTCAGGATCGACGAGGCACTTTCGCTTTGCGAAAGTGCAGGAGTGCGGCGATCACCGTAAGAGCGCGTCAAGCTTGCTTGTAAGCGTCGAGGTGATCGTTTTTGCCGCTTGCGGCAAATGTTCCACGGCGTGTTTGTCACGCCGTCGCATGCAAAATCAGTGGTAAATTAAAAAAGCCACCACGCGGTGGCTTTTTTATATGCGGAAAACCAAGAAAAGACTCAGCTTAAAAATAAGCCGTGGGAATCCTTTGTGTATACAAGGGAGAAGTCAGTTTTCGCAGTAAGAATGTACCCAATTGTTTTGCTTTTTGAATTCTGAAATATCTTCTGCACGATATATAAAAATACTGTCAGAGTTACCTTTAGAATACATAACCAGCACGCCTTTTTCTTTGTCGTAGTTACCGTCTTTATCGGTAATAACCCAAAGGACTATATCGTACCATGTGTATTCGTCCGAATTTTTCCAATCAGGGTTATCGTAGCGCCGATGAACGCCGAAAATTACATGTAAAATTTTGCCTTCTGCATCCACTTGCAAAATACCGTTACCTCTGTGAGGAGATTTTTCGGGATTGGGTAAATTCAATGTTTTTGTATACTCGTTTAATATTTCGTTGCATTCGACCGAACTGAGAGAATATGTGTTTTTCGCCAAGACCTTATGATCTGTAATCGGATAAGAAACACATTTGCTTTTATCTATCGGTTTATTCCAATCGTTAATTTCCTTTAATCTATCCTTGTTTTCTAAGTAAAAATCCTTGGTCCTGTTCTTTAGATGATCTTCTTCGGTTCCTTCATACGAGTACTCGGAATCTATAAAGGTCAATTCATAATTCATTTCGGGATAAAAATATACGTTATTTTCATCATAAGCTTGGGAAATAATCAATCCGAAAATTTGATTTCCGTAGTCCTCACAATATGAAAATAATGTTCTGCCATAATCATCCTGTTCCCAAACATAAATATCCGAGTCATAAGCGCCCTCGCCATGATGCATATATCCTGCGACGTCAGGAATGCTGTAAATCGCAGTCGTATAGAGTTCTTTATATTCCCCACGATACGGATAAGGATTTTCTCTGTTGAAAATGCAGCCGGATAGTCCCAAAGAAGTAGTAACCAAAATAATACCGCAAAGCAGTAAAGACAGCGCCTTTTTCATATGTCCCTCCGTTTCTTGAATTTGTTGATTTTGTCTATTTTTCAACCGTATTATACCATGAAATTTGATAAAAGTCAATAGCGGGTTGTCGCTGATGAAAAACACCACGAAAGAGAGTTCCTTGGTGGTGTTCGTGCTTTCTCCGCTAAGAACGTGGACGGTAAGCATATTGCAAATATTATGATGTTATGATATAATGATTTTGAAATCAACTAAAGGAGTGCACTATGCGGTACGTTATTAGTTTTATATCATTACTTACCACGTGGTTTCTTGTAACCGGTGTGACGGCTTGGATCAGAAGCCCGAAGGAAAACGACTCCAATTCTGTTGTACTTTCCAAAATCGTACTGATTGGCGGCATCCTTTCTTCTATTGTTTTCCTTGTGCCAACCGTCATACTTGTCATAAGTGCGAATCAAGCGCTGCTTTTTTTGCGGTCTTTTGTGCCTTTTTCTCACTGATGGGGGATGTTCTGATCGTGGCATACATCAATTGCCGGATCGTTTTCGGCAAGGATGATTTCACGTATAAAACCTTTTGGGGTGTGAAGCATACCGTGCAATATAAGGACCTGACAGCCATTCGGGGCAAGAATAAGGACATAAAGCTTTTCGCGGGGAAGCGGGTGATAAGAGTTGACGAGGGGGCGATCAACGGCAAAAGATTTGTTTTGTATGCACGCCAACAGTATAAAAGGCACCACAACGGAATGGCGATACCTCAGATCGCAAAGAAGGATCTGTTTAATAATCACGTAGAAAATCCGGGCGAATTTATATTCATATACGCTATTCTGACAGTTGCCTTTCTGGGGATGACCGTACTTATCGTATGCTTGACGATACCGGAGAATGAGACGGAATTTGTGCCCAAAGCAGTAGTGGCGGGTACGTATGAAGTTTCAGAAGAAACGCTTGTGATTTCCGATCCTGCGGGGACGGCATATCACATATGGGATTATGACGCCCTTCTTGTCGAGAGCGCCGGCTTTTTTGAAAAGCTGGATAGCAAAACGGAGCTCCGTTTACTGGTGAAATATAACGAAAAAGCGGACGAGCCCTACTATATTGTTTCCAGCATCGAGGCGGAGGGGAAGCAGTATCTCTCTTTCGATGCATGGTATAAAAACGAATGGAAAGATACTGTGCCTGTTTTTGCAATGGTTTTCTTCTTGGATTTGTTGATGCTTGCATTTACGTGGCTTAGCATCTACGTTGGAAGAAATCCTCACAAATTCAGTGACAGAGTTTTGCATATGTTTTACAAGCCGGGGTACATACACAGGGATTGAGTTGCTCTGAAAAAGTGAAACGTTTTTTGTGAGTTGCTTACGCGATCAAAAGGCACGCGACGGCGTGCCTTTTTGCGTTTTTGGAGCATGGAAAAGCCCCCTTTGGCGGCAGTTTGCTTTCCAATGAGTATTGGAAACGGGCTATCCTCGGTGCCTGCACTTGACAGAAAACGGAAAAAGTGGTACAATGTTATGAGGCCATCACTTTTTTGATAGCAAAAAAGCGAAAATCGCCAAAGGATCATCATGTCAAAAGCTTGTGCCATTCCCCAAACGATTTCAAAAAGAGATGAGGATTTATCATGCCTGATATGGAAAAAAATCAATCTGAGCAGACTGCGTCCATGAAGGAGAACGCCGACCATCATACGGCTCCTGCGGCCCCTGCTCCGGATCCCGTGGAAGAGAATCGCCCCATGCCCGCAGAGGGCGAGTTCGACTGGGAGGTCCAGTATCACGACGATTTTTACGAGCAGTATATGCAAAATTTCGTGCAGAACAAGAAAAGACGCTTTTTCTACCGCTTTGTGAAGCGTGCGTTTGACTTTTTCGTTTCTCTTATCTGCCTTGTTCTGTTTTCTCCCATTATGTTGATCATTGCCATTGCCATCAAGCTGGACTCGCGCGGCCCCGTCATCTTCAAGCAGGAGCGCGTGGGCAGACACGGCAAGCCCTTTTATTGCTATAAGTTCCGCTCGATGCGCCGCTCCACCCCGCACGATATGCCCACCTCGCAGATGGCGCGCCCCGAGCGCTACGTCACGCGCGTGGGATGGGTGCTTCGTAAGCTCAGTCTGGACGAGCTGCCCCAGCTTTTCTGCTGTCTTGTGGGTACGATGTCCTTTATCGGCCCGCGCCCCTTGGTGCTGACCGAGATGAAATGTCACGATATGCGCCAGCGTCTTGGCGTTTACCGTATGCGCCCCGGTATTTCGGGGTATGCTCAGGTCAACGGGCGTGATGACGTTTATTATAAAAACAAGGCCATTATGGACGCGGAGTATGTCCGTGACGCCTCGCTTTGGCTGGATCTCAAGCTGTTGTTCCAGACCGTGATCGTTGTTTTCAAAAGAAAAGGGAACAATACGGGCAAGAGAAGAAGAAAGCGTCGCGTGGCGAAGAAGGGCAAAAAATAACTTGCACTTGTCAAGAGGTAAGAAAATTGACATTTTTTCGGAATGAGAAGGGGGAGTATCGCTTCTCACGCCTTGCGTTTGCACAGAAGATCAATGCTGTCCTGGACAGTCCTTGGTTTCTTTTGGTGATCGCGGGGCTGACGCTGCTTTCCAACATATTTGCCATAGAATTTTTGCTATACGTGTTCTGTGGCGTACTGATGCTTTATCTGGGGTTGTTCGGAACCGATTTCCGCCTGATGATCGCATTGTTGATCAATTGTTATATTGCGCCCAGTATAGCCAATAATCCGGGAAAGAATGCGGAGTCTATCTTTTCCCTTGAACGGGGAGGGATCTGGCTGTTGCTTCTGGCGGCGCTTTGCATGACGGCGCTTTTTGCGCGCTGTATCATCGATTCCGAGATCGGTTTTGCCAAGCTGAAAAAGCGTCCCCGTTTGCTCTGGGGGCTTTTGGGGCTTGGCGCGGTCTTTTTGCTTTCCGGTGTGGGCATGCAGGGCTATACCGCCATGGCGGGGAAGAATCTGCTGTTTGCCGCTTTGGAGACCGTGGCGTTTTTTGTGCCGTATCTGATGGTCGGCATCGGTGTCAAATGGGATAAAATACCCACAGGGTATCTTGCGATGATCGGGCTTTTGATGGGCCTTACCGTCGGATTTGAGATTGTGAATCTTTACGTGACCAACAAGGTGGTCGTGGTCGACGCCCTGCAGGGCGTGATCGTCAGACGCCTGAACATCTATACCGGATGGGGACATTATAACAACATGGCGGCATTGATCGTCACGGCTATCCCTTTCGCTTTTTATTTTGTGTACGTTGGCAAAAATGTTATTTTTAATAACATTCTCGCCGCGCTTTTGTGCGTGTTTGCGGTGCTTTCCTGCTCGCGTGCAGGAATGCTCGGCGCGGGCGGCATCTATCTGTTTTGTGCCGTGGCGGTGCTGATCAAGACCAAGAGCAAGCGCGCGAAGATCACCGTTTCGGCGGGGCTCGGCGTGGCGCTGGCCGCGCTTTGCGTGATGATCTTTCTGGCGCAGGACGCCTTTGCGGCGGCGTTTGCAAACGGCTTGAAATCGGATGCCCGCATGGAGCTTTACAAGGCGGGGATCGAGATGTTCACGCGTCATCCCGTGTTTGGCTCCTCCTTTTACTCCTTGAACGTGTACGTGGAGCAGCTGGGCGAGGAAGTGACGTGGATCTGGTCGGACGTGGAGTCATTCAAGGCATTTTTCCCGGGGCGCTGGCACAACAACGTGGTGCAAATGCTGGCTTGCTGCGGCATTGTGGGCTTGCTTGCCTATGCTTATCACCGTTACCAGACCTTGATGCTGTTCTGGAAAAAGCCGAACGCGGAAAAGACCTTTGTGGGGATCTCGCTGGCTGTCATCGTGCTGCTCAGCTTGCTGGACTGCCATCTGTTCAACCTTGGCCCCACGCTCTTTTATTCGGCGGCGTTGGCGTACGCCGAGCACAAGCAACCCGAAAACGAAATTTAAACCGACACCGACGTGGCATGCGTGCCCGTCGGTGTTTTTTTGTAAAAAAATGCGAAATCCCCAAAAAAATTGAAAAAAGTTATTGACAAAAGACGTTTCACGCGATATAATCAATGTGTATAGTTATTTATTGCGCGCAAGCGTGTCATGCTCGTGCGCGTAAAGGGGGCACACATATGAGAAAAGTAAAGGTAAGGCAACAGCTGATCGCAACGCTTGTTTCGATCGCGCTGTGCTGTGCGATGCTGATCGGCACCACGTTTGCCTTGTTCACCGAAAGCATTACGACCGGTGTCAACCGGATCGAATCCGGCAATCTGGACGTTGTGCTGAAATGGTCCAAGGATTTCGGCGCATGGGCCGAGGTCACGGAGGAGACCTCTGTATTCAGTGAGGAATCCCTGTGGGAGCCCGGCCATCTGGAGACCGCTTATTTTGAAATTTCCAACGCTGGGTCGCTTGCGTTGCAATACGATCTCACCACGCTGATCAACAAGGAGCTTGAGGGAACCAACAAGTACGGTCAGAAGTACCGCCTGTCCGATTATCTCATGTTCGCTTACGTGGATGACGTGACCGCACCCTACCATGACCGTGACGCGGCCGAGACCGCGGCAAAGGGGCTTGGGAAAAACTTTGGTGAGGGCCGCCTTGTCGGCTCGCTTTTGCCGGGTGAGAGCAAAAAGGTCGCGATCATGATCTACATGCCCACCACCATTGGCAACGAGGCCAACCCGAAAAGTGTGCATGATTTCCCGACCATCCACTTCGGCATCATGCTGAATGCCACCCAGCTTCCTTATGAGGATGATTCCTTCGGCAACGATTACGATGCGGACGCGGGCTTCCGCCTGGATCTGGATTACGCGCCTTTGAAGGACGGCTCCGGCCTTGTGGTTGTCGGCATCGGCACACATACCGATTCCATCGTGCGCATTCCCGCTTACGTGGACGGTAAGCCCGTGGTCGGTATTGCAGGCGACGCCTTCCGCAATCTGATGCGCATCACCAAGATCGAGTTGCCCGATACCCTGTATCACATCGAGGGCGGCGCGTTCCTTGGCTCCGACAGATTGCAAAGCATTGCACCCTCCGCCAACAACACCTATTTCAAGACGGAAAACAACGCGCTTTACAGCGCTGACGGCTCTCGCCTTGTCTGGTATCCCGACGCGCAGGGACGCGTTGAGGTGCCCGCTACGGTGACCACCATCGCATCTTACGCCTTTGCAAACCGCTCCGCCATCACCGAGGTGATCGTGCCCGACACCCTGACGGCCGTTGGCGTTGGCGCGTTTGACGGTTGCACCGCTCTGCAATTCAACCGTTACGAAAACGGATATTATATCGGCAATGACACCAATCCTTACGTGGCCTTGATCAAGCTGGATGCTTCCGCTACCGAGGTCAAGACACATCCCGATAACAAGGTGATCGCCGATGATGCACTTTCGAATTGTCCCGATCTGACCGAGGTGCAGATCCCCGCAGGCGTGACCACGATCCATCAGTGGATGCTGCAGGGAAGCCCCAACGTCACCGTGATCACCGTGCCGATGTCCGTGACCGTGATCGGCGAGCTGGCCTTTGCGGGCCTTGATAAGCTGGAGACCGTGGTCATTCCCGAAAGCGTGACCGAGATCGGCCCCGGCGCCTTTGAGGGCTGTACCTCGCTGGAAAGCGTTACCATCCCGCAGGGCGCAACGGTTGGCGAGGGTGCCTTCAAGGATTGCGACTCGCTGACCGAGGTGAAGTTCTCCTCCACCACGACCGAACTTCCCGCAGGCGTATTTGAGGGTTGTACCTCGCTGGAAAGCGTTGCCAATCTCGGCACGCTTACCAACGTGGGCGACAACGCCTTTGCCGGCTGTGTGGAGCTGAAGGGCGATATCTACATTTCGCAGGATGCCGTGATCGGCTCGGGTGCCTTTGAGGGCTGTACCGACGAGGAATTGAACCTTGTGATCACCACCGATCAGGTGGGCATCCCCGACACCTGGGCGGATGACTGGAGCGGCACGACCACCGTGCGTGTTCACTATGCAAAAGAGTATTCTCACGATGTCAATGCACACTGGTTTACCTGTGTGGAAAGCGGATGCGGCTACCAGAGCAAGCACACCGCGCATACCTTTGATTACACCACCGATTATCTGTGTACCGTGTGCGACCGTCAGGCGTACGTGAAGAACCAGAGCTACGGCCTTGCCATTCAGAACGGCGTGGTCGTGGGCAAGGGAACTTGCATCGAGAGCACCGTGTATATCAATATGCCCATCGCGGCAAATGCTTTTTATAACGACAACACCATCGAGACCGTGGTGCTTTCCTCCGGTGTGACCTCGATCGGCGATAACGCGTTCGGCATGGGTACGCTCCGTGCGGCAAGCGCACTCAAGCACGTGGTATTTACCTTCGCAAACTGCTCTGCGCTTGTGGTTGGCGACGGTGTGTTCGCAGGACGCGAGAGCGGACTTTCCGTTTTTGTTCCCGACTCCGCTGGCGTTGTGGAAGCTTATAAGACGCTCGGTGAGACCGGCGGCTACTGGCAGACGAGCGTTGCGCCCCTTATTCAGGGTGCTGCCATGAGCGTTCTGGATTCGCTGGCTTCGATGTATGCTTGCACAAGCAGCTCGACGTTCCGCTATAGTGATGGTAATAGAACGATTTCCGGTTTTGCCTCCAACGCGATTCGCGCACTTTACCGCGACAATTATCCCGACAATCTGGTGCTTCCCACCTTCGTCAACGGTAAGCTGGTTACTCAAGTTTACAATGACGACTACGATCAGCACGATTATTCCTTCGGCGCACTGAAGCTCAATACGCTGGTTGTGGCAGGCGCCATTACGCATATGACGATGGTCCTTGATCACAGCACGATCAACACCGTCATCATTGGCGATAGCGTGGAATACATCGGTTTTCAGACCTTTGAGGGTTGCAGCATCGGAAAGCTGATCCTTGGTAGCGGCATTAAGGAGATCGGCAATCAGTCCTTCAACTATGCCTCGGTTGGAGAGGTGTATTATCGCGGTACTCCCGAGGATTGGTCCAGCATTTACTTTTATGAGTCTCCGTGGTCGGATCCCTCGGCTGTGAGAAACGCCAAGCGTTATTATTACAGCGAGGTCGACCCCAACACCTATGTTGAGAATTACAGCGGTAATTACTGGCATTACGATCAGTACGGCGAGATCGCCGTTTGGCCCGTTGCCTGATACCGAAAAGCACCCCGTTTGCGGCAAGCCGCGAACGGGGTGCTTCCTTACTATATAGAAACGGAGAAGCCCGCGGGCTTCTCCGTTTTTGTCAGATCTTGAATTTTTGCGTTTCGTCAAGGCCGAGCAGCTCCACAAGGCGCGCGGGGTTGGCGACGCTGAGATCTGCGGGCGCGTGCGCATCCGAGCCGAGATAGAATTTGCATCCGCACTCGGCGGCGATGCGATAGGGGCGAAGTGTTTCGGGTAGGGCATTTTCCTCCAGCTCCCACGCGCCCACGTTGAGTTCAATGCCAAGCCCCAATTTGGCGGCCTTGGAGAACAGACGCTTCATGTCCTCACCCTTGATGAGGGAAAGGCACTTCAGCGTGCTTTCCGGCGTTTTTTCGGGCGAGAAAAGGGAACAGGTCAGGTGCGCGATGCCGATCTTGTGGAAGGGGAGATCCTTTTCCAGCAACGCATCAAAGCGCTGTACCCACAGCTCGGCGCGGATCTGCTCAGAGGTTTGGTCGCGCTCCAGCGTGAAGCCGCCCATATGCAGGTGTGTGGTGGGGATGATGATGAAATCGCGGCGCTTCATTTCCTCGGCGGAAATGCCGATGCGGAAATACTTATCCATCTCTGTCTCGCATCCGTAAAGGAAGCGCACGCCCTCTGCCTGCGGCAACGGGAGCGCAAGGTCGGTGCGCTGTGTGTTTTGCATCGCATACCAGATCGCGGAGCCGCTGACGTACGGGCCGTTGAAGCTGGCACCTGGCACCTTTTCATCCCAGTAATGGTCGGTAAGCACAACGGTGGAAAGCCCGTCCTTCACCGCGTAATCCAGGATCACCTGCGGTGTCTGTCTGCCGCTGGGAGAGCAAAGCGAGAGATAGGAGTGAATATGCATATCGTGGTCGATTTGGTAACGCATCACAGCTCCTCCTTTCGCGGTACAACGTATTTCTGATCCTCGGTGAGGTCAAGCAGATCGATCATTTTTTCAAAATCAGCCATTGCCTTATTCAGCATACCAA
Source organism: Oscillospiraceae bacterium (assembly GCA_015064415.1). Lineage (GTDB taxonomy): Bacteria > Bacillota > Clostridia > Oscillospirales > CAG-272 > Firm-07. The sequence continues at coordinate 238,193 of SVSG01000001.1, read as the reverse complement.
CGGTGTGTGCGTCCGAGCCGAGATAGAACTTGCATCCGCACTCGATGGCGATCTTATAGGGGCGCAGAACGCTTTCCATAATGTGCGCGCACTTGAAGGGCTCGAAATTCAGCTCGATGCCAACGCCCGCCTTTGCCGCCTGACCGAACAGATGCTTCATATCGTCGTCGGAGATAAGCGAGAGGCAACGCTCCACGCCTGCCCAGGTCTTGTCGGGCACGAAAAGTGCGGTGGTGAGGTGGGGAATACCCACTTTTTTAAGGGGCAATCCGCTGTCAAGCACCGCTTGGAAGCGCTCGACCCACATTTCGGCGCGGCGCGCTTCGGTGTTGTCCTCGGGATCGCGCGCGGCAAGATTGCGCATATGCATATGCGTGGTGGGAACGATGATGAAATCCAGCTCCTCTGCGGTCTTGCGCGACACGCCGATGGTGTGATCGACGGCCATCTCGGTCTCACAGCCAAATAGGTAGCGCACGCCCTCGTGCTGCGGCAGGGGGAGCGCCAGCTTGATGTGGGCGCAGGTCTGCGTCGCGTAGCCGTTGAAGGCACCTCCCGCCATACCGAATTTCACGCCGGGCACGTTTTCATCCCAAAAGTGGTCGGTGATACAGAGCGTGTGGAGATTATTTTCCAGCCCGTATTCCAGAATGCGGTCGGGGCGTTGGTGCAGATCCTGCGCGCAACGCGACAGACACGTGTGAATGTGTAGATCGTGGTCGATTTGATAGCGCATAAAGCCACCTTCCTTTCATTACCCCTATTGTAGCACAAAATGGGAAAATGTCAAGTAAAAGCTCCGCTTTTTTCGCCAAAATTGCCATATTGTGAGTAGAATATGCCGACTTTCGCTATCTATTTTTTGACAAAATCAAAAATCCGCGTTTACCCCCTTGCAAAATCTGCAGAATTGTTGTATAATAGGTTAAATAAATTTAGAGCAAGGAGATTTTTCGTTATGGCTTACTATTACAGCGAACCTTCTCATACCTTTAATGAGTACCTGCTGGTTCCCGGTTATTCCTCCAGCGAGTGCATCCCCACAAACGTATCGCTCAAGACCCCTCTTGTCAAGTTCAAGAAGGGTGAGGAGCCCGCTATTTCTTTGAACATCCCGATGGTTTCCGCCATCATGCAGTCCGTGTCGGGTGACCGCCTGGCCGTGGCTCTGGCGCAGGAGGGCGGCGTGTCCTTCATCTACGGCGCTCAGACCATTGAGGACGAGGCAGCCATGGTCGCCAAGGTCAAGAATTTCAAGGCCGGCTTCGTGCGCTCCGCCTCCAACCTGCGTCCCGATCAGACGCTTGCCGATGTGCTGGCACTGAAGGAGGAGAACGGATTTTCCACCGTTGCCATCACCGAGGACGGCAGCCCTGAGGGCAAGCTGCTCGGCATCGTGACCGGCCGCGATTATCGCGTCAGCCGCATGGATCCCGCCGAGAAGATCGAGACCTTCATGACCCCCCTCTCCAAGCTGATCACCGCTCCCGAGGGCACTACGCTCAAGGAAGCGAACGATATCATCTGGGATCACAAGCTCAACTCCTTGCCCATCGTACGCAAGGACGGCACGCTGTGCTATTTCGTATTCCGCAAGGACTATGACCAGCACAAGAACAACCCCATGGAGCTGCTTGACGCTGAGAAGCGTTACGTGGTCGGCGCGGGCATCAACACCCGTGACTTTGCCGAGCGCGTACCCGCTCTTGTCAATGCAGGCGCCGACGTGCTTTGCATCGACTCCTCGGAGGGCTATTCCGAGTGGCAGAAGATCACCATCGCCTGGATCCGTGAGCACTACGGCGACACCGTGAAGGTGGGTGCCGGTAACGTGGTGGATGGCGAGGGCTTCCGTTTCCTTGCCGAGTGCGGCGCTGACTTCGTAAAGGTCGGTATCGGCGGCGGTTCCATTTGTATCACCCGCGAGACCAAGGGTATCGGTCGCGGACAAGCTACCGCTCTTATTGACGTGTGCAAGGCCCGTGACGAGTACTTCAAGGAGACCGGCGTTTACGTGCCCGTGTGCTCGGACGGCGGTATCGTACATGACCATCATATGACCCTGGCGCTTGCGATGGGTGCTGACTTTATGATGCTGGGTCGTTACTTCGCACGCTTTGACGAAAGCCCCACAGCTAAGGTCAACGTCAACGGCACTCTGATGAAGGAGTACTGGGGCGAGGGAAGCAACCGCGCACGCAACTGGCAGCGCTATGACCTTGGCGGCAGCAAGAAGCTGTCCTTTGAGGAGGGCGTTGATTCCTACGTGCCCTACGCCGGCAAGCTTTCCGATAACGTGCAGATCAGTCTTGCCAAGGTGCGCTCCACCATGTGCAACTGCGGCGCGCTCACCATCCCCGAGCTGCAGCAAAAGGCCAAGCTGACGCTGGTTTCTTCCGTCAGTATCGTCGAGGGCGGCGCCCATGACGTGCTGCTCAAGAGCACCAATAAGCAGGTTTAATTCAATCAAACAAAAAAGGACGCGCGCCGCGCGTCCTTTTTTATGTTCAGATCAATTCTTCCAGCACTCCAAGATCCCACGCAAGGCGGGGGAGAACGTATTTGTCGCGGATGTCCTTGGCGGCAAAAAACGTCATGGGGAGCGTGTTTTCGTCAAGGCCAATGTCGGCCATGCTCTTGGGAGCGTCAATGGCGTCCAGAAGCGCGGAAATTGCCGCAGAGGAGGGAAGCTCCTCGTCGATGATCTGCAAAATGGCATCCCAGTTTTGTAAGATCACCTCAAGGCGGGCGCGGTGCGCCTCCTTGTTGTATTTTTGCTCCTTTTCCTCCAGCGCGATCATTGCCTCGGCGCTCTTGCCAAGGAAGGCGCGCAGCTGCGCGCTCCACGCGGCAAAATCAAAGCTTTGCACGTAAGAGAGCGCCTTTTCGCGGTCGGGGGTGATCGCTTTCAGCTTTTCATAGATCTTGGCGGAGATCAGCGTGCCCACGGCGCACTGGATGCCGTGCAGGTCCTCGGGCGTGCCGAATTCCAGCGCGCGCATATCCCACACGTGCGACAGATAATGCTCCACGCCGGAGGCGGGGCGGGAAACGCCCGCATAGGTCATGGCAATGCCCGTGACGACAAGACCCTCAAACACGGCGGCAACTGCCTCGGGATCGCGCGCGAGCAGCTTGTCGGAAAGCTCCACGCAACGGCGGAGCGCGCCGCGCACAAGGGCGGCGATCTCCTCGCAGTAATACTCACCCGTGATAAGGTGCGCAATGCGCCATTCGCAAATGCTTACGTATTTGGCCAGCATATCGCCAAGACCGGATTTCATCATCTTCAAGGGTGCATTACACAGAATGTCGGTGTCACCGATGATCACGTCGGGGGCGCGGCTTGCAAGCGAAATCTTCAGCCCCTCTCGCGTCATCGAGGAGGAGGCCGAGGCGTAACCGTCCATCGAGGGGGCGGTGCCCACGATCACGTAGGGCTTGCCCGTGATGTTGCTGACGATCTTGCCGATGTCGTTGATGACACCCGAGCCCACGCCGATGATCAGATCGCAGTCGGCGGGTAGGAACATGAATGCCTTGCCCACGTTTTCCTCGTTGGGGGCGGGGCGCTCGTCCTTGTAGGTGTATATGGCGTAGGGAATGCCCGCCCCCTCAAGGAGGGCGCATACGCGCTCGCCTGCGGCGGCAAAGGTGTTTCTGTCGCACAAAATATAGGGCTTTTTGGCCTGAAAGTCGCGCAGGATGGCGGGGAGCTCGCGCAAAACGCCCGCACCGCACAGGATGCTTTTAATATCCGCCACGTGGCATTTGCCGCACGCGCAGCCGGATGCTTTGACACTTTGTAATTCCTTCGGGTACATAATGACCTCCTTGGTGATGTTTCCATCCACTATTATAGCAGATAATGCGGGAAAGTCAATGAGGAAAAGGAAAAATGGAGTGAAAAGCTGATCGCCAAACTCCGCGAGATGCGCTGATAGAAAAGCTGAACAGCGGCGAAACGCTGACAGAGACGGAGGACGCGGATCTTGGCAAGGCGCAAAGCGAGATCGCGGCGATCGCGGCGGAGAACGTGCTGGGCACCGCCGATTTTATCAAACGTCTGGTAAAAGGCGAGCCGAGCCGTGCGGAAAAGATCCTTGGCAAGATCGTGCAGATCAAGAACGCGCTGACGGGCGAGAAGGGTGCCGCCGCCAATCGGGAGATTGCCTTTGTGCAAAAGGCGGAGCGTTTGTATCTCAACGCCATCGCCGAGCTTGGCGGTACCTACCAAGGCGGCAAGATCCACCTTGCTAACCGCGAGGACGATGAGAAGGCGCGCACGGCCGCAGAAGGTGCACGATTTAGTGCCGAAAACAGTGCTGAAAGCGTTGACGAAAGCGGCGAATTGCGGTATAATAAAAGAACAACGATTGACGAAAAAGCGGGCACGGATTTTTTGATCCGTAATTTCAGTGGTGCGGTCAATGTAGACTATACCAAACTGTATTTATCGGATCAGGAATTGGCCGTAATTTCTCACTCGATCAAGTCGGGAAATGGAAAATTAGACAAGGCAAGAAAGCATGGGTATGTCTTTTCGTCAAACAACTTTTATTCTTTTGTGTATAATAACGATAATTCTGTAACTATTGCCAATCAGTACGATATAGATACGGAAAAGAAGTTAATAGAAATTGAGAGGAGAGCTATTGAAGGTGACGCAGGCAGAAGAAGAAAGATTAGAACTGCTGGCGCTTGGATTGCATTTGTTCGGGGTGGAGGAACAGGAGATACATCTAACACTCGCGATGGTTTGCAATCACCCGGAGCGCGTAGAAGCTCTGATCCAATGGATGGCAGCACACGAGGGAGCCACAACGGCGGAGATCTCGGACGCAGTAGTGCAGATCGTCAAAACGGTCAAATAAGCGGTACTTTTGTCGGCTATTATGACGACGTAGCGGGCGGGCGCCGCAAGGTGTATGACTTTGGAGAAGGTCGTTTCCAAGTTGAAAACGCAAGAGCGGATACGGTTGAGTATTATTCTTCCCCAGAGGCGGCCATCGAAGCAGAAAACGAGAGTTTGATTAAGGGCTATGCAAAGGAATTTTTCCTGTCCCCTGCCGAGGTAAAAAGAAAACTGGAGGCAGACCCCGATCTGCTTTCCCGAGCACAGGACAACGGCATCCTCTTTTCCCGCAAAGCCCCGACCGACGGCCAGGTGGCGAAGGATCACGCTGACGCGTGATGAGATACAAGGGCGGCAAAATGCCGCCCTTGATGATATCCTCGCCTTTGGCGAGATGATATACCAAGCCTGTGGCTTGGATAAAACACAAAAAGGACGGCAATTGCCGTCCTTTTTGTGTTTGGTGGAGCATAGGGGATTCGAACCCCTGACCCCAACACTGCCAGTGTTGTGCGCTCCCAACTGCGCTAATGCCCCGCATTTAACAGGCAATATTATAACAGAAAGCGGGGCGCTTGTCAATAGCTTTTTTGAAAAAATCTTTTTTTATGGCGAAAAAGCCGTTATTTTCGTTCCAGCTCCCAGAAATGGCCGCAACCATAGCGGAAATCGTAGATCTTTTCGCACTTCTCGCACTCAAAAAAGGCGTAGCGATCGTCAAAGCCGAGTACGGCTTCGTAGATGATTTTTCCTTTTTTACAGGGGCATTCGTACTCGTAATGTGCTGTGGGGGAGTTTGCCCCGCTCGGGTAGCGGTTTTCAAAAAGGATCAGCTTCGCGGTAGTATCGTTCAGCATGCGGTTTGCTCCTTTGTGACAGAATTGTAATCAATAAAAAGGAAATTGTTATAGACTTATCGGGCAAAAATCGTTACAATGAAGGTGTCATGGCGCAATCAACGCGGTTTGGCAAATTCCGAGGGGGAAACACCCGTTTCCGCACGGAACACCCGAAAAAAGGTGATGTAATTTTCGTAACCGCAGCGCAGATAGACCTCTTTTAAGGGGATTCCCTCGAAGATCAGCTCCTTGGCGCGGCGCACGCGCTGCTTGTTGACGTAATGCATCATCGGCATATCCATTTTGCGCCGAAAGCTTTTGCAAAGATAAGAGCCGGAGGTATACAGCTGCTCCGCAATGCCGTCGATGGTCAGCTTGCTGTCCAGATTGGCGTTGATGTACTCCACCGCGCGCTCGATCAGTTGATCGGCGCCCGAAGGCGTCTTTTGCTCGGAGCGCATCTGCAGGATGTAGTAATAGGCCAGCATACGCTCGTTAAAAATGATGTTTTGCGCGGCATCCGTCACCGCCAGCTTGGAAAGCTTGGCGCAGGCGGGCAGGGTCTGCAAAAAGGTCGTGCCCGCGATATTGTCGGTGATCACGCCGCTTTTTTCCAGCAGATCCGCGAAATGCGAAAAGCCCTTTGAACGAAGGCGACTGTCGGAAACGTACATCACGGACCTGCGGTAGGGCGCTTGGCTCTTGAACAGGATCCGATGCGGCGCACCTTGCGGGATCACAATAAGATCATAAGGGGCAAGGGGGTAGATTGTGCCGTCAATGTTCATTTCCACGTCTCCCTCAAGCAAAAGGAAAAATTCGTAATAAGGGTGATCGTGTCCCGGAAACGCGCTTTGCACGGGGGCCTTGTCAAAGGAGACGGAAAAATGGCTCTTTTGCGTGCCGCTGATCCGGAAGGTATTTAAGGTTTCGTTGCTCATAGCTTCATTATAAACCATTTTTCAAAAAAGTCAATCTTTTGTATCAAATTTGTAATCATAAAGGAGAAAAAACATGCCGAAAATTACACTTTGTGCCTTTTCCGACGAGTCCTCCTCCGTTTTTGAGGAGCAGATCGAGGCCCTTTTGCGCAACAACATTCCCTATATGGAAATGCGTAACGTGGACGGAAAAAACGTGAAAAAGCTGACTCTCGACGAGGCAAAGGCATACAAAAAGCGCCTTGACGATAAGGGCCTTGCCGTGTGGTCACTCGGCTCCCCCCTTGGCAAGTCTGAGATCGCGGACGATTTTCAGATCGTGGAGGATACCCTGCGTCACCTGTGTGAGCTGGCGCAGATTTTTGAGACAAACAAGATCCGTATGTTCAGCTTCCACCACGCGACAGAGGAGCGCGAGGAGGTGCTTTCCCGCCTGCGCCGTATGGTGGAGATCGCGGGCGAGTACGGCGTGGGGCTTTACCACGAGAACGAGAAGGGCATTTACGGCGACATTGCCGCCCGCGTGCAGGATATCATTGACAACGTGCCCGGGCTTTATCACGTCTACGATCCCGCCAACTTCCTGCAGGTGGGGGAGAGCGCCGCAGACACGCTGCGCCTTTTCCACGACCGCGCCGATTATTTCCACATCAAGGATGTGATCGCCGAGACGGGCGAGCTTGTGCCCGCGGGCTACGGCGACGGCAACATTCAAAAGCTTGTGGCGGACATCAAGTCCGACAAGGTGCTGACCATCGAGCCGCACCTCAAGGTCTTTGACGGTTTTGCACAGATCGATGAGACGCAGATGAAGCACAAATTCCATTTTCAAAGCAACGTGGAGGCGTTTGACGCCGCCGTGAGCGCCATCAAAGCGGTGCTGCTTGAAAACGGATACGTCGCAAAGGAAAGGAGCTTTGTAAAATAATGGAAGCAGGGTTGAATCTGTACTCGATCAGAAATCTGATCGAAACCGAGGAGGCGTTTCTTGACACCGCGCACAAGCTGCGCGAGATGGGCTACACCTATATGCAGTATTCGGGCGGGGAATACGACCCCGCGCGCATTAAGCGCGTCAGCGAAGCGTCGGGACTTCCCGTTTACCTTACGCACGTGCCGATGGATCGCATCCTGAACGATACCGACGCGCTGATGGCGGAGCACGAGAGCTTCGGCTGCCACAACATCGGCCTTGGCGCGATGCCGGGCGACGTGCTGCGGGATGAGGAAAAATTCAAGCAGACCGTGGCAGCATTGGATGCCGCCGCTGTGAAAATGGCAGAAAAGGGGTTTGCATTTTTCTATCACCACCATCACTTTGAATTTATGAAGCGAAATGGCGAAACGCTGTTTGACTATATGCTGAAAAACGCGCCGCACATCAATTTTACGGTGGACACCTACTGGTTGCAGTACGCGGGTGTGGACATCCTTGCCACGCTGGAAAAGCTGAAGGGCAGAATTGGGTGCACGCACCTCAAGGATTACGCCATCGAGTTCGTGGAAAAGGACGGCAAGAAGGAGTTCAAGCCCACCTTTGCTCCCGTTGGCAACGGCAACATTGATTTTGCCCCCGTGGTGCAGAAAATGCGCGAGTGCGGTGCGAAATATTACTTTGTCGAGCAGGACAATGCCGCAAAGCTCCCCGACACACTTGGTGAGGTCGAGCAGAGCATCCGTTATATCAAAAAATGTCTGTAAAAGGAGAAAAAACAATGGAAAAGATCAGATTTGGTATCGTTGGCGCGGGCAATCAGGGCACGCTGTATTCGGAAAAGATCTTCGGCACCGGCAAGGTTGAAAACGGCGTGGTGACCGCGATCTGTGACACAAACCCTAAGAAGATCGAGATCCTGAAGGGCAAACTCAACGACGATAGCATTACTTGGTTCACCGATTACATCGAAATGCTGGACAGCGGTCTTTGCGACGCGGTTCTGGTGGAGACCCCTCACTACGATCACCCCGTGATCGTGAAGGAGTGCCTTGCGCGTAATATCCACGTGCTGTGCGACAAGCCCGCAGGCGTTTACACCAAGCAGGTACGCGAGATGAACGAGTACGCGAAGAATGCAAAGGCAACCTTTGGTATGATGTTCAACCAGCGCACCAACTGCGTGTACCGCAAGATGAAGGAGATCATTGCCGAGGGCGGCATTGGTGCGCTGCAGCGCATCAACTGGATCATCACCGACTGGTACCGCACCGACACCTACTATAAGAGCGGCGACTGGCGCGCAAGCTGGCTTGGCGAGGGCGGCGGCGTGCTGATCAATCAGTGCCCCCACCAGATCGACCTGTTCCAGTGGATCGTGGACGAGATGCCCGTTACCGTGCGCGGCTTTTGCCAGTACGGCAAGTGGCACGATATCGAGGTCGAGGACGAGGTCACGGCCTTCTTTACCTACAAAAACGGCGCCACGGGCGTGCTGATCACCACCACGGGCGAGGCCCCCGGCACCAACCGTCTGGAGATCTCCGGCACCAAGGGCAAGCTGCTTTGCGAGGGCGATAAGCTGTTCTGGACGAAGAACGAGGCGGACAGCCAGGAATGGGCGCGCAATTGTGAGGTTGGCTATCAGAAGCCCCCGCGCGAGACCATCGAGGTAGAGACCGACGGCGAGAATCCCCAGCACAAGGGAATTATCAACAACTTCGCCAATTACCTGCTTGGCAAGGAGCCCTTGTTCGTGCCCGGCACCGACGGTATCAACGGCGTGGAGCTGATGAACGCCATCGAGCTTTCCGGCTGGTATAACGGCGAGGAGGTCACGCTTCCCATCGACGAAGAGCGCTATCTCGCGGAGCTCAATAAGCGCCGCGCGACCTCCAAGCTGCAGACCGGCTGCAACGATAAGGTCGTGGATAACAGCAATTCCGTGAACGTGTAAAAAACAAAAAACACCCCGCCGCACTGATTTCGGTGCGGCGGGGGATTTTTTGTCAATTATTTTGATGTAGGGACCGGCGTCCTCGACGGTCCGTTTCTTATTAGATTTTCCCCTTGACTACGCCGAGTACCGTTTCCAGCGAAGCGGGGGTGGTGGCAAGCACCGAGGTGGGGCCGTCAAACCCGAGCTCATTACCCTCAAAGTCGCAGGCAACGCCGCCCGCTTCCTTGAGGATCAGCATTCCCGCGGCGAAATCCCAGGGGGAAAGGATGGGCTCGCAGTAGGAGTCGGATTCGCCGCACGCGACCGCGCAAATGGCAAGCGCGGCAGAGCCGACGCGACGGATGTCGCCGAAGTTCATCAAAAGCCCGTACATGATCTCGGTCACGGGGCGCGCCATCGTGTCGCGGTTGTAGGGCGAGGTGCCGAGCGACGCGACGCCAACGGCGGGCTCGCGGTCGGAAACGGCGATCTTGCGGTGGTTGCAGTACGCGCCCATACCGGGGCGCGCGGCATAATAGCGGTTAGCGTAAGGGTCGAAGATCGCACCGTACACGGGGCGCTTGTTCTTCAGCAGTGCCACGGATACGCAGGAGGCGCGGCGACCAAGCATAAAGTTGGTGGTGCCGTCGATGGGGTCGATCACGAAGGTGTAGCCGTCACCCACGGGGTTATCGGACTCGCCCTCCTCCTCGGCAAGGAAAGCACACTCGGGGATCAGCTCCTTCAGCTTTTCCTCCAGAAAATGCTGTACGCGCACGTCATATTCGGTCACGAAGTTGGCGGTACCCGCCTTCTGCTTGATGTGCAGGCGGTGTCCGTCTGCCTCCAGCATGATCTCTGCGCCGTCGCGGATGATCTTTTCGATCGAGCCGTCGGGAAGCAGACCGTGAGAGGCGGGCGAGCCCTGGATCTCGTCACGAAGCTTGAGTGCGAGCGCGGGCTTGCGGGTGGTGATGTTCGCCACGCGATGCTCAAGCAGGAAGCGGATCAGCTCCTCGTCATCGGCGGTCCATACGGAATAGTTAAGCCCGTTCTCCTTCACAAAGGCAAGGTTTTCGGCGGTCACGATGCGCTTGTCCAGATTGATGTAGGGGCAGCCCGTCTCTTTGCAATATTTCACGGCCTCGCGGATCTGTGCCTCGTTGAGCTGCTTGATGCCTTCCACGGTGTCGGCGTTCTTCAGTCTCCAAAGCGAGTGCCAAAGGTCGGCACCCAGTGCCGCGCACTCGTTGGGGCGGTGGTTGCATTGACCCGTGAACAGGATGCGGTGCCCCATGCCGTAGCGCTTGGCGGCGGCCATCACAAGCTCCAGAAGCCCGTCAGTCTTGACGTCGCAGTTGACGAAAAGCGTGGGGTAGGGGGAGACCAGCTGCAGCAGCGTCTCAAACTTCACGCAGTGCGCGGGATCCTCGGGCTCATCGTGCGACAGATACAGCTGCTCGCCGTCATAGCGCACGTCGATCTCAATGTATTCGGAGCCCGTTGCAATGGCGGCAAGGATATGCTCGCGGCTGTTGGGCTCGGTCCCCTCACACGCAGAGTGAGAGGTGATGGTGGTAAGCCCCGCGTGGCGGATCTGCTCGGGGGAGTATCTTTTCACTTGTTCCATAGTTACACTCCTTTGCTTTGATGCTTTTATTATAATATACCGCGCGCAAAAATGCAAGATATTACCGCACGTTTGTGAAAAAAACGCGCAAAATGGAAAAATACCGTTTATTTTTTGGCGAAGGCGGCGGGGGAGAGTCCAAAACGCTTTTTGAAGCTGTGGGAGAAATTGAATTCATCCGCATACCCCACCATATGCGCGGTGGCGGCCACGCTGTGACCGCTTTTCAAGAATTTCTGCGCCCGCTCCATGCGCACGGCGGTGACGTATTCCTTCACACCCACGCCAAGCTTTTGCTTGAAAAGCCGATAAAGATAGCTGCGCTCAAAGCCGAAGGTGGCGGCAAGCGTCTCCACACGCAGATCCTTCATGTAATTGTAGCGGATATAGCGGCAGATCTCCTGCAGGTCGCTTTTGTTTTCCTTTTGATTGCTTTTTCGGAAAAGGGTGTAGATCAGCTCGTACAAAAGCGCCAGATACAACTCCGGGGCGTCCTCCTCGGCCTTGATCGCGTGTGCCAGACGCTTGTGCAGCTCGTCCTGCACGGCAAGGACGCTGGGGGCGGTATCAAATACGGCGGCGCTGCTGCCCTCAAAGCCGATCCAGCAGTAGCACCACGGATCCCTTTCATCCGCCTCGTAGACCGTTACCTCGTCGGGGCGAATGACGAAAAGCTCGCCCGCGCCCACGCGGTGCGTGCCGCGCTTGTCCCACAGTGTGCCGCAGCCGGAAAGGCAGAAATGCAACAGATAGTGCTGGCGTACGTGCGGGCCGTAGCGGTGCGCAGGGGCGCATTGCTCGATGCCGACGAAAAGCGGCGTGAGGGAGGCGCCACTCTCACTTTTTTTGAAGGGAATGTCTTTGATCATGCTTTTCACCTCTTTTGCAACATTTTAACATAAAAATGACGCAAAAATCAATAGAAAGGTCACATTTTTTGTGATAAAATGAATTTAACGAAGAAACAAGGAGGGAATTCCGATGAAAATTACCTTTATGGGTGCGGGAAGCACCGTATTTGTCAAAAACGTGCTGGGTGACGTGTTTCTGACCCCTGCGCTGAGCGAGGAATTGGAAATTGCACTTTACGATATCGATGCCGACCGCCTGCGCGAAAGTCAAGTGGTGGTGGAGGCGCTGAACAAGAAATACGGCAAGGAAAGCACAAGGATCGGGACGTATCTCGGCGTGGAAAACCGCAAGGATGCCTTGCGCGGCGCGCGCTTTGTGGTCAATGCCATTCAGGTCGGCGGCTACGAGCCCTGCACCGTGATGGATTTTGAGATCCCGAAAAAATACGGTCTGCGCCAGACCATCGGTGACACACTTGGCATCGGCGGCATCTTCCGCGGACTGCGCACCATCTACGTGATGAAGGATTTTGCCCGCGATATGGAGGAGGTCTGCCCCGATGCGTGGTTCCTCAATTACACCAACCCGATGGCGATCCTTTCCGGTTATATGCAGCGCTACACGGGCGTGAAGACCGTGGGTCTTTGCCACAGCGTGCAGGTCTGCACCTCTCATCTGCTCAGAAAGCTGGAGATGACGGACGTGAAGGTAGGCAGTGAGCTGATCGCGGGCATCAACCATATGGCGTGGCTGTTGGAGATCAAGGACGAGAAGGGGAAAGATCTGTACCCCGAGATCGCCCGCCGCGCGAAGGCGAAGAACGCCGCCGAAAAGCACAGCGATATGGTACGCTTTGATTACATCGACAAGCTTGGCTATTACTGCACCGAAAGCTCGGAGCACAACGCCGAGTATAACCCCTTCTATATCAAGTCCAAGTACCCCGAGCTGATCGAGCGCTTCAATATCCCGCTGGACGAGTATCCGCGCCGCTGTGTGAATCAGATCGCGGGCTGGCAAAAGCAGAAGGAGGCGTTGCTTGGCGGCGGTGACATCGAGCACGCGCGCTCGCGCGAGTATGCCTCTCATATCATGGAGGCGATGGTGACGGATACGCCTTACCGCATCGGTGGCAACGTGCTGAACACGGGGCTGATCGACAATCTCCCCACCGACGCGTGCGTGGAGGTGCCGTGTATGGTGGACGCGTGCGGCGTGAATCCCACCCACGTGGGACGCTTGCCCGTGCAGCTTGCCGCCATGAATATGACGAACATCAATCCCCAGCTTCTCACGATTGAGGCAGCCGTGACGGGGAAGCGCGAGCATATCTACCACGCCGCGATGCTGGAGCCGCACACCGCCGCAGAGCTCTCTGTTGATGACATTATCAAGATGTGTGACGAGCTTTACGAGGCACACGAGCGCGCGGGGTTCCCCGTACTGTAAAAGGGAATGAACGGGGCGGACGCTTGCCTACGGCTTCACTATTCCGTCGCTACGCTCCTTACGAGGACGTCGCCCTCTACAAGAGCTTGCGCTCGATGCAGAACACAACAAAAAGCGCGCCACCGTTTTTTACGGCGGCGCGATTTTTTGTTCAACAATACTCCCGCAAAGTCTCCAACGCCGCTTTTTCAATGCGGCTGACGTAGGAGCGGGAGATACCAAGCAACTGAGCAACCTCGCGCTGTGTGCGCGGGGGCTTGCCCGAAAGGCCATAGCGCATGACGATGACCTCACGCTCGCGCTCGTCAAGAACGGTGGCGACAAGGCGGCGAACTGCCGCGCTTTTGATGCGCGCGTCCGTCTCCTCCACGATATTGTCCTCCGTGGCGATCACATCCATATAGGTGAGGGGATTGCCGTCGCGGTCCACGTCAATGGTTTCGTGGATGGAGACCTCGGCGGAGAGCTTTTTTTGCGAGCGAAAGAACATCAGGATCTCGTTCTGAATACATTTTGCCGCGTAGGTGGCAAATTTGACGCCCGTTTCGGGCTTGAAGCTGTCCACCGCTTTGATGAGGCCGATACTGCCGATAGAGACCAGATCCTCCCCGTTTTTGGCGGTGCTGTAATACTTTTTGACGATGTGCGATACCAAACGCAGATTGTGTAAGATCAGCTTTTCGCGCGCGGCGGCATCACCTGCCAGATGCGCGGCAAAGGCGGCGCGCTCCTCCTCGGCGGAAAGGGGCGGGGGAAAGGATTGCGGCGTGCCGATGCCAAGCAGCAGGTGCACCGCATTTAAGAATAGCGAAAAAAGTTCGGAAAACAAACGAAATCACCTCCGCTTGCAATATATGAGCGGGTGATTGTCCAAAATGCGGGCGAGATCGCGGCGGAATGCGCGCTTGAAGCAAGCTTTGAGCGTGGAAAATGCCGCCGTGCTGCCCGAAACGGTGACGAAGGACCTTGCGGACGGGGTGTATCGCGCTGACGTGCAGGGGAACGGGCTTTCCGTGCTGAAGGAGGGCGACAATTTCTTTGTGGTGCAGCCCACGACAAGGAAGATCAGTCGCGCGCTTGGCGTGGAGGAGCTGACGAGCACCCTGCAGGGCGTGAGAAGCGAGGTTGCCGCCGAGGGTAGGTTGGCGCTTTCCAAGAGCAAAATCGAAAGATTGAAATCGGAAATCGTTTCTCTTGGTCAAAGAAGGGTTGCGTTGCAAACCGATCAAAAGAAAATAGTCATCCAAACGGACGACTACACACAAAACAAAAATATCTTCTCTCGTAGCGGAAGAAGTGCCGGAGAAGTGAACGCGCGAATTAAAGCGATTCCCGAATTTGAGAACATTTTGAAAAATTCCAAGTATGCCGGTATGGATACCGATATACGCGGAATTGAAAAAGACGCAAAAAAAGGAGTTACCGCCATTCATCGTTTTACGGGCACGTGGGGGGATTTTGCCACGGAAGCCATTGTGCGTGAAAAAGGGAACAAATTTTATCTATATGAGATCAAGTTTATGGATAAAAAAAGTTCCCAACAGAGTATGACGGACGAATCCGCCTCCTCGGCTCCGAACGGAGTTGTTGAGAACGATACTATTATAACCGAAAACGCGGAAAAAAGCAATAGTTTTGCTGAAAAAAATTCTGCCAACGATGCAAAATCCGATACGTCTGCGAATTTGGAGGGGACTACCCCACCACCGCAAGCGGTCCCCCGCCCCTCGCAAGGGGCGGACGGGAAGAGCGAACAAGGCGCGGTACAGAAAAGTGCGCAAGAAGCCGACGACGGCAAGGCGCGGCGTGAGGCGATCGCCATTGACGTGTGGGCAAGAGAGAATATCCCCGATTATGCGGGGCTGAATGCATCTGCGAGGGCGGCGGTGCGCGCGACGGTGCGCAATGCCAGGGCGCACGGCATTTCTAACGAGGAGGTCCTGGTCTATGCCCGCGTGGCAGCGCGATCGGGGCTCTCGATCGCGTTTGACGTAGCGCAGGCACAGGCGGGGGATGCGCGATACAATATGCGCAACACCATTTTTGTGGACCCGAATGCACCCGCCTTTCGCCGGCGCAGTAAGCTGTTGCTGCACGAGGGCGGACACGCGCTTTTCCTTCGCACCAAGAGCGGTCGCAAGCTGATGGAGCAAGCATTCCGGCTGTGCGATCCCGAAACGGCCAAACAGGTGAGAGAGGACTACACCAAGTATTACGAAAAGCAGGGGCTCACCAAGGAGCAGTACGAGCCGATCATAGAGGAGGAGATCGCGGCGGCGGGCTTGGAGAGTGCGCTTGGCGTGGACGGTGCGTGGGAGTTTATCCTTTCCAAGCGTCCCACGGCGGGCGAGAAGCTACTTTCCTTTTTCCGAGGGGCGGCGCGCGATTATGCGGGCGTGGGTGAGCTTTCCGCCGAGGCGCGAAAGCTGCTGCGCACCTATCAAAAGGCATTCGCGGAGCTTTCCGCACGTAACCAGGGCAATAATGCGCTAACGGGCATAAATGGAGAAAACGTTACAAAAAACGGCCACAACGTTCTCCAAAGCAGGCAAAATGTTCCCGAAAACGGGCAAAATGTTCCCCAAAACGGCAAAACCGTTACTGAAAGCGGCAATAACGTTATTGAAACGAAAAAAGCCGCCGACGATGGCGGTAGGTTGGCGAGAAAAATTACTCCATTAACAGAGGGGGATCTTCAAGAATATTTGAAGGCGGGTGGTCGTCAAAACAAGTCGAAAACTGAAGCGATTGCTAATGGAGAAAAGATCATTCTGACGACAGAAGAGGAGATAAGATCTTTTATCAATCGAGCTATTTTAGGATCTAAAGGAATGTCTACTACCGCTTATGGAAGGGTTCCCGATTATTTGGCTAACGATGTTAGAAAAATCTCAAATGGCAGCATTGTTGTGGATAATAATTTTTTGGAATTTGTTCCAGACGATTTGCACCACGCATATGAAGGACACACGCAAGCCAAAAAAGATGGCGATATTGCTCTCACAAAAGAAGATTTTGAAAAGATCCCGGAATACATCGAAAGTTATGATGATATTGTGTATGCAATGCGATTTGCGAGTGGAAATACAAAGATTTGTATTAGCAAAAAAATCGAGAACGGACGAGTGCTGTTGATACAGACTGTATCAAAAAGCCGTGGATCTTTGAATTTCAAAAATATGATTGGTGTATCGGAAGAAAAATATTTAACCGAGTATGCCGATAAGAACAAAAAAAGAAGCAGCCCGAATACCAGAGGGAGCCAAAGCTCCAATAACTCTCTGCGTGACGGTACAGCTTCTAATGTTAGTATAGCAGATTCCGACTTAAAAAGCAATACTTTTTCCGAAAAAAGTTTTGCCATTTCTTCGACAAAAAGCACTAAAAATGGTGTTGGCGAGGGGCGCTTGGCGTTGCCGAAGGACACAAAATCACAGGCGTCTGGAAAAACGGATGCGAACACGGCGGCGCACAAGAGCGCGGACACGATCACGATGTCCAAGGGGCAGCTTGCCGCGTTGCAGGCGAATTATCACGGCGACAAGGTGTTTGCCAAAAAGGATGTGGCGGCGGCATTGAAGGGCATTGATGCCTTTGCCAAGCTGCCGGCGGACATTCGCAACGATTTCATCAATCGAATCTGGACGGGGTACAACAAGCGCTTGCACGCGCAAGGGTTTGAAATGTTTACCGAGATCACGTGGCATCAGCTGCACGCGACCATTATGCAGGAGGTCGGCTATGACGAGCTTGGCGATATGACCGAGGCGCAGTATGCCGATGCCGAGCGCGTGATGGACGAGCAGATCGTGAGCGCCCTCAATCAGATCGTTGCCTCGGGCAAACAGAGCATCAAGGCGCGCTTGTCTGGGGCGCGCGCAAAGGGCAACGCGGTCTTGACGTGGACGTCGCCGCCATGGAGCTTGCCGAGAGGGGTATCACTAAAATTTGACAGCCATCAAGGTTTATACCTTGACACGGGCTGTCTTTTTTGTTATACTTAAATTATCAAATCATCCCCTTGGAGGTAAGCTATGACGAAACTGATCGGCAATGCCGTGGTTGGACAATCGGGTGGCCCCACCGCCGCCATTAACGCGACGCTGGCGGGCGTGATCCGCGGCGTGAAGGAAGACGTGGCGAACGGTGCCATCAAGACGCTGTACGGTATGAGAAACGGCGTACAGGGGCTTCTGGAGGAGCGCTTGGTGGATCTTTCCGCTTTCTTTGATTGCGAGGAAAAGATCGACATGCTGGAGCATACGCCCGCAGCGGCACTCGGCTCCTGCCGCAAAAAGTTGCCTAAGCTCGGCGAGGACGATGCCGTATTCGAAAAGCTGCTTGCCATCTTCAAAAAGTACGATATTCGCTATTTCTTCTACATCGGCGGCAACGATTCGATGGATACCGTGGCCAAGCTCTCCGCTTACACCAAGGATCACGATTACGAGATGCGCATTATGGGCGTGCCCAAGACCATTGATAACGATCTTGTGGTGACCGACCACACCCCCGGCTTCGGCTCTGCCGCCAAGTATATTGCCGTCACGATGCAGGAGGTCATCCGCGATTGCGCCGTTTATACCATTCCCGCTGTTACTATCGTGGAGATTATGGGCCGTGACGCGGGCTGGCTGACTGCTGCTGCCGGCATCGGACGCGTGGCGGGCGGTGTGGCTCCCGACTTGATCTATCTGCCCGAGCGCGCCTTCAACAAGGACGAGTTCTTTGAGGATCTGCGCGCCAAGCTTGCCGAAAAGCCCAACGTGGTGATCGCCGTTTCCGAGGGCATCCGCTTTGCGGACGGCACTTACGTGTGCGAGGGCTTTGGCGTGGCATCCGTGGATGCCTTCGGCCACAAGCAGCTCTCCGGCACGGGCAAGGCACTGGAATATGCCGTTAAGAACGAGCTTGGCTGTAAGGTGCGCTCCATTGAGCTGAACCTGCCGCAGCGCTGTGCCGCACACGTGGCATCTGCCACCGACCTTGCAGAGTCCGTTTCTGTTGGTCGCGCCGCTGTAAAGGCGGCGGGAGAGGGCGTGACGCGCGAGATGATGACCATCGTGCGCAAGTCCACCAGCCCCTACGTCTTTGAGGTAGGGCACAACGATATTTCCGTGATCGCCAATCAGGTCAAGCACGTGCCCGCTGAGTTTATCAACGCGCGCGGCAACAACGTGACCGACGAGTGCGCCGCCTATCTGATGCCCCTTATCGTGGGCGAGGCCGCACCCAAGTACAAAAACGGCATTCCGCAGTTTTTGATCATCGAGTAATTGCAAAATCTCCGCGCCGATCGGCGCGGAGATTTTTGATTGTTGCGCGGAAATTTTCAATCTTTTTGCGGACGATTTTGTATTGATTTTCGGCGGGAAGCGTGTTATACTGGGATAAAAGATAAACTTGGAGGTGTCGCTATGGCAACTGTAAGAGATAAGCTTTGGATGTTTGGTGTACGTCCGCATCAGGATGATGCCAATATGCACAGAAGGCAGGGCACACGTATTCGTTTCCGCTCCCGCATCACCCCCGCCGAGGGCGCATTGATGCTGGATATTCCCAATATGATCATGGTGACCTGCGACGGCGAGCCCTTTCCGTTTACCGAGGATGCCTACGGCTATGCGGAAAGCTTTATCACGATGGATAAGGTGCTCTGGTCGGGGATCTCTACTCCCATGAAGCATCATCACGGCTTAGAGGAAGCGTTTATTTGCGATCTTGCAGAAAAGTATCCCAACATCACGGGCGCATTTCTGGATGATCTTATGGTTGCCTTCCGTGATGAGGAGGACAAAAACGCGAAAGCTGAGAAGTTTTTGCGCGATATGCGCGAGAGACTGAACAAGGCGTCGCGTCCGCTTGATCTTTGGATGGTGTGGTACACGTACGAAATGGAGAACACCGCGCCCGAGGTGATCGATCAGGTGGATGGCATTACGCTTTGGACCTGGGACAGCAACGAATTGCCTCTGCTTGAGGAGCGCTTTGCGCGCATTGAGGAAATGTTCCCGACCAAGAAAAAGATGCTTGGCGTATATATGTACGATTTCCCCAACTACCGCATGGTGCCGCTTGATCTGATGGAGTACCAGTGCAACGTGGCGTTGAAGCTGTTGCAAGAAAAGCGCATTGAGGGCATTATTATCGAGTGCAATGCGGAAATGGGAATCGGTCTGCAAAGCGAGCTTTGGCTGCGCGATTGGATCAAAAAGGTCAAGAACATCGAGTTGGATTGAAAAAAGGCGGCTTTTGCCGCCTTTTTTTACATATTTTTCACCCTGCGCGGGCATACTGTTTCTATCAACTAAGGCCGGAGGGTGGAAATGGTAAGGATCGGGGAAGATTATCGCAACAACGTCGCGCATTTTGAAGGAAAATTGCGCGTTAAGGACAATTTCGATATTATCAAAAAGGTTTTGAAGGTGGCGGACGGCGAGGTGACGCTGTTCTACATCGACGGTCTGATCAAGGACGGCGCGATGCAAAAGCTGTTCATTTATCTGCTTTCACTGCAAAAAATGCCGACAAGCGCGGATGCCTTTTTGGAGCAAAATATGCCCTACGTGGAGTGTGACGTCACGGAAAATGAGGAGACGATGCTGCAAATGGTGCTGTCGGGCGCGACCTTGATGCTGGGGAGCACCTTCGGTGCCAAGGCGATGATCATTGATGCGCGCACCTACCCCGCGCGAGAGACGGCGGAGCCGGAAAACGACCGTGTGATGCGCGGGGCGCGGGATGGATTTGTGGAGACGCTGATCTTCAACACCGCGCTTATTCGCCGCCGCATCCGCGACGTGACGTTGCGCATGCAATATCTGACTGTGGGGCGGGCATCCAAAAGCGACGTGGTGTTGGTCTATATGGAGGACCGTGCCGACCCGAAGCTTGTGAAATATATCAATGAAAAGCTTTCTTCGCTGCAAACCGATGCGCTGACAATGGGGCACGAATCCTTGGCGGAGTCGCTGATCAAAACGCATTGGTACAATCCTTTCCCAAAGATCCGCTACACCGAGCGCCCCGATACCACGGCGGCGCACTTGCTGGAGGGGAGTGTGATCCTGCTTTTGGACAACTCGCCCTCTGCGATGATCCTGCCCACCTCGATCTTCACTTTTTTACAGGAAACAAACGATTTTTATCTGCCGCCCCTCACGGGCACGTACTTGCGCGCGGTGCGGCACGCGGTATTCTGGCTGACGCTGTTTCTGACGCCGCTTTGGTATCTGGGGTATCTGAATCCGGGGCTTGTGCCGGGGTGGTTGCAATTTACCCTGCCCGTGGAGCGCGGGAGATTGCCGATCTATTTACAGTTGTTGCTGGCGGAGTTTGTGATAGACGGCTTGCGCATGGCCTCAATGAACACGCCGGATATGCTGGCCAATTCGCTTTCCGTGGTGGGGGGCTTGATCCTTGGCGAGTTCGCCGTGGATGCGGGATGGCTGATCCCCGAGGTGATCCTGTATATGGCGTTTGTGGCGATCGCCAACTTCACGCAGACAAGTTTTGAGCTTGGTTATGCGCTCAAATTCATGCGTATTTTGCTGTTGACGTTGACTGCGTTTTTCAATTTGTGGGGCTTTGTCGGCGGTGTGGTGATCATATTCCTTTTGATCATCAGCAACCGCACCGTGAACGGTGGGCACAGCTATCTGTATCCGCTTTTCCCGTTTTCCGGCAGAGCGTTGCTCTCGCTTTTGGTGCGCCGCAAAAAGAAATCTTGACTTTCCCTTGTAAATTTGGTATACTGTGGGGGAAAGCGAGGTGTCTTTGGTGAAAGGAAAGCTTCATATCATCGTCGGTGTTGGGCTGATCTTACTTGCCGTTTTGATCGTGCTTGGCGTGATCTTTTTGCCGCGCATGGCCGCAAAATCCGATATGCGCGAGCTTTTGGAAAAGGCCGCCGCCCGCTCGGAATACGTTATGGTGGTGGATCCCACGTTTGTGCACGAGGGGATCATGGCGGGCGAGGGGCGCGAGGCGCGTCTGGAGGGCGAAGCCCTTGCCGCCGTGCAAGGCGCGCTTGCGGTGCTGGCCGAGGATTTTTCTTATGAGAAAAAGGAAGGTACCTTTTCCGGTGGGCTTGGCATGCATCTGCTGGTCAAGGGCACCGAGGGCGAGATCATGCAGATCTATTTCACAAAAGAGCACTTTTACGCCACCTTGAAGGGGGCAAGATATTATTTCACCGCGGACGATGCGGAGGCATACAAGGCGCTTTACGAAAATCTGCTTTCCGCGTTGCCGACAAGCGAAAAATAAAAAAAACGGGCTTGAAAAAGCCCGTTTTTTTACGTTAAAGGCGCGCCACAAGATCTCCGATGAAATAAAGCAGCGGCAGCGTGCCAAGCGAGAGGATGGAGGTAGAGCCCACCATACGCGCGGCGTATGGGGAGTCGAGATCGTACATTTCCGCCAGCATCGATATGGTGGCGGCGCAGGGAAGCGCGGAAATGACGGTGCAGAACAGCACGATGCTGTAGCTGTCTGCCATACCGAGCGTGACCACCTTTGCCAAAAGGCAGATCAACAAGGGAATGGCGATCAGCTTGATGGCGTTGAACAGATACAACCGCCCGTCCGTCAGCATTTTCTTGAAATCCTGGTTGGCAAGCAGAGCGCCCGTGACCAGCACCGAGATCGGCAGACACAAATTGCCGAGATGGTCGGTGAAGCTGATGAGGAAGGCGGGAAGGGGCAGCACTGCCTTCAAAAGATAGAGAAGAAAGCCGATCAGACAAGGGATGGTGCCGTAATTGAAAAGGGCCTTTTTCGGTGTCAGGCGGATGTGCTCCTCGCCGCGCGAGAGGATCCAGATGCCAAGCGTCCAGAGATAGACGTGAAATCCGATGACGAAAAACGCGCCGTAAAACGGGCCGTTCGCACCGAAAATGGCCCCTAAGATCGGGAACCCGATAAAGCCGCAGTTGTTAAAAATCAGGCCGAACGTACTTAAGTTTCGCTGTACGCGGTTCGGAAAAAGCGGGGAGAGCAGGAAGGCGAACACGGCCATTGCGGGGTGAAGCAAGAAGCCGAGCAGCATGTAAAAAAGTCCCGCGCGCAGATTTTCCGGGGAGAAATCCTTGCCGATCAGCGCGGCAACGATCATCATCGGTTGCCCAAGCGCGACGATCAGCTTGGACAGGTGCTTGGTCGATTCCTCGTTGATGATGCCAAAGCGGCGGGAGAGAAAGCCCGCAACCATCAGCAAAAACAAAATGCCGATGATGGAAAGCAAATTTAAAAACGTCGTAAGATCCATCAGCCCTCACCTTGAAGCTCGGCAAGTTTTGCGGCAATGCGCTTCATATCCTCCAGCATATCCTCCTTTTTGCGCGGGTCGCGCAAAAGGTATGCGGGGTGGTACACAGCGGTCATCAGATAGCCGTTTTTGTCGAACCACTGACCGTGCTCTTTGGTGATGGCGAAATTCGGCTTGATCAGCTTCATCGCGGAAATGCGCCCAAGGCACACGATGATGCGCGGCTTCAGAAGGCGCACCTGCTCGCGCAGATAGTCGATGCAGGCCGCTTCCTCCTCGGGCAGGGGATCGCGGTTTTGCGGCGGGCGGCATTTGAGGATATTGGCGATATAAACGTCCTTTCGCGGAATATCCACGGCGGCAAGGAATTTATCCAACAGCTGTCCCGCGCGTCCCACAAAGGGGGTGCCGGTCAGGTCCTCCTGCTCGCCGGGGGCTTCGCCCACGAAAAGCAGATCGGCGGTGCGGCTTCCTGTACCGAATACGGATTTCGTACGTGTGGCACCCAGCGCGCATTTCTGGCAGGCGGCACAGGTGCTTTCCAAAAGTTCCCAGGTCATAAGTAGCTCCTATCGATTGGATCTCGCGGCTCAGTAGCCGCGGCGGTAATAGGTGGGGGAGTGCCCCGTGATGCGGCGGAATACGGTGGAAAAATACCCCGCGTCGCTAAAGCCGAGGTCGGCGGCGATCTCCTTGACGCTTTTTCCCGCGCGGAGCAGGGGAATGGCGAAATTGATCTTCCGCGTGCGGATGTATTCCATCACGCCGACACCCGCATAGCGGGAAAAGGTCTTTTTGAGCAGCGACGGGCTCATGTGCGCCAGACGCGCCAGCGTGGCGGTGTCCAGGGGCTCGGTCAGATTTTCCTCGATCACGCGCAACGCGCGGCGGTAATTGCGCGCGCCGGCAGAGGCGTCGTGCTGTGTTTTTTGTGTTTTTTCCGTGAGAGTAAGCAGCAGGATCTCCAGCTCGCAAAGTGCTTGCTGAACGGCGCGCTCCTCACCCTCCGGCACGTCACCGATCTCCTCGTTTTCGGCGGGGGTGTGCGTGCGGAAAATGTCGAGTGCGCGTGCGGCGCGCTGCATGTTTTCATCGCTGACGGCAAAGCGAAAGTGCGTAAACACGGGCATTCGCTCGGCAGAGAAGGAGAAAATGATGAAGCTTGCGGGCGCGCCGACACCGTGCAGACTGTGGAACTCGCGCGGAGGATGCAGAATGGCGCTTCCCGCCTCCAATACGAAGGAGTTGGCATCGGCGGTCACACCAACGCGCCCTTGTGTTACCAACACAAGCTCGTAAAAATCGTGCGTTTCACCGCGAAAAACATAGTCTGCGGCAATATCCCGTGAAAAAGCAGTATATACCCCCGAAAGCATGACGGGGCGGGGGATGGGGTGAAAGTGCCACATAACAGTTCTCCTTGTGTCTAAAATCAAACTTTTTGTATCTGATTTTACATTTACTTTTGGTTTGGGTATGATTATAATATAGATATACCATAAAAAGCCCGTGCTGTCAAGTTAGGTTCGACATTTTTTTGAAAAACTTTTTCAAAAGCAGAATTTGCCGAAAAACGGGGGCGCGGGACTTCAACATATAAGGGAGAGAAGAATTATGAAGATCATTCGTTGCAAGAACTACGAAGAGATGTCCCGCGAGGCCGCCAAGATCGTTGAGGCAGTTGTCGCGCTGAAGAACGATGCCGTTCTCGGCTTTGCCACCGGCTCCACCCCCGAGGGACTTTACGCCAACCTTGCCGCTGACTGCAAGGCGGGCAAGGCAGATTTTTCCAAGACCATCACCGTCAACCTTGACGAGTACTGCGGTCTTGCTGCCGATCACCCCCAGAGCTACCGTTACTTCATGAACGATAAGCTGTTCAACCACATCAACATCGATATGAACAACACCCACCTTCCCAACGGCAAGGCCGCAGATCTTCCCGCAGAGGCCGCCCGCTACGAGAAGGAGGTTGCCGCTCTCGGTTATGCCGATCTGCAGGTGCTGGGCGTTGGTCACAACGGTCATATCGGCTTTAACGAGCCCGACAGCTTCCTTGTGCAGGACACTCACGTGACCGACCTTACCGAGGACACCATCGACGCCAACTCCCGCTTCTTCGAGAGCGCCAACGAGGTGCCGAAGCAGGCACTTACCATGGGTATCGGCACCATCATGCACGCCAAGAAGATCATCCTTCTTGCCAGCGGTGCCAACAAGCGCGATGCCATCGCCACCCTGTTCAACGGCAAGGTAGATCCCATGTCCCCCGTTACCGTGCTGAACCTGCACCACGACGTCACGCTCCTTTGCGATGACGAGGCATGGCCGCTTTGATCTGAATACGTAATAACATAGCCAAACAGCCGCACCGAGCTCGGTGCGGCTGTTTGGCATTTTTGCTTGACTTTTGTGTGCGCTTGTGTTAAAATGAAAATATCTTAGCATTTTATGCTAAAACAGGAGGGAATGACAATGAGAAAATTGCTTTCTGCAGTTGCACTGTTTTTGCTTTGCTTAATGCTGCTTTGCTCTTGTGACAATGGCGTGAGCAACAAAGATGGTCAGAGCGAGAAGGATACGCACAACCATACGCCAGGTGAATGGATTGTGGATGCCGAAGCAAGCTGTACCGTGCCCGGTGTCAAGCACCGCGTTTGCACCGATGCGGATTGTGGCTTGACGGTGGAAAGTGTGTTGATTCCCGCAACGGGGCACACAGATGGCACGTGGTTGCCCCTGGGCGACGATGCCACCACGCCGTGTGAGCGGAGAATGTTCTATCGCGTATGTACCAAATGCAACGCGGTCGAGCAGAAGAGTGGTACCGAAAAGGATCACGCTTATATCACTGTCACGCACGCCCCCACCTGCTTGGCAAAAGGATATGATGAAAAGACCTGTCAGACTTGCGGCAAGGTGGTGAAGGAAAACGAAACACCCTTGGCAGAGCACGCGTGGAAGAGCGCATATACTGCGGATGCTTCCTTCCACTGGTTTGATTGCAATGATTGTACCGCCATCAATGCGCGTGCCGAGCACAGCGTGGGAGAGGATGATTTGTGTACGGTGTGCGATCAACCAATTGGGGCTACTGTAGGCGTGAACTACGAGCTTTCGAGCAATGGTACCTTTGCATTGGTTGTTGGCTACACGGGCGACGCAAAGCACGTAATTATCGCGGATACGTATATGGATAAGCCTGTAAAGATAATTGATAGCGGGGCGTTCGAAAATGCGACGATTACTGCTGTGGTGATTCCAAATTCTGTGACCAGCATTGACCGTTGGGCGTTTGCTGATTGCGATTCACTCGCATCGATCACTATCCCCGCAAGTGTGAAGGACATCAGCTTTTTTTCGTTTTATTGCTGCGATTCGCTCGCGTCAATTGTGGTGGAGCAAGGAAATATAGTTTATCATAGTGCAGGGAATTGCTTGATTGAAACGGCAAGCAAGACCTTGCTTGTTGGCTGCAAGAATAGTGTTATCCCGGCGGATGGTAGCGTGACCAGCATCGGCAATCATGCGTTCTATAATTGCACTTCGCTCACATCGATCACGATTCCCGCAAGTGTGACAAGCATTGGTAGTGATGCGTTCTCTTATTGTTCTTCGCTTACAGCGATCACGATTCCCGCAAGCGTGAAGAGCATCGGCGAGGGTGCATTCTCTCATTGTTCTTCGCTTACAGCGATCACGATTCCTGCAAGCGTGGCGAGCATCGGCGAGCGGGCATTCTTTGATTGTTCTTCGCTCGCATCGATTATGGTCGAGAAAGGAAATACAGTTTATCATAGTGCAGGGAATTGCTTGATTGAAACGGCAAGCAAGACCTTGCTTGTTGGCTGCAAGAATAGTGTTATCCCGGCGGATGGTAGCGTGACCAGCATCGGCAATTATGCGTTCTATAATTGCACTTCGCTCACGTCGATCACGATTCCCGCAAGCGTGAAGAGCATCGGCGGGGGTGCATTCTATAATTGTTCCAAACTCACATCGATTACGATCCCAGAGGGAGTGACGAGCATCGGCGAGTGGGCGTTCGAGAATTGCAACAAATTGACAAGGACACAATATCAAAATTGCACGTATATTATTGTAAATGCCAACCCGTATTATTTGTTAGAGCGTTGCGACAACAAGAAATTGAGCAGTTATCAGATCCATGACGATACCCAAGTAATTGGGGGTTCAGCGTTCAGTTATTGCACTTCGCTCACGTCGATTACAATTCCCGCGAGCGTGACCAGCATCGGCGAGTGGGCGTTCTCTGATTGCTCCTCGCTTACGTCGGTGACTTTTGCAGAAGGTAGCCAGTTGACCTCCATCGGCGATTATGCGTTCTATAGTTGCACTTCGCTCACGTCGATCACAATTCCCGCAAGCGTGACGAGCATCGGCGAGGGTGCGTTCTCTAAACTTGAAACGGTTTATTACGCCGGTACTGCAAACGATTGGAACGGTATTTCGATTGGTAGCAATAACTACAATCTCACCAACGCCACACGGTATTATTACAGCGAAACCAACGTTGCTGGTTGTTGGCATTATGTCGATGGCAAGCCCTCCTTGTGGTGAGAGACAAACATAAAACGCCGTGGCAAAGTATCACGGCTATATCACACAAACAGCCGCACCGAGCTCGGTGCGGCTGTTTGTGCGTTGTGACTTCGCGCTACATTCTTGCCAGTGTTTCTATGGCATCTTTCTTACAGATCATGCGGCCGTGCTCGGCGAGGTAGAGTCTTGCGCTGTCTGCACGGATCTCCTTGCCGTACTCGGCGGCGTAGGCGGGCTTCTTTTCCGGCGGGGCAGAAAACAGCAGCCACCATCGCCCCTTTTCGTCCTGCCACGCCTCGCTTTTGCGCGTTCCTTTTTTCAGCCGCATCCTGCGGCAGAGCAAAAGCAGGGGCTCTAAGGTCTCAAAGCGAAAGGCAAGCTGCAGCTCGCTTTCCCGTCGGAGCCGCTCTTTTCTGCGCGGTAAGAGCGTTGTCGCGCTCTGCGCCCCGTCATTTGTCAGCAAAAGTCCCACCTTGGTGACGAAAAGCTCGCATCCCCCACCCTTGGAGGGGTACATCTGTATGTAGATCTTATCCTCACTTGCGTCAAAATCGGTTTCCTTTCGTACGTCGGTCAAAATTTCTTGAAAAGCCGTGCGCGTCAGCAAATCGGCATAGTCGGTGTTGTCACAGTTTAACTCGTAATGTCGCGTGTCCTCTGCCGTCAGCATAATTTTAAGCTTGTTCTGGCTGATGCGTATCCATTCCATTTGGCACGCCTCCTTCTTTGGTATGTACCTATGTACTATTATAAGCGAAGTTGCGCTTTTCGGCTACCCCTAAATTTTTTCCAATTTTCCCGCAGTTGACTTTATGCGGTATCTATGATAAAATATATTCAAATACTACAAGGAGGTGTGCGCCATGCACTATCGTTGCGACAATTATACGGTCGAGCTTTCCGTGGACGAGCTGTGTGCGCTGGCGCACAAAAGCGGGCATCTGGATGCCCGCCACCCCCACCGCATGCCGCGCGCGCAAAAGTGCTTGGATCAAAAAAAGCTGAAGCTGCCGAGTGAATCGGACCGACAAACCGCCGTAGTGCTGCGGAACACCCTGACCCACAACGGCATTACTTATATGGTAGAGGGTGTGGCGGATGCCGTGTGCGAGGGGGGAGCACTTGTCGAGGAGATCAAGCTGACGAAAAAAGCCGCCTTCGGGGTGGGGGATTCCTTCTCGCGCTTGCGGTGTCTGGCGTATTTGCAGGCCGCCGCCAAGGATCTGCGAAGCATCCGTCTGCGCCTGCGGCATTACCATACCGAAACGGGTGAGATCAAGGATCACTGTGTGGAAAGTGCGCGGGAAGAGCTTTGCATATTTTTCCTTTCGCTGCTTTCTCGCGTAGAGCCGTTGGCGCGCGATCTGATCCACCGCGCCGAGGAGCGCATTCCGACGTTGCGCTCTCTGCGCTTTCCGTACCCCAACCCGCGTGAGGGGCAGACCGAGCTTGCCGAGCGCGCCTTCCGTGCCATTCGGCGCGGGGAGCGACTGTTTGCGGAAGCCCCCACGGGCATCGGCAAAACGATGTCGACGCTCTATCCCGCCGTAAAGGCGCTGGGGGAAGGGTACTGTGACCGCATTTTTTATCTGACCGCCAAGGCAAGCATCCGCCGCGAGGCATACGCCGCCGCAGGAAAGCTGCACGAGGCGGGGGCGCGCTTGCGCGCCGTGATGCTGTACGCCAAGGAGCAGATGTGCGCGCATCCCGAAGGGTGCCGCACGGGTGGCGGCTCGCGCTGTAACCCCGAGGCCTGCCCGTTTGCGCGGGGGTATTACGATCGCGTGGATGCCGCCGTGCAGGAGCTGCTTGCCACGCGCCACGGCTTCCCCAAAAACATTGTGCTGGAGGTCGCCAAAAAGCACCGCATCTGCCCCTATGAGCTCTCCCTTGATCTTTCCGAGCATTGCGAGCTTCTGATCTGCGACTACAACTACGCCTTCGCGCCCGACGTCTATCTGCGGCGTTATTTTGACCCCGACGGCGAGCGCGGCAAGTACGTTTTCTTGGTAGACGAGGCGCACAATTTGCCCGACCGCGCGAGAGACATGTACTCGGTGCGGCTTTCGGTCGACGGCTTTGAAACGGTATATGCCAAGCTGGAGCCGGAAAGAGACGACGAGCTGGAGGGCGCGCTTGGCGGCTATCTGATGTTTTTGAACCGACTGGGCGGGCTTTGCACCGAAAACCGGCAAAAGCATGAGGATGGCACCGAAAGCGGATATTATCTGAATCGCGCGCCACTGGAAAACTTTACCGAGGCGTGCGCCACGCTGCGCCGAGCGATCGATGCGTTTTTGAAGAAAAATGAGGAGCATCCGCTGCGCACGGAGCTTTCCGAGCTTTCCGCACTATTGCGGCGCTTTTGCACGCTTTCGGAGTATTATGACGAGCGCTTTCTTACCTTTATGGAGCTGCGCGAGAACAAGCTTTCCGTGCAGATCATTTGCTTGGATCCTGCGGGCGTGATGCACAGCGCGATGGGCCGCGCGCGGGCGGCGATCTTGTTTTCCGCCACGCTCAAGCCCTTGGATTATTTCGTGGATATTCTCGGCGGCGGCAAGCATGCCGACACGCTGGAGCTGCCCTCGCCCTACGATCCCGACAACTTCTGCGTGACGGTGGCGTCTGCCGTCAGCACGCGCATGGAGGATCGCGCCAAATCCTACCGCAAGGTGGCCACTCTGATCGCGGCCACCATCAGCGCGAGGGCGGGGAACTATATGGTGTATTTTCCCTCCTATGATTATATGGAGCAAGTATTGGCGATTTTTCAGGCGAAATATCCCAAGGTGCCGTGTGTGGTGCAAAAGCGCGGCATGAGCTATCACGAGCAGGAGGCGTTCCTTTCTTCCTTCGCGGATGACGTGGGGAAGATGCGCGTGGGCTTTTGCGTGCTCGGCGGCAGCTTTTCCGAGGGCGTGGATCTCCCCGGCAGCCGTCTGATCGGTGTGATCGTGGTGGGAACGGGCATCCCCGGGCTTTCCAACGAGCGCAACATGCTGCGCGACTACTATGAAAACAAATGCGAGCGTGGGTACGATTATGCCTATACCTATCCGGGCATGAACCACGTGCTGCAGGCGGCGGGGCGCGTGATCCGCCGCGAGGAGGACCGCGGCGTGCTTGTACTGATCGACGGGCGGTATGCCGAGGAGCCGTATTTGCATTTGTACCCCTCCCATTGGAAAAATATCACGGCCGCGGGGGATGCCGCGTCGCTGGCGCACCGTTGTAAGCGATTTTGGGAAAATAAATCATAAATATTTTTTAAAAATGAAATTTTCTCTTGCAATTCTTGCAGAAATGTGGTATAATACCACTAATTTATGGCTGATTTTGCAATTTGAACAATTTAAACGTGCGAAATCGCAGTTTGTGAGGAGAAAACGATGAACTATACGCAAGCCACACGGGACGATCTGCAAAAAGAATTGCAGATCCTGAAAAATGAGTATCAGAGTTATTGTGAAAGGGGGCTTTCGCTGGATCTTTCCCGCGGAAAGCCGTGCATGGAGCAGCTTGATCTGAGCGAGGGGATGCTGGGGTGCCTTTCCTCAAGGGAGGAATGCCGGGCGCAGTCCGGCTTGGATTGTCGCAACTATGGGTTGCTGGACGGCCTTCCGGAAATAAAAAAGCTGTTTGCCGATCTTTTGGAGATTCCTACCAATTATATTATGGTGGGCGGAAACTCCTCCTTGAACATGATGTATGATGCCGTGGCGCGCGGAATGCTGTACGGAATGGTTGACAGCCCCCGCCCCTGGTGTCGCGAGGAAAAGGTGAAGTTCCTTTGCCCTTGCCCCGGCTATGACCGTCATTTTGCCATCTGTGAGTCGCTTGGTATTGAAATGATCCCCGTCAGAATGCTTCCGACGGGGCCCGATATGGATGCGGTGGAGCAGTACGTGAACAACGATCCCGCCGTGAAGGGGATCTGGTGCAATCCGAAGTATTCCAATCCGGACGGCATTACCTACAGCGATGAGACTGTGCGCCGCTTTGCCGCACTGACGCCCGCCGCACCGGATTTCCGTATTTTCTGGGATAATGCGTACGCCATCCACGAGCTGGAGGGGGAAGGGGACACGCTGCTTGATATTTTTTCTGCCTGCCGCGAAACGGGGCGCGAGGACATGGTCTTCTACTTTGCCTCCACCTCTAAAATCACGTTCCCCGGCAGCGGCGTGGCCATTCTGGCCGCGTCCCCGCGCAATCTGGAGCAGATCAAGCGCATTTTTGCCACGCAGACCATTGGCCACGATAAGCTGAATCAGCTACGCCACATCCGCTTTTTCGGCAATGCGGAGAACGTGAGACGGCATATGGCAAAGCACGCCGCCATCATTGCGCCCAAGTTCCATCGCGTGTATGAAATTTTGCAAGAGGATCTGCATGAGAAGGGCATTGCCACCTGGACGCGTCCCAAGGGAGGATATTTCATCAGCTTCTATACCCTGAAGGGATGCGCGACCCGCGCGTACAACCTTTGCCTTTCTGCGGGGGTCACGCTGACGGGGGTTGGCGCGACCTATCCTTACCGCAAGGACCCCGATGACAGCAATATCCGTCTGGCGCCGACCTTCCCGTCGGGGGCAGATCTGGAGCTTGCCATGCGTGTATTCACGCTTTGCGTGCGGATCGCTTCTCTGGAGATGCTACTCGCATAACGTATCGCAGACGGGCTTGTGCCCGTCTGCTTTTTTAAAAAGGAGAATTATGAAAAAAAAGACACAGCGCGATACCAATCCGTTTCCTTTTTCGGATACGAACAAACGGTATCATACGTATGACTATTATCTGAAGCATACCTTTGGCGAGAAGGTGGCGAAGATCACGCTGGATGGCGGCTTTGATTGCCCCAACCGCGACGGCCGTTGCGGTACCGGTGGGTGCATCTATTGCTCGGGGCGGGGAAGCGGTGATTTTACACAGGACGCCGTGCTTTCCGTCAAAGAGCAGTTTGCGCTCCAGGTGGCGGGCATGCGAGGGAAATGGCCCGCAAAAAAATTCATAGCTTACTTTCAGGCCTTCACCAATACGTACGCCCCTCTGCCGCGCCTGCGCGAGCTGTACGAGCAAGCCCTCGCTTGCCCCGGCGTGGTCGGGTTGAATATCGGGACAAGAGCGGATTGCTTGCCCGATGATGTGATCGCGTATCTAAACGAGCTTTCGGCACGTACCGCCGTCACGGTGGAGCTTGGGCTGCAGACAGTTCACGATGACACAGCGCGTCTGATCAATCGCGGTCATGACTTTTCCACCTTCCTTGACGCTTACCGTCGACTGCGCGAGAAGGCCCCAAATGTCCGCATCGGCATGCATCTGATTTTTGGTTTGATTGGTGAAAATGACGAAAAAATGATGGAAAGTGTGCAAAAGGTGGCGCAGCTTCATCCGGACGAGATAAAAATCCATCTTTTGTATGTTGTAAAAAATACGAAGCTGGCCGATATCTATGGGAAAGGGCGGTATTTTCCGTTGGAAATGCCGCATTACGTGGATCTGGTCATCAAGGCACTGGAAATGCTTCCGGCAGACGTTGTGATCGGCCGCTTGACGGGTGACGGGGCGAAAAACGAGCTCATTGCCCCCCTTTGGAGCGCAAAAAAGGGGATAATATTGAACGAAATAGACAAAAAGTTCTACACAATGAATAGTTGGCAGGGAAAATGTTTTTTAAATTCTATTGTAAACAACACTTGACGAAAGCGCAAAAATATGTTAAAATACTATTAATCTTGGGAAGGGGCGCATTGCACCCTTCTTCACAAGGGTAGAAACAACTTGGAAAAGGAGAAAAAGTATGAAAAAATCTCTCTCTCTTCTTCTCGCTGTACTGATGGTAGTCGCCATGGTGCCTGCCGTTGGATTTGCTGCGTTTGCGGCAGATTCCACGTCTAACTACGTGGTCTATCAGCAGAACTTCGACGCACTTTCCACGGATGCCGCAGGTACGGCTCTGATGGAACAGCTTGGTTGGTATGTTCCCAGCGCCAAGGTCGAAACCAACGAGGCCGTTTATTCCATCGTGGAAAAGGTCGTTGGTAAGGATGCCGCGGGCAAAGACATCATCAACAAGGCGTTGCGCATCAACACGCTGGAAGCACAGTTTGACAGCTTTGTGAACGTGTTTGCCGGCGACGTGATGTCCATCCTGCGCAATTCCGACTTTAAGCTGGCATATCGCCTGACCTACCGTTCGGAAACCACCGCGAACGACGCTTATGCAGCCCTTATCTACAACTACAACGGTATGCATGGCTCTGTTGCCAACGGTGAAGGGAACGAGGCCTACGGTATCGCTGCTGTCCGTATGTGCGGCACCGGCCTGAATGCCGTATATTACCCCGTGCAGGGTGCAAACTGCGACTTCCACTCGATTGAGAAGGACGCAGATTCCCCCAACACGATGACCAGCCGCTATGACACCACCTCCGGTATGCCTTCTCTTTACTCTCGTCTGTTCAGCGCAAACGAGTCCAAGACCGAGGTGCGCACCGGTACCAACGTGATGGCAAACCGCGTTCTGGATATCGAGATCTCTTATGACTTCGAAAACGGCGTTTACGTTGATATCAACGGTATGCGCGTTTCCGACATGAACTACGATCTTGATTACAACGGTTCTTACCGCAACGAGAACTTGTGGGAGGACTTTGTAACCCGTAATGCTGCCGCCGCCGTTGCACTTCTTGTACAGCCCGGCGTTGTTGCCGACATTGACAACATCTCCATTTCCACTACCAATATCGAGGCCGCCGGTGCAAACGACGACCTGCCCGCTCTTCTGATCACCGAGGTGATGGGCACCGCAACCGGTAGCTGGACCGAGTACATCGAGATCTACAACCCCAACGATTACGCCGTTGACGTTGCAAACTACTCTCTCGTTTACTCCAGCTATTCCGCAAACGGTTCTGCCATCGACTCCATCGATGAAAGCCGTAAGGTCAAATACTCCAGCTACGTAAAGTTGAGCGACATGTTCGGTCAGGTGATTGAGAATCCCTGCCCCCAGTTCTTCCTGAACACCGCTCTTGCCGACGAGCCCTCTTGGGCATACGCTACGCAGTGGTACTTCAGCGACGCTGAGATCGCCGCCATCAAGGAAGCCGGTTTTGAGGTCTCCAAGGTGGACACCACCAAATATGTCCGCGGCTCCAAGGCAAGCGGCAGTAACAACTATGCATACAGCAAGTACTCCAGCGGTACTTACTCTACCTACTATTATCTGTGCAACCTTGAGGCAGGTGCCAAGTTCGACGTTTTGGAGAGCGGTGAGTACGTTCCCAGCGCAAACGGCATCTACTACCTTGCACATTACGTAGAGAACTGGAACTCCCGTTACACCCGCGGTTCTTCCGAGTATGAGTACAACACGATGCTCAATCCCGGTGAGTGCATGGTGCTCCGTCTGATCGGCGCCGGTACCTACATGCCCGGTTGGAAGAACGGTATGACCAATAACGGCAGTCTTTCCAAGGAGATCACATACCGCACTGTTGGTACCACCAAGACCAGCTTCCGTTATAACTACCGCAACTACGGTCTGACTGAGGACACCAAGGTTCTGGTTGTCAGCGGTATGGGTATTGCAGATGCAGACGATATCACGTTTGCAATCGGTATGTCGATCAACGAGCAGGGCAATGAGGTGGTTTACACGAACCGCTATCTGAGCGACCTGACCTACATTGAGTCCTTCGTTCGCTACTCTCCCGTCATCGCTATCGGTAACCCCACCGAGGCAGAGGACATGCGCGATAACGCCAACATCGGTAAGGGCGGCGCTATCCAAAACGACTTTGCGGCTGCATACGTTTACGGCGTTGACTCTTCCGTCAACTACCGTTGCGGCACCATGTATACCGCACTGACCCCCACGAACCAGACCTCTTCCTCTTACAGAAAGCAGCATCACGTAGGTGTTTTGGCTGATTATCAGAAGCTTGTAATCGGAAACTTCTATGCAAGAACCGAAGACAATCCCGAGCTCATGATCACCGAGATCATGCCTCTTACCAACAACCTGGAGGGCGAGGCACAAAGTGCCTTCACCGCCATTGAGGTGACCAACGTCTCCAATGCGGCTATCAATGCATACGATTACGCTCTGGTACGTAACGATCTTGGCCTGAAGGGCGGCATCGCCGACACCGGCTTTACCCGTTCTACCGTCCTCAAGCCCGGTAACCCCGTAGAAAAGGGTGACGGCAACGGTGCTTACTTCTACTTTGCTGAGGACAGCATCTCCAACCCCGAGACCTGCATTCTTCAGCCCGGTGAAACGCTGGTGCTGTGGTTCCTGACCGATGCAACCTACACCTCTTATTATACTGATGATGAGTTTGGTGTTGACTACTTCCGTCAGTACTGGGTCAACAACGGTTGTCCCGATCTTGGTATCAAGGCCACCAATGGCGAGTACGCCGTGAAGGTGCTTGCCGTTGACGGTTGTGACAGCGCAACCTACAACGCTCCCAACGCGACTCGCGTATTTGCTCCTTCTCCCACACAGTCTGCTGTTTACGGTGTTGCACATGCAACTGCTGATGTGGTTGCCGGTCTTGTGACTCCCGAGGACGTGATTTCTATCGCTTACTTCGGTCTGTGCTCCACTTACTTCGAGCTCAACAGAACCGAGCTTCCCGCAGCCGACGGCTCCGATACGCTCTACTATGCAAACGTTCTGAAGTGCTCCATCATCCCCGTAAACACCGGTATGCGCTATGTTGCAGGTCTGAACTACAGCAACCGCATCAGTGGTATGAAGGATAGCTTGAAGATCCAGTACTACGCATACGTTTCCGGTAACCCCTATACCACGACCAATCCCACGCAGGGCCTCAAGTACACCTTGAGAGCATCCTGCGGTCTGCAGCAGCCCGGTCTTGGCGCCCTTGAGGGCGAAGAGGCCTACTGTGTGAAGGATTCCTTGTTTGTCGGTACCAAGGAGGGCGATACCACCGTGTACCGTTACTTCGCTGAGAACCGCAACGTGATCGCAACGCTTTCCGGCGCTTCCGTGTCCACTGTTGCCGGTGCCGCCAAGCTTCGTTTCGACAGCGTGGTTCGTCTGGACACCTTCACCTCTCTTGCCGCTACCTACGGTGCAAACTTCAAGGTAGGCATGTTGATCATCGACTCCAGCAAGGTTTCGAAGGACACCGATTTGACGGATAAGAGCGCGCTGATGGCTGCCGGTGCCGTGGACGTGAAGAGCAATCTTCTGTACTACACGGACGATTTCGCAGTACTTGGCTCCGCCATCGAAGTGACCGAGTACGATAAGGAGTATACGGCTGTTGCTTACATGGAGGTAACCACCGCTGACGGTGTGACTCACACCTATTACTCCATCAACGCTGCCGAACGCAGCGTGGCAATGGTTGCCAACTCCGCTTTGAAGGATACGAAGTCTGCTCAGGATGAAGTTTATCAGTATGAGACAGACGGAAAATACAGCCGCTTTACCGCTGAAGAACGTGCAGTTCTTAATGGTTACATCAACGGCTGATAACAATTGAAAAACACCCCCCGAACGGGTTTCGGGGGGTGTTTTTTTGTCATAATAAGAATAAGGAAGTAAAAAAATCAGCGGAATAAAAAAATTTTGAAAGAAAAGGAATTATTTTAGCAAAAGGGCTTGACAGGATGCGAAAAGGAGGGTATAATATAGGCATAGGTAAGAATAGGAAAGATTAGGAAAGTAAAGGAAAGAAAAAACCGACAATTGTTGGCTTTTGGGAAAGGAGGGAATGTGCTATGATGATGCTGCTTGGCACACATACGCCGACCATCGATGCACAATACCGCATTTCCTTTCCCGCAAAGTTCCGTACAATGCTGGGTGAAGAATTTTTGATCGTTCGTCACTTGGAAAATCCTTGTCTTCGCTTTTATGCGCTTGATGAATGGGATAAGTACCTGGAGCGTCTGGAAGCGCATCTGGATCAGGGCGATTTTGAGGATGCGCTGGAATACTACTATGCCGAATCTACGAGTGGCACCCCCGATAGCCTGGGACGTGTCCGCATTCCCAAGGAGCTTTGGGAGATCATCGGTGTAACGATCGATGATGAAGAAAGCAAGCAGATCGTGGTGATCGGTTGCGGTAAATACGGCGAGATCTGGGGTAAATCCGCTTATGAAGAACACAAGAAGAGCAGACCTACCGCAGAATTGAACGCGAAGGTTCGTGCATGCCCCAGCAGGTTAAAAGGCAATGAACGTTAATTTTTCGCACCGCTCGGTGCTTTTGGATGAGGCGGTCGAAGCTCTGAATATTCGACCGGATGGCATTTACGTGGACGGAACTGCCGGCGGCGGCGGTCACTCCTTTGCAGTGGCCTCCAAGCTCACGGAAGGACTCCTCGTTGCCATAGATCAGGATGAAAACGCCATCGCGGCGGCAACAGCGCGTCTGGCACCGCTGGGCGAGCGCGCCCGTGTGGTCCGAAACAACTTCTCTAATCTGACAGAGGTGTTGGAGGAATGCGGCATAGAGGAGATTGACGGACTTTTGCTGGATCTTGGCGTCTCCTCCCATCAGTTGGATGAAGCCGAACGCGGTTTTTCCTATCAGAACGATGCACCGCTTGACATGCGGATGGATCAGCGCAAAAGCGAAACGGCGCGAGACGTGGTAAACACCTACTCCGAAGAGGAACTCAAGCGTATCATTTACACCTACGGTGAAGAGCGTTTTTCCGGCAGAATTGCTGCCAAGATCGTCGCCGCACGTGAGAAAGCGCCGATTGAGACGACCTGCGAATTGGCGGATCTGATTAAAAGCGCCATTCCCGCGGCTGCACGCGACGGCGGACACCATCCCGCAAAGCGCACATTTCAAGCACTTCGCATTCATCTGAACGGCGAGCTTGACGTGATCGTACCTGCGATCGAAAGCGCCGTTGCCCACATGAGAAAAGGTGGACGGATCGCGATCATCACCTTCCATTCCTTGGAAGATCGCATTGTGAAACAGACCTTTGCGCGGCTTGCCAGTGGCTGCACGTGCCCCAAAAACCTGCCGATCTGCGTGTGCGGAAAGAAACCGCTTGTCAAGGTGATCAGCAGAAAGCCGATCCTTCCAAGCTCTGCTGAGCTGGAGGAAAACCCCCGTTCGCGCAGTGCGAAATTGCGTGTTGCGGAAAAAATTTGAGAAAACGAAAGAAGAAAAGAAAGGATGGTGCATATCGATGGCACTCGACATCTACGATAAAATTTCCATTGATGAGAACTATGGCAGCGAAATGCAAAAGCGCAGCCATGTGTGGGAATCTGCCAATTCCCGAAAGAACGCCGCTGATATGCCCAACGCCACAACGGTTGTCTTCATGGAGGATACCCATGACGGCGGCGTGACCATCACCACGGGTGATTTTGTGGCGTTCTTCAACAGACAGTACGGTTGCGACCGCGTGGGTAACATGCGTCGCAGCTTGGCGCAGGCAAAGAGAAACTGCGAGCTGAAAGAGGCAAAAGAAGGCAAGGCACGTGCGAAAAGTGATGCTAAGCCCCAAGCACAGCGCGCCTCCCGCCGTCCTCTTCGCCCCCGTTTCTCCTTCGTAAAGGCGGTCTTTGGCATGATGCTGGTGCTGGCCATCGGTCTGCTGGTTGCTACCGGTCTGATGCTGGAGCAAAGTCACTTGGAGGTGGCCAAGCTTGAGCAAGAGGTCGCAGTGCTTCAAGAGAGTGTCAGCAACGAGGTTTTCACGCAGAAGGACGCTTCTTCTGTGGTAGCAGCTACGACTTCTCTTGATGGCGAGGATGGCGTTGAGATCTACCCCGTGGAGGAGGATCAGTTTGTGATGGCAGAGCTGTTGAACGCATTTGCCTCTCTTTGGGAGTAATAAAATCCCTTACATTTGAATAAGATTGGATGCGGCAATGCCGCGTCCTGAAAACGGCCCCCGTTCGTAAGGACGGGGGCCTGTTTTTTTCAAAAGGGGGATTTTTACGGTGTCCGGTGGAAGAGTCTTAAAGCGCGCAGGCGTGGTATTGGTGGCGTTGTGCCTGGTGTTCGTGTTACTGACGGCACGAATTTTCAGTATTCAGTTTTTCGGGTTTGAGAAATATCAAAAAAAGGTTCTGGACCAGCTTACCACCGAATCTCCCGTACGGGCGGCGCGCGGTGAAATTCTGGACTGTAATGGGAGGGTGCTTGCCACCAATCGCACGGTTTATCGTGTCTCAATTTTCCCTAATGTGATCGCCAAGGCAGAAAATTCAGTGCAAATCAGTGAAAAAATTGCAAAAGGACTTTCTGATCGTCTGGATGGCGTAGATTATAATAGCGTAATGGAGCATATTTCACACAAAACCGCGCTGGAGCGTACGGTGGCACGTTCTGTCAACGAAGAGACGGCTGACAATGTTCTGGATTTTATTAAGGAAAATAATTATACTGAAATGATCAAAGTCGATGCCGTGAACACGCGATATTATCCGTACGGTACGCTGGCGTCACACGTTTTGGGATTTACCGGAAGTGACGGACAAGGATTATACGGGCTGGAGCTGCAATATAACGCGGCGATGTCGGGAACGGACGGCGCGTACATCACCGCCAGAGACTCGATGGGGAACGAATTGCCAAACTCTTACGAGGCCTATGTGGCACCCATTGAGGGGAATACGTTACATACGACGTTGGATGCATACGTACAGTCAGTTTTGGAAAAAGAAGTGGAAAACGCGATGATAGAATCCGGCGCACAAAACCGAGTGTGCGGCATTGTGATGGACGTCAATACCGGCGCGATCCTTGGTATGGCGACGGCACCCGGATTTGACCTGAACGAGCCGTTTTCTCTTAATGAAAGTGCTTTACGTGCTTTGGAGGCATTGGACTTGGAGAAGGATAGCGAGGCGTATCGCGCCGCAAAGAATCAACTTTTGCTGGAAATGTGGTCAAACAAGGCCGCAACGGAGATCTATATGCCCGGTTCTACGTTTAAGACCTTGACTTGCTCTATGGTATTAGAGGAGGATGCCGTGATCGATCTGAACGAGCGCTTTTTCTGCAGTGGCGCCTTGCACGTGGCGGATCGCACCATTCGTTGCCATAAAAAAGGGGGACATGGGAGTATTACCTTTGCGGAAGGGCTGCAAAATTCCTGCAATCCCGTGATGATGACCATAGCGGCACGACTGGGATGTGATACCTTTTACGAGTACGTCAAGGCGTTCGGGCTTTTGGAAAAAACGGGGATCGACCTTCCCGGGGAGGGGGGATCGATCTTCCATGCGCCTACGGCTTTTACGGAGCTGGATCTGGCCACGGCTTCCTTCGGGCAGAATTTTAAAATATCGGTTTTACAGCTGATTTGCGCTGTGGCGGCCGTGGCCAACGGCGGGCATCTGCTTTCCCCTTATTTGGTGGAGCGTATGACGGACGCCAACGGGAAAGTGGTGTATACACACGAAATCAAAGAGCGGAGAACGGTGATCAGTGCGGAAACGGCGCGTACGGTGTGCGAAATTTTAGCAGGGGGCGTTGCGGGGAACGGCGGCGCCAAGAACGCGTACGTGGCGGGATACCGCGTTGCGGCTAAGACGGGAACGTCGGAAAAGATCGGGGATGATGCCAGCGCCCGCATCGGCTCCTGCATTGCCTTCGCCCCCGCAGATGCGCCCGAGATCGCTGTGCTGATCGTGGTGGATGAGCCGACGGAGGGGATAAAATACGGTAGCGTGGTGGCGGCGCCCTACGTGGCAAACGTATTGGAGGCCATCTTGCCCTATCTTGGAACGAAGGCGGTCTATACAGAGGAGGAGGAAAAGCAGCTCTCGCTTCGCGTGCCGGATTGCTCCGGCTGGGGGGCGGAAAAAGTCGCGCAGACCCTGACGCAATCCGGTTTTGCCTATCGCTTCTCAGGGGAGGGGGCCTTTGTAACGGGGCAGATTCCTGCGGCGGGCTCTGTGGTGCTGCGGGAAGGGGCGGTGATCCTTCTCACGCTTGGTGAGAGCGTCGGAACAGACGGTTGTGTGCCGTCTGTGGTGGGGATGACGGCGGCCGAGGCCAATCAGCTCCTTTTGAATGCGGGCTTTAATATCAGTATCACAGGGGCAAGAGACTATTGGAAAACGGGAAAAACGGTGGTCGAGCAGATCCCTGCGGCAGGTGCGACCTTGCCTTACGGTACGGTTGTGACGCTTCGTTTTGCATATGACGAGATCGCAGAATAGGAGGAGAAGGAATGAAGCTGAAAGAGCTACTGCGCGAGGCAGGATTGCAAGGTGAGATTTCGATACGCGACGGCGAGATGGAGATCACGGGGATCTCTTCGCACTCAAAAAGCACGAAGCGGGGTGAGCTTTTTGTCGCCGTACGGGGGCTGAACACGGATGGATATCAATACGTGGGAGAGGCCATTGCGCGCGGCGCGGCATTTGTTATCAGCGAAAGAAAGCCGGAAGGGGTGCGCTGCTTGCAGGTAGAAGATGCCCGCGCGGCGTTGGCGCGCTTATGGGACGCGTGGTACGGGCACCCCGCGCGCTCGCTTTCCTTGATTGGGGTGACCGGCACGAATGGAAAGACATCTACGGCCACTATGATCTGTCATATTTTGGAAAAAGCGGGGTACAAAACGGGGTTGATCGGTACGGTGGAGTGCCGCGTTGGAGAGTGCGATTTGTGCGAAAAAAAGGCATACGGTACCGCGAATATGACGACACCGGACCCCAAAGAGCTGTATGAAATGTTGGCCTGCATGCGGGACGCGGGAGCGGAGTTTGTGGTGATGGAGGTCTCCTCGCACGCGCTGGCCTTGGGGCGTGTGGAGCCGCTCTTCTTTCGTTGCGCGGTTTTTACCAACCTGACGGCCGAGCATCTTGATTTTCACGGGGATATGGAGGCGTATTTTGCGGAAAAGTGCAAGCTTTTTCAAAAATGCGAGATGGCAGTGGTCTCACACAGCACGCCGTACGGCGCACGCCTTTGTGAGGGGCTGGAGTGCCCGTTTGAGGAATTATCCCCCAAAACGGTATCGGAAATCCAAGCATTTGGCACGGACGGCGTCGGGTTTACCTTGCGACCGCTTTCGGGCGGGGAGATCAAGGTGCGCTTGCCGGTTCCGGGATATTTTTCCGTGGAGAATGGTGCGCTGGCCGCGCTTTGTGCTTTTCTGATCGGTATCGACGCCAAAAGCATCAAGGAGGCACTGCATTCCTTCGCGGGCGTACGCGGGCGTATGGAGCGGATCTGTAAGGGGAGTGCCACGGCAAGCATATTTTTGGATTATGCCCATACGCCGGATGCGTTGGAGAAGGTGTTGCTGAGCGCGCGCGGCTTTGCGGCACCGCATCAGCGTATTTTGATTCTGTTCGGCTGCGGTGGGGAGCGGGATACGGGCAAGCGGCGCGAGATGGGGCGGATCGCCTCGCGCTTGGCGGATTTTGTCATTCTGACCTCCGACAATGCGCGCGGCGAGGATCCGAACAAAATTCTGGAGCAAATTTTGCGCGGCGTGGATAAGGAAAAGCCGCATTGTGTAATCAGGGATCGGCGCGAGGCCATTGCATACGCCCTGGAGGAGGCGCGCCCTGCCGATATTTTGATCTTGGCGGGGAAGGGGCACGAGGAATATGAGATACTGGGAGGGAAACGCTTGCCGTTTTCCGAGCGGGAGATCGTGCGGGAATATTTGGCGAAAAGGAGCTTGAACGGTGAGAATTGAGCTGCCTTTCGAGCTGCGCGATCCGACGGCTCTTGCCTCACTTTTTGAGTGCACTTTGCAAAAAGCGGGCGATGCCCCAATTGAGATCGGCGGTATCAGTACCGACACGCGGGAGCTTTTGGCGGGAGATCTTTTCCTCGCGTTGCGCGGGGAGCGAACCGACGGACACGCTTACATATGCGATGCGCTTTCAAAAGGGGCAGGCGGCGTGTTGTGTCACGAGAAAATCCCCCCCATTTCGGGAAATTATTGGGTTTTGGCATGCAAGGACACGTCAACGGCCCTTCTGGCGGCTGCCAAACGAAAAAGAGCGGTCGCCGGCGCACGGGTGATTGCCGTAACGGGTAGTGCGGGGAAAACAACGGCCAAGGAGGCGATTGCCACCATACTTGGCGGCGTGCCGTGTAACAAGGGGAATTTTAACAGTACCGTGGGGATGCCGCTCTCGCTTTTGGAGTTCCCGACAGCTAAATATTGGGTCTGTGAGCTTGGCATCAATCACGTGGGGGAAATGAATGAGATGGCGAGCGCCCTTTCTCCTGACGTGGCAGTG
Source organism: Oscillospiraceae bacterium (assembly GCA_015064415.1). Taxonomy (GTDB): domain Bacteria; phylum Bacillota; class Clostridia; order Oscillospirales; family CAG-272; genus Firm-07. Next base: position 194,684 of record SVSG01000001.1, on the reverse strand, counting down.
ATCACCAATGTGGGGAACGCACATATCGGAAATTTTGGGGATTTTCCAACGTTGCTTTCGCAAAAGATGATGATTGCGGAAGGGATGCGGGAAGATGGAATCCTATTGCTCCCGAAAGAAATAAAAGCGTCACTTCCTCAAAAACCTCGTTGTCGGATGCTCAGCTTTGGCGAGGGGGCGGATCTTTCGACGGAAAATATTGCTATGGACAGAAGCGGCGTGTGTTGCGATTTTCGCGTGGGAAAACGGGTCATAACTAATCTCAGATGGCCGATTGCGGGCGTGATCGGTCAAACGGTCATCACGATCGCGGCGGCCGTGGGCGTGCTTTGCGGGCGCGATGACGAACAGATCAGAGCAGGACTTTTACAAGCGGGGGCGTGCGCCCCGCGCATGCGGGTATTTCACGTCGGTACGCGACTTTTGCTGGAGGATTGCTACAACGCCTCGCCCGAGGCGGTGATGGCGGCCTTTGAGAGCTTGCGCTATCTTGCTGCGGGGCGGCCGACGGTCGCGGTGCTGGGGGATATGCTGGAGCTTGGCACGCAGAGCCGCGCAATGCACGCGATGCTTGGCGAGGTGTTGGCAAAAAGCGGATTTTATGCGCTGTTCACGGTCGGTTGTGCGGCTTTCGAGATCGCGCGCGCTGCGCGCCGCGCGGGGATGGCGGCCGCACGGATATACAGCTTTGAAGCGGGGGAGTGCGATGCGACGGCGGATGCCGTACTGCGCCACACGCCCGCCAATGCGGCCATTTTAATCAAGGGTTCTCACGCCATGCATCTGGAGCGTGTCTGTGAGAAGATCAGGAGGACGTTGTGAAGAGTGAGTGGATGGCAGAAGGGCTGATTTTGGCGGCTCTGGTTTTTGCGCTGACTGTGTGTATTGAGCGCTTGCTGATCCCGCGCTTGCGCGCCCGCGCGGCACAGCCGATCTTGGAGATCGGCCCCGCGTGGCATCTTTCCAAAAAGGGAACACCGACTCTTGGCGGCGTGGGATTTATCGCGGCCGTGCTGATCGTCTTTTTTTCGTGGCTACTCTTTTCCCGACGTGCGGTAGAGAACGTCGCGTGGGGGAAAATCGCGTTTTTGCTGTTGTTTTCCTTGCTTTGCGGGACGATCGGGCTTCTGGATGATCTGAAAAAGCTCACGCGTCGGCAAAACATGGGGCTTTCTGCGTGGCAAAAGTATCTGCTTTTGCTCGCGCTTTGCGTTCTGTTTTTATACCTTTCCGACCTTTTCTTCGGGCTTTCCACCACGCTTTTTATCCCTTTTTTTGACGTAAAATGGGAAATGGGTTGGCTCTATTATCCCTTTGCCGCCGTGTATCTGACCGGGGTGATCAACGCGTTGAATCTGACGGACGGCGTGGATGGCTTACTTTCCACGCTTGTCGCCGTATTTTGCGGATTGCTTGTATTGCTGGGGCTTTCCATAGGGGAAAGCACTGCCTTTTTCTGCGGCGCGCTGTTACTTGGTGCGGTGCTGGGCTTCCTTTGTTTCAATGCGCATCCCGCCAAAATTTTCATGGGCGACACCGGCTCGCTTTTCCTTGGGGGCATGGTGGGCGGCTACGGCATTTTGTCGGGGGCACCGCTTCTTGTGCTGTTGGCGGGCGGTGTATTTGTGATCGAGGCGGTATCGGTGATTCTGCAGGTGGCGTGGTTCAAGCTTTCCGGCGGGAAACGGCTTTTGCGCATGGCGCCGCTCCATCACCATTTTGAAAAGGGCGGGTGGAGCGAAATGCGCGTGGTGGCGCTATTCGCGTTCTGGGGCGTACTTTTTGCCGTGTTGAGCTTTTTTGAATGGGTACGATGAGAGAGTTTTGGAGCAACGTACGAGTGCAGTGCGCGCAAGGGTGGAAAAGGATCGATACGCCGTATCTTCTGATGGTGCTGGCACTGCTTGTGTTTGGCGCAGCGATGTCGTTTAGCGCAAGCGCGGTATACGCGGAGCAGTTTTACGGGGAGAGCACTTATTTTTTCAAGCGTTATTTGCTTTTTGCACTGTTGGCTATCGCGGCGACTTTGCCCTTTGCGCTTTGCGCAAAGCCCGCCTTCTGGCGCTTTTTCGGTGTGTTTTTGTATGCATTTTCCATCTTTTTGCTGTTGTTGGTGCTTCTGATCGGTACGGTGGGGGGCGGTGCACAACGCTGGCTTGTGCTGGGACCCGTCACAGTGCAACCCTCCGAGCTTGCCAAAACAGCGCTGGTGCTGATGCTGGCACTGGTCATGAGCAAGCATGAGCGCGAGATCCGCTCAAAAAAGCGGCGCGGCGGCAGCTTTCGTTACGGCGTACTGCTGCCCGGGGGCTTGATCGCCTTGATCGGGGTGCTGGTGGCGGCGGAAAAGCACATTTCGGGTCTGATGATCATCGGGATGCTGGGCGTTTTCGTGATGTTTCTTGGCGGCACGCGGTTGCGCTATCTTGCCTGGATGGCGGGAGCGGTAGCGGCGGCGGGGAGCGTTCTGATCCTTGTCTCCTCCTACGCGCAGCTTCGCGTGGACACGTGGCTACATATCGAGCAGGTGGATCCGCTGGGGTCGGCGTGGCAGACCCTGCAGGGGTTGTATGCGATCGGCTCCGGTGGGCTTTTCGGCGTCGGCTTTCTCAACGGCAGGCAGAAGCACGGTTACGTTTCACAGCCGCAAAACGACTTTATCTTTACTGTGATCTGCGAGGAGCTTGGCTTTGTCGGGGCGTTGCTTTTGTTGCTTTTGTTCGCCAAGTTGATCCGTCGCGGCTTTCATATCGCGGCGCATGCGCCCGATCGCTTCAGCGCACTTGTGGTATACGGCATATCGCTGAAGCTGGCAATTCAGACCGCGTTGAACGTGGCCGTGGTGACCAATTCCATGCCAAACACAGGGGTTTCGTTGCCGTTTTTCAGCTCCGGCGGCACCTTTTTGGCGATACAAATTTTTGAAATGGGGATCGTGCTGGCCATTTCCCGGTACAGCACGCATAAGCGTTGAATGAGAGTGGTGATTACTTGCGGCGGCACGGGCGGACACATCGTTCCCGCGCTTGCCATTGCGGATATCATACGTGAAAACGAGCCGCACGCGGAAATACTTTTCGTGGGTGGCAAAAACGGAATGGAAAAGGAGCTTGTCACACGCGCGGGGTATGAGATACGGTTGCTTGATGTGCAGGGGCTTTCGCGCAGGATTTCCTTTTCCAATTTTCGTGCGGTCGCACGCGCAATACGGGCAAGCGGTGAGGCGAGGCGGATCTTGAAAAGCTTTCGTCCCGATCTTGTGATCGGGACGGGTGGATACGCGTGCTATCCCACCCTGCGCGCGGCGATCTCCTTGCGGATCCCCACGGCGGTGCACGAATCCAACGCGGTGCCGGGGCTTGCGGTCAAACTGCTGGCACCGCGCCTTGACCGCGTCTGGTTGAATTTCGAAAAGGCGCGTGAAGCGCTTCCCAAAAGGAGCAGAACGCTTGTGGTCGGCAATCCGCTCCCGCGCGGATACCGCACGCCGACCCCTGTTGCGATGCCCGAAGGGTGCGAGAAAATGCTGCTGTCCTTTGGGGGGAGTCTTGGCGCCGAGCGGATCAATCGGGCTATGCTTTCGTTGATGAAAAGCGAGGCGGCGCACCCGCAGATCTATCACGTGCACGCCACGGGGAAGCGCGAATACGACAAAATGCACGCGGATTTTTGCGCGGCGGGGCTGGATGCATGCAAAAATCTTTGTCTGTTGCCTTTTATCACGGAAATGCCGCGCTATATGGCGGCGGCCGACGTGGTGATCTCCCGCGCGGGTGCGATGAGCGTGAGCGAGCTGGCCGCCCTTGGATGCGCGGCGATCTTGGTGCCGTCACCGAACGTAACGGGGAATCATCAATACAAAAATGCGGCGGCGCTCTCGGAAATGGGGGCGGCGGTGCTTATACGAGAAGAGGAGCTGGAAAAGGAGCTTGCCCCCGCGATCCTCACCCTTTTTTCGGACGGGGAGCGCAGGCGACAGATGTCGCGGAATATACGGGAATTTTATCATGCGCACGCCAACAAGCGCATCTGGCGGGATATCTTATTGCTGAAAAAGAGAAAATAAGGCGCAGGGGTGTCACCCCTGCGCCTTATTTGTCGAATATTCTTTGAAAAATATTTAAAAAACATCTTGCAATTCTAACAGTTTTATATTAAAATATATATGAGTGTCAGTTTTCGTTGCGGCGTATGCCGCATTTTTAAAACAAAGGAGGACAAGGAAATGACCTTTGAAACGAATAATAATTTTGAGAGTGGCGTAGTTATCCGTGTAATTGGCGTGGGCGGCGGCGGCAACAATGCCGTAAACCGTATGATTGCAGCCAATATCCGCGGTGTGGAATTCATTACCGTTAACACCGACCGTCAGGCGCTTCGCAAGTCTGAGGCCCCCACGCAGATGGTGATCGGCGAAAAGATCACGCGTGGCTTTGGCGCAGGTGCCAATCCCGACGTGGGCGCACGTGCCGCCGAGGAGTCTATCGATGAGATCAGACAGGCCCTGCAGGGGACGGATATGGTGTTCGTTACCGCAGGCATGGGCGGCGGTACCGGTACCGGTGCCGCACCGATCGTGGCGCGCGTGGCGCATGAGATGGGCATTCTGACCATCGGTATCGTGACCAAGCCCTTCACCTTTGAGGGTAAGCGCCGTATGGATCAGGCCGAGGCCGGCATCAAGGAGCTGCGTCAGTACGTGGACTCGCTTGTGGTGATCCCCAACGAGAAGCTGAAGCAGGTTTCCGACACCCGCATCACGCTTGGCAACGCTTTTGAGATCGCCGATGACGTTCTGCGCCGCGGTGTGCAGAGCATCTCTGAGCTGATCAATGTGCCCGGCTTTATCAATCTGGACTTTGCGGACGTGACCTCCGTGATGAAGAACGCCGGCTACGCGCACATGGGCGTGGGCGGTGCCACCGGTGCTGAGAAGGCCTCTCTTGCTGCCAAGGCCGCCATCAGCAGCCCGCTTCTGGAGACCTCTATCCATGGCGCACACGGTATTCTGATCAGCATTACCGCCTCTCATGACGTGGGGCTGGAGGACGTGGATCTTGCCTCTTCTATGATCTCCAAGGCCGCCCATCCCGATGCAAACGTCATTTGGGGTCTTGTGTTCGACGATGCGCTGGAGGACGAGATGCGCGTGACCATTATCGCCACCGGCTTTGAAAAGAGCGAGGAGGACGAGCTTGCCGCACAGCAGGAGTCTGTGGTGGAGCCCGTGGCACCCGTAGTGGAGCCCGTGGCACCTGTTGCTCCCGTGGCACCTGTTGCTCCTGTCGCACCCGTCGCGGAAGCGCCCGTCGCACCCGCGCCTGCGGCACCCGCCGTGCAAGCACAGGCACCTGTGGGTGAGCCCGCTCCCGTTGCACAGGAGCCCGCTCCCGCACCTGCTCCTGCGCCCGCACCTGCGCAGAAGCCCGCGCAGCCCGCAAACGATTTTGACGATTTCGATCAGATCATGAATCTGTTCCGCTCCAAATAATTGTTACGTAAGTAAAAGCGACCGCCGTTTTCGGCGGTCGCTTTTTTTGCGCAAAAATGCCTCCGTGCAGCTATCGCACGGAGGCATTGGAAAGGGAATAACTCTTATTTAAGCTGTGCGCCAAGTGTTTCGGCAGCGGTGGCAAGTGCGGCCTCCACCTTATCGGCCTCGCGGCCACCTGCCATGGCGTTGTCGGGACGGCCACCGCCCTTACCGCCCGTAACGGCGGCAACGGCACCGACCAGCTTGCCGGCGTGTGCACCTGCGGCAACGGCATCCTTGCCCGCTACAGCGAGGAATTTGACGTCATTGCCGTTGACGGTTGCGATGACGGCTACGGTATCGGGGCAGCTTGCCTTGACCTCGTCGGCAAGACTTCTGGCTACGTCCTGTGCCATACCGTCGAAGCGTGCAGTTGCCAGCTTGACACAGCCCACGGCAACGGTGTTGCCGAGCAGCTCGTCCTTCTTGGAACCCGCCAGCTTGGCGTTCAGGGCATCCAGCTCGCGGTGCATGGCCTTGAGCTCGTCCTGCAGCTGAGCGGCGCGCTTGGCGATATCGGCCACGTTCTGTGCCTTCAGTGCCTCTGCGGTGTCTGCCAGCAGACGGTCCTTTTTATCCAGCAGGTGAAGCACGCCAAGACCCGTGCAGGCCTCGATGCGGCGCACGCCTGCGGCCACGGAGCTTTCGGAAACGATCTTGAAAAGACCAATGCGCGCGGTGTTGTCAATGTGGGTACCGCCGCAAAGCTCGGTAGAGAAGTTGCCCATACGGACAACGCGCACGGTGTCGCCGTACTTTTCACCGAACAGTGCCATAGCACCCAGCTTCTTGGCCTCCTCGATCGGCATTTCCACCATGGTGATGGGAAGGCCCGCGATGATGTGGGCGTTGACCAGAATTTCGACGTTTGCAAGCTCCTCGGGGGTGAGGGCGGCGAAATGCGTGAAGTCGAAGCGGCATTTTTCGTCATCTACAAGAGAACCTGCCTGCTCTACGTGCGTGCCGAGCACGGCGCGCAGTGCTGCCTGCAGAAGATGTGCGGCGGAGTGGTTGCGCGCGATGGCGTCACGGCGGCCGTCGTTCACTCTGGCGCGAACCTTATCACCTACGCGTACGGTGCCTTCCACGATGGTGCAAAGGTGGAGGTAGACGCCGTCGGTCTTCTTGGTGTCGCGAACCGTGACCATGATATCGTTGCCGTAAAGCGAGCCGGTGTCACCTACCTGACCGCCGCCCTCACCGTAAAATACGGTCTTGTGCAGAACGATGGTGCAATCACCCTCGCTGATCTCAGACACGCTGCGTGCGCCGTCCTCGTCCTCAACGATGATGGCAAGCACCTTTGCTTCGTCCGCGCGGTAGCTGTCATAGCCGCGGAAGGAGGTAGCGGGGAGCTCGCTCAGAAGATTCTTGGTGGCGTTGTCCCAGCCGCTGACGTTGCCGCGTGCGGCGCGTGCGCGCTCGCGCTGGGCGCTCATCAGGGTTTTGAAGGTTTCCTCATCCAAGGAAAGATTATTCTCCTCCAGGATCTCACGCGTGAGGTCAAGCGGGAAGCCGAAGGTATCGTAAAGCTTGAAGGCATCCTCACCGGAAATGGTGGTAACGCCTGCATTCTTGGCATTTTCGATCAGACCGGAAAGAATGGAAAGGCCGGCGTCAATCGTGGCGTCGAAGCGCTCCTCCTCCATGGAGATGACCTTCAGGATATACTCCTGCTTTTCGGCAAGCTCGGGGTAAGCGCCCTTGTTCTCGCCAATGGCGACCACGCAAAGGTCGGTGAGGAAGGGATGATCAATGCCGAGCAGCTTGCCGTGGCGGCAGGCGCGGCGGATGATGCGGCGCAATACGTAGCCGCGTCCCTCGTTGGAGGGGATGACGCCGTCGGCGATCATGAACATAGAGCTCTTGATGTGGTCGGTGCAGACGCGGATGGAAATATCGTGCTGCTTGTCCGCACCGTAGGTCTTGCCGGCGATCTCGCAAACGGTGTCAAGGATCTTGCGGACGGTATCCACCTCAAACATGTTGTCCACGCCCTGCATCACGCACGCAAGACGCTCCAGACCCATGCCGGTGTCGATATTTTTTTGAGCCAGCTCGGTATAGTTGCCTTTGCCGTCGTTGTTGAACTGGGAGAACACGTTGTTCCAGATCTCCATGAAGCGGTCGCAGTCGCAGCCGGGACGGCAGTCGGGAGAGCCGCAGCCGTACTTGATGCCGCGGTCAAAATAGATCTCGGAGCAGGGACCGCAGGGGCCGGTGCCGTGCTCCCAGAAGTTGTCGGCCTTGCCAAGCTTGGTGATGCGCTCGGCGGGAACGCCGATCACCTTGTTCCAGAGCTCGAACGCTTCGTCATCCTCCTCGTATACGGAGGGCCAGAGCAGCTCGCCCGGGATCTCAAGGGTCTTCGTCAGGAATTCCCAAGCCCACGGAATGGCCTCGTTTTTAAAGTAATCGCCAAAAGAGAAGTTGCCCAGCATCTCAAAAAAAGTACCGTGGCGTGCGGTGTGGCCCACGCGCTCAAGATCGGGGGTGCGGATGCACTTCTGGCAGGTGGTCACACGGCGGCGGGGAGGTTGCTCCTCACCGGTGAAAAACTTTTTCATGGGTGCCATGCCCGAGTTGATCAGAAGCAGGGATTTGTCGTTGATCGGCACCAACGGATAGGAGGGAAGACGCAAATGGCCCTTGGACTCAAAAAAAGCCAGGTATTTTTCGCGCAATTCGTTAAGAGAAGTCCATTTCATAGCAATTCGCCTTTCAAAAGATAAAATAACAATATATATTATATCAGTTACAATTATGTATGTCAAGTCATTCGCACGGATTTTTCACATTTTTTTGCCTGCGAAAATGTTAAGAAAATATAAATATTTTTCTGCACAAATAAAGCGCGCGGACATAAAACTTGGGTAAAGCGACAAAAAGCCCCACATCCAATTTGTGCGAAAGGATGAAAAAAGAGACGGAGGGCACAAACAAGAGGGAAGTGACTTGCAAAAATGTGGGCGAAGTGGTATAATGGAGGGGCAAACTTTTATCGACGGAAAGGAGAATTCCATGAAATTTCAAAAAGCATTAAGCTTGCTTCTGGCAATTCTTATGTTGCTGGGAACGGCCGTACTGTTCGCCTCCTGCAGCGGCGAAGAGGAGGACGGCGTTGTGCTGAGCGGCGACCGGATCGAGGTGGACGTTACCGACTATGCCGTGGTGTACGTCAATTCTCAGGCGCAGACGCGTACCTATAAGAACATGATCACCGATTTTGCCAAAAACCTGGCAGCCGCCACCGGCGAGCGCTTTGTGGCAAAGGTAGTGACCTCTGCCGCAGCTACCGCCTCCGGTAAGGAGATCCTGATCGGTAATACCGGCCGTGCCGAGTCGACGCAGGTTCTGAGTGATATCGAAGGACAGGGCTACGCCGTGGCGGTGGTCGGTCAGAAGATCGTCATTACGGGCACCAGCGACATCCTGACATTGCAGGCCTTGATCTATTTCCAGAACAAGTATCTGACGGGTGACGGCACCTCCGCCGTGCTGACCATCTACGAGGAGGCGAAGGCCGAAGAGGTCCCCATGGTGACGGTCGCCACCTCGGAAAAGTGCGAAATGTCCTTTGTTTACAGCGAAAATCTTTATGACAGCAAGCGCCATCCCGTGGATCTGCTGATCAACACCTATGCCGGCTGGGATATGCGCGACCTGCCCGTTACCGTGATCGATAACGTGGTTCAGAAGCTGATGGCCGCCACCGGTCTCAAGCAAAAGGCAATCACGGTCAAAAAGGACAGCAAAGAGGTCACCGGCCCCGAATTCCTTGTCAGCATAACAAACCGTAAGATTTCCAAGGATTGTCTGATGACGCTGGGTGCGGGCGATTACGGCTTTTTCGTGAAGGACGGTCAGATCGTCATGACCGCATACTGCGATGCCGCTTTGCTTGCCATTGAGGAATATTGCTATGACCTGATCAAGGAAGCGTCCGTGAAGGACGCGGCAGGGAAGGTTACCGTTGCATTCCCCGAGGGCTTTAAGCTGACGGGCCTTGTGAACGAGAACTGGGTGACCGATTTCCCGAAGCCTGACGGCCTTGAGCTTTACAGCACGCTGGATACCAGCGAGAATTCTTTGCAGTACGTTTACATGGGCGAGGGCGTGAATGCCGACGCCTTTGATAGCTACGTGGAGAAGTTGAAGACCAAGGGCTATCGCGTGATTACAGAAAATGAAATTGAAGGAAGCTTGTTTGCCACCTTGGTAAACGATGAGGCCAAGAAGATGCTTTACGTGGCATACAACGCCTACGCGCATCAGGATGAATATGCGTTTGATTATGAGCCGATCCTGCGCATCGTCTCCTCTCCCACGGACACGGTTGCCGTGCCGGATGCCTCTATCCTGAAGCCTGATCCCTCCTATACTAAGGTGACGAATAGCTCCGTGACCGCCATCGAGCTTGTCGGTCAGTCGGTTGGTATGGGTTATATCGTGACGCTGGAGGACGGCAGCTTCGTGATCTTCGACGGCGGTAACGCCGCCAGCGGCTACGAGGCGGACAACATCTGGAAGCTGCTGAACGCGCATTACGAGCGCATTTACGGCGTCTCTCCCACCCCCTCCAATCCCTTGCATATTGCCGCATGGGTGGTCACGCACTCTCACGGCGACCACTATTCCGTATTCAACAGGTTTATTTCGACTTACGCTTCCCGTTCCGACGTGAAGTTTGATTATCTGATTGGTAACTATCCTTCCCAAAGCTCGGTGTATTGCATTTATAACGGCGATATCGGCTGTATGAGCGTAAACGGTGCCATCACCAGCTTGCAGCAGAAGGTGGACTTTACCTTCCTGAAGGTGCACGCGGGACAGAAGTATTACTTTGCCAACCTGGAGGTCGAGGTGCTGATGACCTATGACGATCTGGCACCCGCCCGCATCAAGAACCAGAACGACACCAGCACGGTGCTTCGATTCACCATGCAGGCGACTAACAAGAACGGCAAGGACGTGGGCGATCCCTACACGATGATCTGGACGGGAGACGCCAACAACCAGCAAAGCCGCTTTATGTGTGCCATGTACGGCGATTATCTCAAGTCGGATATGGTGCAGGTGGCGCATCACGGCAACATCGGCTGTGAGAGCGATTTCTATGACAGCGTCAACGCCACCGTGGTGTGGTTTCCGCACTCTCTTGCCGGTTATCGCGGCTGGCTCAATCCCGCCGGCAGCACATGGGTACACAAGGTTGACTATAGACTGGTCAACGAAAACCCCAACACCAAATACGTGTACGTTTCCGGCGGCCCGGATGCCAATGGCGCCCCCATGGGTCTGAACCTCACGTTGCCCTTCGGCGATGACGGTCTGCCCGATTATGAGAAGATCTATAACACGCTTGAGGGCGTGAAGGCCATTTTGGCATATACCGACGATACCGTTGGCGGCGGTGTGGCGATCAAGCCCCCGCACAGCTGGCAGTAAATCACAAAAAAGCAGCAGGTTTTCCTGCTGCTTTTTTGTCTACGGAAAGTGGAATTTTCAACGCTTGCTTTGTGAGATTTGCGGAAAAAACATGCAAGCTTTTGTGTAAACGGATGAATTTTGCAAAAGGCGGGGGAAACCTTTGCGCTCTTGCTTGAAAAGCCGTTTAAAAAATGTTATAATAAATTATCCATTATTTTAGTGTAAAGGAGAACGCTATATGATGAAAACGAGAATTCTTGCGCTGTTGCTGGCCCTTTTGATGCTGTGCAGCTGTGCCGTTGTGTTCGCTTCCTGCTCGGATGAGACGGACGGGAACGTGAAGCTCAGCAAGGAAGTTGTTGACGTGGACATCACCGGTTACGGTGTGATCTACGGCGACTCGCTTTCCGGTGCATCCTATTCCACCGTCTTTAAGCAGAGAATGGTGGAGTTTTCCAACACCTTGAAAAAGGTGACGGGAAAGGCCTTCCATGCGCAATCGCAGGATCGCGCCAAAAATAAGCAGGCCGAGCCCGAAATCCTGATCGGCAAGACCGACCGCGCAGAGAGTACGCAGGCCTACGAGGAGCTGGAGGGTGACGGCTTTACCATCCGTGTGATCAACAACAAGATCGTGATCGCGGGTACCACCAATCTGCTCACGTTGCACGCGCTGCAGTATTTTACCGACAAGTATCTGACGGGGGATGGCAGCTCTGCCGTGCTTTCCGTGAACGAATCCGTGATCTCGGATGAGCTGGAGAGCGTTGTGCTGGCGGATTCCGTCAACGGCGGTATTTATACCCATATCTATCCCGCCGGCATCAAAACCGACAAGGCGTGCCCCGACTATTCCGGTCTGACGGGCAATTACCGCGATTACGAGGCGGAGGCGGTAGAGTTGATTTCGGAAAAGCTGAAGAGCATCACCAAGATCGCCGCCAAAAAGTTCCCCGCGAAGAAGGATACCGAGAAGTTTGAAAAGGAAGTACTGATCGGCATCGTGGATCGCCCCGAGAATGCCGCACTGCTTTCCACGCTCGGCGCCGACGAGTGGATCATTTCCCTGGATGGCAACAAATTGCAGGTGACCTCCTGGAGCATTGCGTCGCTGATCCAGGGCGGCAATACGTACGTCGATCTTTTGACCGAAGCGACCGTAACGGATGCGGACGGCACGATCAAGATCGTTTTCCCCGAGGGCTTTTGCCTCAAGGGTATCGGCAATGAGAACTGGATGATGGATTTCCCCAAGCCCGAAGGGGAGGGCATCGAGCTTTACAATACCATGGATGCCGCCGATAACTCCTTGCAGTTCGTTTATACGGGAAGCGGCGTCAATGCCACCTCCTACCGCGAATATTGCGATACGCTTCTGGACAACGGCTATACCGTTCTGATGGAGAATGAGATCGAGGACAGTCTTTTCACCACCTTCGTCAACAATGAAAAGAAGCACTCTCTTTACGTCGCTTACAACGCCTTCAAGCACAAGGACGAGTTTGGCGCGTACGATAATTATTACTCCAAGACCAAGACCGGCGACAAGGATTTTTATGATTTTGACGCCTGCTTCCGCATCGTGTCCTCCCCCGTGGAGCACGAGTACGTCACCTTCCCCGAGAGAAAGCTGTTGAGCAAGCCCACGTACACCAAGGTGACCGATTCCGCAGTTTCCACCATGCCGCTTTACAATTCGGCCGTTGGTCTGATGCACATCGTAACGCTGGAGGACGGCAGCTTCGTCGTATTTGACAGCGGCACCGTCAATCAGAACGGCACCGAGCATCAGCAGCTTTGGAATACGCTGTCGAGCATGCATGAGAAGATCTGGGGCCAGGCCCCCAGCGCCTCCAAGCCCGTCCGCATTGCGGCATGGGTAGTCACGCACGCGCACGGCGACCACTATATCGCGTTTGAGAAGATGCTGGAGTGGTTGAAGAACACCTCCAAGGGCAATCAGCTCAAGATCGACTATTTGCTCGGCAATTACCCCAGCAAGGCAGGCGCTTATCATCTGGGCGGTGTTGCATATTTTGATCAGGGCATCATCCAAAATTTCCAAAGCGACGCCGCAAGCGGCTTCAAGTTTATCAAGGTGCACACCGGTCAGAAGTATTATCTTGCCAATCTGGAAATCGAGGTGCTGACCACCTGGGATGACCTCAATCCTCGCATGAGTTATACCGACAATGATACCAATACGGTGTTGCGATTCGCGCTTTCGAATGCCGATGCGCCGAACGCCGAGCCCGTTACGCAGATCTGGACGGGTGACGCCAACCGTTGGCAGAGCCGCTGGATGTGCGCCATGTACGGCGATTATCTGAAGGCGGAGATGGTTTCCGTGGCGCATCACGGTAACCTTGGCTGCGAGATCGAGTTCTACGATCTTGTTTCTCCTACGGCTGTGTGGTGGCCGCACAACGCCTCCGCTGCTTGGAACTATCTGCGCGGCAACAAGGATACGCAGTCCAGATGGTGCTTTGAGGTAGACCAGCATCTGATCTACAACATTTCCACCGTGCAATATCTTTACACGGCGGGCGGCTGGAACAATTCGCAGGAAATGGACGGATGCTTTACCATGATCTGGTTGCGCGCTGACGGCCCGGATTATGACAATCCCGTGGACGCCATGACCTGGGAGCCCATTGCCTACAATGACTGCAACGTGGTCAAGGCCCCCTTTCCCAGATAAATAACAGATCCATATAAAAAGCGCACGCGGAGAAATCCGCGTGCGCTTTTTGCAAAAGGGATCAGAGGTTACAAAGTGCCGCACCGATCACGGTGCTGTATTGCGCGTTTTCCGGGATCATGAAATGAACGCCGAACAGCTTTTCCATCGTGCCGAATACTGCGCGGATGGGGGAGAGCGTTGTGAGATTGCCCGTCAGCACCACGCGATCCAGCTTGTGGCTTCTGGCGGCGAAAACGCAAAGCATGCCGATCGTTTCGGCCACCATGTTGGTGATGCCGAGCGCGATATCGTTTTTGGTGGCGAGGTCGCTGACCTTGCCAAAATTGGAGGCCGTCATATCATAGGCCATTTCTTTATAGGCATTGTTGGTGGAAATATCGCTGATGCGCAGGTCGATATTGGAAAGATCGCCGCCCTCGCAAAGCTGCTCGATGTGTTCCACGGTGTCCACGCCGATCATTTTTTGCGAAAGACCGATCAGCGTACCGCCGCCTACGCCCGTGCCGCCGAGATAGTTGATATCCGTGCCGTTTTCCGTCTTTTTGGCGTGCACCAGTGCCGTGCCCGTGCCCATACTGACAACAATGGCCTCATCAAGGCCGGAAAGATAAAGCCCGCCAAGCCCCACGCTGGTAAATTCGGGAACGTTGCGGCAATCCAGCCCCTCGTAAAGCGGACGGTCGGCAAAGGCAGAGCCCGCGCCCGTCATCATCACGCGCTCAATATCGGAAAGCGCAAGCCCGTTTTGCATGGTGAATTTGCCAAAGGCACCGTAGATCGAGGTCAGGGGATCGGTGGCGCGCACGTGTTGCGGTGCGATCAGCACTTGCTTTCCGTTTTCCTCACGAAAGCCCACGATCTTGGTGGTGCTGCCACCCACGTCGATGCCCAAAACGGTTTTTCCCATGATGCTTTTTCCTCCGGAATAAAAAAATCTTTAATTAATTATACTATAACCTTGCAAAAAAATCAAGAGTGTGTTATACTTATGTAGTAAATTATGTAAAGCGAGGACGATTTATGAATTTCAAGAATCCCGATACCGCAGCACTTTCCGAAAAGAAGCTCTATATTTTTGACATGGACGGCACGATCTACCTTGGCTATCAGGTATTTCCGTTTGCGATCCGCTTCATCAACAACCTGCGCGCCGCAGGCAAAAAGGTGCTGTTTTTCACCAACAACGCCTCTCACACCACCGATTTCTATGTCAATAAGCTGACCAAGCTTGGCTTTTCTCCCACAAAGGAGGAGATCATGACCTCCGGTGACGTGACGATCGAATTTCTGAAGCGTCACCGCGCGGGGAAGAGCGTTTACCTTGTCGGCACGGACGAGCTGGTGGAGAATTTCCGCGAGAACGGCATCCCGATGCTTACGGGCAAGGAGGAGACTGCCGATATCGTGGTGACCAGCTTTGACACCACGCTGACCTATGAGAAGATGGACAACGCCTGCCGCATGGTGCGCAACGGCGCTGAGTATCTTTCCACTCACCCCGACTTCAACTGCCCCACCGAGACCGGCTTCATCCCGGACAGCGGTGCAATCGCGGCCTTTGTGACCGCCTCCACGGGCAAGGTACCCACCTATTTCGGTAAGCCCTATAAGGAGACTATTGAGATGATCTGCGAGGCCACCGGTTTTGATTGCAGCGAAATGTGCATCTTCGGTGACCGTCTTTACACCGATATCGCTGTGGGCAAGCGTCACGGCGTGACCGCTACGCTGGTGCTCTCCGGTGAGACCACCGCCGAGGACGTGGATGCCGCCGCCGAGGCGGATAAGCCCGATTACGTGTTTGATTCGCTGGATAACGTGGATCAGATCATGTTTGGCTAACACATATTTCCGCAAAAGGGGCGCGACGCGCCCCTTTGTTGTGATTTTTTGGGAAGGGAGAGTGCAAAATGGCCTTTGATGCGGGCTTTTTGGCGGCCGTTGCCGCTGAGATCAAAAACATTGCACTGGGCGGTCGCGTGGAAAAGGTGTACCAGCCCGAAAAGGACACTGTCATTCTGCAAATGCGCACCTTCGAAGGGGGTGGCAGATTGCTGATCAACGCGGGCTCGTCGAATCCGCGCGTGGGCTTTACTCAGATTCCGTACGAAAACCCGCAAAATCCGCCGCAGTTCTGTGTGCTGTTGCGTAAGCATCTGTCGGGCGGAAAGCTCACGGACGTGCGCCAGATCGGCTTTGAGCGCGTGCTTGTACTGGAGTTTGAGACGCGGGATGAAATGGGGTATCTTTGCACGCGCCGCCTTGTCATCGAGGTAATGGGGAAGTACAGCAACCTGATCTTTACCGACGGTGAGGAGAAGGTGTTGGCTGTGTTGCGTCCTGTGGATTTCACCACCAGCTCGAAGCGTCAGGTGTTGCCCGGAATGCGTTACGAGATGCCGCCTGCGCAAAGTAAAATCGATCCGCGCGAATGTCCTGCGGCAAGATTTTGGGAGCTGATGACCGAGGCGGGTGATCTCCCCGTGGAAAAATGGATCACCAAGACCTTTTTGGGGGTCAGCGCGGTGGTGGCAAGGGAAATGGCGGGAACGTGTGTCGAAAAAAGCGTAGCCGCGCTGAGCAAGTCGGAAAAACAGCACGTATTTGACCTTTTCAGCGGAATTTACGCCTTCCTTGAAATGAACGAAAGCATTCCTTGTATCGGGTATGACGATATGGGAAAGCCCGTGGAGTATTCCTTCACTACGCTTTATCAATACGAACACCGCCGAAGCTTCGAAAGCCCATCCGCATTGCTTGACGAGTGGTTTGGAGGCAGAGATAAGGAAGCGCGCGTGAAGCAACGCGCGGCGGACGTGTTGCGCCTGCTTACCAACGCGCGAAACCGTATTTTGCACAAATTGGAGCTGCAGCGCGGCGAGCTTGCCGCGTGTGAGCGGGGCGCGGAATACAAGCGTGCCGGGGATCTGATCACCGCAAACTGCTATCAGCTGGAGCGCGGAATGACGCGCGCGCGTCTGATCGACTATAACGATTACCGCGAGGACGGCACGTTCGGTGAGGTGGAGGTCGAGCTTGACAGCCGCCTGACGCCCGCCGCCAACGCGCAACGCTATTTCAAGAAATACGCCAAGAGCAAGACCGCAAAGGTCGAGCTTACCAAGCAGATCGCGCAAGGGGAAGCGGAGCTTGCCTACCTGGAAAGCGTGCAGACCGCGTTGAATACCGCAGAGAGTCCCACCGACCTTCTCGAGATCCGCGAGGAGCTGTATCGCGCGGGCTACGCCTCGCGCGGCAAGCAAAATCAGATGGGCTCGCGCAAACAGGGCGCGCCCGGCTATGCCGAATACCGCACCACGAACGGTTATCGCGTGCTGTGCGGCAAAAACAACCTGCAAAACGAGTATATCACGCACAAGATCGCGGAGCGAAGCGATTTTTGGTTCCATGCCAAAAATATGCCCGGCTCTCACGTGGTGATGCTGCTGGAGGGCAAGGAAGAGCCGCCCGCAGAGGATTTCACCGAAGCGGCATCCATTGCGGCACTTTTTTCCGCAGCGGAGGGGGCACCGATGACCGAGGTGGATTATACCACCGTGCGCCAGCTGAAAAAGGCGCCCGGCGGCAAGCCCGGATTTGTCATTTACCACACCAACTGGAGCGCCATTGTCACGCCCGACAAGGAAAAAATCGCAAAAATGCGCGTGAAATAAGAAAAATCCCCAACCGCAACGCGGCTGGGGATTTTTCTGTCAGATCCAAAGCTTGACCTTGGGGGCGGTGAGGTCGGGGAAGGCACCTTCTATCGTATCGAGGCGCTCCTTGAGCAGGCCTTGGGTTTTCAGCGCGAGCAGCGTTTCATAGGTGAGCGCTGCCACGGGGCAGGGGCCGTCGCTTTCAAAAAGTGGCTTGATTACCTCGCGGGAGACGTCTGCATAGATCATTTCCTGCTGTTCAAGCGCTTTTTTTACCGCGTGATAGGCCTTGATGCGTATTTCCGGGGTGAGGGGCGCAACGGGCTTCGGCGGCGTTTTCATCGGGATGGCGGTGAAGCGGTCGCAAAGCACGTAGCCGCCCGAATTGGCGGGGAGAATGCTGTGCTCGCCGGCATCCGCGGGGAAGGCGAGGGGCGAGCTTGCAAGATACGCGCCGTGTGCGGCAAATGCCACGGACATCGGCATATTGAAGCGGGAATAAGTGATACGGTCGGGGGTGTCAAGCGAGAGCAGGAGCCCCACGATCTCACCGGGCATCTCGCAAAAAGCATTCGCCATAGCGGTGGCATAATCCGCCTCGCTTTTCAGCTGACGCGCGATCAGTTGGCACATCACATCGCTCATATGCACGGAGGTGCCGTCCTTTAATTGAGTATAGGCGGGCGGATCAATCTGAATACGTGAGGGCAGGGGATAACCCTCCTCAAAAAGCTGTTGGCTCATCTCGTTGTATTCTGCTTGGCGATTGCGGTAGCACCCCGCGTTGCCGTTGGCAACGTACGCACAAAACGGTACGCCGTCACGGAAGGCGAGAAAGGGATGCGCCCATTCGTCACCGCCGCCGGATTTCGTGCGGCTGTGGATCACGCCGATGCTGCCCGGCAGCTTGGCCGCCTCGGTAAGCGCGAGCAAACGGTCGGTATCGCCCGTGAGCTTGGCATAATAGATCTTTCCCTCATGCAGGGTGGCAATTCCGGTGTAAAAGCCGCCGTTAAAGCCCTCCTGTTCTTTGATCATTTCGATCAGAATGGGGGCGGCGTCGCGTTCTCCCACGTATCCTGCGATGTTGCACATTATTTTTTATCCTTTCTGTTGACCTTGGCAAGGGGATTGTGTGCCATGGCTTCCTCCATGTCGCTGCTGCTGACGTGCGTATAGATCTGCGTGGTGTTCAGCTGCTCGTGACCTAAAATATCCTTGAGCACGCGTACGTCCACGCCGCCCTGCTGATACATCAGCGTGGCCGCCGTGTGGCGCAGCTTGTGCACCGAGAGCTTGCGGTCGCCAAGTCCCGCCATTTCCAGATATTTATAGACCATCCACTGTACCGTTTTGACGCTGATGCGCTGATCCCGCGTGCTGAGAAAAAGTGCTTTTTGCTTGGCAGCAGGGCCGCCCTCCTCCGCCATGCGGATGGGCAGATAATCCTTGATCGCCGTCTGGCAGGCCTCGTTTAAGTAGATCATACGTTCCTTTGCGCCCTTGCCCATCACGCGCAGGGTGGAAAGGTCGCGGGCCACATCGGAGATGTTGATGCCGACGAGCTCGGACACACGCATGCCGCAGTTGAGGAAAAGGGTAACGATGGCGTAATCGCGCACCACGTTTTTGGAGTCCTTGTCCTCGCGGATGGTTTCCAGCAGTGTCAGTGACTCCTGCAGGGTGAGAAATTTGGGCAACGTGCGGCGCGCCTTGGGCGTTTCGATGTCGATGGCGGGATTGTTTTCCAGCTGATGCGTTTTGTTGACCAGATAGCGGTAAAGCATGCGGATGGAGACCAGCTTACGCGCCTTGGCCGCCCACAGATTTTTGCGGACGGTGCCTGTGTATTGCAAAAAAGCGTAGATCTCCGTGGTGCGGATCGACCCCAAAAAGGCAAGATCCAGCGCGCGGATATCGATGGCGGAAAATTCGTCGCTGTCGGGATCGATGCCTTCCCGATTGGCCACGATGAAGCGCAAAAAGGTGCGCAGATCCAACAAATATTCGGATACGGTTTTGGGGGAACAGTTCTGAATGCCGGTTTTATAAGCGGCAAAATCCTGTACGGGGAAGGGCATTTCCCGCAGCTCTACGGCGTATTGATTGCTCATAGCGGCCTCCTTTCTGATATGATTTCATGGATAAAATGTAAATAATGTTTCGGAACGGTTGCATTTGACAGGCATTTTCGTTATAATAAGGGGGAAGATGTAACAAGGAGTGTCATATGGCTTTTTTTAAAAAATATTCTTACATTATCATCAAACTGTTTCTCAACCAGTTTGCCATCTCGCTGTTCGGCATCGGCCTTGCGTTTGCGTGCGGCTATGCGAACAATAACAAGCTGCTTTTGATCACCAGCATTTTTTCCGTGGTGTTTTACCTGTTTTTGCAGTACGCCATCATGTGGGAGGTCGGTGCCAAGGACGGCATCACGGCAACCTCCCGCCACACCTCGCGCGGGCTTTGGCGCGGGCTTGTGCTTGGCGTTTGCGCCAACGCGATCAACATCGTGGCGGCGCTTCTGATCTTCAGCAAGGTGTTCACCGGCGCGGAAAATCAAGTCTCTGCGGTGGGGCAGTTCATCGCCATGGTCCTGCAGGGGATGTATCAGGGCATTCTTTCCCAGCGTGTTGGCAGCGGTGCCCAGATCAATGACTTCTGGTGGGTGTATTTCCTGATCATGATCCCCGCGATCCTTGTGAGTGCGCTGGCCTATATCATCGGCAACTACGGTTGGCACTTTACTAATATTTTAATCCCAAAAAACAAAGATGTCAAGAACAACGGGCGCCCAAAATAAAAAAATAAGCAAAAAAGCGCGCGGAATGGCGAAAATGCCGTCCGCACGCTTTTGTTATTTTTAAGAAAAACTATATGTTACAAAAAAGACATATTTTTGAAATAAATTGTTAAAAATATATTGGTAGTATGTGCGTGTTGCGAAATGTAGTATTAAAAACCACATAACGAAGAATATTGAAACTTGAAAAAAGTTTTTTCGAAAAAGGAGAGCGAATATGCTGCAACGTATTGCCAAAACGATCCGCTTTATTACCGTGCCGCCCGTGGTGGTCACGGCCGAGCTTCTGCTGTTGTATTTTTTTGAAGACGTTTTTCCCGAAATGCTGGATTTCTGGCTGGCGCTGATCTGTCTTGCCATCGTGCCGGTGCTTGCGTACCCGTTGCAAAGAATCGTGCCCGCCTTCCGCAAGGGAGGGCAAAAAATGCAACGCAAGCTGGCGTTCCTCCTCTCGCCTCTTGGCTATATCGCCGCCGTGGTGTGCAGTGTGGTGCGGGATGCCATTCCGAACCTGCTGTATATCTCGGTGGTGTATCTTGTTTCCGTCATGTTCCTGTTGCTGTTCAATAAGCTCACGCCCTGGCGCGCAAGCGGCCACGGATGCTCGCTGTGCGGCTCGGTATTTTTGCCGTGTCTGTTCATGGGCTGGCAGGCCTTTATCCCCGGTGCGATCTTTTTCGGTGCCGCTTTTTGGGCGTCGATCTACCTCAAGCGTCACACCGTGCGCGAATTCTTGCTTGGCGCCTGCTGCTCCGCGCTTTCCGCCTTTATTTGCTACTTTTTCATCCATCCCACGTTTTGAAAAAAGCCGCCTTCGGGCGGCTTTTTGCTTAATATTGATACCGGATCCCGACCTATAAATTCGAGTGTAAGGAGTGTCGTCGCAAGGAATGCGGCACGTTGTGGAAAGTAAACTTGAACAATGCTTTAGATCGGGTTATCCACCGTTGCCGTGCTCCTGCAAAGGAATCACGGAAAAATGCAACTTTCATCAAAAACACAGCAAAACATAAAACACCCTCGGAGAAAATTCCTCCGAGGGGTTGACAAATATCCAGGAATCGGATATACTATTAACGTTAGCTGATACCGTGTTCGCCACAGTAGCGAAGTCAGGATAGCTAAACCGTATCCGCTTAAATCAGCGGAGTGAGCAGGATATTGGAAGCCTGCATTAACCGTGACCTAATAAGTCACGGTTTTATTTTTTTGCAAAAACCGCTTTCACTTTTGCTTTATCATATTTGGTTAAGCTCATTTTTTCATCTACATATTTTATTTCATAAACATCAGAACGATCAATCCACCGAATATACCCATCGCTCATATTGGATATTTGACGACCTATATTTTTATCAAAAATAATCGTCTTGCTTGTTCGTTTTTGCATAGGTGCGACCATAACGCGCCCCTTGCTATCATTTTTACTGAACATCAGCGCATAGAAATTCCCAGATCTCCGGTAATTTGTTTCTTTTTAGGGATTGACAAATATCCAGGAATCGGATATACTATTAACGTTAGTTAATACCGTATTCGCCATAGCAGCGAAGTCAGGATAGCTAAACCGTAGCCGCTTCTTCCAAGCGGCGAAGTGGGGCAAAGTACCCACAATGACTGCGACCTAATAAGCCGCAGTTTTTTTATTTAAAAAGTTCTTTTATTTTTATTTTATCGTAACGAGTCAAAGTCATTTTACTAAAACCCTTCCTTTCGCATCTTCTTTGAGAGCCACACACATACGTGGCTTACTCTCCTTATTACCAAAATGCTTATCGTCCGTTACAATAATTCGGGGTGTATCATAACTCTGCTCGTTGATCCGTTGCAAGGTTTTTAAACGAAGAGGTGCTTTACGCTTCGCAACAGCAGACACCCCTTGTTCCTTGCCTTTAATCACACGAATATAGTAATTGATTTTCTCCCGAACCGAATAATGTTTTTTGCCGGTTTTTCCATGTATAAACATAATCCGCCTCCTTATTTTTCATCGGCCTCGGCCGGTGTTTTTTCGTTTTTACCGAACATCAGCGCATAGAAATTCCCAGATCACCGGTAATTTGTTTCTTTTTAGGGATTGACAAACGGTCACGTGTTGGATATAATAATCATTGAGGCGGCAGTCTATCTGCCGTACCCTCTTTAACGAGGGAGAGCCCCCGGCGTTGTTCCGGGGGCATTTTTTTATTTCAAGTGAGATATCTTTTTCATATCCCACTTATTCAAACGGGTTTTAGTTTTTTTCATTCTTTTTTCCTCGATTGGATTGCCTTGCGCGGTCTTACGATAAACATAGGGATATACGCCGCTCGGCTTTCGTATAGAACCGTATTTTTCAATAGGGATCATATCCTTGCGTGGTTTCCCTTTATCATCAACAAGTTTTTTGACTTTGACAACGTGCATGTTATTGCGATCAGTATTTACCGCCACAACACGCCGACCGGGCGTGCTATAACCATCAGGGGAAAACAAACTATCATTGGTTATGTAAACGCGGCCTTTGATATACCGTTTTCGCCTTGCCAAAACTCACCTCAAAATTTTCCTTTTTGGTTTTGAATGCCATAATTTTATCCTTCTTATTTTTCATCGGCTTTGGCCGGTGTTTTTTCATTTTTACCGAACATCAGCGCATAGACGTTGAGCAACGAGCAGTCCAGCACATCGGTGATCTGCTCATATTCCTGTTCCGGCAAGGAGGGGCTCCGCGATCTGCAATACAAACACCTCGTGGTCGGAGATAAAACGCGAGCGCTCTGCCGGCGCACATCCCGGGCTTCGGGGCGCCAAAGCTGAAAAAAGGAAGAGCGAACAGAATTTTAGGACAAAGGAACGGGTTTTCTGTTCATTCAACAATATAAACTTTACAAAACGTAAAATCCTTTCTTACATTCCTTTACTTTTAATAAAAAATATGATATACTAATTATGTATTGCGTCAGAAAGGGGAGTGGTTCTATGACAGACGGTGTTTTTCACTTAAAATCTGCTTTTGCGCCCACGGGTGATCAGCCCGAGGCGATCGACGCGCTTTGCCGCGGTTTGGATGCGGGGATGCGCTATCAGACGTTGCTTGGTGTGACGGGCTCCGGTAAGACCTTTACCATGGCGAACGTCATTGCCAGACAAAACCGCCCCACGCTTATTCTGGAGCCGAACAAGACCCTTGCCGCTCAGCTTTGCTCGGAAATGCGAGAATTTTTTCCCGATGCGGCGGTGGAATTTTTCGTTTCCTACTATGATTACTACCAGCCCGAGGCCTACATCCCCGGCAGGGATATGTATATTGAAAAGGATGCTTCCATCAACGACGAGATCGACCGCTTGCGCCACAGCGCCACGGCCGCACTCTTGGAGCGCCGCGACGTCATTATTGTGGCGAGCGTTTCCTGCATCTACTCGCTTGGTGACCCGCTGGAATACAAAAATCTGATGCTTTCTCTGCGTCCCGGCATGGAGATGTCGCGCGAGGATTTGATCAAGCGCCTTGTTTCTATTCAATACGAGCGCAGTGACCTCAATTTTACGCGTAACAAGTTCCGTGTGCGCGGTGACACCGTGGATATTTACCCCACGGGCGGCAAGGCGGACACCGCCGTGCGCGTGGAGTTTTTCGGCGACGAGATCGACCGCGTGTGCGAGTTCCGCACCGTCACAGGGCAGATCTTACGCGAGCTGCACCATTTCAGCCTGTTTCCTGCCACGCACTACGCCGTGTCACAGCAAAAGCGCGAGGCCGCGCTTGCCGAGATCGGTGCGGAGATGCTGGACCGTGTAGAATTTTTCAAAAGTCAGAACCTGCTTTTGGAGGCGCAACGCATTGAGGAGCGCGTGAAATACGATCTGGAGATGCTGCGCGAGGTGGGGTATTGCTCGGGCGTTGAGAACTACTCCCGCGTGCTGTCGGGCCGCCCTGCGGGCTCCACTCCCTACACGCTTTTGGACTTTTTCCCGAAGGACTATCTCCTTATTGTGGACGAATCGCACGTGATGCTGCCGCAGGTGCGCGGCATGAGCGGCGGCGACACCGCAAGAAAGAAAAATCTGGTGGATTTCGGCTTCCGCTTGCCCTCTGCCTACGATAACCGCCCGCTTTACTTTGACGAGTTTGAAGAGCGTATCCATCAAGCGGTGCTGGTCAGCGCCACCCCCGCTGATTTTGAAAAGGAGCACGCGGAGCAGGTGGTGGAGCAGATCATCCGTCCCACGGGGCTTTTGGACCCCGAGGTGGACGTGCGCCCGATCGAGGGGCAGGTCGACGATCTGCTTGGTGAGATCCGCATCCGCGCCGCAAAGGGCGAGCGCGTGCTGGTCACCACGCTTACCAAGCAAATGGCGGAGGATCTGACCTCGTATTTGGAGGAAAATGACGTGCGCGTGCGCTATATCCACTTCAACGTGGAGACCATTGAGCGTATGGAGATTATCCGCGATCTGCGCCTTGGCAAATTTGACGTGCTGGTGGGCATCAACCTTCTGCGCGAGGGCCTGGACCTGCCCGAGGTATCGCTTGTGGCGATCCTTGACGCGGATAAGGAAGGATTTTTGCGTACCGAGACCTCGCTGATCCAGACGATCGGTCGCGCGGCACGAAACGCTGAGGGCAAGGTCATTATGTACGCCGATACGATCACGGGCTCGATGAAGCGCGCGATCGACGAAACAAACCGCCGCCGCGCCATTCAGGATGCCTACAACAAGGAGCATGGCATCACGCCCACCACCATCGTGAAGGGCGTGCGCGACATCATTGAGATCGGCTCGCTGACCGAGGAGAGCAAGGGTAAGGGAAAGAAGAAGCTTTCCGCCTCGGCGCGTGAAAAGTTGATCGAAAAGCTTTCAGCCCAGATGCGCGAGGCCGCAAAGAGATTGGATTTCGAAGAGGCGGCTTATCTGCGTGATAAGATCAAGGAACTGCGCGAGGAGGAGAAAGCGTGATTGCGTTGGCGGTGCTCATCCCTCTTTTTGTTGTGGTTTGTGCTGTGTGGCTGTGGCAAAAGGCGCAGGGAAGAGAGCGTTCCGCATCCGACAAAAAGCTGACGGATGCATTGAAGAATTTGAAATCGCAAGGCGAAGATGCCGCGCGTATGTATCGGAATAAGGATAACGGAAATGGCAAATGAATTGAAACTGAAGGGCGTTCGCGTCCATAACTTAAAAAATATTGATCTCACCATTCCGCGTGACAAGCTGGTGGTGTTGACGGGGCTTTCTGGCTCCGGCAAGTCCTCACTTGCCTTTGACACCATCTACGCGGAGGGGCACCGTCGCTTTGTGGAGTCGCTTTCCTCCTATGCCCGTATGTTCTTGGGGCAGCTGGACAAGCCGGATCTGGACAGCATCGAGGGGCTTTCGCCCGCGATCTCCATCGATCAGAAGACCACGTCGAAAAACCCGCGCTCCACGGTGGGCACGGTGACGGAAATTTATGACTATCTGCGCCTTTTGTACGCCCGCGTGGGTGTGCCGCACTGTCCTGTTTGCGGCAAGGAGATCCGCCAGCAAAGCAAGGATCAGATCGTAGATCGCATTCTCGCAATGCCCGAGGGCACGCGCTTTTTGGTGCTCGCCCCCGTGGTGCGCGCCAAGAAGGGCATGCACGAAAAGGTGTTTGCGGACGCGCGCAAGAGCGGCTACGCCCGCGTGCGTGTGGATGGCAGTATGTACGAGCTTTCCGAGGAAGTGAAGCTGGATAAAAACATCAAGCACACGATCGAGGTCGTGGTGGACCGTCTTGTCAACCGCGGCGACATCCGTGCGCGCCTTGGTGATTCGGTGGAAACGGCGCTGGCGCTCTCGGACGGCAATCTTTTGATCGTGCCCGTGGCGCGCGAGGGCGAGGAGGCCCCCGAGGAGCTGGCGTTTTCGCAGAATTATGCTTGCGAGGAGCACGGCATTTCCTTCGGCGAGCTGGAGCCGCGTATGTTCTCGTTCAACAATCCGCAAGGCGCTTGCCCGCATTGTGCGGGACTCGGCGAGATGCGCCGCGTGGCGGTGTATAAGTTGATCCCCGACGATACGCTGACGCTTTCGGGCGGTGCGATCGCCGTCAACGGCTTTAAGTCGCTTGCAGCAGACGATGGCTGGAACGGCCCGCTTTTTGCCGCTGTGGGTGAGCGCTTCGGCTTTGATCTGGATACCCCCGTCTGCCAATTTACCAAAAAGCAGATGGACGTGCTGCTGTACGGCTCGGGGGCGGAAAAATATCACGTCACGCGCTATTTTGATGCCGTGGCGAAGGAGCAGATCACGACCTTTGAGGGGCTTGTGCCGATGATCGAACGCCGCATGAAGATGAACGTGATCGGCGAGTATTACGATGATTTTGTGGAGGATGCGCCCTGTCCCGAATGCGGCGGCAAACGCCTTTCCCCCAATATTCTTGCCGTGACGGTGGGAGGGAAGAACATTCACGAATTCTGCACGCTTTCCGTGAAGGAAGCGCTGGAATTTGTGGAAAATCTGACGCTTACGGAAAGCGAAGCCCTCATCGCCAAGGAAATTTTGAAAGAGGTAAAAAGCCGCCTCGGCTTCCTTGTCAGCGTGGGGCTCGATTATCTCACGCTTGCGCGCAAGGCGGGTACGCTTTCGGGCGGCGAGGCACAGCGCATTCGCCTGGCAACACAGATCGGCTCGGCATTGATGGGCGTGCTGTATATTCTGGACGAGCCGAGCATCGGCTTGCATCAGCGTGACAACATCAAGCTGATCCGCACCCTGCAACGCCTGCGCGATCTTGGCAACAGCGTCCTTGTGGTCGAGCACGACGAGGAAACGATGGAGGCGGCCGATTATATCGTGGACGTGGGCCCCGGCGCGGGCATCCACGGCGGGTATATCACCGCCGCAGGCACGCCCAAAGAGATCATGGCGTGCAAGGAGTCGATCACGGGCGCGTACCTTTCGGGGCGCGAGCGTATCGAGGTGCCCGAAACGCGCCGTAAGGGAAATGGGCATTTTCTGCGCGTGCGCGGTGCCAAGCAAAACAATTTGAAAAATCTGAACGTGGATATCCCGCTTGGATGCTTCGTTTGCGTGACGGGCGTGTCGGGCTCCGGCAAATCCTCGCTTGTGAACGGCATCCTGTACCCGCATCTGGCGCGCAAGCTCAACCGCGCCGCTACCTTTGCGGGGCCTTGTGACGCGATCGAGGGCATCGAGCATCTGGACAAGGTCATCGACATCGATCAGAGCCCGATCGGGCGCACGCCGCGCTCGAATCCCGCGACCTATACGGGACTTTTCAACGAGATCCGCGATCTGTTTGCCAAAACCCCCGATGCAAAGGCACGCGGCTACACGGGCGGACGCTTCTCCTTCAACGTGAAGGGCGGCCGCTGTGAGGCGTGCGAGGGCGACGGCGTGAAGAAGATCGAAATGCACTTTTTGCCCGACGTGTACGTCACCTGCGACGTGTGTAAGGGCAAGCGCTATAACCGCGACACGCTGGACGTGCTCTACAAGGGCAAAAGCATTGCAGACGTGCTGCAAATGACGGTGGAGGAGGGGCTTTCCTTCTTTGACGGCATCCCCTCGATCAAGCGTAAGCTGCAGACGATGTACGATGTGGGTCTTGGCTATATTCAGATTGGTCAGTCCTCCACCACGCTCTCGGGCGGCGAGGCACAACGTATTAAGCTGGCAACCGAGCTTTCCAAGCGCAGTACGGGCAAAACCATCTATATTCTGGACGAGCCGACCACGGGTCTGCACACGGCCGACGTGGCGAAGCTGATCGTGATGCTGGAGCGACTGGTGGAAACGGGGAACACCGTGCTTGTGATCGAGCATAATCTGGACGTCATCAAAACGGCGGATCATATCATTGATCTTGGCCCCGAGGGTGGTGATGGCGGCGGCACGCTGGTCGCCACGGGCACACCCGAGGAGGTGGCCGAGCATCCCGAGTCCTATACCGGACAATATCTGAAAAAATGGCTGGAGAGGAATAGAAAATGATATTAGTAGCAACCTGCCTTTTCGGCTTGGAAAAGCAGCTTGGCGAGGAGATCGACGCGTTGGGCTGTAAGAGAATTGAGACGATGGACGGGCGCGTGACCTTTGAGGGCACGGAGCTTGACATCGCGCGCGCCAACGTGCGCTTGCGCTTAGCGGAGCGTATTTTCATCCGCGTGGGACAGTTTGAGGCGCGGAGCTTTACCGAGCTTTTCGACGGCGTGCGTGCACTGCCGTTTGAGGATTTTATCGGCCCCGACGATGCTTTCCCCGTGAAGGGGCACGCCATCCGCTCACAGCTGTATTCGGTGCCCGATTGCCAGAGCATTGTGAAAAAAGCCGTGGTAGAGCGGCTTTCGGACGCCTACGGCATCAAGTGGTTTTCCGAGGAGGGCGCGAAATATCAGATCGAGTTTTTCCTCTTCAAGGACGTGGCCACGCTGATGATCGATACCAGCGGTGTGGCGCTGCATAAGCGCGGATACCGCCCCGCCGCGGGCGCGGCGCCCTTGCGCGAAACGCTGGGTGCGGCGCTTGCGCTCACGGCAAGACCGCGCGAGGATATTCTGCTCTGGGATCCCTTCTGCGGCTCGGGTACCATCGTCATTGAGCATGCGATGATCCTGCGCAACATCGCGCCCGGACTTGACCGCAAATTCGCCGCGATGGAGTTCGACTGTTTACATGACGACATCTGGAAAAAGGCCGAGGAGGAGGCGCGCGATCTCGTGCGCCGTGACGCCGCGTTTGAGGTGTTCGGCTCGGATCTGGATGAAAAGGTGCTGCAATATGCAAGAGAGAACGCCGCACGCGCGGGTGTGGCGGGTGACATCCGCTTTTTCCGCGCGGATGCGCGCAAGATCGAGAAGCCCTTCGAGGAGAGAAGAGGAACGATCATCTGCAATCCCCCTTACGGCGAGCGTTTGATGGAATTGCGCGAGGTCGAGGCGCTTTATCGCGACATCGGTGCACAATTTGCAAAGCTTGCGCCCTGGCAGATCTACGTGTTGACCTCGCACGAGCAATTTGAGCGGTTGTACGGCCGCCGCGCCGATAAAAAGCGCAAGCTTTTCAACGGCATGATCCCGTGTCAGCTGTATCAGTTCTTCAAGCCGCCTTTTTTGAACAAAAAATGATTTTTTCAAAGAAAAGCTCTCCAAACGCACTGAAGTGTGCTATAATGAATTTATTATTGTAAGAAAAGAGATGACCTTTTGTGGAAAACAAGAAAAAATTGAGCTATAAGTGGGTCGTGGTTGCCGCCTGCTTTTTGATGATCTTTACCTGCCTTGGGTTCGGTAGCTCCACGAAACCCTTATTTCTGGGGCCGATCACCGAGGCGCTTGGCATCAAGCGATCGCTGTTTTCGATCAACGATAGCTTGCGCTACATCACCACTTCCATCGTCAATATTTTCTTTGGTGCATTGGTTGCCAGATTCGGTGCCAGACGGCTGATTGGCTTCGGCTTCCTGTCACTTATGGGCTCTGCGCTTTGCTATGCGCTGGCACCCAATATTTTTGTGTTTTACATCGGCGGCGTGCTGCTTGGCATGGGCTTTTCCTTCACCACCACCACAATGGTGGGCTTTGTGGTCAACAAATGGTGCAAAAAGAATAAGGGCACCATCATGGGTGCGGTGCTGGCGGCGAACGGTCTTGGCGGCGCACTTTCCGCGCAGGTGGTCTCTCCCATCATTGAAAGGGGCGTATATGGCTATAAAACCGCTTATCTGGTCATTGCGGCGATCTTTCTTGTGGTTGGCACGCTTGTAGTGCTGTTCGTGCGCGAGCAGCCGAAGGAAGGACAAGAGGAACAGGGAGAAGCTCCCTCCAAGAAAAAGCGCGGTCTGAACTGGATCGGCGTGGACAGTGCCAACGTCTTTAAAAACGTATATACGTGGGGCACGCTTGTCTGCATCTTCCTTTGCGGTCTGACGCTCAACGGCATCACGGGCATTTCCGCCGCGCATATGCGCGACGTGGGATTGGATCCCGCGTACGTTGCCACGGTGGTGAGCTGCCATTCGCTTTCCCTTGCGGGCTTTAAGTTCCTGACCGGATTTTTGTACGACCGCTTCGGTCTGCGCGTGACGGTGGCACTCTCCACCCTCACGGGCGTTGGCGTGATGATCACGCTGGCCTCCGTCACCAACACCACCTTTGGTATGGTGCTGGCCATGATCTACGGTATATTCTCCTCGCTGGCGTTGCCGCTGGAGACGGTAATGCTGCCCATTTTTGCGGGAGATCTTTTCGGCGAGCGCTCCTATAACAAAATGCTGGGCATTATCGTGTCCGTCAATACGGCGGGCTACGCCGCAGGCAGCTTGTTTATGAACACCTGCTTCGACCTGCTTGGTAGCTATCGCTCGGCGCTCTTGGTAGCGGCGTGTCTGATGCTTTGTGTGGCAGTAGCCCTGCAGCTTGTGATCACGGCCGCCTACCGCAAAAAGCGTATGGTGATCGCGCAACAGGCGCAGGAGAATGCAAGCTAAAAGGAGTTCAAGATGTGGTGGGCAATTGCAATTACAGCGGTTTTTCTTGTAATAGGCGCATGGAACATCACCATTGCCGTGCTTGGCCTCTTCCCTAAATTCCGCGCTAACGCCGTAGGCGTTTTGACAAAAGCGCACAACTATAGAAACGTCGAGGGGAGGAGCGGACATCGCATCCCTTTGCTTTCCAGATACACTTACAGTTACACCGTGAACGGAAAAAATTACCGTTATACGAACGAACGCTTTTACTCCAAGCGCCGCTTGTTTTCTAAGGTGAACTTGGTGTATGTCAAGTGGTTTCCGCGTCATGCGTATCCCAATAGGTTCAAGGGAACGAATGAATGGCTGTGGGGAATTTCATTGTCGTTTCTGGGTCTTACATTTCTTTTTCTTCTTTTATTTGATTAATACTTTTTTATGACAAACGGCCGCGGGCAGATCTTGGTAAAAGATCTGCCCGCGGCCGTTTATGACTTAATTATATTCTATTTCATTGACCGCCACGTTGGAGAGCCTGTGCTCGCGGCAACCGTCCAGGTCGAAAAGACCGTCCTGCCAGATGCCAAGGTACCCTTCAGGATCGCGCACGTTGAAGTTTTCCAGCGTCAGCTTGTTGATGTTCTTGGCGCGGAACCACACGGTGCCGCGGCGCTCAAAGTCGCGGGGAACGATTGGTTTGGGGCCGTCCACCATAGTGACGTCCCAGTTGCGCAAGGTCACGTTGCGCACGCTGTTTTCAAAGTCCGAGCGCAGGTGGAAATATCCGTATGCCTCCACGCGGAAGTTTTCCAGCGTGAGGTCCTCAATGGCGGTATCCGAGCCCTCCACGATCTCAAAGGGTCTGGCGCATCCCGTGACCGAGACGTTGGAGAAGATCACGTCCTTGATCGACACGTGACCGCGTCCGTTGTAGGAGGACATGATGCACACCGCAGGCGCGCCGCGCGTGATGCAGATGTTGGAAACGCGCACGTGACGGATCACGCCGTCTCCCACGCCCAGACGGAAGGTGCAGGAGGCGGAGCCCATCACACAGTTGGAGATGGCAATGTGCTCGCAGGGGGCGGGCTTGTTCTTCAGGCGTGCCTCGGCACCGCGAATGGCGATGCAGTCGTCGCCCGTGTCAATGAGACAGTCGGAGATCGTGACGAAGCGGCAGCAATCCACGTCGATGCCGTCGCTGTTGAAGTTGGAGTGGGGATTGAATGTGCGCATGCCGCGGATCTGTACGTACTCACAGCCGTGCAGGAAGCAACCCCACGCAGGTTGATTGGTGATGGTGATATTCTCCACGCGTACGCGTTTACATTCAATGAAGGCAACCAACTGACCGGGACGGCACATTTCTTCGTCGCGCGCGGTGCGACAGCCCTCGTTCCACACGTAAGCGGAGTAGGGGGCGGGATCGGAAAGAAAGAAATCTCCGTTGCCGTCCAGCGTGCCCGTGCCCGTGATGGCGACGTTCACGCATTCGTGTGCGATGATCAAGTGCTTGCCAAGCCATTTTTCGTTCTTGCGGCTGGAGAAATTCTGCTCATAGGCGTC
Source organism: Oscillospiraceae bacterium (assembly GCA_015064415.1). Lineage (GTDB taxonomy): Bacteria > Bacillota > Clostridia > Oscillospirales > CAG-272 > Firm-07. The sequence goes on along the minus strand of SVSG01000001.1, from coordinate 162,551 downwards.
CTCCGCGTTGTAATCGTCCAGATCGTCGCTCCCCTTGAGGGTGGAGGCGTGCTCCAAGTGCAGCTCGATATTGTCGCGCAGCCAAATGCTGCCTGTGATATAGGTGCCTGCGGGAACGGTAACGGTACCGCCGCCTGCGGCGGCGCAGGCGTCAATAGCTGCCTGGATCTGCGCGGTGCAAAGCGTTTTGCCGTCGGCAACGGCGCCGTAATCAAGAATATTTGCGTTCATAGGTAATCTCCTTTTAAAAGTCTTTGCCATTACCAACATTATAACACGAATAATAGACAATGCGTAGTTTGTTCTTGGCAAAAAATAGTCTTTTCCTTTCAAAATAGCACTTTGGCGTGCAAAGTGACAGCGCGTGTTCCTTTTTTGGCGGCGCTCTTCTAAATTATAACACAGTCCGCGAAAAAAAGCAACGTAACGGGGAAAACAAGTGTGCGCGCGGGGTGTTGTTTGTGCTTTATGTGACGGAAATAAAAATTTTAGCACTTGAAAGGAAAAAATAACAAAAAATCCGTGTAAAACCCTTGACAAAAGGGGAAAATAGTGGTATATTTTTATTGTGATTTTAGCACTCGCGCCTTTTAAGTGCTAAAAATGAGAAAAAAAGGGGGGAGCACATTGGCATCACGCGAACAGGGACTCAGTGAACGCAAAAAGCTGATCTTGAAGGCGATCGTGGAAGCACACATTCAGGACGGCGAGCCCGTGGGCTCCAAATATCTGACGGAAAGCAAGCAGCTGACCTGCTCCTCCGCGACCATCCGCAATGAAATGGCGGAGCTGGAGGATATGGGCTTTCTCGAGCAGCCCCACACCTCGGCGGGGCGCGTTCCCAGTAAACAAGGGTATCGCTTTTACGTGGACGCCTTGCTTGAGGATTACGCGATGACCGCCAAGGATATTGCCAAGATCAATCAGCTGATGAAGATCAAAATGGCCGAGCTTGACAGCATTCTGGATAAGGCCTCACGCGTGGCGACGGAGTTGACCAATTATACGGGCTTTGCCATCAAGCCCCGCGCCCACTCCGCGACCGTTGTCAAGTACGAGATCGCATTGATCGACCCGCACAGCTTCATTTTAATTATAGTGACGTCGGGCGGCGCTGTCAAAACGCGTAACGTGATCGTGGAAAGTGAGCTGGATGCCAACACGGTCACCCGCCTTTCCGCCACCTTGAACGAGCTTGCCACGGGCGTCAATCTGGCTGAGATCACTTTACCTATCATGATGGAAATGGAGACCCGCGTGGGCGATCCGCATCTGTTGAACACGGTGACAAAGGCGATCTACGAGGTGTTGAGCGACCTGGACAGCGGCGAGCTGATGGTCAACGGCTTACAAAAGCTGTTGCAATATCCCGAATTCAGCGACAGAGAAAATCTGAGCGAGCTGCTCGGCGCGCTGGAGCGCAAGGAGGACATCCTTGACATTGTCGACGGCAATGCGGGGGACGGCGTGAACGTGGTGATCGGCTCGGAGGGCAGTGTGAAGGTGATGGGGAACTCCACCTTGGTGTTCAAGCCCGTCAAGCGCGGCGGCAGGACTGTGGGCGCGATCGGCGTCATCGGACCCTTGCGCATGGATTATGCCCGCGTGTTGACCACGCTGGATAGCATTGGCGATAATATCAGCAATTTGTTAAACGAACCAAAGCTGTTGGATAAAGGAGAGTAACATGACAGAAGAGATCAAGAACGAAGAATTGCAGGAGGAGCTTCCGCCCTGCGAGGAAGCGAGCGAGACTGCGACCGAGACCGATGAGGCAACTGCCGAGGTCGACGGAAAGGAAGAAAAAAAGAAAAAAAGACGCACGGAGGCAGAGCTCTCCGAGTTGAAAAAGGATCTGGAGGCCGCCAAGGAGGAGATCGCCGCCGCCAACGATAAGTATTTGCGTCTGGCCGCAGAGTACGAAAACTTCCGCAAGCGTTCCGCAAAAGAGCGCGAGAATATTTACAGCGATGCCTACGCCGACGCGCTTTGCGCGCTGCTGCCGATCTTCGACAATCTGGAGCGCGCCGTGAAGTATGCGGACGGTGAGAGCTTGCAGCAGGGGGTGGTGCTCACGCTCAAGGGACTTACCACCACGCTGGAAAAGCTTGGTATTACCGAAATTGAGGCAGAGGGCCAGCCCTTTGATCCCAATTTCCACAACGCCGTGATGCACATTGAGGACGAAACGCTTGGTGAGAGCGTGGTGGCCGAGGTGCTGCAAAAGGGTTACCGCCGCGGCGATCGCGTACTGCGCTACGCGATGGTCAAGGTAGCCAACTAACATTGAAAATAATTTATTGAAAGATATTTCAGGAGGAAATAATCATGGGAAAAATTATCGGTATCGACTTGGGTACGACCAATTCGTGTGTGGCAGTATATGAGGGCGGCGAGCCCAAGGTGATCCCCAATCCGGAGGGCGCGCGTACGACCCCTTCCGTTGTGGCGTTCTCCAAGACCGGCGAGCGTATGGTGGGTCAGGTGGCAAAGCGTCAGAGCATCACCAACCCCGACCGCACCGTCAGCTCCATCAAGCGCCATATGGGCAGCAATTACAAGGTGGAGATTGACGGCAAGACCTTTACGCCCCAGGAGATCTCCGCTATGGTACTGCAGAAGCTGAAGGCAGACGCCGAGGCATTCCTTGGCGAGCCCGTGACCGAGGCGGTCATCACCGTTCCCGCATACTTCAAGGACGCACAGCGTCAGGCAACCAAGGACGCGGGCAAGATCGCAGGCCTTGAGGTCAAGCGTATCATCAACGAGCCCACGGCCGCAGCACTTGCCTACGGCATGGACAAGGAAAACGATAAGGACCAGACCATCATGGTGTTCGACCTTGGCGGCGGTACCTTTGACGTTTCCATTCTGGAAATTTCCGACGGCGTGTTCGAGGTGCTGGCAACGGCAGGCGACAATAAGCTGGGCGGCGACGACTTTGACCAGCGCGTGATCGACTGGATGGCAGACAAATTCCTGAAGGAAAACGGCGTGGATCTGCGCAACGATAAGATGGTGCTTCAGAGATTGAAGGACGCGGCAGAGAAGGCCAAGATCGAGCTTTCCGGCATGACCACCGCCAATATCAATCTGCCCTTCATTACTGCAACCGCCGCAGGCCCTCTGCACTTTGAGGCAGACCTGTCCCGCGCCGAGTTTGATCGCATCACCGCAGATCTTGTGGACCGTTGCATGGAGCCCACCCGCAAGGCACTTGCCGACGCAGGCAAGAGCGTTTCCGAGATCGAGAAGGTCCTGCTTGTCGGCGGCTCTACCCGTATTCCCGCCGTGCAGGAGGCCGTTAAGAAGTTCACCGGTAAGGAGCCCTTCAAGGGCATCAACCCCGACGAGTGTGTGGCCCTTGGTGCCGCCATTCAGGGTGGCGTGCTTGGCGGTGACAAGACCGACCTCTTGCTGCTTGACGTCACGCCCCTGTCCCTTGGTATCGAGACGCTGGGCGGCGTATTTACCCGTATCATCGACCGTAACACCACCATCCCCGTAAAGAAGAGCCAGATATTCTCCACCGCCGCCGACAGCCAGCCCTCCGTGGAGATCCACGTGCTGCAGGGCGAGCGCGAGATGGCCGCGGGCAACACCACGCTGGGCCGCTTCTCGCTGGACGGCATTGCTCCCGCTCCCCGCGGCGTGCCTCAGATCGAGGTGACCTTTGACATCGACGCCAACGGCATCGTGAACGTCAGCGCCATGGATAAGGGCACGGGCAAGGAGACGCACATTACCATCACCTCTTCCACCAACATGTCGCAGGAGGATATCGACCGCGCCATGAAGGAGGCAGAGAAGTTTGCCGAGGAGGACAGAAAGCAGAAGGAGGCCGTGGACACCAAGAACCACGCCGAATCCCTGATCTTCCAGAGCGAGAAGACGCTGGGCGAGCTTGGTGACAAGGTGAGCGAGGATGACAAGGCACCCGTGAAGGAGGCCATCGAGAAGCTTCGCAACACCGTGGCTACCGGTGACACCGCCGCCATCAAGGCAGACACCGAGGCGCTGGAAAAGGCATTCTATGCCATTTCCGAGAAGCTGTATGCACAGCAGGGCGGTGCGCAGGGTGCAGGCCCCGATATGGGCGGTGCCGATCAGGGCGCAAACGGCCAGGGCTTCTACAACGCTGATTTTGAGGACAAGAGCGATAAGTAATTTCATAAGATAGCACAAAGGCAAAGCCGAATTTTCGGCTTTGCCTTGTGCCGTAGGAGAAACAAATGGCAGAAAAAAGAGATTATTATGAGGTTCTGGGGGTTGAAAAGGGCGCGGATGAGGCAACGCTGAAAAAGGCGTACCGCAAGCTTGCCAAGCAATACCACCCCGACATGAACCCCGACAATAAAGAAGCGGAGCAAAAATTCAAGGAAGTGAACGAGGCCTACGCCGTTCTTTCCGACAGCGAAAAGCGCGCGCAGTACGATCAGTTCGGCCATGCGGCGTTTGAAGCGGGCGGAGGCGGCGGTGGTGCCGGCTTTGGCGGCTTTGGTGATTTCGGTGATATTTTCAGCAGCTTTTTCGGCGGCGGGTTCGGTGGCTTCGGTGGAGGCGACGGCATGCGCCGCAACGGGCCCATGCGCGGCGAGGATATCGGCGCGCGCATTTCGGTCACCTTTGAGGAGGCGGCCTTCGGCGTGAAGCGCGAGATCAGCTATAACCGCATTTGCCATTGTCCCGATTGCGGCGGCTCGGGTGCCGCCAAGGGTACACAGCCGGAAACCTGTACCAAGTGTCGCGGAAGCGGCCGCATGCGCGTGGTGCAACGCCTTGGCGGCATGCAGTTCCAAAGCGAAACGGCGTGCGACGCCTGCCGCGGCTCCGGAAAGATCATCAAAACTCCTTGCCAGAACTGTAACGGCAAGGGTCTTATCCGCGTGACCAAAAAGCTGGAGGTCTCGGTACCTGCGGGCATCGATGACGGCGAGCGCATCGCTTTGCGCGGGCAGGGAAACGACGGCAAAAACGGCGGCAGCGCGGGCGATCTGATCATTCAGGTCATGGTCAAGCCCCATCCGATCTTCGAGCGCGACGGCTATCACATTTACTGCGAGGTACCGATCCCCGTGACGGATGCGATCCTTGGCGCCGAGATCGAGATCCCAACCCTGCAAGGGAAAATGAAATATACCATTCCGGAGGGGACGCAGCCGGGGACCGATTTTACCGTGCGCGGACAGGGAATCCCTTATGTCAACAACAGCAATCGCCGCGGTGATCTGATCTTCCGCGTGAACGTGGAGATCCCGAAGGGCCTTTCCGAGGAGCAAAAGGATCAGGTGCGCGCGTTTGCGGGGAAGTGCCACGAGAAGAATTACGGCAAAAAGAGCGGCTTTTTCAAGCGCATTTTCGAAAAATTCAATTAAACGGTGAGGACTGACATATGGTAACAAAGGATTGGACACAGTTGAAGGTCACGGTGCCGCTTTCGCAGCTGGACGACCTTGTGGCCGTGATGAGCATGGTAAACAACAATCTGATGATCGAGGATTACAGCGACATAGATCTGAAGACCTGCTACGGCGACCTCATCGACGAAAGCATCCTCAATGCGGATAAGACGATTGGCTCTGTATCGGTGTTTTTGCCTGCGGAGCGTCCCTTTACCGACGTGATGAGCTTTGTGAAGGGGCGCCTTGCCGCCATTGGAGTCGAGGGCAAATTTGAGATCATCGGCGTCAATGAAGAGGACTGGGCAAACTCCTGGAAGGCCTATTACAAGCCGTTGCACATTGGCAAGAAAATGGTGATCGTGCCCAAGTGGGAGGAATATGATCCGCGGGAGGGTGAGATCATCGTGACGATGGACCCCGGCATGGCGTTTGGCACGGGTACGCACGAGACCACGCGTCTTGTGATCGAGCTCCTGGAGGAGACGGTTCGCCCCGGCATGAGGGTAGCGGACGTGGGCTGCGGCAGCGGCATTCTGGCCATTTGCGCCGCAAAGCTTGGGGCAACGTGCTGCCGCGCGTATGACATTGATCCCGTGGCGGTGCGCGTAGCGCGCGAAAACATTGCCGACAGCGGCGAGGAAAACGTGACCTGTGACGTTTCCGATCTGCTCAAGGGCGTGGATCTTTCCGACGGCCCTTACGATCTGATCTGTGCCAATATCGTGGCGGATATCATCATCCGCATGGCGCCCGACGTGGGACGCTATATGAAGGATGACGCGATCCTGCTGGCCTCCGGTATCATTACCGAGCGTGCCGAGGAGGTCATTGGAGTCTTGGAGGCAAACCATCTTGAAATTGCGCGTCGCTGTGACGATAACGGCTGGTGCGCACTGGTAGTTAAGAAGAAATAAGCAAACAAAAAACGAGAGTGCATTACGCTCTCGTTTTTTTGTGGAGAAATTTTTTGCAAGTATCTTGACACAGTGAAATAAATATGATATCATTTTAATATCAAGTGAAGGAGGTTGATCTTGAATGAAAGAAAAGATTCTAACAACGAAGAAAAATGGTATGTTCGTACTTTGCGGATGTGTGTTACTGATGATCGCGGCGCTTACCGGTGCGATTTTGGGTGGCATTAATGGCGAAAACGGTCACGGCTGGGGCTGGGTGCTGCTCGGTGTATCCCTTGCGGTGCTTTGCCTTGGTTGGATCCCGCTTTGCGGTTTGCGCGTGCTCAAGCCTCAGGAGGCCTTGGTGCTGACGCTGTTCGGCAAATACATTGGCACCATCAAGGGGGAGGGCTTTTATGCCGTCAATCCTTTCTGTAGTTCGGTGAACCCTGCTGCTAATACCAAGCTCAACCAAAGCGGCGACGTGACCACCAAACAGTCTGCTCTTGGCAAAAAGGAGGAGGCGGCTGCCGCGGCGGCCATCGCGGAAAACAAAAAGCTTTCGCTCAAGATCATGACTTTGAATAACAACCGCCAGAAGATCAACGATTGTCTTGGTAATCCCGTGGAGATCGGCATTGCCGTGATGTGGCGTATTACCGACACCGCCAAGGCTGTGTTCAATGTAGATAATTACAAGGAATTTTTGTCTTTGCAATGTGATAGTGCCTTGCGCAACGTGGTGCGCATTTATCCTTATGACGTGGCGCCCAACGTGGACACTACAGGTGACGGTATCGCCGATGAGGGAAGCCTGCGCGGCTCCAGCGAGGTCGTTGCGGAGCGCATCCGCAATGAGATCCAGGCACGCGTGGATGATGCGGGTCTTGAGATCATCGAGGCGCGCATTACCTATCTTGCTTATGCCCCCGAGATCGCGGCCGTGATGCTGCAACGTCAGCAGGCGTCTGCTATTGTAGATGCCAGAAAAATGATCGTGGACGGTGCCGTTGGTATGGTGGAGATGGCATTGGAGCGTCTTTCCGAGAATAAGACAGTCGAGCTGGATGAGGAAAGAAAAGCCGCTATGGTCTCTAATCTTCTTGTTGTTCTTTGCGGCAACCGTGACGCACAGCCTGTGGTCAATTCCGGCAGCCTGTACTGATGGGTGTCTCTATGAACGAATCGCAAAAGAAGCAGGTGCCGCTGCGTCTGTCTCCTAAGCTATACGCGGCGATCGCCGCATGGGCGGAGGATGATTTTCGCTCGGTGAACGGACAGATCGAATATCTGCTCTCCGAGTGCGTGCGGCAACGCAAGAAAAACGGAAAATACGTTTCTGAGGAAATCGACGTTCCGCCCGAGTTGGATATATCCTGAAGGAAAAGCGACTGCAAAAAGCAGTCGCTTTTCTTGTCTATTTTTCCCAAATGTGCATTTTCTCTAATCATACAGAACAAATTTGTGAGATTCGTATCGAATGAGGTGAAAAATCACAAAAAAAGCATTGACAAATTGGTAAATTTGCGATATAATATAATAAATGTTCAAAAAAGGAGGAGAGGTCGTGCCGCGTTTCTTTGTTACAAGTACCCAAATCGAAAACGGCATTGTAACCATCACGGGTGACGATGCACGGCACATTTCCCGCGCCTTGCGCATGGCTGCGGGCGAGCATATCACGGTTTGCGACATGGCGCGCACCGAGTATGATTGCGAACTCTCCGCCTTTCTTCCCGATCGCGTGCAGGCAAGGGTGATCAGCGCCACGCCCTCCGCGACGGAATCTCCTTTTGAGATCACGCTCTATCAGGCGCTTCCCAAGGGGGATAAACTGGACTCCGTTATTCAAAAGGCGGTGGAGTGCGGCGTTTCCCGCATTCAACCCTTTGAAAGTGAGCGGTGTGTGGTGCGCGTCAAGCCGGAGGCGGAGGCGCACAAGACAGAACGCCGCATGCGCATCGCCACGGAGGCCGCCAAGCAATGCGGCAGAAGCATGCTTCCGGAGGTCTTCCCGACGATAAGCTTTTCGCAGATGCTGGAAAAGGCCAAATCGGCGGATCTGGTGCTTTTTTGCTATGAAGGCGAGGGCGTGGTGCCGCTCGGTCGTCTGCTTGCCGAAAAGCGACCGAAAAAGGGAAGCAAGCTTGCCATTGTGATCGGTAGCGAGGGCGGTTTTTCTTTGGCTGAGGCCGCCTGTGCCTTGGAAAACGGCTTTTGCATGACGGGGCTTGGACCGCGCATTTTGCGCACCGAGACCGCGTCCGGATTTGCACTTGCCTGCATCAGCTGTATGCTGGAATTGGGCGGCTTGACTTAAATCACAAAAAACTTGCTCGGAATTTGTAAAATTTGTCGAAAACCTATTGCAAAATAACCAAAAATAATGTAAAATATAATTGTTTCTATGCAATTAACATAAGAAGGATGAGGTTAATACTATGTCTAACAGATTGTTTCAAGGCGTGATCCATCAGATGAAGGATGCCATTGATCGCGTGATCGGTGTGATCGACGAAAACGGTGTCATCATCTCCTGCTCCGAGCTGTCCAAGATCGGCCACGTCAAGCAGGGCGTGCGTGACGAGATGGCTTACGCTTCTGAAAAGGTGACCACGGGTGGCTACACCTATTCTCCCATTGCCGGCGGTGCAAAGGCCGAGTATATCGTCTTTGTTGAGGGCGAGGATCATATGGCGGAGAAAATGTGCAAGCTGCTTGCCGTTTCTCTCGGCAATATCAAAAACCTCTACGACGAGAAATACGACAAGGGTTCCTTTATCAAGAACATCATTCTTGACAACATTCTTCCGAGTGATATTTACATCAAAAGCAAGGAGCTGCACTTCAATACCGAGGAAGTGCGCATCGTCTTTTTGATCAAGTTCTTTGGCAAGACCGATATGATGCCCTTTGAAATGCTGCAGAACATGTTCCCGGATAAGTCCAAGGACTACGTGATCAGCGTGGGCGAGCACGATATCGTGCTGGTCAAGGAGATCAAGCCCGGCACCGACAGCAAGGAGATCGAGCGCATGGCAACCAACATTGCCGACACGCTTTGTACCGAGTTTTACGCCAAGGTGGCCATCGGTATCTCCACTGCTGTGGACAACATCAAGGATCTGGCCCGCGCATACAAAGAGGCGCAGGTCGCCATCGAGGTCGGCAAGGTGTTTGAGACCGAGAAGAACATCATCAGCTACGAAAATCTTGGCATTGGCCGTCTGATCTATCAGCTGCCCACCACGCTGTGCGAGATGTTCTTGCACGAGGTGTTCAAGAAGGGCAGTCTGGACTCGCTTGACCGCGAGACGCTGATGACCATCCAGAGCTTCTTTGAAAATAACCTCAACGTATCCGAGACCTCGCGTAAGCTCTTTGTACACCGCAACACGCTGGTGTACCGCTTGGAAAAGATCCGCAAGCTGACAGGCCTTGATCTGCGCGAATTTGAGCACGCCATCACCTTCAAGGTGGCGCTGATGGTGAAGAAGTATCTCAATTCCAAGCCGTCTAAATTCTGAAAAATATGATAAATGGGTAAGCGACACGCAAAAAATGCCGCTTACCCGTTCGTTGCTGTTTTTGCCGACTGTGCGGCGCTGCCGTACGGCTCGGACGGAAAGGTGTTTATTGATGAAAATTACATTTTCCGTTTCTGCGGCACAACTGAAGGAGCACGAAACGACCCTTCAGGTTCGTTTGAAACATGCATTGCCCGATATTGACGTGATCATTGAGGCCAAGAAGGGCCTTCTGACGCTGGACGTGCCCGAGCACGTTGATCCCACGTTTGCCACCGAGACGCTGCGCCGCATGGCGATGGGGCTTGGTATGGCGCTGACACAACCCGGAAGCGAGGAGGATACAAAGCCGCTTCCCGCGCCGAAAGCACCTGCAAAACAGGAGCCGCACAGCGTGAAGATGTCCGTTGTGATCGCCCTGTTGATCGCCGTCGCCGTTTTCTGCACGGCACTGACGTTCGGCATTGCGGTGCTGGTATTTTCCGAGCCCACGGACTTTTTCGGTTCTACGCTGGGAACGGGCGAGGAGCAGGAGGGCGAGGATTACGCCGCCAAAATAGGCATTGTCGATTATCTTTTTAAAAACTACGGGTTGTACGATAAGGACGGCGAGATCCTGCTGGACGAGATGCTGCGCGCTTATGCCGCCGCGACACAGGATAAGTACGCCGCGTATTATACGGCCGAGGAGCTTGCGGCCATGATGTCCGAAATGGGCGGCAACGCCGTCGGCATCGGTGTGACGGTAACCATGGATCCCGATACGGGGAATATTTATATCATTCAGGTTTATCCCGGCTCTCCCGCAGAAAAAGCGGGCGTGCTTCCCGGTGATATCGTGATCATCATCGGCACCAAGGCACAGGGCGAGCTTGTGAGCGACCTCGGCTACGAGGAGGCCATGCGACGCATGCCCGGTGAAGCGGGCACCGACGCAAAGTTCGTGGTGCTGCGCGACGGTGAGGAAATCGAATTTTCCATCACGCGTGCCGCCTTTACCGCCGTGTCGGTTGAGGGCTGGGTCAGCGAGACCGACGCGCGTGTCGGCATCGTTCGCATCTCGGATTTTGATGCGACCACCCCCACACAGTTCAAGGCCGCAATGACGGCGCTTATCGGGAAGGGGTGCACGCATTTTGTGTACGACGTGCGCAACAATCCCGGCGGTGAGCAGCGCTCTGTGGTAGCGGTGCTTTCCTATTTTGCAAAAGAAAACGCCGATATCATGAGCACTGTGACCAAGGACGGGACCAAGACCGTCACCAAGGCGGTGGCTGTCTCGTACGATGGGGAATACGCCTCCTGCAGTGTGAAAAAAGAGGAGATCGGCATGTATCGCGATTATCCCGTTGTCGTACTGATCAACGGTCATACGGCAAGCGCGGGCGAGCTTTTTACCGCAACCCTTGCTGATTATGGGGTGGCCACTCTCGTGGGGGTGAACACCTACGGTAAGGGCGTGATCCAAAGCATTTTCGACCTTTCCACCTTAGGAAAATACTACGGTGTGGACGTGTCCGGCGGCTTTAAGCTGACGGTGGGGTATTACGCCCCTGCATCCGGCGTGAATTACGACGGAAAGGGCATTGCGCCCCACGTACAGGTCGAGCTTGACCCCGCGTTAGGACATCAGAATCTTTACTTGCTTGACGAGAGCGAGGACAACCAATTGTCAATGGCAATTCAAACCGTTTTATCGAAATAATTTTTGAAATTTTATAGAGGAGAATATCGAAATGGCGAACGAAAAGAAGATTACAATGACCCAAGAGGGCTATGACGAGCTTGTCAAGGAGTTGCAATGGCGCGAGGGCGAGGAGCGCGAGCGTATTAAGAACGATATCGTAACGGCGCGCGGATTTGGCGACTTGTCCGAGAACGCAGAGTACGACGCTGCCCGTAACGCGCAGGCAGAGAATGAGGCGCGCATTCTGCAGCTGAAGTCTGATATTGAAAACGCAGAGGTCATGGATGCCTCCGCCTTTGTCAAGGGCGTGGTCAATATCGGCACGACCGTTAAGGTCATTGACAAGAATAAGAACAAGGAAATGACCTTCCGTATCGTCGGCTCTAACGAGGCAGACGTGGTGATGGGCAAAATTTCCGACGTTTCCCCCGTTGGCCGTGCACTGATCGGCCACAAGGCGGGCGAGATCGTTACCGACACCGTTGAGGCGTCCAATTTCACCTTTTCTTACGAAATTATCGAAGTCACGCGCGACTAAAAGGAGTTATCATGGCAGAAGAAGTTAGAAATGAAGCGGCAAACGCCGCCCCCGAGGTCAATCTTTCCGACGTTATTCGCGTTCGTCACGAAAAGCTGGCCGCCCTGCGCGAAGCGGGCGCCGACCCTTTTCAGATCACCAAATATCCGCAGAATACCTATTCCGCTGAGATCAAGGAGCGCTTTGCGGATCTTGCCGCTGAGGAGGAGACCGAGGTCGAGGTCTGCCTTGCAGGCCGTATGATGACCAAGCGCGTGATGGGCAAAGCAAGCTTTGCACACCTGCGCGATGACAAGGGGGATATTCAGATCTACGTGCGCCGTGACGTGATCGGCGAGGAGCCGTATGCGGGCTTCAAGAAGATGGATATCGGCGACATCGTGGGTGTGAAGGGCATTGTGTTCCGCACCAAGATGGGCGAGATCAGCGTGCGCTGCACCGAGATCGTGCTGCTTGCCAAGAGCTTGCTTCCCCTGCCCGAGAAGTTCCACGGTTTGAAGGACCAGGAGATGCGCTACCGTCAGCGTTACGTGGACCTGATCGTCAATCCCGAGGTAAAGGATACCTTTGTGAAGCGCAGTCTCATTCTGCGCGAGCTGCGCGCGTTCCTTGACAGCAAGGGCTTTTTGGAGGTGGATACCCCTATCCTCACGCCCTTTGAGATCGGCGCTTCCGCGCGTCCTTTCATGACGCACCACAACACGCTGGACATGGACATGGTGCTTCGTATCGAGACCGAGCTTTATCTGAAGAGACTGATCGTGGGCGGCATGGACCGCGTTTACGAGGTCGGCCGTATCTTCCGTAACGAGGGCATGGACCCCAAGCACAATCCCGAGTTTACCTCTATCGAGCTGTATCAGGCCTACACCGACTATCACGCGCTGATGGATCTGGTAGAGGAAATGATGCGCACCGTGGCCGAGAAGGTCTGCGGCTCTCTTGTCATCCCTTACTGCGGCCATCAGATCGACCTTGGCCATTGGGAGAGAATGACGATGCTGGAGGCCGTGAAGAAGTACAGCGGCGTGGACTTCAACGAGATCAAGTCCGACGAGGAGGCCATTGCTATCGCGAAGGAAAAGCACGTGGAGCTGCCCGAGGTGCCCACCAAGGGTGCGATCCTTGCCGAGTTCTTTGATGCATTTGTCGAGGAAAAGCTGATTCAGCCCACCTTTATTTACGATTACCCCGTGGAGATCAGCCCGCTTGCCAAGCGTAAGCCCGAGGATCCCGCTTATACCGAAAGATTTGAGTATTTCATCAACGCGACCGAGTTTGGCAACGCCTTCTCCGAGCTGAATGACCCCATCGACCAGAAGGAGCGCTTTGAGCGTCAGGTTGCCGAGCGCAAGGCGCTGGATCCCAACTGCCGCGCGCAGGTGGACTATGATTACGTAACCGCCCTTGAGTACGGTCTGCCCCCCACAGGCGGCCTTGGCTTTGGTGTGGACCGTCTGGTCATGCTGCTTACCGACAGCCCCTCTATCCGCGACGTGCTTCTGTTCCCGACGATGAAGCCGGTCGACTGAATAACGATCGAGTAATTGACAAAACGCCTACCGCCACGCGGTAGGCGTTTTGAGAAAGGTTTATGCTATGCAGGATCCCGAAAGAAAACATACGGAAAAAATTCAAAGCGACGGGGAGATCCATATGCCAAGTACCCGCGAGCGTCGCGCTGAGCGCACACACGGGAAGCTTTATTTGTGGTTTGACAACTTTTGGTATCACAACAAATGGAAAACGCTGGGGTGCTTATTTCTTGCCGTCGTGATCCTTGTCTGCACGCTGCAAATGTGCCAAAAGGAGGATAAGGGGGATATTATGGTGCTTCTTGCGGGGCCCTATAATCTCTCGAACGATCAGGTGGCGTATAACGATCTCCGCGCTTGTCTTGCCAGATATCTGCCCGCCGATTATGACGAAAACGGAAAAAAGCAGGTGGATCTGGATGCCCACGCGATCTACTCGGCGGAGCAGATCGAAGAGCTGCAAAGCAGCGTGGATGAGGACGGAAATCCCATCCGCATCAACACGGCCGCCAATTCCCAGAATTACGAGCATTATAATCGCAGAATGATGCTGGGTGAATCCTCGGTGCTGTTTTTGGATCCGTGGCTGTACGAGCAGCTGGCGGGGAACAAGAACGGCGAATATCTGATGGATATTGTGGAGACGTTCGGCGCACAGCCCGAGGGCGCGTTGAGCTTTGAGAAGGACGGCAAGGTGCATATTTACGGAGTACGATTGGGGGATACGGCACTGTATCGCAACAACAAGGCGGTCAGCAACGTGTTGCCCGAGGACACGGTGGTGTGCCTGCTGGCCCCCTATTTGATGAGCACAAGCAACGACCCCGAGGTCTATCGGAACGCCAAAAGCTTTTATGCCGCCCTTGTGGGGCTGCAATAATCTTTGCGGATCGAACCTTTTCGTTCGATCCGCATTTTTCTCTTTTAAAACAGAAATACCGATAATTATTGTTCTTTTTTTAAGTAACACAAGTTCCTCGTGCGCGCGTATAAAAGACTCATTTTTCCGTTCCCCGTATTGACAAAATCTACTTTATATAGTATAATATTATTTTAGTATAATACTAAAGGAGCGTGTGCGATGTCGCAAGTACAAGTATCTTCCGAATCCTTTGCGGCCGTGCGCCGCTACAGCGAAGCATTTTGCCGTGAACACGGCGAGTATCCCCGTTGCTTTGTGCTGACCTTCGGGTGTCAGCAAAACGTGGCAGACAGTGAAAAGCTTTCCGGCATGGCCGAGCAGATGGGGTACGTGCTGACTGAAAATCCCGAGGAGGCCTCGCTGATCCTGGTGAACACCTGCGCCATTCGCGAGCACGCGGAAACAAAGGCGCTTTCCATCGTGGGGCAGTACAAGCACCTGAAGGAAAAAAATCCCGAGCTTGTGATCGGCGTGTGCGGCTGTATGGTCGCACAGGAGCACCGACGCGAGCAGCTGAAGCGTTCTTACCCCTACGTCAGCTTCATTCTCGGCACCTCGGTGCTGCACCGCTTGCCCGAGCGGCTGTTGCGCGTGCTTTCCGAGCGCAAGCGCCGCTTTGAGAATGCGGAGGAATGCGTGATCGCGGAGGGCGTGCCGATCACGCGCGAGAGCGATTATCGCGCGTGGGTCAGCATCATGTACGGGTGCAACAATTTCTGCTCTTATTGCATCGTGCCGTACGTGCGCGGGCGTGAGCGCAGTCGTGAGCCCGCCGACGTGATCGCGGAGGTGAAGGACCTTGTGGCGCGTGGCTACAAGGATATCACCTTGCTTGGGCAAAACGTCAATTCCTACGGCAAGGGGCGCGAGGACGGGTATGATTTCGCCGATCTGCTCGCGGACTTAGATGCCATTGAAGGAGATTTTCTTCTGCGCTTTATGACCAGCCACCCGAAGGATGCAAGCAAGAAGCTGATCGACGTGATGGCAAACGGCAAGCATATCGCAAGGCATTTTCACCTGCCGCTGCAATCCGGCAGCAACGACGTGCTTTTGCGGATGAACCGCCGCTACGATCGCGCAAGATATTTGGAAATTCTGGATTACATGCGCGAGAAAATGCCGGATATTGCGGTGACCTCTGATATTATCGTCGGTTTCCCTGGTGAGAGCGACGCGGATTTTGAGGATACGCTTTCCATGCTTTCCCGCGCGCGCTTTGATATGCTGTTTTCCTTCATCTACTCGCCGCGAAAGGGGACACCCGCCGCCGTAATGGAGGATCAGATCCCGCGCGCCGTACAGAATGCGCGCTTTGATCGTCTGCTCGCCGCACAGGAGAGCATCGCCCTTTCCTTGAACGAGCCGTTTGTGGGCAAGCGCATCCGCGTGCTTTGCGACGGACCGAGCAAGACCGATGCGGGCATGCTTTCCGGGCGTAACAGTGAAAATAAGATCGTCTTTTTCCCGGACGATGGCAGTAAGCAAGGGGAATTCGTTGAAATTGAAATTGACCGTGCCGCGCCCTTCGCGCTGTACGGAAAACGTGTTTGAAAGGATAAAAAATCATGGAAAAGACAATTTTTGAGCTGGCCGCAGAGCTTGGCCGTACCCTGAAGGAAGACGAAAGAATTATTGCGCTGGACAAGGCACGTGCGGCCTTTGATGCCGACGCGACCGTTGTGGCACTGATGCAGGAGTACGAGGTACAGCAGCGCGCCATCCAGGAGGAGGCCGTGAAGGAGGATCGTAGTGAAGAGGTGCTGAACGTGATTCAGGACCGCATTGAGACCATCTACAACCAGATCACCGAAAGCGAGAGCTACAAGAGGCTGGAGCAGGCACAAAACGAGGTCAATGCGCTGATGGAGGCGGTGAACAACACCATCACCTTCAACATCACGGGCGAGGAGCCCTCCGCGTGCACGCATGATTGCTCCACCTGCGGCGGTTGCCATTAAACCATTCATAAGAAAAGGAGTGCTGTGCCATGACACCAATGATGCAGCAGTATTTTGAGATCAAAAATCAGTACAAGGACTACGTCTTGTTCTATCGCCTCGGCGATTTTTACGAGATGTTCTTTGACGACGCCATCAACGTCTCCCGCGATCTGGAGCTGACCCTGACGGGCAGAGATTGCGGTGAGGCGGAGCGCGCGCCGATGTGCGGCGTGCCCTTTCACAGCGCTGAGACCTATATTGCGCGTCTGATCGAAAAGGGCTATAAGGTCGCTATTTGCGAGCAGATGGAGGACCCCGCCAAGGCAAAGGGGCTGGTGAAGCGCGACATCGTGCGCGTGGTCACGCCCGGCACCTTGATCGAGCCCGGTATGCTGACCGAGCAGCGCAACAACTACGTTTGCTCCATCTGTCTTGGGGACGCGGGAATAGGTCTTTGCTTTGCGGACGTTTCCACGGCCGAGGTCTATGCCACGTGCCTTACGGGCGATAATGCCGAGGCAAGATTGCAAAGCGAGCTTGGCACCTATCTGCCCAGTGAGATCGTGACCGACCTGCCGCGCACCGAATTTCCCGCACTGGCGGATTTTATCACCGACCGTATCGGTGCCATGCTGACGGATGCCCAAGGGCATCGTTTTACTTACGCGGACGCGTGTGCGCGCGCGAGCGCGCAATTCGTGAACCTGCCGGAGGGCTTTGAGCGCGACAGCGCAATGGTCTCGGCGGTGGGGGCGCTTGTTGACTATATTGCCGAGATGCAGCGCGGTGACGCCGCCTATATCCGTGAGCTGACCGTTTATTCCGACGGGCAGTATCTGGATATGGACCTGAACACCCGCCGCAATCTGGAGCTTTGCGAAACGATGCGAAGCAAGGAAAAGAAGGGGTCGCTTTTGTGGGTGCTTGACCGCACGCACACCGCCCCCGGTGCGCGTCTGTTGCGCTCCTGGATCGAGCATCCGCTTCTTTCCACGCAGGAGATCGCCCGCAGACAGGGCGCCGTGGAGGAGCTTTGCGCAAGCTTCATGCTGCGCGGCGAGCTTGGCGAGGCACTTTCCCACGTGCTTGACCTGGAGCGACTTGTCACGCGTATCGTGTACGGCTCCGCCAACGCCAAGGATCTGCGCGCCGTGGCCGCCACGGCGGCGATGCTGCCCAAGATCAAGCGCTTGCTGTCCGCTTGCAGCGACGGCGAGCTTTCCCGCATCTTTCGCGAAATGGACGATCTTGCCGATCTGCGCGAGCTGATCGACAGCGCGATTGCGGAGGATCCGCCCTTCGTGCTGCGCGAGGGCAAGCTCATCCGCGAGGGGTACAACGCCGACGTGGATTATCTGCGCTCGGTGCAGACGGACGGCAAATCCTGGCTGGAAAAAATTGCCGCCGAGGAGCGCGAAAAAACCGGCATCCGCACGCTGAAGGTTGCTTACAACAAGGTCTTTGGTTACTACATCGAGGTATCCAAGTCCTTCATCGATCAGGTGCCCGAGCATTACATCAGAAAGCAAACGCTTGCAAACGGCGAACGTTATATCACCGAGGAATTAAAGGATATGGAAGCCACGATCCTCGGTGCCACGGATAAGCTTTACTCGCTGGAATACGAGCTGTTTCAGGAGATCCGCGGCCGTGTGGCCGCCGAGGGAGAGCGCATCCAGCGCGTGGCCAATCGCCTGGCCGAATTGGACGCTTACCTCTCGCTTGCCGACGTGGCGGCAAAAAATCACTACGTCCGTCCTGAGGTGGACAACAGCGACGTGATCCAGATCCGCGACGGCCGCCACCCTGTGGTCGAGCAGTTCGTGAAGGACACTTACTTCGTTCCCAACGATACGATGCTGGACACGGGCGCCAACCGCACAATGCTGATCACGGGCCCGAATATGGCGGGTAAATCCACTTATATGCGCCAGGTCGCCCTTATCGTGCTGATGGCACAGATCGGCTCCTTCGTGCCCGCCGCCGAGGCGCGTGTGGGCGTGGTGGATAAGCTGTTCACCCGCGTGGGTGCCTCTGACGATCTTGCTTCCGGACAATCCACCTTTATGCTGGAGATGAACGAGGTCGCCTACATCCTGCGCAACGCTACGCGCCGCTCGCTCATCATTTACGACGAGGTCGGACGCGGTACCAGTACCTTTGACGGTATGAGCATTGCGCGCGCCATCGTGGAATACACCACGGGGCGCAAGATCGGCGCAAAGACGCTGTTCGCGACCCACTATCACGAGCTGACCTCGCTGGAAGAGGAGCTGCCCGGCGTGGTGAATTACAACATCGCCGCCAAGAAGCGCGGTGACGGCATCACCTTCCTGCGCAAGATCGTGCGCGGCTCCACCGACGATAGCTACGGCATTGAGGTCGCGAAGCTTGCGGGCTTGCCGAACGAGGTGATCAAGCGCGCCAAGGAGGTGCTTGCCGACGTGGAAAGCACCGCGAAGGCGTTGCAAGCGCCCAACGTGAAAAAGGAAGAGAAGCCCGATGACGGGATGATCTCCTTTGAGGATTGCATCAACGAGCAGGTGATCGAACAGCTGCGCTCAGTAGATCTCAATACGCTCTCGCCCTACGAGGCGATGAGCTTCCTGTTCGATCTGAAGAAAAGATTGCAGTAAGGAGGGAACCGTATGGCAAAAATCAACGTTCTTTCCTTTGCCGTTGCCAATCTGATCGCCGCAGGCGAGGTGGTGGACCGCCCCGCCTCCGTGATCAAGGAGCTGATGGAAAACGCTATCGACGCGGGCGCCAAGCACATCACCGTGGAAATTCAGCATGGCGGTGTGACCTTTATGCGCGTGGCGGACGACGGCTGTGGCATCGATCCCGAGGATCTGCCCGTGGCGATCCGCCGCCACGCGACCAGTAAGATCAAAGAGGCGGACGATCTGGACGGGATCCTGACGCTCGGCTTTCGCGGTGAGGCACTTGCCGCCATTGCGGCGGTGTCCGATCTGCGCATCATCACGCGCACCAAGGACGCGGAATACGGCACGATGCTGGTTTCCTCGGCGGGTGAGGTGAAGGAGATCGTCGAGCAGGGCGCGCCCATCGGCACCACGGTGATCGTGGAAAACCTCTTTGCCAACGTGCCTGCGCGCCGCAAATTCCTCAAAAAGGACGTGGCCGAGACCACGGCGGTCACCACCTACGTGGAAAAGATCGCACTCTCTCGCCCCGAGATCGCCATTCGCCTCATTGTGGACGGCAATCTGCGTCTGGATACCGCAGGGGATGGCACGCTGGAAAGTGCCATGTACGCGGTGTTCGGTCGGGAATTTGTGAAAAAGATGATCCCCGTCAAAAGCATGGAGGGGGATGCGATCGCGGTGGACGGCTATATCTGCCGCCCCGACAACGCCCGCCCCAAGCGCAATTATCAGAACTTTTTCATCAACGGGCGCTATATCAACTCGCGCACGGCAAGCGCCGCGCTGGAGCAGGCGTACACCTCCTTCATCGCGCCGGAAAAATTTCCGTGCTGTGTGTTGAATATCAAGATCGCCCCCGAGGCGGTGGACGTCAACGTGCATCCCGCCAAGCTGGAGGTCAAATTCTCCAACGAAAAGCCCGTGTTTGAGGCGGTGTATTACACCGTGCGCGCAGCGCTTGAGGCAAATTCCGCAAGACCGGATATGACGCTTGTCAAAAACGCTTCCGTGCCGCATCCCGTGCACGCCTTTGTACCCGTAGAGGCCCCGAAAACCGAGCAGACCACCATTGACACGGTGGTGAAGCAGGTGCCGAGGATCGAGCCGTTTGAGCGTCTTTCGGCTACGGATTACAAGGATCGGGTGCGCGGTTACGCCGCAAACGCCCCCACGCCCTATACACGCGTGGAGCCCGCGCGCGGAGAAGCGATCCCGATGCCAAATCTTGAGCGCGCGGCCGCTTCTGTGGCGCCGAAAGATCCGATCGCCAAGGCGGCGATCGCGCGCATGGAGCAGGAGAACACAGCTCATCCTTTGCCCCCTGAAACGCCCGCAGAGCCCGTAGCGGCTCCCGTTCGTGTGACCGAGCCCACCCCCGTGGAGGAGGTCATAACGGTGGCGCCCTGGCGCATCATCGGGGAAGCGTTCCATTGCTACGTCATTGTGGAGCAGGGAGATAAGCTGCTTTTGATCGATAAGCACGCCGCGCACGAGCGGGTGCTGTTCGAGGAGTTGAAGAAAAAGCTCAAAGCGCATAAGACTTCCTCGCAGATGATGATGCTGCCCATTGAAATGACGCTTTCTGCCGCAGATATTTCCACGTTGGAGGAGTACCGCGCGGAGCTTGAAAAAATCGGATTCGGCTTCTCGGCGCACGGCAACACGGCGCTGATAAACGAGATCCCCGCTGAGCTTTCCGCTGCGGCCGCAAGTGCCTTTCTCGGCGCTCTTGCCGCCGATCTTGGTAGCGGTACTGCGGACGTAACACTGGCGCGCGATCTGCTGTTTGAAAAGGCGCTGTATCAGGCCGCCTGCAAGGCCGCCATCAAGGGCGGCAGAGAATATCCGCCCGAATATATCGAGGAGCTTGTCAAAAAGCTGTTCGAGATTCCGGATATTACGGTCTGCCCGCACGGCAGACCCGTGGCGATGACGCTTTCTCACGCCAATATCGATCGCCAATTCAAGCGATCCTAAAAAATATGGCCGAGCTGTACTCTTGGCCGCGAAAGGAAAAATATGTCGAATTTTGAGTTAAAGTCCAAGGACGGGCGCGCGCGCCGTGGCGTGCTGCACACCGTTCACGGCGACATTCAGACCCCCGTTTTTATGAACGTGGGCACCTGTGCCGCCATCAAGGGCGGCGTCTCTACGGTGGAGCTGGAGCAGATCAACTGTCAGGTTGAGCTTTCCAACACCTACCACCTGCACGTGCGTCCCGGTGACGGTCTGATCCGCGATATGGGCGGCCTGCACAAGTTTATGAACTGGAAGCGCCCGATCCTCACTGACAGCGGTGGATTTCAGGTGTTTTCACTCTCCTCCTTGCGCAAGATCACTGAGGAAGGCGTGCATTTCGCCTCCCACGTGGACGGTAAGCGCATTTTCATGGGGCCTGAGGAGAGTATGCAGATCCAATCCAATCTTGCCTCCACCATTGCGATGGCATTCGATGAATGTATCGAAAATCCTGCCCCTTACGAGTACGTGAAGGCCTCCATTGCCCGTACCTACCGTTGGTTGGTGCGTTGCAAGGCGGAAATGGCGCGCCTCAATAGCTTGCCCGACACCATCAACAAGCATCAGATGCTGTTCGGCATCAATCAGGGCGGCACGTATGAGGATCTGCGCGTGGAGCATATGAAACAGATCGCAGAGCTTGACCTTGACGGCTACGCCATTGGCGGTCTTGCCGTGGGTGAGGCGACCGAGGAAATGTACCGCATCATCGACGTGGTCGAGCCGCATATGCCCGAAAACAAGCCGCGTTATCTGATGGGCGTGGGAACTCCCTGCAACATTCTGGAGGCGGTGCACCGCGGCGTGGACTTTTTCGACTGCGTGATGCCCTCGCGCAACGCGCGCCACGGCAGTCTGTTCACCTGGCACGGTAAGATCACCTTGATGAACGAGAAATACGCCCGCGACGATCGCCCGATCGACGAGGGGTGTCAGTGTCCCACCTGTAAACACTACTCGCGCTCCTATCTGCGCCATCTGCTCAAGGCAAAGGAGTCGCTTGGTATGCGTCTTGCGGTCACCCACAATCTGTATTTTTACAACGATCTCACGCAAAAGATCCGCGACGCGCTGGACGGCGGCTATTTTGAAAGCTTTTATCAGAAATACCGCAACATCCTCGGTGAGCGTCACCCCGATTAAGCATTGAAAAGAAGGAAAAGGAAGAATATCCCACTACTTTCCAAAGGAGATATATTTTATGATTACGAAAGCTTTGATAGAGGAGTTGCTTGGCATCGCCGTCTCCACGGGGGCGGATTTCGCTGAGATATTTGCCGAGCAGGAGCGTTCCTATCAGCTGAGATTGGTTTCGGGCAAAATTGAGTCCGTGAAGGATATGATGCTGTCCGGCGTGGGCATCCGCGCGTTCCTTGGCACCAAAACTTACTATGCCTCAACCTCCGATACCTCCCGCGAGGGACTTTTGAAGTGCGCCGCCAATCTGGCAGGTGCCGTGGGTGAGGCGAAGAAGGGGATCGCTGTTCCCGCGCTGATCAAATCCGTGGTGCCGGCAGACGAGATTTTGCGCAATCCCTCCGACGTGCCTGCCGCCACGAAGGCAGATCTTCTGCGCGAGGCGTGCGATGCCGCCCGTAACGTGAGCGACAAGATCTCGCAGGTGCAGGGCACTTATCTTGACGTCAACCGTTGCTTTATGGTTGCCAATACCGAGGGGCTTTTTGCCGATGACCGCAAGGTGCGTACGCGTCTTGCCGTCAACGCAGTGGCAAGTGATGCGGGCGAGAATCAGTCCGGCTCCTACAGCCCCGGTGCCGGTATGGGCATCGAATTCTTTGAAAAGGTACGTCCTGCCGACATTGGTGAGCGTGCCGCAAAGCAGGCCCTCACCAACCTTGGCGCTGTGTACTGTCCCGCAGGCACGATGACCGTTGCCATTGAAAACGGCTTCGGCGGCGTTATTTTCCATGAGGCGTGCGGGCACTCGCTGGAGGCAACCTCCGTTGGCATCGGCGCTTCGCAAATGGCGGGAAAGCTCGGGCAACAGATCGCCAATCCCAAGGTGACCGCCATCGATGACGGTACCATTCCCGGTGCGTGGGGCTCGTTCGGCATTGATGACGAGGGTAACCCCGCACAGCGCAACGTGCTGATCGAAAACGGTATTCTGAAGGGCTATATGGTGGACCGCCTCGGCTCCCGCCGCATGGGCATGCCCATGACGGGAAACAGCCGCCGCGAAAATTATACCTTTGAGCCCACCTCCCGTATGACAAACACCTTCATTGACAACGGTCCCGATAAAAACGAGGACATTATCGATTCCATCGAATACGGCCTTTACGCAAAGCAAATGGGCGGCGGCTCCGTGAACCCCCTGACGGGCGAGTTCAACTTCTCCGTGCAGGAGGGCTACATCGTGCGCAACGGTAAGATCTGCGAGGCCGTGCGCGGTGCTTCGCTGATCGGCACCGGCTCTCAGATCCTGCAGGACATCGATATGGTGGGTCAGAACCTTGCCACGGGGCAGGGCATGTGCGGCTCCTCCAGCGGTAGCGTGCCTACCGACGTGGGCCAGCCCTTGATCCGTGTCAAGAAAATTACCGTAGGAGGTCGCTCATGAAATTCGAGAAAATCAAGGAAATTCTGTTCGAGGCCGCGAAAGAAGCGGAGTTGACCGAATTTGATATTTATTACTGTCTGACCGACGATCAATCTGCCGAGGCACTCAACGGTCAGATGAATTCCTGCTCCTCCGGCGTCAGCGGTGGCGTTTGCTTCCGTTGCGCGGTGGATGGACGCGTCGGCTCCGCTGCCACCCAATGTATGGAAAAGGAAAAATTAGAGGCGCTTGTGGCACGTGCCATGGCAAATGCCGCCGTGACCGATGCCGACGAGGAGCCGATCTTCTTTGCCGGTGCCACTGCTGCTGATTATCAGAAAATTAACGTAAAAATTCCCGAGCTTCCCGGTGTGGCTACTCTTCGCCAGACGGCAATGACGCTGCAGGAAAAGCTGTACGCCGAGAACGATATGATGACAGACGGTACCGCCTCCGGGGCGGGTGCCACCCGCAGAACGGTGGCGCTGGCCAATTCCAAGGGACTTTCGCTTTCTTCCGAGACGGGCGCCGTTTACACCTACGTGGAGCCCATCATCAACGACGGCAACGAGCCCTCTTACGGCATGGGGATGGCCGCCACGCTGGATACCGACAGCGGTATCGTGAAAAAGGCAACTGACGAGGCGCTCTCTCGCCTTGGTGCGGGGCTTGTCAAGACCGGCACTTATGATGTGATCTTTGATGCACGTCAGGTGCGCTCGTTGCTTGCTGCTCACAGAAGCATTTTCAGCGGCAAGGCCGCGTTGCAGGGGCTTTCCTTACTTGCGGGCAAGGTGGGCGAGCAGGTCGCGGCCGAGTGCCTTACGCTGGTGGACGATCCCTTTTACGCCGAGAACACCGTGCAGTGCCCGTTTGACGCGGAGGGCGTCCCCACAAGAGAAAAGATCTTGATCGAAAAGGGCGTGCTGAAGACCCTCTTGTACGATCTGACGACCGCCAAAAAGGCAGGTGTGGAAAGCACGGGCAACGCGGTGCGCGGCTATGCGGATCCGGTTGCCATCGCCCCCTACTGCCTGCGCATTGAAAAGGGAAATGAGACGTGTGACGAGCTGATCACGCGCATGGGCAACGGCCTTTATATCACAGAGCTCAAGGGCCTGCATGCGGGCGCCAACGCTGTGACGGGAGACTTCTCGATCGAAAGCGCCGGATTTCTTGTGGAGGACGGCAAGATCACCAAGCCCGTGCACAGCTTTACCGTGGCGGGAAACTTCTTTGATCTTCTGAAGGCCATTGACGGCGTTGCCGACAACGTGCAGATGGGTCTGCCCGGCACAAGCATCATTGCCGCTCCCGACGTTCTGGTCAGAAATCTTTCTGTTGCCGGAGAGTAATTCAGGGCTTGATTTTTCACGCGGAATGTAATATAATAAATTGTCATTAAAACAAAGAGGTTTATTATGCTGACGATTAAGAAAAAAATTGCGGCCGCACTGGCCGAAGGCATCAAGGCGCTTGGCGCGCCTGAGGCGCTTTCTCAAGAGGAGCTTGCGCTGATGCTGGAATATCCGCCTGACGATACGATGGGCGACCTCGCCCTGCCTTGCTTCAAGCTGTCGCGCACCTTGCGCCGCGCGCCCGTGCAGATCGCCTCTGCGCTTTGCGAGTGCTTGCAGGGGCTTGATTGCGTGGAGCACGCCGAGGCCGTGAACGGTTACTTGAACATCACCGTTTCCAACGCGTATCTGCTCTCCGACGTCATGGGCGAAATTTTTGAAAAGAATACCCGCTACGGCGGCTCCGACGTGGGAAAGGGAAAGACCGTGGTGCTGGACTACTCCTCGCCCAACGTGGCAAAGCCCTTCCACATCGGTCACCTTGGCACGACCGTGATCGGTCACTCGCTCAAAAAGCTGCACGAGTTTGCCGGCTACGATTGCGTGGGCATCAACTACCTTGGCGACTGGGGCACACAGTTCGGTAAACTGATCGTTGCCTACAAAAAGTGGGGCAACAAGGAAATGATCGAACAGGGCGGCATCGACAAGCTGGTCGAGCTTTACGTGATGATCAACAACGCCATTTCCGGTAACGAGGAAAAGGGCATTCCCGCCGATCCCGCACTTGGTGACGAAGCACGTGCCGAGTTCCACAAGCTGGAGCTTGGTGACGAGGAAAATCTGGCGCTGTGGCGCTGGTTTATCGAGATCAGCTTAGAGGAGTACCAGAAAACCTACAAGCAGCTGGGCATCGAATTTGACAGCTACAAGGGTGAGAGCTTCTACACCGACAAGATGCCTGCGCAGGTGCAAAAGCTGCGCGATATGGGGCTGCTTAAGATTGACGACGGTGCTTCCATCGTGGATCTTGCCGACTACAATATGCCGCCGTGCCTCATTCTCAAGCGTGACGGCTCGACGCTGTATCCGACGCGCGATATCGCCGCCGCCGTATACCGCAAGAACGAATACAACTTTGATAAAGCCATCTACGTGACCTCCGCCGGCCAGAGCTTGCATTTTGCCCAGTGGTTCAAGGTCGTGGAGATGATGGGCTATCCTTGGTATGGCGAGCTTGTGCACGTGCCTTACGGCACCGTGAGCATCAACGGCGCCAAGCTGGCGACAAGAACGGGCAACGTGGTGTTGCTCAAGGATCTGTTCAAGGCCGCGATCGAAGAGGTGGCGGGTATTATGGAGCAGAAGAACCCCGATCTGGAGAACAAGGACGAGATCGCTGAGGCTGTGGGCGTTGGCGCGATCGTGTTCTATTATCTTTCCAATAGCCGCATCAAGGACATCAATTTCGTGATGGAGGATGCCCTCAACTTTGACGGCAACACGGGGCCTTACGTGCAGTACACCTATGCGCGTACCTGCTCGGTGCTGCGCCGCGCAGGAGAGCAGACGGGCGAGATGAAGATCACCGACAAGGACGAGGCGGCGCTTTTAAAGGTGCTTGCCAAGTTCCCCGAGCGCGTGCAGGCCGCGATTGCGGACTACGAGCCCTCCGTGATCACGCGTTATATTCTGGACGTCGCTGCGGCGTTCAACCGTTTCTACCACAACTGTCCCATCCTGTCGGCAGAGGATGAGAGTGTGCGCGCCACCCGTGTGGCGATCACGCGTGCCGCCAACATCGTGCTTGGCAACGCGTTCCCGCTGATCTGCCTGAAAACCATGGAAAAAATTTAAGGAGAATAAAAGTATGTCCGGACATAGCAAATGGGCGAATATCAAGCACAAGAAAGAAAAGACCGACGCGCAAAAGGCGAAGGTGTTTACCAAGATCGGTAAAGAGATGGCCGTGGCTGTCAAGGCAGGCGGCGGAGACCCCAACTCCAACTCCAAGCTGCGCGACCTCATTCAGAAGGCGAAGGCCAACAACGTGCCCAACGATAACATCGAGCGTATCATCAAGAAGGCAATGGGCAGCACCGGTGAGGATTACGAGGAGATCACCTACGAGGGCTACGGTCCCGGCGGCGTTGCCGTGATCGTGGAGACCACCACCGACAACCGCAACCGTACCGCAGGCAACGTGCGCTCTTACTTCAACAAGTATCACGGCAACATGGGTACCTCCGGTTGCGTGTCCTTCCTCTTTGAGGACAAGGGTGTCATCATCGTGAACAACGAGGATGGCGACATCGAGGAGGATAAGCTGATGGAGACCGCTCTGGAGAGCGGTGCCGAGGACTTTGCCGCAGGCGACGGCGTGTTCGAGATCTACACCGTGGTGGAGGATCTTTACGCCGTGAAGGAGGCGCTGGAGGCCGCAGGTTATCCCATCCTTTCCGCCGAGAAGGACAAGATCGCCTCTACCTCCGTTACGCTGTCCGACGCCGACGAGCTCAAGTTCATGGGTCTTCTGCTTGAGGTGCTGGAAGAGGATGACGATGTGATGAACGTCTACCACAACTGGGAAAACTGCGACTGATTTCGATATGACGAAAATCATTCTGGTTCGCCACGGAGAAAGTCAGGCGAACCTTGACGGGTATATTGCGGGACACACCGACGTGCCGCTGTCTGCCTTGGGTGTCAAGCAGGCGATGGAAACCGCCGCGCATCTTGCAAGCGAGCAGATCGACGCGGTGTATACCAGCGACCTTTGCCGCGCATCCGCTACCGCAAGGCCGCACGCCGAGCTGCGCGGGCTTCCCGTGATCGAGCGTGAGGAGCTGCGCGAGATTTTCTGCGGCCGCTGGGAGGGTGAGAGCTTTAAGGGGCTGGAGGAGCGCGAGCACGAGCTTTACGTGAACGGCTTTCGCAACCGCTTTTTCGGCTTTCGGATGCCTGAGGGGGAGAGCACGGATGAGTGCGGCGCGCGTTTTTACAACGCCGTTTTGAAGATCGCTAAGGCGCACGAGGGAGGAAGCGTTCTGATCGCCTCTCACGGCGCGGTGATCCGTTCCTTCTGGGCGATCATCCGCGGTCTTTCACACGAGGAGGCGAACGAAACGCAGCCCTATCCCTCCAATGCCTCCTATTCTGTGGCGGAATTTGACGGGGAACGCTTTTGTCCTGTCGAGTTTTCGCATGACTCGCATCTAAGCGCTGTGACACATCTCAATATATAAAAAGCAAGGCGTTCCCTTGAAGGGGGAACGCCTTGCTTTTTATATATCTTTTAAAAATATGGGATTTGTATAGGCCCTGTTACCCACTTTATCGCGCAGTTCAATACGCAAATAGCTTTCTGTTCCGCGTAGCTTATAGCTGGCAAAATAATGCATTCTCCCATCTACGTATTTGTAAGTATTGGCTCTCGCTTTTACCATTCCTTGCGAGCGACTGTTCATAAAAACGGCGTCGCACGGACGGTCAAATTCGATTTCCGCTATCGAATCGTGGTAAGTCACGTTAAATATTTTGATGCCGGTCGTGGCATAAAAGCTTCCCTCGCGAATGGCTGTTAAAATGGCGGGTATCGTTTTTTCTGCCGCCTTTACCTCGATCCAAGCATGACCGAAATCCGGCTCGTGGCTATCGTCGCTGGCAAATGCAAACAGTTTAGCGCCCCGAAGTAATAGGGCATCCAAATAAATTTCTGATTGCGCTCTGCCACATAGCTCGTCGCACACAAAATTATATACCTCAAGCCCTGCGTAGGAGTGATAACGCAGATACGGGGAAATTAAATTAGCATAGTAATAGGGGTGGCACATCACAGCAATACCGCCCTGTCTGTTTACTTCGTCTATAATGCGCTGGGGAGAGATATCTTTACAATTTCCAACCTTGCCGCAGTGCTCCGGATCTAAAAAATCCGGCAGGGTTGTCATATTGATGCCAAGCATATCCAAAACATAGTCGGGATCCTCGTCTGTACGATAACCGAATTCTATACCGGGTAAAACCAAAAAGTCATCTCGTTGTAGCTTGGAAACGTCCGTAATAACATTATGGTCTGTAATACAAAGAAAATCGTAACCGTTTTTACAGTACCAATCCACAACCTCTTCAGGGGAACAATCGCCATCCGAATTGGTGGTGTGTGAGTGTAGGTTTCCCTTGCACCAAGCCCCTGGATCGCCAAAGCAAGAAAAGCTTTTATTTAGCATAAGATCGCTCCTTTGTTTATTTCTTTAAGAATAGGATAAATTTGTCAGGAATAATAAAGCTATTGCTGCGCTCGTTTGTCTCACGGTTTGTCCACGTATCGGCGAGCTTTAATTCGTAAGGTGCGCCCGTGAAGTTGGAGGCGACAAGATAGGTCTCCTCATTGACAAACATCGAGGCATACAGCTTTTCGGGAATTGTCGAAAGGATCTCGTCGCACTCGCGTAGCTCGATATAGGCGACCGAGTTTTCCTCTACCATCGGGCGATAGAGCGCATAATACTTGCTCCAGACCTCATATTCGCCCTCCTGCGGGGGAACGGCAGACCAGCCGCTTAATACGTGAGGGCCGTCGGGATGTGTCTTGGCATATTCGCGGATGCGCGCGTTGTAGGCGTACTCGGATTTGACGCCCGTTTTGCTGAAATATTCTACGCCGGGTAGATCAATGCCTGCACCGCGGCGGGGTCTGCCGTGGGTGAGCAGGGGGAACTGCATAAAGGGGATGGTCTTCATATAGGAAAGCTCGCCCGCGTTGCTCGCATCCACACCGGCGCGCCCGTGGTCGGGGCAGGGCACGATGTAGGGCAAGTACTCCTTGCCCGCACCAATGACGGGGTTCGTGATGCTTTCACCGATCCAAAGATAGTCATACACGCGATCCTTGACGGGGGGCGCATCGTTGTGCCCGCGGTGGAGCTTGTAAATGCCGCCGCGCTTCTTGATCTCGCCGTAAATAGCACCAAGCGCATCCTCAAGATCCGGATCGTAGGGGGCGGTGAAATCCAGCGAGCCGCGCTTGATGGCCTCGTAGCGCGCCACACGCTCACCGTCATAGCCAAGGTCGTTGTAAAGGCCGTCCAATTCGTATGTATCAAGGATAGCCTGTGTCAAGGGCAACATATAATGACGCCATTCGGGGGATCCGAGCCAGCATTTGCGGTAGTTGAAGTAGGTTTGCGCAAGGCGGCTTTCGATGCGACAGAACTTTTCCGTGAAATCGGGATCGCGCTCGTCGAGAAAGCCGGTGGAGGCGTAGGCGATGATCTTCAGCCCCAGACTGTGGCACAGATCAATGAATTTTTTGAACCCCTCCGGATCGTGGCAGGTATACTTGTGTCCGCCAAAGCGACGGATGCTGTCATTCCACTCCTCATGGATCTGGACAAGACCGATGCCCTGATCGGCAAAGCCCTTCAATAGGTTATAATCATATTCATCGGGTGCCATGGAAAATTTGGCGGGGTATTCGCCCATATTATAAATGACCTGACCCGAAAGATAATCGTGAATGCGGTGTCTTGTGTAGTATTTTTTGTTGCTTTGCTCCGCCTTGCGGATATTTTCAATACGCGCGCGGTGTTGCTCCAGAGTTAAGTTCTTCATAGGTACCTCCTTGTTGGATATGCTTTATTGTATCATATCCAAAAAAGAAATTCTATAGGATATCGGGTATAAAATTTATGAATTCGTGTCCGATTTATTTTTCAAGAAACAGAATCTTTCCGTGGGGCACCGTAAAGCTTGCGGCCTTGGTGCCGTTTTCGCGATCGCACCAGACTTCGGCAAGCTGCAGCTCGTAATCCTTGCCCGTGAAGTTGGAAAGGACCAGATACTTTTTCTCATTGACGAACATCGACATATAGACCTCGTCGGGGATGGGAGAGAGCACGTCAAGGCATTCACGCAGCTCGATATAAGCGACGGAGTTTTCCTCCACCATCGGCTGATAGAGCGCGAAATACTTGCTCC
Source organism: Oscillospiraceae bacterium (assembly GCA_015064415.1). Taxonomy (GTDB): domain Bacteria; phylum Bacillota; class Clostridia; order Oscillospirales; family CAG-272; genus Firm-07. The sequence goes on along the minus strand of SVSG01000001.1, from coordinate 131,573 downwards.
AGATGGGGAATTCGTTGGGGTCGCTCGGGATCGCGGACCACAGACTGTAGGTGTACGGGCCGTTCGGATGCTCCTTCATATAGTTGAGCACGCGGTGATTGAAGCCGTAGTCGGTGGCGTGGTTGTTGGGATCGCCGTAATACTGCACATCTTGTGTGACGCGCTCGCCCATCAAGGGGCGACCGCAGGTGAACAGCGGGAACTGCAAAAAGGGAATGGTCTTGGCGAAATTCGCCTCGTAGCTGCCGGAGATGCCGCGCGCAAAGTCAGGGCAGGGCACCACGTAATCGGGGTGGTTTTTGCCGTCACCGATCTTGGGGTCAGTCACACATTCACCGATCCAAAGGTAATCATACACCTTATCCTTGACGGGCGGGGCGTAGTTGAGGTCGCAGTGCATCTTGTAAACGCCGCCGCGCTTTTTGACCTCGCCATAAACAAAGCCGAGCAGGTCCTCCAGCGTGGGATCGTAGGGCATGGTATTGTCGATACGCCCCTCTTTGATCGCCATATAGCGCGCGTAGCAGCGCCCGTCGTAGCCCCAATCGTTGTAAATGCCGTCAAAGCCGTACCGGTCAAGGGCGGCAAAGGTGCGGGGCAGGAGGTATTCGCGCCATTCGGGCGAGCCCGCCCAGCAGATGCGGTAGGAGAAGTAGTTGTCGCGCAGACGGCGCTGTACACGGCAGAATTTTTCCGTGAAATCGGGGTCAAATTCGTGGAAAAAGCCGGTAGAGATGTAGGGGATGATCTTCATGCCGAGCGAGTGGCACAGATCCACGAACTTTTGCAATCCTTCCGGATCGTGCGAGGAGTATTTGTCCGCACCGAGGTGACGGATCGAGTCATTCCACTCCTCGTGGATCTGAATCAGCTTCACACCCGCACCCGCCAGCTTGCCAAGCAGCTCGTAATCGTATTCGGTGGGGGCGATGGAGAACTTTTTTGGGTAGTCCCCAAGGTTGTAGGTGGCCTGTCCTGCCAAATATTCGTGAATGCGCTTGCGGCGCAGATATTTTTTGTTGTTTTCCTCAGCTGTGCGGATGTTTTCAATGCGCGCGCGGTGCTGCTCCAGTGTCAGATTTTTCATACTGCCTCCTTATTTTTGCAAGAAAATGATGCTTTCATTCTTTACGGTGAAGGTCTTGCTTTGTATTTTAGTTTCGCGGTCAGTCCAAGTGTCGGCGAGGGTCAAGGTGTACTTTTTGCCCGTAAAGTTGGAGACAACGAGATATTTTTGCTCGTTGACAAACATGGAAATATAGACCTTTTCGGGAATGTCGGAAAGAATTTCGCGGCACTCGCGCAGCTCGATGTAAGCGACGGAATTCTCCTCCACCATCGGGGCGTACAGCGCGTGGTAGCGCTTCCATGCCTCGTAATCGCCCTCCAGCGGCGGAATCGAGGACCACGTGCTGTAAACGTGCGGGCCGTTCGGATGTGCTTTCGCATATTCGTGCGCCAAAAGGTAAAAGCCGTACTCGGTACGCGGTGTTTTTTCGCCGTAATAGGGGATATTTTCCAGCGCACGCTTTCCCGTCATCGGTCTGCCGCGCGTGAGAAGCGGGAACTGCAGGAATGGAATGGTTCTTGCATAGTGATACTCAAAATTGCAATTCATATGGGCGGGATCGGTGTTAAAGCCGAAATCGGGGCAAGGCACCACGTAGTCCTCGTAAAGCTTTCCCGTGCCGATCTCGGTGTTTTCCATCGCCTCACCGATCCAGAGATAATCATAGATCTTTTCCTTCACGGGCGGGGCGCTGTTGCGGTCAAAATGCACCTTATACACGCCGCCGCGGGATTTGATCTCGCCGTAAACGGCGGCAAGCAGATCCTCCACAATGGGATCGTAGGGCAGGGAAAAATCCAGCGAGCCGCGCTTGATTGCCTCATAGCGGGCAAAGCGTTTGCCGTCGTAGCCCATATCGTTGTAAAGCCCGTCAAATTCGTAATCGTCCAGGATCTTCATCATGCGCGGCAGCATATACGCGCGCCATTTTTCACTGCCCGCGAAGCCTAAGCGGTAGGAAAAATACAATTGACGAAGCCGCGAGTCGGCGCGGCAGAATTCCTCCGTAAAATCGGGGTCAAACTCATGGAAAAAGCCGGTGGAGGCGTAGGGGATGATCTTGATGCCGAAGGAGTGACACAATTTGATAAATTCCTTCATCCCTTGCGCATCGTGGCAGGAAAATTTGTCCGCGCCAAGGCGGCGGATGCTGTCGTTCCACTCCTCGTGGATCTGGATCAGCTTTACGCCGTTTTCGGCAAGATCGGCAAGCAGCGCGTGATCGTATTCCGTGGGCGCGATGGAAAAGGGGGCGGGATATTCCCCAAGGTTATAGATCGCCTGCCCCGACAGATAATCGTGAATGCGCTTGCGGCGCAGATATTTTTTGTTGCTTTCCTCGGCCGTGCGGATATTTTCGATTCGCGCACGGTGTTGTGCCAAGCTGAGCGTTTTCATGTCATGCCTCCGTATTTGCAATCTTTGATTGCAGTTTAACATAATATCACGGGGGTGTCAATATAAAATCTTCCGAAAGATTATTAAAATATTCCGCACAAGTACCAAAAATACGAAATCCGCATAATTTTACCATTTCGACAGTAACATAATAGTAAGAGTACTTTTGAAAGGGGTATCTATGAGAAAACAAAAAGAATGTGTAGCGATGCTGCTGGCGGGCGGTGAGGGGAGCCGCTTACAGCCCTTGACGCAGTATCTGGCAAAGCCCGCGGTGCCCTTCGGCGGAAAATACCGTATCGTGGATTTCACGCTTTCCAACTGTGCCAATTCCGGTATTGATACGGTCGGGGTGCTGACGCAGTATCAGCCGCTTTTGTTGAACGAATATATCGGAAACGGACAGCCATGGGATCTGGACCGCAATTTCGGTGGGGTGCAGATCCTGCCGCCCTACAAGGCCAAGCGCGGTGGAGATTGGTATCACGGCACCGCCAACGCCGTCTGGCAGAACAGGCAGTTTTTGGAGCGCTATGCCCCCAAATACGTATTGGTGCTGTCGGGCGATCACATCTATCGGATGAATTATCGCGCCCTGATCGAGCAGCACAAGGAAAAGCGCGCCGATTGCACGATCGCCGTCATTGACGTACCGATCGACGAGGCAAACCGATTCGGCATTCTTTCAGCAGACGAGAACGACTTCATTACGGATTTTGAGGAGAAACCGAAGGAGCCGAAAAGCACGCTTGCCTCTATGGGCATTTACGTGTTCAACACGGAATATCTGTTTCGGTATCTGGAGGCGGACGAGGCAGACAGATCCTCGAAAAACGATTTCGGCAAAAACGTCATTCCCGCCATGCTGCGGGAGGGCGGACGGCTTGCCGTGCACCGCTTTGCGGGATATTGGCGCGACGTGGGAACGCTGGAAAGCTTATGGCAGGCGAATATGGATCTGATCGGCGAGCACCCTGCCTTCGACCTTTTTCGGGGGAACGGACGCATTTTTTCACGCAGTGACGGCAGTACGCCGCAATACGTCGGCGCGCACGGCTCCGTGCAGGAAAGCATTCTGTCGCAGGGGTGCCGCATCGACGGGCGCGTAGAGCGCTCGGTGCTTTCCCCCGACGTGGTGGTAGAGGAGGGTGCGTGTGTGATCGACAGCGTTCTGATGAACGGCGCGCACGTGGAAAAGGGTGCAACGGTGGTGCACAGTATTCTGGATGAAATGGTGACGGTGGCAAAGGGTGCTGTCATTGGGGAAAAGGAAAAACTGACCGTGATCGGAAGGGGGACGGAAGCATGAGCGTGGCGGGGTTGATCTTATCCAATTTGCATGATACGGAGCTCTCTCCGCTGACGGGGAAGCGCACCACGGGGGCGGTGCCCTTCGGCGGGCGGTATCGCCTGATCGATTTTCCGCTTTCTGCCATGGTGGGAACGGGAATTACGCGCATTTACGTGGTGGCGCACCACAATTATCAATCCTTGATGGAGCACATCGGCTCGGGTAAGGATTGGGATCTCGCGCGTCACAACGGCGGCATCCACATTTTGCCGCCTTACAATGCCGCTTATGCCAATCCTGCCGAGAGCTATGAGTCGCGGATGCGCACGCTTGTCAGCGTGCGCGGCATGGTCGAGCGCATGGAGGAGGAACACGTGCTTTGCTGTGATTGCGACGCGGTCGGAATGCCGGATTTTTCCGCATTCGTACAGGCGCACAAAAAAAGCGGTCTGCCCATGACGGTGGGAAGTGCCGAAGGGGAAGGACTTGGCGATTACGGCTCGCTTCACGTGTGGATCGCGCGCACCGATTTTTTGCGCGAGCTTTTGCGGCGTGCGGAGGAAGAGCGCACGGCCTCCTTCTATGGGGAAGCGGTGCGGCGGGAGGCGGCGCGCGGCAACGTGGGCAGCTATCGGTTCTCGGAGCGCTTTTTCCGTTTGCATTCCGTGTCGGATTACTATCGTTTGCACATGCTGCTGGCAAGCGACGTCGAGGTGCGCCGCACCCTGATGGAGAACAGCAGAACGCCGCTTCTGACCAAGGCGCAGAACCTGCCGCCCGTGAAATACGGGAAGGGCGCCGAGGTGCAAAGATCGCTGATCGCGGACGGCTGTGTGATCGAGGGCAAGGTCGTCAATTCCGTGCTTTTCAGAGGGGTGCACGTCGGGGCGAATTGCGTGGTGGAAAACGCTGTGCTCTTAGAGCGCAGCATGCTTTCGGGGAATGCGCGCATCAGCGGCACAATTCTGGACAAAAATGTGATACTTGGGGGCAACGTTTCGCTTGCGGGACACCCCTCGTTGCCCTTTTTCGTGGAGGAGGGTAGGGTCATCAACTGAAAAAAGCCGCATATGCGGCTTTTTTCGTTTTCAGTTAAAAACTTCTTGATGTTTTCACCGCGTGATCTGTGCATATTAAAAGTGAGATTTTGCGCGGGAGGAATTTTTATGTCACGGGAAGGACGCTTATTTTCCAATACGCTGTTGCTGGGGGGCGGCGCTGCACTATGTAAGCTGCTTTCCATGCTGCTGCTGCCGCTTTACACGGCGGCGCTGACTCCTGCGGAGTTCGGAACGGTGGAAATTTTTGTGACCACTGCGGTGTTGCTCATTCCCGTGGCCTCCTGCTACGCGCCGCAGGCGCTTTTCCGTTTCGTCGCACAAGGGGAGGAGGGAAGCGTCTTTGTGGGAGGCATTTTGATGCTTTTCGGCTTTTTGTTCACGCTTTTTTTGTTGCCCCTTGGCGCACTTGCGGGAATGAGTGGTGGCTATCGCGGGCTTTTGCTTGCCTATATATTTTCTTCGGTTTTGCACAGTATGGGGGCGCAGATACTGCGCGCCAAGGGGGCTTTCGGCCTTTTTTCCCTGCAACAGTGCTTTTGTGCCGTGTTGACGGTGCTTTTACAGGTTTTATTCCTTTTGCGATGGGGATGGGGCGCGCGCGGTTATTTGCTTGGGGTGATCTTGGGGGATCTGATCACGTTTTTGGTGTTACTGATCCTTTTGTTGCCTTGGATGCGCGAGGAAAAAAGGGCGCGTGCGCCCTTGCTCCGAAAAATGCTGCGCTTTGCGCTCCCGCTGATCCCGACGGCCTTGCTTTTCTGGGTAATGAGCTCGGCCGAGCGGTATATTCTTCTGCATTATCATGGGGAAAGCGCGCTGGGGGTTTACGCGGCGGCGGGGCGCTTTCCCGCGTTGATCGGGTTTGCAAGCGGCATTTTTTTGGAGGTCTGGCATTACGCCGCGATCCGCGAGGAAGGGGATAAGGGTGCACTTTTCGGCAGGATCTATGCGCTTTTTCTGCCCTTTATGATCCTGCTTGGTGTGTTGCTCGGTGTTGCCGCCCCTTCGCTGGTGCCGCTTTTTTTGGCGCGGGGGTATGAGGATGCCGTCACGCTTCTGCCGCTTCTCTCGCTCGGGGCGGTGTGTGCGGCGCTGGCCCACTTTCTGGACAGTATTTATACGTTGCACATGCGCTCTGCGGCTTCTTTTCGGACGATCTTTAGCGGTGCTCTCTTGCACCTGCTGTTTTGTTTTTGGCTGATTCCGAAGGGGGGCGCAATGGGGGCGGCCTGCGCGGGAGCGCTCTCCTTCGGCGGACTTTTTTTCCTTCGCTTGCGGCATACGTCGCGCGAGCTTGCTTTTCCGCGCTTTTTCGGGAAAAGCTTTGGCGCCCTTGTCCTGTTTTTCCTCGGAGGCGTACTTTTTGCACGGCGAAGCCACGTGCTGTCCGTCTTTTTTCTGCTTCTTGCCCCGCTTGTGCTGGCAAAAGAAATGCGTGAAGCGCTTTTATTTGTATGGCGGCGCGCACGCGCTTTCTTTGCAAAGCTTGGAAAAAGGGGAAAATCTATTGAAAAGCGGGGGTAAATGTGATACAATAAAGAATGATGAATTGCGGCTGTGCCGTAAGGAGGTTCTTTATGAAAAGAAAAATTTTGCTTTTGTGTGTGGGAATTTGTTTCCTGTTTTTGTTGTGCGCTTGTGCGGGCGAGGCGTACGGGGCAGTGCTCATAAGTGCGCGCTACGGCTCAGAGGGCACCGCTGCTACGCCGTCGCAGGCGATCGAAATTTACATCAATACCGAGGGACTTTCCAAAACCTATGACGGAAAGCCCGCCATCTATCCCACATACACGTCCAATCTGGACAGTGATCCCCGCGTGGATTATTTCTGGTACAAGCAAAACGGGGATACGTACGTGCAGCTTTCAACCCCTCCCACCTTTGTTGGCGACTACAAATTGGTGGTGAAGACCGTAGAGGACGGTACCAGTACCTTCGTCGGTGAGGCCACGGCGCTCTTTTCCATTACGCCCTTCGTGATCACGCCCCTTGCAAGGGATGAATTTCGCTACAGCGGCGCTTCCGTATTTACGGTGGAAAACGTGCCCGCAGTGGAGAACGATAAGATCGGCTATGCGGTCACCTTTGAGCATTGTAACGTTGGCGCACCCGTCAGCTACGTTCAGATCATTGGCGAACGCGCGGAAAACTACGTGATGCACCCCGATTATACGGCACGCATTTTGCCGAAGGTCCTTGATCTGTCCACGCTTGACGCGCTGAGCGCCGCCAAGGTGTATGACGGCACGGATCTTGTTTCGGTTTTCTTGGATCAGAGCGTGCACGGCGGTTTTCTGAGCGACGAGAGCAGTACGTTGGTGCTTTCCACGGGTATCGTTGACGTGTGCGACGTGACTGAGGTGTCCGCCACGGTCAGATCCTCGCTCAATTCCAATTACGCCTTTGAGGGCGCACTTTCCTTGCGTCTCGCGGTCGCTCCCGCCCCCTTCACACCTCCCGCAACCGTGCCTTACTGCGCTCAAAGCGAGATCGCGCTTTCGCTTCCCACAGGTGTGGGCGAGGAGCGTCTTAGTGTCACGCTTCGCTTTGAGGGCAAGGATGCCGGCAGTGTCCTGTCGGAAAACGGCGTTTCCTTCACGGGCGAAGGGGCAGAGAATTATTGCCTTACCGAGGGGTATACCGCCACGATCCTGCCGTGTGTGTTGGATCTTTCCGCGCTTTCCGATCATCGTGCTTCCAAGCTATTTGATGCCACCAATCGGCTGACCTTACACCTCACCCACGCCGATTTTGCACAGATCCCCGAGGGAGAGACCTTCACGCTGGAGGGCACGGTCGGGCAGATCGGGCTTTGCACGGGGCAAATGGTCAGCTTCCGCGCGCTTCCTTCGACAAACGGGAACTTTACCGTGGTGGGAGATATGACGCTCTCTCTTACGGTGGAAAAAGCTGTGCTCAAGCTATCGGGCGCGCTTTCGCTTGCTTACAACGGGATGCACGAGCATCCGCTTTCCTGCACGAGCGAGTACGTGCGCGGTGTGGCAGCATCGGCTCCCGTCGGACTTATGCTTGTGTTTGAGGGCGCCGAGCCCGGTGCCGCTCTCCTTGGCGTTAAGGTTTTTGGAGAAAACGCGCAGTATTATACGTTGGATCTTTCCGAATTCAGTGCAGAGATCCGCGCGGTGACGCTGCGCCTGAATGCAACCAAGGCCGTGTTCGTAACAAACGGCGAGAGCACGCGCAAGCTTTGCAACAATCAGACCTATTTGCTGACCACCGTGGCGCAAGGGGATGACGTGTACGTGCTTCTGACCTTCTCCTCGGCCGAGGCGGGGGCTGTTCTTGTCAGCGCCGAGCTTTGCGGCAAGGATGCAGATAAGTACGTGTTGGATACAGCGGGCTTTGCCGCAACCTTGATATAAACAAAAAGGTCACCGCGTTCTCTCTGCATTCTTAGCGGAGAAATAGGCGGGCACAAAACTTCGGCAGAGAACTTGTTTTCTCTGCCGATTTGTGTTATAATGGGGCTAACAAAAAGCCTCCCTTGTGTAAAGGGAGGTGGCAGCCGAAGGCTGACGGAAGGATTGCAAAAAAACCTAAAATAGCAGGAAACAATCCCTCAGTCGCTAACGCGACAGCTCCCTTTACACAAGGGAGCCTTTGGACGCGCTCGTGCATCTTTAGGGGTATGGGCTTTGCCCTGTGCCTTTGTAATACAAAGGCAAAACTGGCGATAAAACGGAACGATAAATAAGAATTTGGCAAAGGAGTGTGATTGTATGTTAAACAAGAAAAATATAATTGTTCATTTGCTTTCATTGTTTGTGCTTTTCATTGGCTTTATGCTATGTAGATATGTATTCTTTGATATTCACGGAAACATAGGATTGCCTGCTTGTTTATTCATTGTTGGATTGATTCCTGTGGCAATTTCTTTTTTCTTTAAAGGCAAAATAACCCCCATTTGCACTGCCTTTGCATATATTGCAGGTTTTATTGCAGGTGTGATTTTTCAAACCGATGGTGTTGATGTGGGCGGCGGAACTACAAATAATCTATGGATAATTTGGGTTGTTGTATTTGTTTGCCTTACATTGGCAGGTATCATTTGCGAGAAGTTTATTGGCTCTGTTAAAAAAGCAACCAAGTAATCAAATTCCAATTTATCGAATAGCAAACGCCGACAGATTTCTAAAAAACTGTCGGCGTTAATTATTTGTTTACTGCGAATCAAACCTGCGCCATATGAACCAACTGACTATAATTTCTCCGCTAATTTTGCACGTCCTTTGCGGTGACCTTTTTGTTTATATCAATCCGTCGTCAAAGACGGTCAGCTGCTCGCCCGGGCGGTTGGGGGCGTGGTAGGGAATACCGAGGTGCTCGAAGGCGCGGCGTGTGACGCAACGCCCACGCGGCGTGCGGGAAAGGAAGCCGATCTGCATCAGATACGGCTCGTACACGTCCTCCAGCGTGACGGCCTCCTCACCGATGGTGGCGGCAAGCGTTTCCAGACCCACGGGGCCGCCGTCATAGAACTTGATGATAGAGGATAGCATATGGCGGTCGACGGCATCCAGACCCAGCTTGTCGATCTCCAGCTTTTGCAGGGCATAATTGGCAATTTCGGAGGTAATGGCACCGTCGCCCTTGACCTGCGCGAAGTCGCGCACACGCTTGAGAAGGCGGTTGGCAATACGCGGCGTGCCGCGGGAACGAGAGGCGATCTCGATCGCGCCGTCCTCGGAGAGCGAAACGCCCAGAATGTCGGCACTGCGGCGCACGATGGCGGCAAGCTCCTCGGGGGTGTAAAGCTCCAGCTTCAGCACCACGCCGAAGCGGTCGCGCAAGGGGGTGCTCAGTTGTCCTGCGCGCGTGGTCGCGCCGATCAGCGTGAATTTGGGCAGATCGATGCGGATACTGCGTGCGGAAGGGCCCTTGCCGATGATGATGTCCAGCGCGTAGTCCTCCATGGCGGGGTAAAGCACCTCCTCCACCGAGCGGGAGAGACGGTGGATCTCGTCGATGAAGAGCACGTCACCCTCCGAAAGGTTGGTGAGCAGTGCCGCAAGGTCACCCTGTTTTTCAATGGCGGGGCCGGAGGTCACGCGGATATTTACGCCCATTTCGTTTGCAATGATGTTGGAAAGCGTGGTCTTACCAAGGCCGGGAGGGCCGTAAAGCAACACGTGATCCAGCGAATCGCCGCGTTTTTTGGCGGCGTCGATATAAATCTTCAGGTTTTCCTTTGCCTTTTCCTGACCGACGTAGTCGGCAAGCGTCTGCGGGCGAAGGGAAACGTCCGGCTCGGTGTCACCGTGTGTTTCGGAGGTGGACATGATGCGGTTTTCAAAGTCAAATTCGGCAAAATCGTTGGTGAAATCCATGATCTGTCCTCCTTACATCAGTTTTTTCAGCGCGGCGCGGATGATCTGCTCGGAGGAAAGTCCTGCAGTGTCCACACCCGCAAGGGCGCGCAGAATTTCGGTACGGTTGTAGCCAAGCACAAGAAGCGCCTCCTGCGCGTCTGCCATGGCACCGCCTGCGGGGGCGGCTGCCTGCGGCAGGGGAACGGCGGCAAAATCACCGCCAAGATCCGGATTGGCGCTGCCGGCGGCCAGCTTATCGTGCAGTTCCAGAATGATGCGCGCGGCAATTTTGGGGCCGATGCCGCTTGCCTTGGCAATGGCCTTTTTGTCCTCGGTGCAAACGGCCATCACGAATTGCTCGGGGGTGAAATGCGAAAGCACGGCGATGGCACCCTTCGGGCCCACGCCGGACACGCTGGTCAGCAACAGGAAGGTGTCAAGCTCCTGTTCCGTGAGAAAGCCGAACAGCTCCTGTCCGTCCTCGCGCACGGCAAGATGCGTGAAAAGCTTGGCCTCGGTTTTTCCGACAAGCGCGGTGTGCGTGCGCTCGCCAATGGTGATCTTATAGCCCACGCCGCCGGCATCGATCACGGCGAAATTCGGCTTGAGCACGGCCAGGGGGCCTTTGATATAATAAAACATAGTAATCTCCTTACGGGGTGTCGGTAGGGGCGGGCTCGATGCGCTTGACGGCGCGTTCCAGCTTGATGCGATCCAGATCCATGTCGCGTCCGCATCCAAGGCAGACAACACGGCAGATGCTGCCCACGCGCAACACGCGGAAGCGGCGCTCACCGCACGGGTGCGGCTTCTTGAGCTCAAGCACCATATCGGGTAGAATTTTGAGGATCTGCATCGGCACGCTCCTTTCACGTTATTAAGTAAATTATAACATAAAATTTCAAAGAAGTAAATATAAAATAATATTTTTTCAAAATGTTTGACGGAAACAGATTTTTATGTTATAATAAAGAGAAATTATGATTGGGGCAGTGTTTGTCGGAAAGGAGCGCTATGGTTATTTTGGGAATTGACCCGGGCCTTGCCATTGTTGGCTGGGGCGTGGTGGATTATGCGGGCGGGCGGTTCAAGACGCTTGGCTACGGCTCGATCCAGACACCCGCAGGTACAAGGACTGAGGAACGGCTTGCGATGATCTATAAGCAATTGAACGCGATCATCGATCATTTCAATCCCGCGGAAATGGCCGTGGAGGAGCTCTTTTTCACCAACAACATCACCACCGGCATCCGCGTGGCCGAGGCACGCGGCATCGTGCTGCTTTGCGGCGAGCAAAAGGGGCTCAAAATCGCGGAATACACCCCGATGCAGGTCAAGCAGGCGGTGGTGGGATACGGCAAGGCGGAAAAAAAGCAGGTCATCGCTATGGTGACGAACATTCTGCGCTTGCCCGCGCCCCCAAAGCCCGACGATACAGCAGATGCGTTGGCGATCGCCGTATGTCACGGGCATTGCGGCCCCTCGCGCATTGCGCAATATTTTAACCGATAAAGGAGAACACCGACGTGTGGATTTGTGATAATTGGCAGGATTACGAGCTTCTGGACGCCTCTGACGGAGAGCGACTGGAGCGTTGGGGAAAATATATTCTGGTGCGCCCGGATCCGCAGATCCTGTGGCGCGATGCCGCCAAGCACCCCGCATGGAAAAAGGCGGATGCAACCTATCGTCGCTCCTCGGCGGGCGGTGGCGGCTGGAAGAACAGCCGCTTGCCCGAGCAATGGAACATCGCCTATGGCGATCTCAAATTTTTGATCCGTCCGATGGGCTTTAAACACACGGGTCTTTTCCCGGAGCAGGCCGCCAACTGGGACTGGTTCTCGGAAAAGATCCGCCGCGCGGGACGCCCCATCAAGGTGCTGAATCTGTTTGCCTATACGGGCGGTGCGACGATCGCCGCGGCCAAGGCGGGTGCCAGCGTGGTGCACGTGGATGCCGCCAAGGGGATGGTCGCGCAGGCGAAGGAAAACGCGCGTCTTTCCGGCCTTGCCGAGGCGCCGATTCGCTACATCGTGGACGATTGCAAGAAGTTTGTCGAGCGCGAGATCAAGCGCGGGCATTTTTACGATGCGATCATCATGGACCCGCCCTCCTACGGGCGCGGCCCCTCGGGTGAGGTGTGGAAGATCGAGGAGTGCGTGGATGAGCTTGTCACGCTTGCGGCGAAGCTCCTCTCTCCCGAGCCGCTGTTTTTCTTGATCAACTCTTACACCACGGGGCTTTCCCCTCTGGCGATGAGCTATATTCTGGAGCTGCGTGTCAAAAGTCGCTTCGGCGGCACCTGCACCGCAGGCGAGCTTGGCATTCCCGTCAAGCAAACGGGCGCATTTTTGCCCGCGGGCGCCTCTGCCCGTTGGGAGCTGTGAGGTTAGAGAATGAAGGAAGCATTTATTCGTGCGAAGGATCTGTATTACACGTACAAGGAGGAAGGGCAGGAGCCCGTTTCCGTGTTGCGCGGTCTTTCGCTTGAAATTCAAAAAGGGGAATACGTGGCAATCCTCGGGCACAACGGCTCGGGAAAATCCACCTTTGCCAAGCTTTTGAATATGATCCTGGAGCCGGATTCGGGTGAGCTTTGGGTCGCGGGGCGCGAGCTGACCTCCCCGGAGCTTACCGAGGATGACGTGTACGCCCTGCGTCGCGAGGTGGGAATGGTGTTCCAGAATCCCGACAACCAGCTGGTTGCCACCATCGTGGAGGAGGACGTTGCCTTCGGCCCCGAAAACCTCGGCGTGCCGAGCGCGGAGATCCGCCGCCGCGTGGATGAGGCGCTTGCCGCCGTCGGTATGAGTAATTTTGCCAAATCCGAGCCGCACCGTCTCTCGGGCGGTCAAAAGCAGCGCGTGGCTATCGCGGGCATCATTGCGATGATGCCGAACTGCATGATCTTTGATGAGTCCACCGCGATGCTGGACCCCGTGGGACGGCGCGAGGTGGTGGAGACCTTTGAAAAGCTGAACCGTGAGCGCGGCATCACCGTGATCACCATCACGCACTATATGAACGAGGCGGCGCGCGCCGACCGCGTGATCGTGCTGGACGAGGGGAAGGTGCTGATGGACGGCAAGCCCTTTGAGGTCTTTGCAAGAGCGGAGGAGCTTGTCGCAACGGGACTTGACGTGCCGCAGTGTACCTCGCTTGTGCACGCGCTGCGCAAGAAGGGGCTTGTGATCGACGGTGAGCCCGTGACCACGGAAGAATGTGCAGAGATGATCTGCCGCGCATTGGAGGAGCATCATGGCAAGGGTAACGCTTGAACACGTATCTTACACCTATGAGCCGGGTACGCCCTTTGCCGTAAAGGCATTGGACGACGTATGCCTTACCGTGCGCGAGGGAAGCATTACGGGCATCATCGGACATACCGGCTCCGGAAAATCCACGATGGTACAGCTTTTCAACGGCTTGGAAAAGCCGAGCGAGGGGCGTATTTTACTGGACGGCAAGGATATTTGGGAAAATCCCAAGAAAATGCGCGACATCCGTTTTCGCGTGGGACTTGTGATGCAGTATCCCGAATATCAGCTCTTTGAGGAGACCGTACGCGCCGACATTGCCTTCGGCCCGCGCAATATGGGCCTTTCCGAGGAGGAGATCAGCGCCCGTGTGGCGGAAGCGGCTGAGATCGTGGGGCTTACTGCCGCCGATCTTGATAAATCTCCCTTTGACCTTTCGGGCGGGCAGAAGCGCCGTGCGGCGATCGCGGGCGTGATGGCCATGCGCCCCGAGGTATTGGTACTTGACGAGCCCGCGGCAGGGCTTGACCCGCGCGGTCGCGATATCATTTTGCAGGCCGTTGCGGATTACGGACACAAAACGGGGGCCACCGTGATCATCGTGAGTCACAGTATGGAGGATATGGCCGTTTACTGTGACGATATCGTGGTGATGGCGCACGCCAAGGTCTTTCTTGCGGGCTCGCGCGACGAGGTGTTTGCGCATGCCGAGGAATTGCGCTCCGTGGGGCTTGACGTGCCGCAGATCACGCATCTGGCGCTCTTGCTTGCCGCACGCGGCGTCAGATTGCCCAAGGGGATCTACACCGTGGAAGCCGCCCTGCGCGCCATTGAAAATCTGCTTTGAGAACAAGTAAAGGATATCAGAAATGAGTAGTATTGCATTGGGACAGTATTATCCCGTCTCCTCACCCGTGCACCGTCTGGATGCGCGGATGAAGGTGATCCTTGCTATTTTATATATCGTTTGCACCTTCCTTTGCAAAAACGTGCTTTCCTTTGCGGCGCTGGCGTTTTCCGCCCTTGTGCTGATCCTTCTGGCACGTATTCCGTTGCGCGTCATTCTGCGCGCAATACGCCCCATCCTTTTCATCATGTGCTTCACGGCCGTGTTGAATCTGTTTTTTGTGAAGGGTGAAAATCTGCTTTTTGCCTGGTGGAAGCTGCAAATTTACGTGGAGGGGCTGTATAGCGCGGCGTTTATGCTGCTGCGCATCGTTGTGCTGATCATGGGCACCAGTCTGTTTCTGACCTATACCACCACCCCCATCGCGCTGACCGACGCACTGGAGAGCTTGCTTGCTCCCTTGCGCTTGATCCGCGTTCCTGTGCATGAGTTCGCCATGATGATGACGATCGCACTGCGCTTTATCCCGCTACTTTCCGAGGAAACGGGCAAGATCATGAACGCGCAAAAGGCGCGCGGCGTGGATTTTGCACACGGCGGGCTGATCAAGCGCGCAAAGGCCTTGATCCCGATCCTCATTCCGCTTTTCGTTTCCGCCTTCCGCCGTGCGGAGGAACTGGCGACAGCCATGGAATGCCGTTGTTATCGCGGGGGCTCCGGAAGAACGAAAATGACGGTGCCGCACCTACATTTTCGCGATTTTGCGGCGTTGTTGCTGGTGATTGGCTTTGGCGCGGGTATCCTGTATCTGAACCGTCTTGGCATCGGTTATACGATGCCGTGAGGTGCGTATGCAAAAGAAAATTCTTTTGACGATCTGCTATAACGGTGCGGCGTATTGCGGCTATCAGGTGCAGCCCAACGGCGTCACCGTGCAGGAGATGCTGAACAAGGCCGCAGAGGCGCTTTTCGGCTACCCCTGCGACGTGGTGGGGTGCAGTCGCACCGACAGCGGCGTGCACGCGCGCGGCTTTTGCGCCACCGTAACAAAAAAAGGGGAGTGCTTTTTACAGACCTCCATTCCCGCAGTACGTATTCCGCGCGCCATGAACGCGCATTTGCCGGAGGACATCTCCGTCCTTTCGGCCGAGGAGGTGCCCTTGGATTTTCACGCCCGTTACGGCGTGGAAAGCAAGGAATATGAGTATCTAATCTATAACGGGCGCGAGAGAAACCCCTTCTTTGAGGGGCGCGCCTGGCACATTCCCACCCCCATTGACGGGGCGGCGCTTGCCGCGATGCAAGCGGCGGCCGCTCATTTTGTGGGGAAGCAGGATTTTTCCGCTTTCCGCGCGGTGGGCGCGGACACGGCACCGAAGGATGCCGTACGGCACGTAATGTCTGCCACCGTGACGCGAAAGGGGGATTTGATCTCCTTCCGCGTGCGTGCGGACGGATTTCTTTATAATATGGTACGGATCATGGTCGGAACGCTGGCGGCGGTGGCCGCAGGGCGCATGACTCCCGAGGACGTGTTGCGCGTGCTGCGGGAGAAGGATCGCACCAAGGCGGGGAGCACAGCTCCCGCGTGCGGTCTGTATCTGGATCGGGTGACGTATCGCAATTAACACAGAAAGGAGAGCGCAGATGAGCAAAGCTTCCAAGCAGCCCTTGGCATTGCCGCCCGCAACCGAGACAACGCCAACACAAAAAGAGCCAAAAAAAACGGGATACTGGTCGCATCCGGCGGATGCCTATACGCTGGCTTTTCGCGTCCTTTTGATCGCCCTGCCGCTTTTTGTGATCGTTTTCATGGCGATTGGCGCGCAGGCCTTTACACAAAACAGCATTTACAGCTTTGGAATGGATCTTCGCTCGGTCTCCTCCTTCCTTTCCTCTGACTATCGCGACGTTTTTTATACGTATGAAGAGGGCGAGCGCGTGGCTTGCGCATACCGTGATGGCGTGGCCGTGGTGTCCTCGGGCGGGGTGGAGATCTATTCCCCTGACGGTGAGCGACTGTTGGACGTGCCGATGACGCTGACGTCACCGCGCGCGGCAAGCTCGCAAAAATATCTGATCGCGTACGATTTCGCCACAACAAGCTTTACCGTGACCAACGCGTACAAGGTATTGTTTGAGGGGAAGACCGCTTTCCCTATTCTGGCCGTTTGTGCCGCGGATACGGGGCATTTTGCCGTAGTGACGACAAGTGACACGCATCTGTCGCAAATATTGCTGTACGATGCCAATTTCAATCTGATCCAGCGCTTCATGCGCGGTAGCGCGACCACGGACGTCGCCATTTCCGAGAATGGAAAATACGTGGCCTGCTCCGGTATTTCGACCGAGAACGGCATCGCGAAAAGTGTGGTGGAATGCTATCGCATCGGCGACGAGCAACCGCTTTACAGCGTCGCGTGCGAAGAGCTTGCACTCCGCATTTCCTTTACCGATCATCGCCATCTTGCCGTGCTTGGCAACAACTCCTTGCGCGTGCTTGATCCGGACGGCGACGTAAGAGGAGAAATCGGCTTCGGGGCGGGCGTGCCGCTTTCTTTTGAAGTAAGCGAGGCGGGTGTGCTGCTTCTCCTTGAAGAGGACGCGTTACACGGCAACAACCGCATCGTTTTTCTGGATGCAGACGGTGACACCGTGTATGATGCCGCATGGCAGGGAAAGGTGGAGCGTGCCACGTTTTCGGGCGAGTACGTCTTTCTTCTTTGCGACGCGCAGATCGTGAGATTGCACCTTGGCGATCAGACGTCCTCGACCGTTGCATGCGAGCCGGGGGCAACCTCCTTCTGGAGTGTGAGCAAAAGCGCCTTGCGCGTGGCGTACGATGCAAAGGCCATTTACGTTGAATTTGAATGAGCAAGAAAGGTATATATAATTATGATGATGTGTTCCAAGTGTAACAAGCGCGTGGCAACCGTGTTTGTGACCAAGGTGGAAAACGGACAGCGCAAGACCGAGGGACTTTGCATCCGTTGCGCCAAAGAATTGGGGTTGCCCACCGATCAGATGATGGGAAACGTGATCGGCAAGCTTGGTATTTCCCCTGAGCAGATGGAAAATCTGGAAGAGGAGATCAACGGACTGATCCAAGGTGGGTTGCCGAGCGACAGCGATGATAATGAGGACGGCGGCGCGCCGGCCATCGATTTCCCGAAGCTCTTCCGCGAAAGCGGCCTTTTCGGCAATCCCAAGGAGGAAAGTGCCGAGGAGGAAAAGGACGGGGAAAAGCAAAAAAAGAAGGAAAAGGCACCCAAGGAGAAAAAGCGCAAGCTTTTGGAGACCTACTGTCGGAATCTGACCCGCCGCGCGGCGGAGGGGAGATTGGACCGCATCGTGGGACGCGACAGGGAACTGGCGCGCGTCATCCAGATCCTTTCGCGCAGACAAAAGAACAATCCTTGCCTGATCGGTGAGCCCGGTGTGGGCAAGACCGCGATCGCGGAGGCGCTTGCACAGCGTTTGGCTGACAATGACGTGCCGTACAAATTGCGCGGCAAAGAGGTGTATCTGGTAGACATGACCGCGCTGGTAGCGGGCACGCAGTTCCGCGGCCAGTTTGAAAGCCGTATTATGGGACTTTTGAACGAGGTGACCGAGGCGGGAAATATCATCCTTGTGATCGACGAGGTGCACAATATCGTGGGCACCGGAAACGCAGAGGGAGGCACGAACGCCGCCAATATTCTCAAGCCCGCGCTCTCGCGCGGCGAGGTGCAGATCATCGGTGCCACCACGCTGACGGAGTACCGCAAATATATCGAAAAGGACACCGCGCTGGAGCGCCGTTTCCAGCCCGTCACCGTGAACGAGCCCTCCGTGGACGATGCCGTGGAAATGCTGAAGGGCATCAAGCATTACTACGAGGAATTTCACGGCGTTCATATTTCCGATGATATCCTGCGCCGCGCCGTGGTGCTTTCCGAGCGCTATATTACCGACAGATACCTGCCGGATAAGGCCATTGACCTTTTGGATGAGGCCGCCGCAGAGCTTTCGCTCAACAGCTCTGTTATGAACGAAAGTTATGAAATAAAAGAACAAATGTTGCGCGAAAAAGAGAAACGGGAGGCCTTAGAGGCAGATCTTGCCAATGACGAGCAATCCGAGAAGCAGCGTTTTGAGGATCTTGCGCGCATCAAGGCAAAGGAGCTGCAGCTGGCAGAGCGCCTTGCACAGATCGAGCCGGATCTGGGAAAGGTCTGCATGACCGAGGAGAATCTGGCCCAGGTCATCGAGATCTGGACGGGGATTCCTGCCGCCAATATCAGCGAAAACGAGTTCAAGCGCATTTCGGGTCTTGAGGAGCGTCTCAAGAAGCGCATCATCGGACAAAATCAGGCCGTTGAGGCCGTCGCCCGCGCCATTAAGCGCAATCGCGCCGGCGTTTCCTACAAGCGCAAGCCGGTCTCCTTTATTTTTGCAGGCCCCACGGGCGTGGGCAAGACCGAGCTTGTGAAAACGCTTGCCGCCGATCTTTTCGACAGCCCCGAAACACTGATCCGTCTGGATATGTCCGAGTTCATGGAAAAGCACTCGGTCTCCCGCATCATCGGAGCGCCTCCCGGATACGTGGGGTATGACGAGGCGGGGCAGCTGACCGAAAAGATCCGCCGCCGCCCCTATTCCGTGGTGCTGTTCGACGAGATCGAAAAGGCGCATCCCGACGTGCTTAACGTCCTGCTTCAGATTTTGGATGACGGGCGCATCACCGACGCGCGCGGTAAGACCGTGAACTTTGAAAACACCGTGTTGATCATGACCACGAACGCGGGCTCCGATCGCGCAGGCGCGCTTGCGGGCTTCGGTACGGGGGAGCAGCAGATCGAGGATGCGCGCACCGAAAAAGCGCTTTCCCGCTTCCTGCGTCCCGAATTTCTCAACCGCGTGGACGAGGTCATCACCTTCCGCGCGCTGACCGAGGAGGATTTTGCAAGGATCGCCGCCATTATGATGAATGAGCTCAAGTCGGCGCTGGCAGAAAAGGGAATTACGCTTACCTTCACCGACGCGGCGCTTGCCGTGATCGCACGGGAGTCCTACTCGCACAAATACGGTGCGCGTAACATGCGCCGTTATATCCAGACCCACGTGGAGGATGCGCTGGCCGAGAAGATCATTGCGGACTTCGAGCGCTCTATTACGCACGCCCGCGTTGACGTCAAGGACGGCGAGCTGCTCGTCACCGCGCTTTGACAAAATCATCCTTTTGAAAGGAGAAAGGCCATGAAAAAACGATTTTTGATATTGCTGGCCGCCCTCCTGTGCCTGGTCTGCGCCCTTGCGCTGACCGCCTGCGAGGAGGAGCCCACTCCCGCCCCCGTCTGTCAGCACCGCGATGCGGACGACAACGCGCTTTGCGACAAGTGTAACGAGAGCTATACAGACGGCATTGATATTGTAACGCCCCCCGGCGGCACCGACACACCCGGCGGCGATACCCCCGCCACGCCTGAGCATACCCACAGCTTTGGCGAATGGGTAGAAACCACCGCACCTACCTGTACGACAAAAGGCGTGGAGACCCGCACCTGCGCTTGTGGCGAGACCAAAAGCCGCGACGTGGCGATCGACCCCAACGCCCATACCTTTGGCAATTGGGGCACAATCACACCCGCCACCTGTCAAGCAAAGGGCGTGGAGACCCGCACCTGCGCTTGCGGTGCGGACGAAACGCGTGACGTTGCCAAGAATATGAGCAATCACGTTGCTTGGGGTCAATGGGGCACAATCACACCCGCCACCTGTCAGGCCAAGGGCGTGGAGACCCGCTCCTGCGCTTGCGGTGCGGACGAAACACGTGACGTTTCCAAGAATATGAGCAATCACGTTGCTTGGGGTCAATGGGGCATCACCACACCCGCCACCTGTCAAGCAAAGGGCGAGGAGACCCGCTCCTGCGCTTGCGGTGCGGACGAAACGCGTGACGTTGCCAAGAATATGAGCAATCACGTTGCTTGGGGTCAATGGGGCACAACCACACCCGCCACCTGTCAGGCAAAAGGCGAGGAGACCCGCACCTGCACCTGCGGCAAGACCGAAAGCCGTGACGTAGCGATCAACCCCAACGCCCATAGCTTTGGCAATTGGAACATCACCACACCCGCCACCTGTCAGGCAAAGGGCGTGGAGACCCGCACCTGCGCTTGCGGTGCGGACGAAACGCGCGACGTGTTGCCCACGGGCGCACACGTTTATGACCGTAAGGTAAAAACGGCGGCGTATCTCGCCTCCGGCGCAAGCGCCACCGCGCCCGCCACCTATTACCGTTCCTGCGTCTGCGGCACAAAGGGCAGCGAAACCTTTTATGACGGCTACGTGCTGCTGTTTACCCCCACCTCCGATTACAGCTTTTACGTTGTCACCGGCATCGTGGGCGATTTCACCGAGGTTGAGATCCCCCGATTGCACGACGGTCTGCGCGTGATCACCATCGGCACTGAGGCGTTCAGGGGCAACACCGATCTGGAAAAGATCATTCTGCCCAACACCATCCAGACCATCGAGGACGAGGCCTTTATGGGCTGCACGGCACTTACCGCGATAGAACTGCCCACCAGCGTTTCTTACCTTGGCGAGCGCGCCTTTAAAAACTGCACCGCCCTTGGTGAGATCGTTGTACCCGGCAGCGTCACATGGATCAGAGAGGAGACCTTTGCAAACTGCACCGGTCTGATCTCGGCCGCGGTGAGAGAGGGTGTGCAGATCATTGGTATTTCCGCCTTTTCCTATTGCACCGCCATGGAAAGCGTTACGGTAAGCGAGGGGCTGTTGACCATTGACAACATGGCCTTTGATAACTGCAAGGCGCTGCGGTGCTTTGATATGCCCGACACCGTCACCACCCTGGGCAATATGTCCTTCCGCCATGCCGAGGCGCTGCAAAGCGTTACCTTTTCCGAGGTGCTGACCACCATCGGCAACGCCGCGTTCCAGTATTGCGTCAGTCTTGTGAACGTAGAGCTGCACGCGGGCATCACCCGCATCGGCAATTCGGCATTCTCCTACTGTGACGGTTTGCAGACCCTGCGCATCCTTGGCAATATTCAGCTGTGGGGCAACTCCGCCTTTTACGAGTGCCAGAGCCTGCGCGCCGTCTACCTTGCCAGCACCCTTGCGGGCGATATGGGCGGGGAAAACTACATTTTTTACAACGCGGGCATTGCGGGGGCGGGTATTACGCTGACCCTTGCCCCCGAGGCCGTGGTGCCCGAGCGGCTGTTTGAGCCCTTTGAGCACAAAAACACCCCCAAGCTGGTGGCTGTTGTCATCGAGGAGGGTGCCACCGCCGTGCGCGGCTTTCAAAGCTACAATTATCTGCCCTACCTCACAAGCGTGACCTATCCCGATACCGTGACCGAGCCGAACTACGGCGCGTGGAACGGCTCCCCCTGGTGGAGGGCGCAGGCGCTTGGCAAGGTCTATATCAACGGTGTGTTCTACGGCTATAAGTGCCACTGCAACGTCGCGGTGCCCCTTGCCGCCGTTGAGGAAAACCGCGTGGAGCCCAAGTGTACCGTAATGGGCACGTATGATATGGCCATTTACTGTGAGGTCTGCGGTGACGAGCTGGATCGCACCCATCACACCATTCCGCAGCTTGATCACGCCCCCGCCACCACTTGGACGACCGACGGTACCCACCATTGGAAGGTCTGCACCCGCACCGGCTGCACCGCGCAGCTGAGCAAGACTACCCACAGCTACGGCAACTGGGTCGAGACCCTTGCCCCCACCTGTGTGGCAGAGGGCAGCCATTATAAGATCTGCACGACCTGCTCCCACAAGGTGACCGAGGCGATCCCGATCGACGCAAGCAAGCACGCCCCGGCCACTGCTTGGGAAAAGGATGCAACAGGGCACTGGCACAAGTGCACCCGCACGGGCTGTACTGCGCAAGTGAACAAGACTACCCACACCTACGGTGAATGGGTCGAGACCCTCGCCCCCACCTGCGTGGCCGAGGGCAGCCATTACAGAGATTGCACGGTCTGCGCTTACAGACAAACCGAGGCGATCCCGATCGACGCAAGCAAGCACGCCCCGGCCACTGCTTGGGAAAAGGATGCAACAGGGCACTGGCACAAGTGCACCAATAACGGTTGCACCGTGCAGTTGAGCAAGACTACCCACAGCTACGGCAACTGGGTCGAAACCCTCGCCCCCACCTGTGTGGCCGAGGGCAGCCATTATAAGACCTGCACGACCTGCTCCCACAAGGTCACCGAGGCGATCCCGATCGACGCAAGCAAGCACGCGCCGGCTGCAGATTGGACAAGCGATGAAACAGGGCACTGGCACAAGTGCACCCGCACGGGCTGCACCGTGCAGTTGAGCAAGACTACCCACACCTATGGCGCGTGGACCGAAACCCTTGCCCCCACCTGCGTGGCCGAGGGAAGCCATTACAAGACCTGCACGACCTGCTCCCACAAGGTCACCGAGGCGATCCCGATCGACGCAAGTAACCACGCCCCCGCCACCACTTGGACGACCGACGGCACAAACCATTGGAAGGTGTGCACCCGCACGGGCTGTGGTGTGCAGCTGAGCAAGACTACCCACAGCTACGGCAACTGGGTCGAGAACCTTGCCCCCACCTGCGTGGCCGAGGGCAGCCATTATAAGACCTGCACGACCTGCTCCCACAAGGTCACCGAGGCGATCCCGATCGATGCAAGCAAGCACGCCCCGGCCACTACTTGGGAAAAGGATGCGATCGGACATTGGGGTAGTTGCTCGAATAGCGGCTGCAACTATATGCATGAAAAGGTCCCTCATACCTACAACGCGCAAAATATATGCACCGTGTGCGCACACGCTTATGTGGAGATCGGTTTGAAATTTGCCTTAAGCGGAGGCACCTATACCGTCACCGATTATACCGGCACCACTACCGAGGTTGTCATCCCCGCCACCTACAAGGGCGTTGCCGTGACGAGCATCGGCAATTCTGCGTTCGAGGATTGCTCTAAGTTGACCTCCGTCACCATCCCCGCGAGCGTGACGAGCATCGGCGATGATGCGTTCTACTATTGCTCTAACCTGACCGCTGTTTACATCACCGACCTTGCGGCGTGGTGTAATATTACATTCGAATACTCTTATGCCAATCCGTTGTGGTATGCAAAAAATTTTTATTTGAACGGTCAATTGGTCACCGCGTTGGAGATTCCAAGCGGCATTACGGCCATTAAAAGCTATGCGTTCAACGGTTGCACCGGCCTGACCTCTATCACCATCCCCGCGAGCGTGACGAGCATCGGCGATTATGCGTTCCGCGGTTGCTCTCAGTTGACCTCCGTCACCATCCCCGCGAGCGTGACAAGCATCGGCGATTCTGCGTTCTACAATTGCACCGGCCTGACCGCGGTTTACATCAGTGACCTTGCGGCGTGGTGTAATATTACATTCGAAAACTTTTATGCCAATCCGTTGTATGATGCAGAGAATCTGTATTTAAACGGTCAATTGGTCACCGCGTTGGATATTCCAAGCGGTGTTACGGCCATTAAAGCTTATGCGTTCTACGATTGCGATAGTCTGACCTCCGTCACCATCCCCGCGAGCGTGATGAGCATCGGCTATAAGGCGTTCTTCTATTGCTTTAACCTAAACGCTGTTTACATCAGTGATCTTGCGGCGTGGTGCAATATTACATTCGGAGACTCTTATGCCAATCCGTTGTATTATGCAAAGAATTTGTATTTGAACGGTCAATTGGTCACCGCGTTGGAGATTCCAAGCGGCATTACGGCCATTAAAAGCTATGCGTTCAACGGTTGCACCGGCCTGACCTCTATCACCATCCCCGCGAGCGTGACGAGCATCGGCGATTATGCGTTCCGCGGTTGCTCTCAGTTGACCTCCGTCACCATCCCCGCGAGCGTGACAAGCATCGGCGATTCTGCGTTCTTCTATTGCTATAAACTGACCACCGTCACCATCCCCGCGAGCGTGACGAGCATCGGCGATGAGGCGTTCTACAATTGCATTAGCCTGACCGCGGTGGAGTTTGGCACAAACAGCCAACTGACCGGCATCGGCTATCGGGCGTTCTACTATTGCTCTAACCTGACCTCCGTCACCATCCCCGCGAGCGTGACGAGCATCGGCTCTTCTGCGTTTGAGAATTGCTCTAACCTGACCACGGTTACATTTGGTGCAAACAGCCAACTGACAAGCATCGGCAATGATGCGTTCTGCCGTTGCTCTCTGACCTCCGTCACCATCCCCGCGAGCGTGACGAGCATCGGCGATGATGCGTTCTACGGTTGCTCTAAACTGACCACGGTGGAGTTTGGCGCAAACAGCCAACTGACCAGCATCGGCGGTGGTGCGTTCCGATTTTGCTCTAACCTGACTTCCGTCACCATCCCCGCGAGCGTGACGAGCATCGGCTCTTCTGCGTTTGAGAATTGCTCTAACCTGACCTCTGTCACCATCCCCGCGAGCGTGACGAGCATCGGCCGGTATGCGTTCTGCGATTGCTCTAAGTTGACCTCCGTCACCTTTGCCAACCCCAACGGCTGGTGGTACGCTTCCTCCGACACCGCTACAAGCGGCACGGCCATCCCTGCCGCCGACCTGTCCGACGCATCCACCGCGGCAACCTATCTGAGATCGACCTACGAAATTTATTACTGGAAGCGCACCTGACCCTCCTTGCCCCACGCCCGAAAAGGGCGCGGGGCAAGGCTTAACAGGGAATTGCACTCTCAAATGTAAAAAAAATGTAAACGTGTGCGTAGGGTATTGCATTGTGTGCACGTTTATGTTATAATAATTCCCGCTTGCGCAAAGCAAGACAAAAATTCACACACGTGATTACAAGTGCAGTCGGTGCCGCACGCCGTGCGGTCTCTGCATCGGATCCCGTGGTGGAAAAAACCAAAGGAGGACATGAAAATGTCAGTTATTTCTATCAAGCAGCTGCTTGAAGCAGGCGTCCATTTCGGACATCACACCAGAAGATGGAACCCCAAGATGCAGGAGTACATCTTCACCGAGCGCAACGGTATCTACATTATCGATCTGCAGAAGACGGTGAAGAAGTTTGAGGAAGCTTACAACTTCGTTCGCGACCTCGCTGCCAACAACGGTACCATCCTGTTCGTCGGTACCAAGAAGCAGGCCGCAGAGGCCATCAAGGAAGAGGCAACCCGTTGCGGCATGTACTACGTGAACGTACGTTGGCCCGGCGGTATGATGACCAACTTCAAGACCATCAAGAAGTCCATCGCCCGTCTCAACAACCTTACCAAGATGCAGGAAGAGGGCACCTTCGACCTTCTCCCCAAGAAGGAAGTAATCGGCAAGCAGAAGGAGATCTTCGACCTTGAGAAGAGCTACGGCGGTATCAAGACCATGGAGCAGCTCCCCTCTGCCGTATTTATCGTTGACCCCCACAAGGAGCACAACGCAGTGCTTGAGGCCAAGAAGCTTGGCATTCCGGTCATCGCTATCGTTGACACCAACTGCGATCCCGACGATGCTGATTATATCATCCCCGGCAACGATGACGCTATCCGCGCCATCAAGCTGATCTCCTCCGCTATTGCTGACGCCGTCATCGAGGGCAAGCAGGGCGAGGACACTGTTGCTGCTGAGGCCGCTGAAACCGAGGCCGCTGCAGAGGCAGACGCTGAGTAATTTTTGTTACAAGGAGATAAAAACAATGGCTAATATTACCGCAAAGGACGTAGCAGCTCTTCGTGCAAAGACCGGTCTTGGCATGATGGACTGCAAGAAGGCTCTCGTTGAGGCTGAGGGCGACGTAGAGAAGGCAGTCAAGATCCTTCGTGAGAAGGGCCTTGCCACCGCTGAGAAGAAGGCCGGCCGTGTCGCTGCTGAGGGCCGTGTTGACATCCTCTCCAAGAACGGCGTGACCGCAATGGTCGAGGTAAACTCCGAGACCGACTTTGCCGCTAAGAGCGACGCTTTCAAGGCATTCGTGACGGGGCTTCTTGAGACCATCGTTGCCAACAAGCCCGCTAACGTGGCTGAGCTGATGGCTATGAACTTCAACGGCACCTCTAACACCGTTCAGGAGACCCTTGTGGAGCAGATCGCTATCATCAAGGAGAACATCTCCGTTCGTCGTTTCGTGATCGTTGAGGGCGTGACCTCCACCTATATCCACGGCTTTGGCTCCACCGGTGTTATCGTCAAGTTCTGCACCGACGTGGCTGACAAGGACGGCTTTGCCGAGTACGCAAAGAACGTCGCTCTGCAGATCGCTGCAGGCAATCCTCCCCAGTACGTGAACATCGAGGACGTTCCCGCTGAGGCAGTTGCTGAGGAGAAGGCAGTTCTGATTGCTCAGATGAAGAACGATCCCAAGAACGCTAACAAGCCCGACTCCATTCTCGAAAAGATCGTTTCCGGCCGTCTTGGCAAGTTCTACGAGCGTGTTTGCCTTGTTGAGCAGGCTTACGTGAAGGAAGACAGCATGTCCGTTGGCGCATACACCGCTGCTACCGCTAAGGAGCTTGGCGGCGACATCAAGATCTGCTCCTTCGTGCTCTACGAAAAGGGCGAGGGCATCGAGAAGAAGGAAGAGGACTACGCAGCCGAGATCGCAAAGCTTTCCGGCGTGAAGCAGTAATCTGAATTCTGAAATATTGCTTTCCAACCGCACCGCAGGCATCCGCTTGCGGTGCGGTTTTATCATTTTTTCTTTTTCTTTTATATTTTTTCTTTAATGCTCTTTACAAATTATAAAAAATAGGGTAAAATATAGATAAGTACATAAAAGTGAGGTATCGCGATGACTACTCCTAAGTACAAACGCATTTTGTTGAAGCTTTCGGGCGAAGCACTTTCGGCCGGAGGGCAGGGGATCCTCAATTTTGATTTTATCGACACGATCGCCAAGGTCTTGGTACGTTGTCGCAACGAGGGCGTTGAGATCGGCGTGATCGTGGGTGCAGGGAACATCTGGCGCGGCCGTCAGGGCGGGGAGATGGACCGCACGCAGGCCGACCACATGGGCATGCTGGCAACGGCGATCAATGCGCTGGCACTGCAGGACCGTTTCAACGCCGCGGGTCTTGATGCTGTGGTGATGAGCGCTGTGGAGATGCCCGCTTTTGCCGACGCCTTCACCGTGCGTGACGCCAAGCGCGCGCTGGAGAAGGGAAAGACCGTTATTTTTGCATGCGGTCTCGGTCAGCCCTTCTTCTCGACCGATACGGCCGCCGTGTTACGCGCCGCCGAGATCGAGGCGGATGCCGTGCTGATGGCAAAGAATATCGACGGTATTTACACCGCCGACCCGCACAAGGACCCCACCGCAACGCGCTATCGCGAGATCACGTACAAAGAGGTGCTGGACAAAGAGCTCAAGGCGCTTGATCTTTCCGCCACCACCTTCTGTATGGATAACGGCATCTGCTGTTATGCATTTGCACTTTCAGATCCCGACAATATCTATCGCGTGGTCATGGGTGACCACGTAGGCACCGAGCTGCACCGTTAATTTTTAAGAAAGAGAGCAACGTTATGAAACTGAACACGAAAGATTTTGAAACCAGAATGGAAAAGGCGATCTTTTCCCTGAACAGCAACTTTGATACCGTTCGCGCAGGCCAGGCAAGTGCCGCTGTGCTGAACCGTGTGACCTTTGAGTATTACGGCGCGCAAACGCCCCTCAAGGATATGGCAGACATCCGTCTGGCAGACTCCAGAACGCTGGAGATCAAGCCCTATGACGGCTCTACGCTCAAGGCCATGGAGAAGGCGATCCTTGCCTCCGACGTGGGTATTACCCCCGCAAACGATGGCACGAAGCTACGCCTTGTATTCCCCCAGCCCACCGAGGAGCGCCGTAAGGAGCTGTGCAAGCAGGTCTCCAAGATGGCAGAGGAGGCCAAGGTTGCCGTTCGTAACATCCGCCGTGATGCCAACGATACGATCAAGAAGATGCAAAAGGACAGCACAATGACCGAGGATGAGGCAAAATCCTCCGAAAAATCCATCCAGGATCTGACCGATAAGTACATTAAGCAGATCGACGCAGCCGCTGCCAAGAAGCAGAGCGAAGTAATGGCTATTTGATGATGGGGGCGGCTTTTACCGCCCCTTTCTTTTTGAAGGAGTATTATGAGCGAAAATATCACGTCGCAGCAGCCCTTGAAGCACATTGCCTTTATCATGGACGGCAACGGTCGCTGGGCCAAAAAGCGCGGTTTGCCGCGCGATCACGGGCACCGATTCGGGGTAACGGCCTTTGAAACGGTGCTGAAGCACTGCGAAAAGCTTGGCATTCAGACCGTCACGGTCTATGCCTTTTCCACGGAAAACTGGAAGCGGCCCCCAAAAGAAGTAGAGACCATCATGAAGCTGATGGATCATTATCTCGCGGAATGTGAAAAAAAGATAGACGAATACAACATGCACATCTGCTTTTTGGGGGATAAGTCTCCCTTTGAGGAAAAGCGCCGTGCACGCATGGAGCGTCTAGAAAAGCTGACTGCCAATAAGCCGCGCGTGCTCAATATTGCCCTCAATTACGGCGGGCGTGACGAGATCGTGCGCGCGTGTAACGCGTTGATCGCCTCCGGTGCCCGAAACGTTACCGAGGCAGATTTCGCCGCCGCGCTGGACACGAAGGGCAGGGATGACCCCGACCTGATCGTGCGCACGGGCGGTGATCTGCGCATTTCCAATTTTTTGCTGTGGCAATGCGCCTATGCTGAGTTTTATTTTACTGACGTTCTCTGGCCCGATTTTGGCCCTGCCGAAATTGATGCCGCCGTCGAAGCATTTTATAAACGTAAACGCCGTTTTGGCGGTGTTTGAGCTTGAAAGGAGCTTTTATGAAGACCCGTATTATCACGGCCTTGGTTGCCATTGCCGGTATTTTTCCGTTTTTCTGGTTTTCCGAGCCGGTGGGACTGAATAACCCCTTGCACTATATGTTTCCGCTTCTGATCTCGGCCATCGCGTTCGTTTCGGTGTTCGAGCTTTTGCGTTGCGTGGGGCTTGATAAAAATTATTTCCTGGCCATACCGCTGTATCTGGCAGCGCTTGCTTTCCCGATGCTGGCGCGTGTGATGTACGCCGCACGCGAGGATTTTATCCGCGTCGCCATTCTCGCCGTTCTTGTATTTGCGGTGTATTTTTTCTGCATTCTGGTGTTTACCTACGGCAAGGATCCCGAAAGCACCCCGGAAAAGGAGCAGCTGCAAACGGGAAAGATCGCGCTGGTGTTCATGACCTCGGTGTATATCATCGGCGCGTATTCTGCCGTGATTTTGCTTCGCAATGTGCCGAAAAACGGTAAATTTCTGTATCTCATTCCGTTTGTGTTCGGTTGGGTGACGGATACCTTTGCCTACTTTACGGGCCGTCTTTTCGGCAAGCACAAGCTGATCCCCGCTGTCAGCCCCAAAAAGACGGTGGAGGGTGCCATTGGCGGCGCGGTTTGCTGTGCGTTGGTGACGATCCTTTACGGGCTTCTTGCGAACGTCTGGTTCGGCGCGGCACCCAATTACGTCGTGCTTGCCGTCAGCGGTCTGATCATTGCTGTCGTGTCGCAGATCGGTGATTTTGCCATGTCTGCCATCAAGCGTCAGTACGGTATCAAGGACTACGGTGGCATTCTGCCCGGTCACGGTGGACTTTTGGACCGTTTTGACTCCTGCATGGCCGTGACCATCGTGTTGACGCTGATCAATACCTATTTCCCGTTGTTTGCATAAGAGGTTTTTATGAAGGAAACGAATTTTCCCTCGATATTGATACTGGGCTCGACCGGCTCCGTTGGTGAGCAGGCGATCGACGTTTGCCGTCAGTGCGGCATCCGTGTGCGCGGCCTTTCTGCCGCGCGCAATTGGCGCCGTGTGGCAGAGCAGGCAAGAGCGCTTGCCGTGCCCGCCGTGGCGATGGCCGATGAGGGTGCCGCGCAGGAATTACGCGCGGCACTTGCCGACGCGCCCACGCGCGTGTACGCGGGCGTGCGCGGGATCGAAGAAATGATCCGCGAGAGCGACGCCGCCTTTGCCGTCAACTCAATTCTCGGTGAAGCGGGCCTTTTGCCCACGCTTGCCGTGCTGGAAAGCGGTATGAATCTGGCGCTTGCCAACAAGGAGTCGCTGGTGGTTGCAGGCGATATCGTAATGGCAAAGGCAAAGGAGAAGGGCTGCGCCATCACGCCCGTGGACAGCGAGCATTGTGCTATTTTTCAGGCATTGCGCGCCGGTACGCACGGCGAGATCAAAAAGCTGATCCTTACCGCCTCGGGCGGCCCTTTTTTTGGCAAGACCAAGGCAGAGCTTGCGCATATTTCCGTGGATGAGGCGTTGGCGCATCCCACGTGGAAAATGGGCGCGAAGATCACCGTAGACTGTGCCACGATGATGAACAAGGGCTTTGAGGTGATCGAGGCCGCGCATTTGTTTGACGTGCCCGCCGAGCGCATCGACGTGGTGGTGCACCGCGAGAGTATAATTCATTCCATGGTGGAATATATAGATAACAGCGTCATCGCGCAGATGTCGGTGCCGGATATGCGCCTTTGCGTGCAGTATGCGCTGACCGCACCTCACCGTACAAGTGCGGTGATCCCACCGCTGGATCTTTGCAAGCTTGGAAAACTGAGCTTTGCCGAGCCGGATGGGGAAAACTTCCCGCTTTTGCCGCTGGCCAAGCGTGCGTTTTCCATGGGCGGTGCCACGCCCGCCGCGCTCAACGCCGCCAACGAGGTGGCCGTGCACGCCTTTTTGAACCGCCGCATTTCCATGCTGGGGTTGATCGAAAACGTGGTGCGCGTGGTAGAGGATATGCCGCACGCGGCAAAGTGCCGCACGCTTTCTGAGATTCTTGACATCGACCGCGAGGCGCGCGAACGCGCCGCCGCGTTGCTGTAAGAATGAAATAAAGGAGCTTTTATGACCTTTCTTTACGTGATACTTGCCATACTGATGTTCGGCCTTCTGGTCGTGATCCATGAGCTGGGGCACTTCCTGACTGCACGTCTTTTCGGTGTTGGCATCCATGAATTTTCCATCGGCATGGGGCCGAAGATCTTTTCTGTGAAAGGCAAAAAATACGATACGGTGTATTCCTTGCGCGCCATTCCGTTCGGCGGTTACGTCAGCATGGTGGGCGAGGACGAGGAGTGTGACGATCCCTCCGCCTTTTCCAACAAGGCGACGTGGAAGCGCATCATCATTGTGATCGCGGGCGCCGTGATGAACGTGCTGCTCGGCTTTGCCTTAATGCTGATCATCGTGCTTTCCTCCGCTAAGCTTGCCACCAATCAAGTGGGGGCGTTTGACGAAAACGCCGTCAGCCAAAATTTCGGGCTGCAGGTGGGTGATATCGTGACCGAGGTCGGCGGGGTCAACATTCATACCGGTAACGAGCTGATCTATGAGATCATCAATCAGGGCAAGGTCGAGGCCGCAGAGGGTGTAGTCGCCATTGATCTGACCGTCATCCGCGACGGCGAGGAGATCTTTTTGCCCGGTGTACAGTTCCCCTCGATCGAAGAGCAGGGGATCCTGTTCGGCTCTGCCGATTTCAAGGTGTACGGCGAGGAAAAGGGCTTTATCAGCGTGATCAAGCATACCTTTTTCCGTTCGATGTCCACGGTCAAAATGATATTTGATCAGCTGGCCGATCTTTTGCGCGGACGCTACGGTCTGAACGCCGTGTCCGGCCCCATCGGCATCACGCAGGAGGTGGCGAATGCGGCCTCCCTTGGCTTTATCAATTTTGTGTATCTGATGACGGTCATCACCGTCAATCTCGGTGTGTTCAACCTGTTGCCGCTGCCCGCGCTGGACGGGGGACGCTTGCTGTTCCTTTTGATTGAGCTTGTGGCAAGACGGCCGATCAACAGAAAAATAGAAGGATATATCCATTTCGTGGGGATGATGCTGCTGTTCGGCTTGATGATCCTCGTTGCGTGTAAAGATATCGCGGGGTTATTTGCCTGATGATCTACAATGAAATTCGCCGCAGCACACACGCCGTCCGCGTAGGGAACGTGCAAATTGGCGGCAACGCCCCTCTGGCGATCCAATCCATGACGAATACCGACACGCATGACGTGGCGGCAACGCTTGCGCAGATACGCGCGCTGGAAGCCGCGGGCTGTGACGTTGTGCGCATGACCGTACCCGACGTGGCGGCCGCGGACAGCATTTTCGCCATCAAGGAGGCGGGTGTCGGAATTCCGCTTGTGGCTGACATTCACTTTGATTACCGCGTGGCGCTGGCGTGTGCTGAGCGCGGCGTGGATAAGATCCGTATCAATCCCGGCAACATCGGGGAGGATGCGCACGTGCGCGCCGTCGCAGATGCCTGCCGCGCGCGCGGCATTCCGATCCGCATTGGGGTGAACGGCGGCTCGCTGGAAAAAGAAATTCTTGCCAAGTACGGCGCCCCCACAGCCGAGGCACTGGCCGAAAGCGGCCTTTACCATGCCGCGCTTTTACAAAAATGTGATTTTGAGGATATCGTGATCTCGATCAAATCCTCCGACGTGCAGACCATGATCGCCGCCAACCGCATTCTGGCCGAAAAAACGCGCTATCCGCTTCACCTTGGCGTGACCGAGGCGGGCGGTGAGCAGATGGGCAGCATCAAAAGCGCCATCGGCATCGGCGCATTGCTTGCGGACGGCATCGGTGACACGCTGCGCGTCTCTCTTACCGCGGATCCCGTGGCGGAAATTGCCGCGGCAAAGCGCATTTTGTCGGCACTGAGCGTGGAAGGACAATGTGGCTTGAATATCGTCAGCTGTCCCACCTGCGGGCGCACCAAGATCGATCTGATCGCACTGGCGGCGCGCTTTGAGGCAGCCGCCCGCGCCGAAGGACTGATGGATCTACCCCTGCGCGTGGCGCTGATGGGATGTGCCGTCAACGGCCCCGGTGAAGCGCGCGAGGCAGATCTTGGCATCTGCGGCGGTAGCGGCGAAGCGTTGTTGATCGCAAGGGGAGAGATCCTGCGCAAAATACCGGAGGAGGACGTCATTCCCGTCCTTATTTCAGAATTGAAGAAAAGAAAAAGC
The DNA here is from genome assembly GCA_015064415.1 of Oscillospiraceae bacterium. Taxonomy (GTDB): domain Bacteria; phylum Bacillota; class Clostridia; order Oscillospirales; family CAG-272; genus Firm-07. The sequence continues at coordinate 98,281 of SVSG01000001.1, read as the reverse complement.
GGGGCAACGTGACGAAAACGTCGCGTTGCCTATGCTAAAATAGAGTCAATGACAAAGAAAGGATTGCCCGCAGTATGGCAAAAAGCTTTTTTGAAATATTCCATAAATATACCCCGTCCGAGCACTTTGCCAACTGGCTTGCGGGTGCATCGGATATCCGGATGCGTGCAGACAAGGAACAGCGTATTCTGGAGGTCAGTGCGGCCTTTCCCGCTTTGGTGAAAAAAAGAGAGCTTTACGAGGCGGAGGCGGAGATCGCCAAGGCCTATGACCTCTCGCACGTGCGCCTTTTGCCGCGCTATCCCGCCGAGTTTTTCAACGAAAATTACATTCCCGAGCTGATTGCGGAGACCGAGCGCATCGGCATCGTGGCACGCGGCTTTTTTCATACGTACGAGGCGCGTCTGGAGGGGGATACCCTCACCATTGAAATGCCCTATCTTGACGAAAGCTTACTGCTTTTCGAGCTTGCGCAGACGCACGAGGTGATCTCCGGCATCATCCGCAGTGAATTCGGCCTCAATTACCGCGTGCAGATCCTGCACTCGGACGCCTTAGCGGCTGATTTTTCCCAAGCCCGCACGGACGAGCTTGCCGAGTGGCAGGAGCAGATCCGCCGCGCAAGCGAGGAGGCACACCGGCAAGCGCGCACGGCGCCGAGCGAAGCGCCCGCTCCGCAGGAGGATGACAAACAGCGCGCCATGTCCCTTGTCGGCAAGACCGAGGACGTGGCCGTTGAGGACGGTATTTGTAAGGTCGGCGTGTATCGCTTTGACGTTTCCGCGCCCGAATGGATCGCGGGTGAGCCCTTCGAGATCCGTCCCGTGCCCATCGCGCGCATCGATAAGCAAATGCGCGGCATCACCATCGTGGGCGAGGTCTTCGGTTATACCGAGGACGTGACACGCGCGGGGGATAAGTATAACATTTCCTTTGGCGTAACGGACGGAAACTCCTCCATTATGGTCAAAAAATTCGGCCTGCCGCTGGATGAGGCAAAGGCACTTTCCAAAACCATCGGCAACGGCACCGCGCTGGCTTTGCACGGCTATGCCAAGCATGACGTGCACCGCGACGTGGTAGACGTGGACGTCAGCTTTTACTATAATGCGATGGCGATCGTCAAGCGCGTACAGCGCACGGACAATGCGCCCGTGAAGCGCGTAGAGCTGCATCTGCACACCGCCATGTCCACGATGGATGCCATCATTCCGCCCGACAAGGTGGTCAAGATGGCAAAGGCGTGGGGACACCCCGCCGTAGCGATCACCGACCACGGCAACGTGCAGGGCTTCCAGGAGGCCATGCTGGTGGCCGAAAAGATCGGTCAGAAGGTGATCTGGGGCATGGAGGCCTACTTCGTCAACGATACCGCCAGTGCGCTTTACGGCAAGTACAATGGCGGCTTTGAGGACGAATTTGTTGTTTTTGATATTGAGACGACGGGCCTTTCCAACCGCACCTGTGCCATCACCGAGATCGGTGCCGTACTGGTGAAAAACGGCAAGGTGCTGGAGCGCTACAACACCTTTGTGAACCCGCAGATGCCGATCCCCGCCGACGTGGTCAAGCTGACGGGTATTACCGACGAGATGGTGAAGGATGCGCGCGTGATCGCCGACGTTCTGCCCGAATTTCTTTCTTTCGTGGGGGATCGCCTGCTGATCGCGCACAACGCCGATTTCGATATCGGCTTTATCCGTGCGGCGGCCAAAAAGCTGGGTGTGCCGTTTGAAAATCCGTATCTGGATACCGTGGCGCTCTCTCGCCACATCAACACGGATCTGAAAACGCACAAGCTGAATATTCTGGCCGAATATTTCGGCCTTGGTGACTTCAATCATCACCGCGCCTCGGACGATGCGGAAATGCTGGCGGAGATCTTTTTCAAAATGCAGGAAAAAATGCTGGGAATGGAGATCCACGATTTCACCGAGCTGCAAAATGAAATGAGCGCCTCGGCAGATCCCTTGCATCTTCCCACGTATCACCAGGTCATTCTGGTGAAAAACGCCGTTGGTCTGAAAAATCTTTACAAGCTGATCTCTTACAGCTATCTGAATTATTACCGCCGTTTCCCCCGCATTCCCAAGACTGAGCTGGAAAAGCATCGCGAAGGGCTGATCATCGGCTCCGCGTGTGAGGCGGGCGAGCTGATCCGCGCCATTCTGGATGAAAAATCGGAAAGCGAGATCGAGGAGATCGCCAAATTTTACGATTATCTGGAGATCCAGCCCATTTGCAACAACCGCTTCCTTGTAGAAGAAGGGAAGATCGCGGATGAGGAGGGCCTGCGCGATCTGAACCGCCGTGTGGTCGCCCTTGGTGAGAAGCTTGGCATCCCCGTGGTTGCCACCTGCGACGCACATTTTATGAACGATGAGGACGAGATCTTCCGCAAGGTGCTTGTCAGCGTCAAATTCAAGGATCAGGATAAAGACAGCCACCTGTACTATCGCACGACGGAGGAAATGCTGGAGGAATTCTCCTACCTTGGGGAAGAGAAGGCCTACGAGGTGGTCGTGACCAATACCAACGCCATCAACGATATGGTCGAAAGCGACATCCGCCCCTTCCCGAAGGGTACCTTTACCCCCAACATGGAGGGCGCGGAGGAGGATCTGCAACGCCTTTGCTACGATCGCGCCAAATCCATGTACGGCGATCCCTTGCCCGAGCTTGTGCAGTACCGCCTTTCCAAGGAGCTGGATTCCATCATCAAGCACGGCTTTGCTGTGCTTTACATGATCGCGCAAAAGCTGGTGTTTTACAGCGAGAGCCAAGGGTATCTGGTCGGCTCGCGCGGCTCGGTGGGCTCCTCCGTGGTGGCGTCCATGTCGGGTATTTCCGAGGTAAATCCCTTGCCGCCGCACTACTGGTGCCCCAAGTGCCAGTTCAACGAATTCTTTACCGACGGCAGCATCGGCTCCGGCTTTGACCTGCCGGACAAGAACTGTCCGCGCTGTGGGCACAAGCTCAATGCGGACGGGCACGATATCCCCTTTGAGACCTTCCTTGGCTTCCATGGCGACAAATCGCCCGATATCGACCTGAACTTTTCGGGCGAGGTACAAGGACGCGTGCACAAATACACCGAGGAGCTCTTCGGCGCGGAAAACGTGTTCCGTGCAGGCACGGTGGGCGGTGTGGCGGACAAGACCGCGTACGGCTTCGTGCTCAAGTATCTGGAGGGCAAGGGGCTCAGCATCCCGCGCGCGGAGATCAACCGCCTGGCGCTTGGCTGCATGGGCGTCAAGCAGACCACGGGCCAGCATCCCGGCGGCATCGTGGTAGTGCCCAAGGAGTACGAGATCTACGATTTCTGTCCCGTACAGCACCCCGCCGACGATCCGAATTCGGATATCGTGACCACGCACTTTACCTTCCACTATCTGCATGATACCTTGCTCAAGCTGGACGAGCTGGGGCACGATATTCCGACCAAATACAAGTGGCTGGAAAAGTTCAGCGACACCAGCGTCATGGACGTGCCGATGAACGATAAATCGGTATATGAGCTGTTTTTGTCCACCAAGCCCCTTGGCATTTCGCCCGAGGATATCGACGCGAAGATCGGCACCTTTGGCCTGCCTGAGTTCGGTACGCGTTTTGTCATGAAGATGGTAGAGGAGGCGAAGCCCACAACCTTTGCCGACCTTTTGCAGATCTCGGGGCTTTCTCACGGTACCGACGTGTGGGTGGGCAATGCGCAGGATCTGATCAAGGAAAATATCTGTGATATTTCCCACGTGATCGGATGTCGCGATAACATTATGAACGACCTGATCCGTTACGGATTACCCAACGAGCACTCCTTTAAAATCATGGAGTCTGTGCGAAAGGGCAAGGGCCTGACCCCCGAATGGGAGGCCGAAATGCGCGAGCACAACGTGCCCGAATGGTACATCACCTCCTGCAAAAAGATCAAATACATGTTCCCGAAGGCGCACGCGGCGGCGTACGTAATGTCCGCCATCCGTCTGGGGTGGTACAAGGTGCATATGCCGCAGGCCTTCTACTGTGCGATGTTTACGGTGGCGCCCGGTGGCTTTGACGCAGAGACGGTCATGAAGGGCAAGGCCCACATCACGGCCACGATCAAGGACATTGAAAAGCGCGGCAAGGAGGCCTCTCCCAAGGAGCGCGCCTCGGTTCCCGCATTCCAGCTGGCGCTTGAGTGTCTGTGCCGCAATATTCGCTTCCTGCCCGTGGATCTGAACAAATCGGATGCGCGTGCCTTCCTGCCCGAAAAGACGGGGATCCGCATGCCGTTCTCCTCTTTGGACGGCGTGGGCGAAAACGCCGCGGAAAGCATCATCAAGGCAAGAGAAGAGGAGCCCTTTTTCTCCGTGGAGGATCTGCAGATCCGCGCGGGATTGAACAAAAAAGTCATCGAAAAGCTGCGCTTGGCAGGGGTGCTTGACGGCATCAACGAGACCGAGCAGTTAAGCTTCTTTTAAGAAAAGTCCCGAGCGCTTGCTCGGGACTTTTTTCACCGCAGGTGCAAAATCGACATATTCTTACAGTGAACGCTGTATGATGCGAGGATTTTGCAATGTTAGAGAAAAATTTTGCTGTTCTGGGCGGGGATGCCCGCCAATTTTCCTTGATAGAGTATCTTTTGGCGAAAGGGGCCGCCGTTCGCGCGTACGGCTTACCGAGGGAGAAGCTTGCCTCGGGGGCGAGGTGGTGTGCGGACGTACAAGGGGCGCTTGCAGGTGCCGAGGCGGTGCTTTTGCCTTTACCCGTTTCCCCCGACGGGAGGCGGTTGCATGTGCCGCTTGCAAGCGGGGAGGAAGCGCCGCTTTTGCGGGAGATCTTCTCCACGGTGCCCTGCGGTACGTTGCTTGCGGGCGGGCGTTTCAGCCCTGCGGTGCGCGCGATGGCGGAGGATGCGGGGCACGTGCTGTTCGATTACGCGAAGAGCGAGGAATTTGAGCAAAGAAACGCCATCCCGACCGCCGAGGGGGCTGTGGCCATTCTGATGGAGCGCATGAAGCGGACGGTAGCGGGCTTACCCGTTGCCGTTACGGGCTACGGACGCGTGGGGCGCGCCCTCTCGCGCTTGCTTGGCGCGATGGGGGCAAAAGTGACCGTGGGCGCGCGAAAGCCCGCGGCGCTGGCCGAGGCCGCGGGAGCGGGGCACTATATCCGCCGTCTGGAGGGGCCCGACTCCGTCGCATTGCTGGCACAGGGAAAGGCGGTGGTATTCAATACCGTGCCGCACTGGCTTTTCACCAAGGAGGTGCTGAAAAGCATCCCGAAGGAAACGCTTTTGATCGATCTTGCCTCCGCCCCCGGCGGCATTGACGTGGATGCGGCAAGTGCGCAGGGGCACACGGTGATCTGGGCGCTTTCCTTACCCGGCAAATATGCGCCCGAGAGCGCGGGGGAGATCATTGCCGACACGGTCATTCTGCACATGAAAAAGGAGGGCTTGCTATGATCGGATTTGCGCTCTGCGGTTCCTTTTGTACGGTTGCAAAGGGGCTTTCGGAGATGGAAACGCTCTGTAAAAAATATCCCGTGCAGGGCATCGTCAGCGAAAGCGTTTTTTCCACCGACACCCGCTTTTCCACGGCGCGGGCAGTCTGTGAGCGGATTGAGATGCTGACGGGACGGCCGTTGATTCACACCGTGGTGGGGGCTGAGCCGCTGGGCCCCGCGCACCCGCTGGACGCGCTGATCATTTGTCCTTGTACGGGAAATACGCTTGCCAAAATGGCGTGTGGCATCACGGATTCCTCGGTCACCATGGCGGCCAAGGCGCATTTGCGCAACAACCGCCCGCTGGTGATCGCGCTGGCCTCCAACGATGCGCTTTCCGTGAATCTGAAAAACATCGGAGCACTTCTCACACGCAAAAACGTTTATTTCGTGCCGATGAAGCAGGATGATCCCGAGAAAAAGCCGCACTCGCTTGTGGCGGATTTTTCCCAGCTTGCTCCAACGCTTGAGGCAGCTTTGCAGGGCAAACAGTACCAAAGACTGTTCCAGGTATGAGAAAGCGGGCACCGCACGGTGCCCGCTTTTCTGTTTTCTTTCTTTTTTATTTTACAAAAGGGCTTTTCAAAACGCGAATTATATGTTATAATAGAATAAAATCAAAAAAGGAGACTGTCGGTATGAAAAACGCCCCTAAAAAAATAATAGCCGCATTTCTGGCGCTTTTCCTGACACTTTCCGGTGTTTGGATCCTACCGGTAGCTGCGAGCGAGGAAGGGGGAACACGCTTTGTTTTCACCACCCTTGCCGGAAAAGATGACGAAACGTTCACCCTGCAGGATGACAGCTTTTCCTTGCCCGTCAACGGAGAAAGCAGCTTCAGGACAAGCGAGCTTTCCTTTCTGGAGGGAAGCAGCAATGCGCTCTACGTATCCCTTATTAACCAATCCGGCGCGACCAAGCTTTCCGTCACCATCAGCTACGTGCTGTATGAGGAGCTTTTCGCTGAAACTGCTGAAAAAAACATTGAGCCCGCCTCGACCGCAAAGCAATCCTTTGTGCTGGGGTTGCCGCACATCGGTGCGGATGTTACGGAGCTTGAGATCACCCTTTCCGGCAACGGCGCCGGCGGTACGCTGACCCTGCTTTCGCTGTTCAATCTTTCCTCCTACGTGCGCGACGCTTCTGATGAGGCCACGCTTTCGCGCTGTCATTATAACAAGGAAAGCGGTGAGATCGAGATCAGCGGCGAGCTCAGTTATGCTGCCACCGTTCGTTACGAGGGGGAAAGCTTGGCGTTGTTTTCGCTGGCGGAAGGGGAGGACATGCACCTTTCCAGCAAGACCCCGATCGCCCGTACCGGAATTTCCTTTGATTTTTCCTTTACGGTAAGTGTGCAAAGCTCAAGCGATCTTTTCTCCCGATACGTGGTGGCCGCCATTACCTCCTCGGGAGAGCGTGTACCGCTTTGTACCCCCACCTATCCTTCCTTTGCCCCTGCCGAAACCAAACCCGCAGAGGGATTCAAGGGCTATCATACCGAAGATTTCGGTGCGGTCATGGAGCTCACCCCCGATATGGCGGTGGTGGACGTGTATCTTGACCGTATGCAGGGTGTGCAGAACGGCGGCATCCTGTACGCGGGCGAGTTTGACTATTACTACTTTGATCAAACCTACGTGGCCGAGCTTGATCGCAACGTTCAAAATCTTGCCGGGATCGGTGCCAAGGTGTATCTTCGTTTCCTGGTAAGCAGTGATGCCAAGGGGCTTTCCTTCGTGGATGAGGCCCCAAACGGCGTGCTGAATCGCTTGCCCGTGGTTCGCACCGAGGCCGCTCAGCACGATCTGTACGCGATGATCGACTTTCTCAGTACGCGTTACGCGCAAAGCGGCATCACGGGCGTGATCCTTGGCAGAGCGGCGGATCTGGTATCTAATTACAGCTATACCGCTGCCACCGATCTTGCCTCTTATTCCGCACTGTATGCCACGACGCTGCATCTGATCGTCGGCGCGGCGCGGCGCAACATTCCCAACCTGCACGCGGTGGTGCCCGTTTCCGACGCGATATGGCCGGAGGATGCGGACTCTCTGCATGCGTCGCGCGATTTTTATACGGCGCTCTTTCTTCCTTCCTTGCTTGCAGCCCTTGAGGCGCACGTGCTGGAGCCCCAGCCCTTTGGCGTGATGCTGGAAAGCCGCGCCCTTGCGGACAGATGGAGCGCAAGCGAAACCGGCTTTTTCGGGATCGATCGCTTGCAACAATTCGTGAGCGGGCTGCAGGCACTGGCCGCGCAAAGCTCTTATCTTGAAACGACGTTTATCTTCTCGTGGTTACCGGATGCCACGCAAAGCGACGAGGTATTGCGCGCCGAGTATCTTTTAAAATATGCGGCATTGCATCTTGAGGGTGCCGTAAGCACCTTCCTTGTGGATTTTTCGCTTGCCGAGCGCGAGGGCAAGCCAAGCGGCCGCGCCGCCATTTCCTATCTGGCGCGCTACATCGATACCGACAATTACGCGCAGGCGGCCACCACGGCCTTGCAAACTCTTGGTATCAAGAGCATTGCCGAGCTGTATCCCGCGCTTGCCGAAACGGATTTCCGCTCGCGTCTTGTATATCGCGTTGCGCTCAGCACAACGCCCTTTGGTGAGGAAAGCGCCCCCAAGGGCAGTCATCCGCTTTGGAACTTTACAACCGCCACCGACGTGATGGACTGGTATTCGGGCCCCTCCTGCACTCTGCTTTCCGTACTGGCCGCACCAAACGGCGGGCACGCGCTGACCGCCACGCTTTCCGGTGCAGGGGCGTACGGGGAAATGGCATACCACTTCAATGCCCCCGTCAATCTTTCCTTCGCCCCGATGATCTCACTGCAGCTTGGTGTGATCGGAGAGGCGGATACAAGATACGAAGTGCAGCTCCGTTTGATCGGTGAGGATACCACGCTGTACGCGTCCGCAGTGTTGCACGCGGGGGAAAACAGTACGTTTTATCTGGATCTTTACAAAAACATCCTGCCGCTTACCTCGCTCAAGTGTGTGCGCGTGATGGCGCGTCCGCTGGACGGGCAGCAAGGAGAGTACACCCTGCAGATGAACCATCTCACACTTCACAGCAAGTCACTGGGAAGTGCCGAGCTTGCCGATCGTATCAATGCCGTTCGCCAGAACGCGGACAAAGAGACACAGCAAGCGCAGGAGCGTGATTACACCGTTCCCGTGGTGGTAACGGCTGTGATCGTGCTTTCCAGCATTGCGATCCTCTCGCTGCTGTTGATCGGACAAAAAGCAAAAAAATACCGCAAAAATAAAGCTTCAAAAGAAAAAAGAAAGGCGAAATCATGAAAAACATCTCACGTAATCTGACGATGCTGGTCGACTATTATGAGTTGACTATGGGGAACGGGTATTTCAATGCCGGCATGAAGGACCGCATTGCCTATTTTGACTTGTATTTCCGCAAAAATCCCGACGAGGGCGGGTATGCCATCGCAGCGGGGCTTGAGCAGGTGGTGGACTATATCAACGATCTGCACTTTGACGCGGAGGACATCGCATATCTGCGCGCCCGCGGCTGCTTCTCTGAGGAATTTTTGCACTATCTTGCCGATTTCCGTTTTACGGGCGACGTGTGGGCCGTACCGGAGGGCACCGTTGTGTTCCCGGGCGAGCCCCTGATCACCGTGCGCGCCCCTGCCATTGAGGCGCAGTTTATCGAAACCTATCTGCTTCTTTCCCTCAACCACCAATGTCTGATCGCCACCAAGGCCGCAAGGATCACCCGTGCCGCCAAGGGACGCGGTGTGAGCGAGTTCGGCTCTCGTCGCGCGCAAGGCGCGGATGCGGCCATTCTGGGTGCCAGAGCCGCGTACATCGGCGGTGTGCACAGCACCGCCTGCGCCGTGGCTGATCAGGCCTTCGGCGTGCCCGCAGGGGGCACGATGGCGCACTCCTGGGTGCAGATGTTCGATAGCGAATACGAGGCCTTTTTGACCTATTGTAAGCTTTATCCCAACGCCCCCACGTTGCTTGTGGATACCTTTAACGTTCTGGAAAGCGGTCTCCCCAACGCCATCAAGGCGTTCAAGGAATGCGGCATCACCAAGTGCGCGGTGCGCATTGACTCGGGCGATATTGCCTATCTTTCCCGCAAGATCCGTAAGATGCTGGACGAGGCGGGCTTGCCCGACTGCAAGATCGTGGCCTCCAACTCGTTGGATGAGTATATCATTCGCGGCCTTCTGCATCAGGACGCCAAGATCGATGCCTTTGGCGTGGGCGAGAGATTGATCACCGCCAAGAGCGACCCCGTATTCGGTGGCGTGTATAAGCTTTGCGCCGTGGAGGATGCCGAAGGGAATATCACCCCCAAGATCAAGCTGAGCGAGAACGTGGGCAAGATCACCACCCCCCATTTCAAGAAGGTGTACCGTCTGTTTGGCCGCGATACCGGCAAGGCGGAAGCGGACCTGATTTGCGTGTGGGACGAAGTGGTGGACGATACCAAGCCCCTTGAGATCTTTGATCCTGACAACACGTGGAAGACGAAAACTCTGGAAAATTTCAGAGCCGAAGAGCTGCTGGTGCCGATCTTCAAAAACGGCAAGCAGGTCTACGAGCTGCCCACTCTCCAACAGATCCGCGCCAACTGTCAGACATCGCTGGAAAGCATGTGGGAAGAGGTCAAGAGATTTGATAATCCCCATAATTACTACGTGGACCTTTCGCAAAAGCTGTGGGATATCAAGTACGGCATGATCAAGACGCAAAAGCATAAGAAATAAAGGGAACGTTCTATGATCTACAAGCAATTTGCAGACCTGAAATTATCCGCCCTCGGTCTTGGCACGATGCGCTTTCCCACGGTGGGGGAGGATCCCGCCGCCGTGGATATGGAAAAAACGCGCGAGATCGTGGATCACGCCTTCCGAAACGGCGTCAATTATTTTGACACCGCGTGGTTTTACCATGCCGGTAAGTCGGAGAGCGTGATGGGTGAGATCCTTTCCGCCTATCCGCGCGAAAGCTTTTATCTTGCCACCAAATTTCCGGGGTTGGATCCCAAAAATCTGGAAAAGAAGGAAGATATCTTCGAGGAGCAGCTGAAGCGCTGCCGCGTGGATCATTTCGACTTTTATCTGTTCCACAACGTCAGCGATAAAACGATCGACGATTATCTGAACCCCGCATACGGGCTTTTGGATTACCTGCTGGAGCAAAAGAAAAAGGGAAGGATCAAGCATCTCGGTTTTTCCACGCACGCCTCCAACGGGCAATTCGTACGTTTCTTGGATGCGTACGGCGCGCATATGGAATTTTGCCAGATCCAGCTCAACTATCTGGACTGGAACTATCAGGCCGCAGGGGAAAAGGTGCGCATTCTGAACGAACGCAACATCCCCATCTGGGTCATGGAGCCCGTGCGCGGCGGCAAGCTGGCCGCACTTTCTCCCGAGCACCTTGTTAAGATGAAGGCGATCCGCGCCGAGGAATCTCCCGCCGCGATGGCTTTCCGCTTTATCCAAAGTCAAAAGGGGATCTGCGTTACGCTGTCCGGTATGTCAAACCTTGCGCAGGTCAAGGAAAATATCGCGACTTTCAGCGAGGAAAAGCCCTTCACTGAGAAGGAATTGCAAGCAATTTTTGAAATTGCGGACGATATGGTGGCGCAAAACGCGTTGCCTTGCACCGCGTGCCGTTATTGCGAGGAAAAATGCCCCAAAAAGCTGCCCATTTCGCAAATTTTTGCTGAATACAACGCCACGCGCCGTGTGACGGGTGAAAACGTGCCCACCGCGTGCATTTCCTGCAAGCAATGCGAAAAGGTCTGCCCGCAGGAGATCAAGATCGCCTCCGTGATGACGTATCTGAAGGAAAGAAAAAATGCTTGACCTGCAAAACGCGAAAAGCGAGCTTTTAGGGGGGAAATTCACCTGCGTGCTCTTCCATGACGGGGAGACGTTTTCCTCCTCCTTGCGCGGTGTGGCACCGTTGCTTGGCTTTCTTGACAGCGGGCGCGATTTCCGCGCCTTTTGCGCCGCCGATAAGGTGGTGGGGAAGGGTGCCGCCTTTCTTTACGTGTTGCTCGGCGTTCGCGCTCTCTTTGCCCATGTGATCAGCGAAAGCGCGCTGGAGGTATTGCGGCGCGCCGCCGTTTCAGTGGAATTTGACACGCTTGTACCGTATATCAAAAACCGCACGGGTGAGGGCAGATGCCCCATTGAGCAAGCCGTACTGGAAGCAGAGGATGCAACGAAGGCCCTGCCGCTTATCCGCGCACGCTTAAAAGAACTGCAAAAAAGATAAAAGAGGAGCTTTTGCTCCTCTTTTTTATCTTCCCGTCAACGCTTCGATGGCAAGCTTGGTCTCCTTTTTGTCAAGCACGAAATAGTAAACAAGCATCCCCTCGCTGCCCACGGTGGCATTTTGATACAGCGCAAGGCGCGCCTCCAGCTCTTCCGTGGGGTAAAGCGCCGAGAGTGAGATCAACGCCTCCTGCTCGCCCTTCAGATATTGCCGTACGCTTGCCTTCAGCTCTGCGGCCTTTGTGCGGTCCTTCAAGCGGAAAAGGCCGAATTCTCGCGTTTTTTTGCCATTTCCAAGCGCCACGATGGCATCCTGCAAGAAAGTGGGCTCGCCAAAATGATCCACCGTAAAATCCGCGTCCGCGATCACGAAATCCTCCTCGGAGGAAATGGCGTTCTGCACGCGCGTGACCAGAATATCCAGCGATCCGCCCGCCGCCTCGGCACGCCGACAGGAGGGAAGAAGCAAGGCGAGTGAAAGCCAGAAGATCATCCATTTCTTCATCACGCCCACCCCGCTGTCTCTGCCTTGGCACGGATATAGGATAATATTTGCTCATAGCCGCTTGCGCTCAGGTGAATACCGTCCGTGTCGGAGCAGTATGCCGCGCGCAAAAATCCGTCCTCATCCCGCAATACCGACTGCGTATCCAAATAGGGAATAGCGCGTCGCGCCGCCATCTCTCGAATCGCGGCGTTAGCGTTGTCGATCATCTCGTTGGTGATATTTTTGCAATCCTTCGTGACGGGGAAGATCGATTGCAAGATGACCTTTGTTTGCGGCGAGGCGCTTTCGATGCTGTCGATCAGCTTTTCGTAGTATTTTACAAGAAGCGCGAGATCGTTTCGGTAATAATAGACCCCGTAGTCCACGCCAAGCGTGATGATAAGATACGGTGGCTTCAATCGTGCCGCCACATCCGCGATCAAATCCTCCTTGCCCGTGTCGGGCGCCACGATCTTCGCGTAAGTGATGCGGCTGTCCAGATTGAGATAGCGCTCCTTGGTGGCCCAGATCTGCGCGGCGCTCACCTGCGCTCTTGCCGCCATGTGCGCGGTGATGGAGTCACCGAGGAAGGTGACCTTTTGTATAAAATCCTCCGGTGGTTCCGATTGCGCCGCTTTTGTTTGCTGACAGGAGCCGAAGAAAAGAGTAAAAACGAGTAAAATGAAAAAAATACGGTTGTAACGCATCAAAAAGACCTCCCTTTTTGGGTTGCAACCGTATTATTTGTATGAATTATTTTTTATATACGCTGTGATAATTTGCCTCGTCGCGTTTGACGCGCTTGATGCGTGCCGCCACGGCCAAAACAATGCCCATAATGACGAAATAGATCACCGTAAACACCGCAAAAAGGAGCATGGAAGCGGCGGTCTGTTGGGAGGGGTTTTTGTTTGGCAGATACAGACACACAAAGGCGCCGCCGACCGTCAAGACGTAATGCAAGAGGAGCTTGGCCCAGGTCGGAAGCTCCGTGTGGCGGTAAATGGTATTGGCGACGGAAAAAAAGAAGGCAAAGGGCAAAATGGTGATCAGTGCGACGGGGTGCACGCCTGCGGAAAGATCAAAATTGATGAGAAAATATAAAAACAGGATCAGAAACGTGACAACGGTATAATAGACGCAGGTACCAAGCAAAATACGCTTGGCGTAATCTTTTGAGTTCATAGACGGCTCCTTGTAACAGCATTGTTTATATTGTAGCACAAAATGCGCAAAAAGGCAATAGATAACGCGCAAAAAGCGCTTGTTTTGTTGACACGGCGGCGAAAAAATGGTAAAATAATAAGTAGATTTCCGCCGCGTTTGCGGGAGGGGAGGACGTTATGAAGAAAATTTTGGCCGTTGACGGCAACAGTATACTCAATCGTGCGTTTTACGGCGTGCGCCCGCTTTCCACCAAGGAGGGGCTGCCCACCAACGCGCTTTTCGGCATGGTAAATATTCTGGAGCGCAATCTCACGGCTGTCAAGCCGGATTTTTGCGCGATCGCGTTTGATCTGAAACACCCCACCTTCCGCCACGAGATGTTTGAGGCATATAAGGCGGGACGCAAGCCGATGCCCGAGGAGCTGGCAGTGCAGTTGCCCTTGGCAAAAGAAACGGCCGCCGCGCTTGGCTTTGTGCCGCTGGAGCTTGCGGGCTATGAGGCGGACGATATCCTCGGTACGCTGTCGAGAATGGCGGAGGAAGAGGACTTTGAGGCGTATATTCTGACAGGCGACCGCGACGCGCTGCAGCTGATCTCGGATCGTGTGCATATCCTGCTTGCCACCAATAACGACACCGTTCTGATGGGAAAAGAGCAATTCCGCGAGAAATACGGCGTGGAAAGCACGCAGTTCGTGGACGTCAAGGCGCTGATGGGGGATAGCTCCGATAACATCCCCGGTGTGCCCGGCATCGGCGAAAAAACGGCGCTGAAATTGATCGCAGAGCACGGCTCGCTTGAAGGGGTATACAACGACCTTCCCGAGGCACAGCTCACGTCCTCTGTGCGCCGCAAGCTGGAGGAGGGGAAGGATAGCGCCTTCCTTTCTCAAAAGCTGGCAAGAATTTGCCGCGAGGTGCCGCTTGCGGGCGGCTTGGAGAGCTATGCCTACGATGGCCCCCACCGCGCGGAATGTCGCGCACTTTTCACAAAATTTGAGTTTCACAGCTTCATCAAGCGCATGGGGCTTGACGCTGCGGAAACGGTGGCAAGCACCGAGCAAGTACCGCTTCCCGAGGTGGTGGCGTGCGAAAATATTGCCGATCTGCCCGATGTGGTAGCACTTGGCGTGTATGAAAAGGGCAATTTCTGCTCGGACGGTGAGAGCATCCGCGAAATTACCGACGAGAGTTTGAAATGTCTGCTTGCAAGCGGCAAAAAGATCGTTTGCCACGATGCAAAAACGCTTTATAAAACGCTGGCGGGCAAGGGGATCACCTATCGCGGTGCATATTATGACACGATGCTGGCGTGCTACGTGCTCAATGCAGGGGAGGGCGGATTTGACCTCTCGCGCCTTGCATTGCAGTATCTTGGCACCACGCCCGCAGAGCCCCCGCACGATCTGCTCTCGGTAATGGCCCTTTACCGCGAGACCAAGGATCGCATTGAAAACGAGAATGCGGGCAGCTTGCTTTACGAGATCGAAATGCCGCTTTGCGCGGTGCTGGCGGATATGGAGCTGATCGGCTTCCGCGTCAATCGCGAGGGGCTTGTCAGCTACGGCGAACAGCTTTCCACGGTGGCAAAGGAATTGGCGGAACGCATCTACTATCACGCGGGAGGAGAGTTCAACATCCAATCGCCCAAGCAGCTCGGTGAGGTGCTGTTCGAGCGTCTTTCGCTGCCGCACGGCAAAAAGACGAAAACGGGGTATTCCACCAATGCCGAGGTGCTGGAAAAATTGCGCCCCTATCACGAGATCATTGAGGATATTTTAGACTACCGTCAGGTGACGAAATTAAACAGCACCTATGCCGAGGGGCTGGTGAAGCAGATCGAGGAGGACGGGCGTATTCACACCGTCTTTAAGCAGACGGGTACTGCCACGGGGCGGCTTTCCTCCGCCGAGCCGAACCTGCAAAACATCCCGATCCGCACCGAGCTTGGCAAGGAATTGCGGCGCTATTTTATTCCCGAGAAGAACGATTATTTATTAATTGACGCAGACTACTCGCAAATCGAGCTTCGTTTGCTTGCAGCGCTTTCAAATGATGAACAGATGATCACGGCATTTGCAAGCGGCGAGGACATCCACACCGCCACCGCCGCGACTGTGTTTGGTGTGCCGCGCGAGATGGTCACCCCCGACCTTCGCAAGCGCGCGAAAGCGGTCAATTTCGGTATTCTTTACGGCATGGGCGCGTTCAGCCTTTCCGAGGATCTGCACATTCCCGTCGCCAAGGCAAAGGAGTATATCAACAGCTATTTTGCCGCTTATCCGAGCATTGACGCTTACCTCAAGGGTGTGATCGAGCAAGCGTACCGCGACGGGTTTGTGACCACGCTGTTCGGTCGCAGACGCTATATCCCCGAGCTGAAAATGCAGAATAAAAACATGCAACACTTTGGCGAGCGCGTGGCGATGAACAGCCCCATTCAGGGCACCGCCGCCGACATCATCAAGATCGCGATGATCCGCGTGGCAGAAAAGCTCGCGGCAAGCGGACTTGACGCGCGACTTGTGTTGCAGGTGCACGACGAACTGATCGTCGAGTGTCACAAGGACGTCGCTGACAAGGCGCGCGAAATTCTTGTAAGCGAGATGGAAAACGCCGTTTCGCTTGCGGTCAAGCTCAAGGTAGAGGCCGCCACGGGCGAGAACTGGTACGATACGCATTAAGGGGGGGCAGCGATATGCTAACATTATACGATCTGAGCATCAATCATAACAAGGCGCCTCAGATGGTACGTTTGCAAGACCTTCGCTTCGCATGGAAGCTTCGTTCCGACTTCAAAGGGGTGTGGCAGATCTCATATCGGCTTCGGATTTTTAAGAATGAGAAGAGCGTATATGATAGCGATGTCGTTTTATCGGACAGATCGTTTGACATAGAGGCACCCGGTCTCCTTTTAGAGTCCGGAAGCGATTATACGCTTCAGCTCGACGTTTCGGATTCAGGCGGCGAAGCGGCTACAAAAACATTGCACTTTTCGACAGCACTTGACGAGCGTGACTGGGAGGGCGCACTTTGGATCACCCCCTCGCAGATGATACCTGAATGGTCGCCTTTTTTGCGTAGTAAATTCAATGTAACTGGGACAAAACGCGCCACCCTGTACGCTTGCGGTCTTGGCTATGCGGAATATTACGTAAACGGATACCGCGCAGACGACTGTTTTATAGACCCCCCTATGTCAAACTATACGACAGAGGTCTATTATCGAAAAATAGATGTGACCTCGCTTTTGCGGGATGGCGGTAACGCCATTGTTGTTTGGCTGGGAAATGGCTTTTGGGGACAAGGGCGCGCTTTGCCCGGCAGCAAGGGAGGAGCGTCGCGTTGCTATGGCTCTCCGTGCGTGAAATTAAAGCTGTTCATTGAACTTTTGGACGGCACTACCCGCGAAATTGCAACGAATACCACCGATTGGATGTATCGATATAGCCCCATTACGATGAACAATGTTTATGCCGGGGAGATTTACGATGCGCGTCTTGAAACTTCAGATTTCGCACAGTTTGAAGGCGAGGAAGACGGTTGGTGCAGCGTGATAGAGGAGCAGTCTCCAAAGGGTAAATTGTTGCCCTGTGATATCCCACCCGTACGCGTTTTGCGCGAGCTGCCTGCCGCGTCCGTTCGCTCTGTGAGCGGCGAGCGTGACAGCGCGTGGCTCTTTGACATTGGTGAAAATATTGCGGGAGTGCCGGAATTTCATTTGCCCCCGTCCCCAAAAGGGGCGCTTTATACCTTCCGATACGCAGAAGCTTTGAATGCAGGCGGCGCACCTGATTATCGTTCCACGGGCGGATACGCCACACAATGCATCCAACAAGATATCTATATTTGCCGCGGTGATCCTGACGGAGAGGTATACAGACCTCGCTTTACCTATCACGGATTTCGCTATGTGGAAATGACCGGCTTTTTTGACGTTTCCAACGGATACGCAACGCAACCGACTCCTTCTATGTGCAAGGCGTTGCAGTTGTCAACGGATTTTGCAAAAGTTGCCGACTTTCATTGCTCGGATCCTTATTGGAATCGCTTGTATCGAGTCATGGATAATACCTTCCGCTCAAATTTTCACGGCTTCCCGGAGGATTGCCCTGTACGTGAGCGTTGCGGCTGGCTCGGTGATGCGCAAGTCCTTGTCAATTGGGGACTGATTTCCTACGATTCGCTGGCATGCTACGAAAAATATGTACAGGACATTCGTACAAGCGCTCTGCAGCTTGGATATGTTCCCAATATCGCACCCGGCAAGCGCACCTGCGGTAAGGCGGCGCCTCTTTGGGGGTGTGCGCTAATCATAATTCCTTATTACATGTACAAATATTGCGGAGATACGCAAACGGTAAGGAAAAATTTTAAATTGATGCGCCGCTTTTATGAAGAGGAGCTCGCAAGCGCCGAGAATTTTATTTTTTATGACCGCGAGGACAGGGTAACGTATGGGGATTGGAATCCCCCATGCGGATTAGAGTCTCCACGCCGTATGCCAACGGTGCATTCCTCCACGATGATGCTTTTTGAGCTTAGCTTCATGATGTCTGAGCTTTGTGAGGCACTTTCGCTGGGCGATGCCGGGTATTACGCAGATCTGGCGCTTCACATAAAGCGCGCATTTATTGAGAAGTTTTATGAGCGGGAGAAGCACTCCTACGGCTATTGGGGCACGGATGGTGTTGCCTTGAAATTGGGGCTTTATCCCGAGGGGGAAAAGAAGGACTTACTGGCGGCTTTGATCTGTAGAATCAAAGAGGATAACTATGCGATGCCGACGGGGATCTACGCCAACAAATATCTCATTCCGGCGCTTTTGGAGTGCGGGTGCGGTGATGTTGTGTATGATATTTTGTTTCACAAAAGCACGGATAGCTTTGCCACCTTGTTGGACGAAGGGGGCACGACTCTTTACGAGCAATTGGATATGCGAGCGGTTATGCCGCGAGAAAAGGGCGTTGGCTCCTATAATCACCCCATGCACGGTAGCTTTTTGTATGCGTACTATACGCATCTTGCGGGAATTTTGCCGACAGCGCCCGGATTTAAGGAGTTTTTGCTTCGCCCGTGCCATATCAAAAGTATTCAAGAGCTTTCTGTTTCTTTCGATACCGCAAGCGGAAACATCGCGCTCTCTTTTTCACGAAATGAAAAGGGATGGAAATACCGTTTGTTCGTTCCGGCAAATTCGACTTGTCGCCTTTGCCTTGATTTTGCAAACGAACTGATCGTGAACGGGAGCGTGTTTTCTCGTAACGTTTTGCTTGAATCGGGAGAATATGAGATTCAAGCAATATGTAGTTAAATAGATGCAAAAGACAGGCACGCGCTGCGGCGCGTGCCTGTTTCCTTTTTTAGTTTTGTTTGGGTGCAAGTAGCTTCAAAATCTCAAAAATAGAGCCGATGGGGATGAGCTGAATGTCGGCCTTGATCTTGCGTTTTTCTAAGTTTCTGGCGGGGACCACGGCGCGGGTGAAGCCAAGGCGTGCCGCCTCCTTGACGCGGTGGTCAAGCCCCGAAACGGCGCGGCATTCGCCCGAAAGCCCCAGCTCGCCGATGGCGATCAGGTCATCGGGCACGGCGCGGTCGGTAAGCGAGGAAATGAGCGCCATCGCGACCGCCATATCCGAGGCGGGCTCGTCCAAGTGCAGACCACCGATGACGTTTAAGTAGACGTCATTTTGTGAAAAACGAAGCCCCAAGCGCTTTTCCAGTACCGCCAAAATGAGGCACAGACGGTTATAATCGATGCCGTTGGAGGTGCGGCGCGGCGCGGGGAAGGTGGTGGGGGAAACAAGCGCCTGAATTTCCGCAATCAAAGGGCGCGTGCCCTCCATCGTGCAGACGGCACAGTTGCCGGGCGTTTCCTTCGGTCTGCCGTCGAGCAGCATTTCCGAGGGGTTCTCCACCTCGCAAAGCCCTTCGTCCGTCATTTCGAACACGCCGATCTCGTTGGTGGAGCCGTAGCGGTTCTTGATGGCGCGGATGATGCGGTAGGTCTGCTGGCGCTCACCCTCAAAGTAAAGCACCGCGTCCACCATGTGCTCCAGCACCTTGGGGCCCGCAATGGTGCCCTCCTTGTTGACATGACCGACCAGAATGACGGAAATATTGTCGGTTTTCGCGCGATTGATAAAGGCAAGGGCGGTTTCCTTCACCTGCGTGACCGTGCCCTGCGTGGAGGAAATGGCACTGCTGTAAATGGTCTGGATCGAGTCCACGATCAAAACCTCGGGTTTTACACGCGAAATTTCCTCTAAAATATGCTCGATATTCGTTTCCGTAAGGATGGAAAGGTTATCGCCCTGCACGCCAAGGCGCTCGGCACGAAGCTTCAGCTGTCCGTCGGATTCCTCGCCCGACACGTACAGCACCTTGCGCCGCGTGCCCACGATGTCGGAGATCTGCATCAGCAGCGTGGATTTGCCGATACCGGGCTCACCTGCAAGCAAGACAACGGAGCCAAGCACCAGGCCGCCGCCAAGCACGCGATCCAGCTCACCAAGACCCGTGGCGGTGCGGATATAGCTCGGCATCTCCATTTGCTTGTAGGGAACGGCATGGCGCGTGCCCTCACGCGCCGTGAGCGCGCGACGGGCGGTGGGCGCTTCCTTGATGGCTTGCTCCTCCACGTCCTCCACAAAGCTGTTCCACGCGCCGCAGGTGGGGCATTTTCCCATCCATTTCGGGGAGCGCGCGGTGCATTCCGAGCAGATATAAACGGTTTTCAGTCCCTTCATTTCGACCTCCAAAGCACTTTACTGCTTTCATTATACATCATTTTCCTCACTTTCGCAAGTGGCGGATCGCAAATTATCGCAGATGGCATCAAATAGCACAAGCGCCAGCTTTTGGCGATACGCGGCATCCGACAAAAGCGCGCATTCCGCAGGTGTGGACAAAAAACCGCACTCCACCAGCACCGCAGGTGTTTTGGCGTGCTTGAGGATATAAATACTGCTTGTGGCGGCCTTGATACGGCGGTGGTTGCTTGGCTGCAAGAGTGCCTTCACGTTTTCCTGAATGGCTTTTGCCAATACGGCAGAATTTTCGTGATTTTCCGAGTACCAGACCTGCACGCCCTCGCAATCGGGCAGGGGAAAGGTGTTCATATGGATGCTAACGAAGATGCTGTTCGGATATTTTTCGGTATAAGCAAGACGAGCCGTGAGGTCCCCTTGCTTTTTGTGCCCCTTTTTCGTGCCCGCAGGGTAAAGCAGCTTATCCTCGGTGCGCGTTTGCACCACGGTATAGCCCGCACCGCGCAAAAGTGCCGCCAGCGTGCGGGAAAGCGACAAGTTGAGATCCTTTTCCGGCACGCCGTTCGTCCCCGTGGCGCCGCCGTCCTCGCCGCCGTGTCCCGCGTCAAGAATGATCACGGGCGCGTCTTTTTCCGCGGCATTGGTCAGCATTGCACCAAAAAGGCCCTCGGCATGGTAAAAAAGTGCGGAGGCGATCAGCCCGCAACACACAAACAGTGCTAAGAAAGCAAAAAAGCTTCCGTGTTTTTTCATAACAGCACCTCACGGCAGATATTTGGCAAATTATATGCCGTGGGGAAGAGAAAAATGCCATAAGAAAAGGCGGGCGCCGCGGCGCCCGCCTTTTCTTATAGAGATTAAAGAGATTCCAGATAGTTGACCACGTCGCCGACGGTGATGAACTTGTTGGAGTCGGTCTCGGAAATTTCGATACCGAACTTTTCCTCGCACATCATGACAAGATCGGCAAGCTCGATCGAGTTGATATTCAGGTCGTTGGAAAGCTCTGCTTCCATGGAGATATCATTTTCATCAATCTGCAGCTCTTCAACCAACAGTGCCTTCAACTTTTCAAACATAACAATTCCTCCGGCGTCCCGCGCGGGACGTTATTTGATACTTTAATTATAACCAAAAAACAGATTTTGTCAAGTATTTTCCCAAAAAAGGGGTCAAGAGTTGACAGAATGGCAGTATTTGTCGTATAATGGCGAAAAAAGGATAAAGGAGGGAAAATATGGCAATTTTCAAAAACCGCCCGCTGGCGCTTGCCTGTGCAGGGCTTTTGATCGTCACTTTTCTTGCCTATTTCCTGCCTTTCCGGCTGCTTTTTGTCGTTACCGCGCTTTTTGCCGTCGCGGCCGCTCTTTTCTTGATTCTTTTCCTGCGCCGCAAAAGCTCGTATACGCGTCTTTTCGTGTTTTTGTTGCTTGCGGCTCTTTGCATTGGGACAGGGCGCGTATTGCTTGACTCTTACCGCGCACAGCATGTATGGAAGGATAAAATGGGCGAAGAGGTGCGGGCTGAGATCTCTGTGATCGAGGTCACGCACAGCAACGCGTACGGCGCGCAGGCCCTGGTACGCGTGCACACGCTGAACGGCAAGGAGGCCGATGCAACGGCGCTTTTGCGCACCGAGCAGGCGTTTCCGTTTTACATAAACGACAGATTCGTGGCAAGCGTTTCGGTGCATGACCTTTCCTTTGAAGCATATGACGAGGGTGTGGTCTATCATTACAGGTCTGAGGGTGCCACGGCGCTTTTGCTGTTGAAGGACACGGATGATCTTGTTTTTCTGGAAAGCGGCACGCGATCCTTCGCGGCGAGATGGAACGATCTGCGCGCGACGCTTTCACACCGCATGACACGCGTCACAAGGACGGAGGAAACACGCTTGCTTACCACCATGCTGCTTGGCAGCAGGGAAGCACTTTCCGACGCCACCGTGCGCGATTTCCGGTCGTGCGGCGTTTCGCACCTGCTGGCGCTTTCCGGTCTGCACCTTGTGGTGCTTGTCGGTATTTTTGACTTGTTTCTGCGCTTTCTTTGCTTTTCGCGGCGCGCAAGGATCGCGACCGTGGTGCCTATCTCTTTTCTTTATCTTATGCTGACGGGGTGCAATTATTCCTTGTTGCGCGCGATGCTGATGCTGGGCTTTGTTTATCTCGCCTTTCTTTTACGTGGCGTGCAGGATGGCATCACCTCGCTTTTCCTTGGTGCCGCCTTGATCGTGCTGTGCACACCCTATGCCGTTTTTTCCACCTCGTTTCAAATGACGGTGCTGGCAACGCTCGGCATTTTGTCCTTCGGCAAGCTGCAAGCCGCCCTTTTGCGCATATTTCCAAGGCGCAAGGGCGTTTTGGGTATGCTGTTGCATGTGGCGCGTTTCGCGTCCTCTTCCGTATTGATCTCACTGTCCACGTCGCTTTGCATGCTGCCCGTGCTCTGGCTCACGATCGGCAATTTCTCGCTTCTCACGCCGCTTGCAAACCTTTTGCTGGTGCCGCTATCCACCCTGTTGCTTCTGGGCGCCGTACTGCTTTTGCTGTTCCCGTTTTCCATCGTGGCGCACGCCGTCAGCGTGATTCCGAATTTCGTTCTTTTCCTCACGGGCGAGCTGGCCTCCCACCACGTCACACTCTCTTTTCAACACGCATTCGTGCCGTATATTCTGATCCCCGTGCTCCTTCTTACGCTGGTAGCACTTGTGATCGATCTCAAAAAGCTTTATCCGTTGGCTATGGCCCCGCTGGGGCTTGGCATTCTTGCGTTCGCGATCGCCCTTTGCATCACCCGCGCCGCGGGCAGGGAAGAGCTGCAGGTGCTGTATCGGCATGCGGGAAATAACGAGGGATTGGTGCTGGTGCAAAACGATATTGCCATGCTCTGCGATCTTTCCACCACCAGCACAACACAGCTTTGTGCCAACTGGCGCGAGGCGCAAGAGCTTGGTGCCACGCGGCTTTCTGTCCTTTTGCTGACGCATTATCACAGCAAAAGCGCGACTGCGATCGCGCGGTTTTCTCAAACGGTCATCATTGAAAATTTGTGGCTCGTACAGCCGCAAACGCAAAAGGAGCGCGAGATGCTTGCAGAGCTTTTGCGCGTGGCGCAAAAATACGGGCTGTCGGTGACACTTTTCGAGCCGGACGACGCGCTGACCGTGTTTGGAAATGGGAAAATGCTTTTGCATGATCGGCTGTGGCACACCCGTTCGACGGAACCCGCTTTTTCGCTTTCTCTCGCCTTCGGTGAGAAAACGCTTTGCTACCACTCAGCCGCCCTCTCCGAGTATTTGCGCCACGCGCAAAAGGAGCATGCCTGCCACGCGGAAGAGCTGATCCTCGGCGCGCACGGCCCCGTGCCGCACGAGGCGGTCGAGATCCCGCAAACGCCCTTGCCATCGCGCGTGCTGGTGGGAAGCGAGGAGGTGCTCTCCTTGCTGAAAGTAGCACCCGACGTCAGATATTTGTTCTATCCCGAAAAACATCTTTACGTGCTGGAATAGGCAAAAATCGACACAAAAAAAGAAAATGCGCATAGGATATTAGCAAGAGCCCTGTTTTCGGCTCTGAATTCTCACAAGGAGGAATTTCCTATGGCAGATAATAAGTTTTCCTGCACGGGGAACGGTGCCGCGCGCGAGACCTTCGGCATCGACACGGGGCGTATCCTGGACGCCTGTCGGGATCGGGACTGCTTTGAGGATATCCGCGTATATCTGACCGCCGAGGGCGAGGAGCTGATCTCCCGTACCGGTAGCGTACGCGTCAAAAACGCGCGCATCTGCGGTGCCAATATCGTCACCGAGCCGGTGCAATTCAACTGTGGCTTTTATGCCGTGGACGTGAAATTTTACGTGGGCTGCAGCTTTGAGGTGTGCGTGCCCCTTGGCAACGCGCAGGAGTTTGAGGGCGTAGCCGTCGTGGAAAAGCGCGTGGTGCTTTACGGCGGCGAGAGCAACGTGAACGTCTTCCGCAGCGTGGAGGGCGGCAGCTATTGCACCATCCCCGAATTCGTTTGCTGTGCACGCAAGAACCCTGAGGCCGTGGTCGAGGTGCTGGATCCCGTGGTGCTTGGCGCACACATCGTGGATACCCCCGACGATTGCCATTGCTGCTGTTGCTGCTGCGATATTCCCGAGCAGATCTCCGGCCGCCTTGGGTGCGGTCTTGTGGACGGCGAAAACAGCGAGGGGCGCTATCTCGCGATCTCGCTGGGGCTGTTTTCCGTCATTCGTCTGGTGCGCGACGGGCAGTTCCTTGTGCAGGCAAGCGAGTATTGCCTGCCTGAAAAGGAATGCGTTTCCCCCACGGAAAACGACCCCTGCGCCACCTTCCGGCAGATCCCGTTTCCCGCGTCCGAGTTCTGTGCGGTGGCCTCCTGCGCCCCCGTCAGCACGGTGTCAGCGGGGAACCGCCGTTGCTGCGGCAATAACTAAGCAAAAAACCGACGGCACAGCCGTCGGTTTTTTTGTTGCCGCAGATTGACAAGCATCATCGAAAATGCTATAATAAAATATCATAAAATGTAAAAAGAGGGAACGTATGCTGAAAAGATTTTTAAGCTATTACAAGCCGCACAAAAAGCTGCTTGTGATGGATATGCTGGCCGCGCTGCTGATCTCGCTCACGGGCATGGTATATCCCATCATCACCCGCACAATGCTCAACGATTTTATCCCCAACAAGCTCTATAGCGCCATTATTGTGGCGGGCTGTGTGGTGTTGGGGCTTTACGTGTTGCGTATGTTCCTGCGCTATTTCGTGCAGTATTACGGGCATCTGATCGGCGTAAGAATGCAATCGCAAATGCGCCGCGACCTCTTTGGTCACTTGGAAAAGCTGCCCTTCCGTTTTTACGATAATAACGAGACCGGCCGCATCATGACCCGCATCACAAGCGACCTTTTCGAGGTCTGTGAGCTGGCGCACCACGGCCCCGAAAATCTTTTGATCAGCTCGGTGATGCTGGTGCTTTCCTTCGTGTATCTTATGACGATCGACTGGGTCCTGACGCTGATCGTGTTTGCCTGCGTGCCCTTTCTTATCATCGTTTCCACGCATTTCCGCAAGGCGATGAAGGAGGCGTTTCAGGCGCGCCGCAAAAGCAACGCGACCATCAACGCCGCCGTGGAAAGCAGTATCACGGGCATCCGCGTAACGAAGGCCTACACCAATGCCGCGCGCGAAATGGATAAATTTGAAAAGGGCGACGTCGAGTTCGTGGAATCCTCACGCGATGCTTACAGCGCAATGGCAAAGTTCCACGCCTCCACCTCCTTTATCACCGACGTGTTCAACGTGATCATTCTGATCGCGGGCGGTCTGTTTCTTTACGCGGGGCGCATCAATTTTGCGGATTATTCCACCTTCATCGTCTCCGTCAATCTGTTTATCAGCCCCGTGACGACGCTCATCGGCTTCATGGAGCAGTTCCAGAACGGCGCAAGCGGCTTCAAGCGCTTCGTGGAGATCATGGACGAAGTGCCGGAGCAGGAGGCCCCCGACGCCATGGATTTGGAAAGCGTACACGGCGTGCTTGATTTTGAAAACGTGACCTTCTCTTACGACGAGACCAAGGAGGTACTGCATAACGTCAATTTGCACGTAGAAAAGGGCTGCAAGCTGGCTTTGGTCGGCCCCTCGGGCGGCGGCAAGACCACGCTTTGCCATCTGTTGCCGAATTTCTACCGTCTGGAGGAGGGAAATGGCTGCATCCGCATCGACGGACAGGATATCCGCACGCTGAAGCTGGACAGCATCCGTCGCAATATCGGTATCGTGCAGCAGGACGTGTTTTTGTTCGTCGGCACGATCCGTGATAACATCCTGTACGGCCGCCCCGACGCGACCGAGGCAGAGATGATCGAGGCGGCGAAGCGCGCCAATATCCACGATTACATTATGACGTTGGAAAAGGGATACGATACCGAGATCGGTGAGCGCGGTGTGAAGCTTTCGGGCGGTCAGAAGCAGCGCCTTTCCATCGCGCGCGTCTTTTTGAAGGATCCCGCGATCCTCATTCTGGACGAGGCGACCAGCGCGTTGGATAATACCACCGAGGTGCTCATTCAGCAATCTTTGGACGAGCTTTGCCGCGGACGCACCACTTTAGTGGTGGCGCACCGTCTTTCCACCATCCGCAACGCCGACGAGATCGCCGTGGTGATGAACGGCGAGATCACCGAGCGCGGCACCCACGAGGAGCTGATGGCAAAGGGCGGTACCTACAAGAATCTTTACGCGCTGCAATTCCGTGATAACGATACGTTTGAATAACAAAAACGAGGCAGACCGCACGGTCTGCCTCGTTTTTATTCACAGCTCGTTTTCCCGTCTGGTCTTGCGCCAGCGGAAGGGGGAGCATTGGTATCTTTCGCGGAATTGATTATGGAAAAAGCTGGTGTTCTCATAGCCCACGGCGATGATGATGTCGCCCACGGGCAGATCGGTCTCCTCCAGAAGGCGGATGGCCTCGCGGAAGCGCTCCTCCTGCAAAAGACGGCTGAAGGTGGCGCCGCAAAGCTCGCGTACACGCTTGGAAAGGTAGGGAACACTCAGCCCCAACTTGTCTGCAAGCTCGCTGAGCGTTGCGGTGCGGAAATCCGTCTGTAAGTAATTTTCAATGCGGGATTGCAAAAGCTCCGCGTCCGAGCGGTGGCGCGCCGCCGTGATGGTGCACTCGGGCAGCTCGGCAAAGTAGCGCAGAATGAGGGAGACCGTGCTTTTGAGGGTATCCACGCCCGTGATATCGTTGCCAACCATCGCGTAGCAAAGATTTTCAAACAGATTTTCAAGGGGTGGCACGCCCTCCGTGGAAAACAGCATATATTCTGCCTCACCGTTGGAGCGGATGTTTTCCGCCATGAAAGAGGAAAGCGGCGAAGAAGGGGGGAGCACGGAGGCAAGGGAATGGAAGCACTCGGTCGCCAGCATCACGTTGATGGCGATGTCTCCCTCTCGCGTTTTGCGCACGCTGTGCTGGGTGTGGCGGTTGAGCAAAAGCACGTCTCCCGCATGCATTTTCACCTCACGGTGCTTGATCACGTGCGTGACCTCGCCCGCGCACACGTAAGTCATTTCCACGTAGTTGTGGCCGTGCGCGGGGAAGTCCGCAAAGCGGGTGTGGCGGCGCAGTGAGATCTGCTCACCATCCTGCATCAGGCGGTGGCTGTTGACGATAAATTCCTTGGCGAAGGCCGTGTAAAGGCGTTTATTGACCTTGTGCTCGCCGTCCAGAATTTTTTGCTCTTCCTCATTGATCTTTGAAAGCTTGGCAAGAATATCCTCTCGCATAAAAGTCTCCTTTGGGGGTGTCACGCGGGACGTTTTTTGAGAATTTTCTCTATTGTATCACAATTTTCGTAATTTTGCAAGTGTTTTTGTTAAAAATTGGCCTTTTTTTGTGGAATAGTAGTTCTTATTATTTACACGGGTTTATGTTACAATTAAGATGATAAATTATATAAGGGGGATTCTCTTTATGAACGTTTACCAATGGGCACAAGAAAAGTACGCCGCACGCGGCGTTGATACCGAGGCCGCCATCAAGGCGCTTCAGGATTTCTCCATCTCCATGCACTGCTGGCAGGGCGATGACGTTATCGGCTTTGACAGCAAGCAGGGTCTTTCCGGCGGCATCCAGACCACCGGTAACTATCCCGGCCGCGCCACCACGCCCGCTGAGCTGATGGCTGATATGGACAAGGCACTTTCCCTTATCGGCGGCAAGCACAAGATCAACGTGCACGCCTGCTACGCGATCTTTGAGGAAGGCGAGTTCGCTGACCGCGACGCGCTGGAGCCCAAGCACTTTGCCAAGTGGGTAGAGTATGCCAAGGCACGCGGCATGGGTCTTGACTTCAACCCCACCTTCTTCTCTCATCCCAAGGCCGCAAGCGGTCTGACGCTTTCCAATCCCGATGAAAGCATCCGTAAGTTCTGGGTCGAGCACGGCAAGGCCTGCATCCGCATCGCCTCTTACTTCGCCAAGGAAACGGGCATCCCCTGCGTGATGAACGTCTGGATCCCTGACGGCTATAAGGAAGTACCCGCTGACCGTATGGGGCCCCGCGCACGCTTTGCACAGTCTATGGATGAGATGCTGGAGGAGCCCTTCGACAAGAACGAGGTTCTGATCTGCCTTGAGTCCAAGGTGTTCGGCATCGGTGTCGAGTCCTACACCGTCGGCTCTGCCGAGTTCACCCTCAATTACGTCAACCAGAAGGGCCTTGTACCCCTGATGGATAACGGTCACTATCACCCCACCGAGGTGGTTTCGGATAAGCTTTCCGCTATGCTGCTCTTCCACAAGAAGGTGGCTCTGCACGTCACGCGCGGCGTCCGTTGGGACAGTGACCACGTGGTGCGCTTTGATGACGAGACCCGCGAGATCGCCAAGGAGATCGTGGCAAGCGGCCGTATGAATGACGTTGCCGTGGCGCTTGACTTCTTTGACGCCAGCATCAACCGCGTGGCCGCTTGGGTCGTTGGTATGCGCAATATGCAGCGCGCTATGCTGTCCGCTCTGCTTACCCCTCACGCCGACTGGAAGAAGCTGCAGGACGAGGCCGATTTCACCTCTATGCTCGCGCTTTCCGAGGAATTCAAGTCCATGCCCGAGTGCGTGGTCTGGGAGGAGTTCTGCAACCGTTGCGGCGTTCCCGCCGACGAGCAGTGGCTTGCTGAGGTCAAGAAGTACGAGGCAGAGGTCCTCTCCAAGAGATAAGCTTTACAAACGAAAAAGGAGCACGAAATTCGTGCTCCTTTTCTTGTTTAATCAAGGCGCCCCTTTCGGCGCGCCAGAACGTCCTTTGCATGAGCCGCAAGGAGCGCCAGCGCCACAACCGGCAGGGTGAACAGCAGGGAAGCGTGCAGCATTTTCAAAATCTCTTCCGTTGTGTAATAGGAAGGATTGGCTACCTCAATAGCAAAGGTTCCCGGATTCAAGCGACTCAAAAAGCTTAATATTCTAAGCTCCTCCCGTATTGCAGGCGTGAAAACCGTATCGACGGAATAGTTGTGCTGCAACGAAAAATGCAACTGCAAAGACAAACCGAAAAGCAATACGTTGATCGGGATGGCGAAACGCTTTTTGCGACAAAGCGTTGACACCAATAAAAAAAGCGCAATAAACGATAAAATATTGAAGAAGGAAAGAAGGATCGACTCCCACACGGGGAAGTGGGGATCAGACCAATCAAAAGGAATGCGGGTCGCAACACCGACGAGCGTAAGAACCGCACTGCTCAGCACATAGGAAAGCAAAAAGCAGCACACCAACAAAAAAGCGACAATGGCAAAAAGCAGGTAAGATTGCAGAAGCGTGCGCTTGTGGGCAATGTGTATTTCGCCAAGTGTATTCTCCCTCTCTTCGTGAAGTATGGGAATGAGAACGGCCAGCGCGGCGCTGACGAAAAACAGGAAAAAGAGAATAAAATCCGGCACGTCCACCCATCCGCCCCCATAGTACAAGCGCACCAGATATTCAAGCAACAAGGGAAGTGGGCTTACCGGCAGCAAAATCAACACAAAAATCCAAAAAGCACGCGAGAAAAGGATACGGCGGAGCGCAAAGGGGAAGCTTGTTTCGCGGTCATACATCGTGTATACCTCCTTGGGATTTGTTGTGGCTTACACTTTCATTTTAACGCGCTATTTGGAAAAGTCAACAAAAAAAGCGGGAAATTTATGTACTGTTTACACGTTTTGCTCAATCAGCATACAAAATATAAATAAAACTTTATTATATGTAAAAAATTTTCAAAACTGCGCATTTTTTTCGGGAAATCACTTTACAAATTCCGATTTTTTTGGTATACTATAATGCGTGATAAAATTTTTATCGTCTGTTCTTTAACAGATTTAAAGGAGTGTTGATTTATGAGCCGTATGATCGGTACTGTTTCCCGTGGTGTGCGCGCCCCCATCATCCGTGGTGGAGATAACTTGGTCGACATCGTCACCGATGCCGTTCTGGAGGCCGCAAAGGACGGCGGATACGAGATCCGTAACCGTGATATCGTCGCCATGACGGAATCCATCGTTGCCCGCGCCCAGGAAAACTACGTTACCATTGACGACATTGCTGCTGACATTCGCAACAAGTTTGGCGGTGAGACCGTCGGCATTATTTTCCCGATCCTTTCCCGCAACCGCTTCTCCGTGTGCCTGACCGGCATTGCAAGAGGCGCAAAGAAGGTCGTGATCATGCTTTCTTACCCCTCCGATGAGGTGGGCAACCATCTGATCAGCTACGATGCCATTGACGCCGCAGGCATCAATCCTTACAGCGACGTGCTGGACATCAAGCGTTACCGTGAGTGCTTTGGCTACGAAAAGCACAGATTCACGGGCGTGGATTACGTGGAATATTACGAGCAGTTGGTGCGCGCCGAGGGTGCTGATTGCGAGATCATTTTCGCCAACGATGCCCGCGCCATTCTGGACTATACCGACAACGTGCTGTGTTGCGATATCCATACCCGCGCACGCTCCAAGAGATTGCTTAAGGCCGCAGGCGCCAAGAAGGTGTTCGGTCTTGACGATGTCATGTCCGCTCCCATTAACGGCAGCGGCTATAACGAAAACTATGGTCTGCTGGGCTCTAACAAGGCCACAGAGAACAAGGTCAAGCTGTTCCCGCGTGACTGCCAGGGACTGGTTGAGGGCATTCAGGACCGCGTCCTGAAGGAGACCGGTAAGCTCGTTGAGGTCATGGTCTACGGCGACGGCGCGTTTAAGGATCCCGTCGGCAAGATCTGGGAGCTGGCCGATCCGGTGGTTTCTCCCGCTTACACCAAGGGGCTGGAGGGAACTCCCAACGAGCTGAAGCTCAAGTACCTGGCTGACAACGATTTTGCCAACCTTTCCGGCGAGGAGCTGCGTGCCGCGATCGAGGAAAAGATCGCACACAAGGACACCAAGCAGGAAGGGCAAATGGGCACTACCCCCAGACGCCTCACCGATCTCATCGGTTCGCTTTGCGACCTGACCTCGGGCTCGGGCGACAAGGGAACTCCCATCGTCTATATCCAGGGCTATTTCGACAACTATACCACTGAATAATGCATACGCACCCCGCGATCTCTTTGTATCGCGGGGTTGCTTTTAGGAGACTTTTGATGCTGGATACCATACTTTTTATCGTGCAATGTATAGGTGTCGTTTCTTTCGCCATCACGGGAACGATCATTGCGATCCATAAGAAAACCGACTTTATCGGGGCATTGGCCTTTGCGCTTCTGACCTCTTTTGGCGGCGGGATGCTTCGTGACATCACGCTCGGTCATATTCCCAGTCTTTTCATCGACCGCGATCTTCATATTATGGCGGTGATCGGCGCAGGGACCTCGCTTATTTGCTTCCACCTCGCCTTTTTCAAGCCCGTTGCAAGGTTTATCGGAAAGCACCGTCACAGCTTCTTTTTGGAGCTGGCGGACGCGCTGGGACTTTCCAGCTTTTGCGTGCTGGGCGTTGACGCCGCGCGCAATCTGGCAGGGGAGAACGCCATCCCGCTTGTACTGATCTTCGGCGGCTTTATTACGGGTGTCGGCGGCGGTATGCTGCGCGACATTTGCTCGGCAGAGATCCCCGCGATCTTCCGAAAGAACGTATATCTGATCCCTGCGGTGCTGGGTTCTGCGCTTTATACGCTAACGTATCCTTACTGGCCGCGCCTTGTCTCCATGTTCGTTTCGATTGCCTTGATCATCGTCATTCGCGTGCTTGCCTATTGCTACAAGTGGAATTTGCCTATACATAAAGAACAAAAATAAGAAACGCGCGGCCTTACGGCCGCGCGTTTCTTATTCTTTCCATTTGCCTTGACTTTCAAGCTGCTCTTGGCGTTTGCGTTCTTTTTGTGATTCTTTCTGTTGTTTTTCGCTTTCTTTTCGGATTTTAAAGTCGCTATAACAACTGATAACAATAATCCCTAAAAAAATCACAAGGCAGCTCAAGCACTTTGCCATGTTATGGAAAAACAGTATAAAAGGAAGGGGAAGAGGGACGCAAAGCATCCACACCGTAATGGCAAATGACTTGAAGCGCAGATCGTGTGTAATACGGCGAAGAGGATCGCAACAGGCATAAAGAACAAGCCCTAAAATCACAAGACAGGGAATCAGCGAATAAACGGAAAGAGAACGCTTATCCCATAGCAAAACCGCTGCCAAAGCCGTGCCGATAATTGCCAAGGCGTAGTAGCAAATGAAAAAAAGATGCGTTTTTTTCAGTTTCAAGCAAATCACCTCATCAATCAGGAGTTCTGATGCAACACCTCAAAGCCAAGCACCGTGGCGGCAGAGGCCGCCGAAAGGGAACCGCGGAACTCACGCCCGTAATCGATGCGCACGGTCTGATCGCAAAGTGAAAGCACCTCGCGCGAAACGCCGCGCTTTTCGCCTCCCACAACCAATACAAGCGGCTTTTTGAGGTCTGCTTCATACATGGAAACAGAATCGCGGATCCCCGCCGCCACGATACGATAGCCCAATTCCTTCAGCGTGGCAAGCGCTGTGAGCGGGTCGCCGGCAAAAACAGGGAAGGCCTCCGAGGCCCCTGCAGAAGCGCGTGCCACCACACCCGCTGCCGTGAACCAATTGCGCTCGCCAAGCAGAATGCCGTCGCATCCCGCCGCATACAGCGAGCGAAGCGCGTAGCCGAAATTATAAGGATCCTCCAGCCCCTCCAGATAGCACAAAAAGCCCTTCTTGGGCAAATTCTGCGCCGTGGGGGAGGGGAGAGTGCGCTCACCGCAGATTGCGATCACACCGCCGTGTGTGTTGCCGATGCAAAGCTCCTCGATCTGTTCCTTGTCCTTGAGCGAGAGCGGAATATCCAATTCGCGCGATTTTGCCGCCAAAAACGCAAATTCGCGCGCCTTTTTTTCTTTTTTCGCGCGATCAAACCAAATTTCATAGATTGGGCGGTCATTGATCCCCGCCGCCTTTGCCGCAATGAGGGCGGAAAGGGAAGTCATCCCCTCCATCACGTTGGACGCGACAAATCTTTTTTCTTCTTTAATCATATTTTTCTTTCCCTCGTTCTTTTACGGGTTTTTGCCTCATAAAATAAGTATAGCAAATTTTTTGCAATTTTTCAACAGGGAAAGAGGAAATATGATACACGTAACGGAAGAATTTCGCTGTGAGGCGCTTGGAAGATATATCGTCAGCTACCACGCCACCGTCAGAGATGCGGCGGCAAAATTCAACATCAGTAAAAGCACGGTACATAAAGACGTGACGGTCGTGTTGAAGCGGATCAACCGTGGACTTTTTGATGAGGTAAGCCGCGTGCTGCAAAAAAACAAAATGGAGCGCCATCTGCGCGGCGGCGAGGCCACGCGCAAAAAATACGAAAAAAACACCGATCATCTCAAAAAATACGCCACCTGACCAAAAGAGAGCAGCAGAGCTCCTTTTTGGCAATATTTGGCAAATCCATAGACCCAATTATACAAAATGCAAATTTTGTATAATTGGGGGAACTAAATTTTTTCGTAATCTGTCCCCGCGTTCGTGATTAGTTACCTAAACAGAGCCGTGGGCTCTGTTTGTGCAAAAAGAAAAAGGTGCAACGTTTGCACCTTTTTGCCCTTGTTTTGCACCTTTGCCAAGCAAGGACAAGCCCAGCTTGCTTGGTGCGTAAGTTGCTTTTATTTTTATTATATATCGCCTCGGTTTTTGGTGGTGCTTTTTGCACTGTTTTTTCACCTTTTGCACCTTTTTGCCGAGATTTTATTTTTTCTGTCAAGTTTTGGGAAAATCCAACCCTTTGGGGTTGCACTATTGTAACACGACTTTTTGCGTTTGTCAAGAGGTCTTTTCCGCCCCCGCGCGTGAATTTTAATCCCTTGCTGCCTATTGTAAAGTTGCGCGCGGTTGTATTTTGAAAAGCGGCAAAACTTTTTCCGCGACTCGCGGAGCGGATCGCCGACGAAAAAAGCTTTTGCCACTTTTCCCAAAATCTCCACCGTCAGGCATGACAGCTTTACAACAGGAACCTCGCAAGGGATTGAACGGGGGCACCGGTGGCGGTGGCAGGCTGGCGCATCCTTAAGGGCTCTGATGCGTGATATTTGTCCTCCGTGGGAATTCTCCCCCTCCCTCGCCCCAATTACGCTTCGCGGTTGCTTTTCCACGCGCCTACGGCATCAAATACGTGGGCAACTCCAAAATTTGCATTTTGCGCAAAGAAGCAAATTCTTGTGGTAGAAAACGCTTGGGGGCTCCTCGATTGCTTCCCGTGGTAGAGCCCGTCGCGTTTTCTGCTATCCTTCTTTACGCAAAACACACGCTGAATTTTGTATAATTGAGGGAACTAAAAATGCCGATTTGGGCGGTTCCTGCCTTCGTACCTGCTGTGGTAGTTGGCTCTCGAATGTTGTTTTGAAAATCGGCGTCAATTCTAAAGATCTCTTGCGACCAACTGACCGTTCGTTGTTCTTACGTTTGACGCGGCGTGTTTTTCGCGATTGCGGCGTCTGCCTTTGCATTGGCTTTCACGTCGATCATTGCTTTCAATTTTTCCGACTGCACCCGCGTGCGTCAAATACTTGCAATTTTTTGCTCGCGTCTGATAAAGTTCTGATCAATCCATCCTGCGCGCCGTCTCACGTCAATTCTAAGGATTCACTTTGACCTTCCGCTACGTATTTTTTTCTTACGTTTAACGTGAGCTTAAAATTTGCTCCTTTTATACAAAACTCTATATTGGAAATTGTTGAATGTTACAATTTTTTTGGATTTGTTAAAAAAGAATTGCTTCCACCACCTCTTTTATGGTATACTATATTTATGAATGGAAATGCTGCTTTCCGGCAAACTTTCCTATCAAAAATAAAACCGGAGGTTTCCCGAAATGGCAATCAAAATGCGCGTACTTTACGCCTCTTCCAAAAAGAAAGTGGCCGATATGGCCAACCTCATCAAGGCAGAATATGATCTTGCGATCAATGCCGTTGATAAAATTCCGCCCGCATACTCCTGCAACAACGAGCGCGTTGTGATCCTGATGCTGTCCCTCAAGGGCGATCCCGACGATCAGCTCCGTCTGTTCTGCCAGGAAATGACCAAGGCACGTGCACAGAACACCGCACTTGTGATCAACGGTACCGAGGCCGCTGCCGCAAAGATGAAGGAAATTCTGACCACTGCCGGCACGAAGGTCGTGGACGAGGTCTTCTTTGTCAAGACCGGCTTCCTTTCCTTCCTTGACAAGATCGCGCCCGAGGAAAAGGACGCGCTTCTTGCATGGACGCACCGCGTGGTGGATAGTCTGTAAGCTACTTATCAAAAAAACACTCTTTGCCCGTCAAAGAGTGTTTTTTTGTTTGAAAAAGCGTAAATTATTTGCAAAAAATCTCCCGCCCTGTTGCTCTTTTTTTGTTTTTATGTTATACTATATTAAATTATTTTATTTACGCGCGCGTCGCGTTAAAAATTTCACAAAGCGAGGTACACCGTGAAATATCTGGTTTTGATCCCCGACGGGATGGCTGATGAAAAAATAGAGGCGCTCGGCAATCTTTCCCCCATGCAAAAAGCACACAAGCCCGTCATGGACGCGCTTGCCCAAACGGCCCTTGTCGGCACAGTCTCCAACGTGCCGGACGGCATGGTGCCGGAAAGCGATACGGCCAATCTTGCCATTCTTTCTTACGATCCGAAGGTTTTTTCCAAGGGACGCTCCCCTCTGGAGGCCGTCAGCATCGGCATTGAGATGCAGCCCGATGAGGTCGCTTACCGCTGTAACGTGGTCACGCTTACCGACGAGGGCGAGGATTATGCCGATAAAATCATCCTTGACCACAGCGCAGACGAGATCACGACGGCCGAGGCGGACGAGCTGATCCGTGCACTGCAAGCGGAGCTTGGCGACGATATAAAGAAATTTTATACCGGAATCAGCTACCGTCACTGTCTGATCTGGAAAAACGGCAACGAAAAATATAATTTCAACCGTCCGCACGATATTCTGGGACAGCGCATCGGTGACTATCTGCCCGACCGCGAAACAGGCAAAGAATTTTACGATCTGATGCGCAAAAGCTTTGGCATTCTCAACCATCACCCTGTCAACGAGGCGCGCCGCGCACGCGGCTTGAAGCCCGCCAATTCCGCCTGGCTCTGGAGCCCCGGCAAGAAGCCGCAACTTCCCTCCTTTGCGGAAAAATGGGGCTTGCAGGCCGCTGTGATCTCTGCGGTAGACCTGATCAAGGGCATCGGCCTTTGCGCGGGAATGCGCTCGATCGACGTGGAGGGTGCCACGGGCAACGTCCACACCAATTACAAGGGAAAGGCCGAGGCAGCCATTGCCGCCTTCCGAGAGGGCTGTGAGCTTGTTTACGTGCACGTGGAAGGCCCCGACGAGTGTGGGCACCGCGCTGAGCTGGAAAACAAGGTAACCGCCATTGAGCGCATCGACGCCGAGATCCTTTCCCCCGTACTTGCTTATTTGAAGGATTGCGGTGAAGAATTCAAGATCATGATCCTGCCCGATCACCCCACCCCCGTGCGCATCCGCACGCACACGATCTTACCTGTTCCCTTCCTCATCTACTCCTCCGAGCGCGCACTGGACGGCGTGGAAAATTTCAACGAGGAAAGCGCGCAAAAGAAGAATTATTATGTGCCGAAGGGGCACACGCTGATGCAGCTTTTGACCGAAAAATAACCCCGAAAGGAGTTTTCATGCATACGGAAAATACGCAAACGCTCCCGCAAAGCGAAAATCAGGACAACAAAAAGCAAAGCGGCGCGCATACCTTGCTGGATTACGTGGAAATGTTCGTTTTCACCGTGATCGCGGTAATTTTGTTGCTTTCCTTTTTCTTCCGTCTTTGCGCGGTAAGCGGAGATTCGATGAACAATACCCTTCTTGACGGCGAGCATCTGATCGTCACCAACCTTTTTTACACGCCGGATACGGGAGATATCATCGTATTTCATCAAACCAGCGATCTTTACGATCAGTTCAACGAGCCGATCGTCAAGCGCGTGATCGCCACAAGTGGCGAATTTGTCAAGATCGATTATACAAGCGCCAAGGTCTACGTATCCAAGGACGATACCTTCACCGAGGAGGAAGTGCTGGACGAGTCGCAGTATTTATATCTGGAATTCGGAAAATGGAAGGAGCACGGCATGCCAAGCAAGGTTTTCGAGGTGCCCGAGGGGCATTTGTTCGTGCTTGGCGACAACCGCAACAATTCCGCCGACAGCCGCAGCCCGCAGGTGAGCTTTGTGGACGAGCGGCGCGTGCTTGGCAAGGTGCTGTTCCGCATCACGCCGTTTTCAAAATTCGGAAAGGTAGACTGAAATATGCCGACAGATATCATACAATGGTTCCCCGGTCATATGGCGAAGACCCGCCGTATGATGAAGGAAAAATTAAAGGACGTGGACCTTGTGATCGAGCTTTTGGATGCGCGCATCCCACAAAGCTCGCGCAACCCCGAAATTGAAAAATTAACAGAGGGAAAGCCCCTTGTCACCCTGCTCAATAAGGCGATGC
Organism: Oscillospiraceae bacterium; assembly: GCA_015064415.1. Lineage (GTDB taxonomy): Bacteria > Bacillota > Clostridia > Oscillospirales > CAG-272 > Firm-07. The sequence goes on along the minus strand of SVSG01000001.1, from coordinate 60,580 downwards.
TGGCGGATCCTGCCGCCACCGAGCAATGGGCGGCGCACTATCGCGCAAAGGATCAGATCTGTCTTGCCGTGGACTGTGTCAGCGGCAAGGGCATGGAGCAGCTGATGCCCGCCATCCGCAAGCTTCTGGCCGAAAAGATCGCGCGCTACGAGCAAAAGGGCATGAAGGGGCGCCGCCTGCGCGCCATGGTAGTGGGGATCCCGAACGTGGGCAAATCCTCACTGATCAATCGCCTTTGCGGCAGCAAAAGGGCCAAGGTGGAAAACCGCCCGGGTGTCACGCTGGCGCCGCAATGGGTCAGCACCACGATGGGGCTTGACTTAATGGACATGCCCGGCGTGCTCTGGCCGCGCTTTGACGACCGCGAAACCGGAGAAAATCTGGCCATCACGGGTGCCATCAAGGACGACGTGGTGCAGATCGAAACGATCGCCATTGCGCTTTGTCACCGCTTGCGCGCGCTTTACCCCGCCCTTTTGGCGACGCGCTATAAATTTGAGTGGACCGAGGAGATTACGGCGCTTTCCGATTACGATCTGTTTGAGTTTATCGGCAAAAAGCGTGGCTTTCTGATCAGCGGCGGCGAGGTGGATACCGAGCGCTGTGCCAACATGCTGCTGGACGAGTTCCGCGCCGCAAAGATCGGAAAAATCACGCTGGACATCCCGAAAAAGGAGCAGAAAAATGCTGACGTATGAATTAGAAATGGCACTGGCAAACGACGGCTATGAGCTGGTTTGCGGCGTGGACGAGGCAGGACGCGGGCCCTTGTGCGGCCCGGTGGCCGCCGCCGCCGTGATCCTTCCCCGCGGCCTTGTGCTGGAGGGGCTGAACGACTCCAAAAAGCTGTCTGAAAAGAAGCGCGAGGCGCTTTATGATGAAATTTGCCAAAACGCCATTGCCTATGCCGTGGTGCTTGGCAGCGTGGAGGAGATCAACGAGACCGACATCCTCACCACCACCCTTCACACGATGCGCCGCGCGATCGAGGCACTGGATCCCAAGCCGGATTTCGCCCTGATCGACGGCAATATCACCCGCGATTTTACCCTTCCCTGCCGCGCCGTGGTGCACGGGGATGCCATTTCTCCCTCGATCGCGGCGGCGTCTATTCTGGCCAAGGTCACGCGTGACCGACTTTGCATGGAGCTGGATGCCAAGTACCCGCAGTACGGCATTGCCAAGCACAAGGGCTACGGCACCAAGGCACACATGGATGCCCTGCGCGAGCACGGCCCGTGCGAGATCTATCGCACCAAATTCATTCGTTTTTTGGACAAATGAGCATTTTTTCAAAACAGGATATCGGACGGCTGGGGGAAAAGCTGGCCGCCCGCTACTTAAAAAAGCAAGGATACCGCGTGCTGGCGCGTAATTTGCATTTCGGCAAAAACGAGCTGGATCTTGTTGTAAAAAACAAGGAATATCTCGCCTTCGTCGAGGTCAAGACGCGCACCTTTGAAACAGCTGAGGAGGCGGAAATACACCGCCCCGCGCTTGCCGTCAACCGCGAAAAACGCGAACGCACCCTGCAGGCGACAAGAGATTATCTGCAAAAGCACCCCGCGCACGGGCTTTGCCCCCGTCTTGACGTGATCGAGGTCGCGCTTGACCGCCATCACCCCAAAAAAGTATTCAGGATTCACCACATAGAGGCCGCCTTCACCGCCACGGGTAAGGTGCGCTGATCCCCACAGAACAAAGGAGTTTTTATGAAATTTCAAAGCACACGCGACGAAAGCGCCGCAAAATTTTCAGCCGCACAAGTGATCAAGCAAGGCCTTGCCGCCGACGGCGGGCTGTTCGTGCCCGAAGAGATCCCCACGCTGACCGCAGACGAGATCCTTACGCTGTGTAAGGCGGATTACCCCACCCGTGCAGCCGAAATTCTTGGTAAATTTCTCACCGATTACACAAAGGAGGAGCTGCTTGCCGACTGCCGTGCCGCCTACGCCGACACCGCGTTTGTGGGCGGCGCCGCGCCGCTCGTTTCTCTGGACGGCACCGTGTATTCAATGGAACTGTGGCACGGTCCTACCGCGGCATTCAAGGATATGGCGTTGCAGATCATGCCCCGTCTGCTTTCCCGCGCGCTTGTGAAAACGGGCGAGGCGCGCACCGCGCTCATTCTTGTGGCCACTTCGGGTGACACGGGCAAGGCCGCGCTGGAGGGCTATAAAGACATCGAACGCGTGAAGATCGCCGTATTTTATCCCGAAAACGGCGTCAGTCGCGTGCAAAAGCTGCAAATGCAGACGCAAACGGGCGGCAACGTGTACGTTTGCGCCATTGATGGCAACTTTGACGATGCGCAAAGCGGCGTGAAAAAGATCTTTTCCGACAAGGAGGCCGCCGCATATCTGAACGAGAGGGGCGTGTTTCTCTCCTCCGCTAATTCGATCAACTGGGGCCGCTTGGCGCCGCAGATCGTGTATTACGTTTCCGCTTACTGCGACCTTCTGAACGCAGGTCGCATCCAAATGGGCGATAAAGTGAACGTCACCGTGCCCACGGGCAACTTCGGCAACATTTTTGCCGCATATCTGGCCAAGCTGATGGGTCTGCCGATCGACCGACTGATCTGCGCCTCCAATCAGAACAATATCCTCACGGATTTCCTTGCGACGGGCACCTACGACCGCAACCGCGCCTTCCACCTGACGATGTCCCCCTCGATGGACATTCTGATCTCCAGCAATCTGGAGCGTCTGCTTTACCTGACCGCGGGCGCAAAGCGCACCGCCGCTTATATGAGATCTCTTGCCGAAACCGGTGCCTACACGGTGGATGCGGATGTGAAGCGGGCGATCAACGTTTCCTTCAAGGGCTATTTCGCCGATGAAGAAAAGACCGCCGCCACCATCCGCGAAACGATGGAAAAGCACGGGTATCTGGCGGACACTCACACCGCCGTGGCGCTCTCGGCCGCGGGACAATATATTGCCGAAACGGGTGACAAAACGCCCATGATCGTGGCCTCCACGGCAAGCCCTTACAAGTTTGCCGCCGACGTTTACGCCTCGCTTTACGGCGAGCATCCCGCCGACGCGCTAGCGGCCCTTGACACGCTTGCCGCGAGAACGGCTACCGAGATCCCCTACCCGCTCCGCGGCATTGGCGAGCGCACCGTGCGCTTCACCGACACCGTACCCGCAAGCAATATGTGGGAAGCCGTCAAGAATTACGTGAACAAATAAAAAAAACGGCAGTGCTATGCACTGCCGTCTGCGAAGTTCAGTCCTTCTTTGCCTTGAAGGTGGCACAGATGGTATCTGCGCTGGAGGTGGCGAAATTGGGGCCCACCGCGATCTTCTCCGCCGTGCAATAGCAGTCGCCGGAATGATAGTGACAGTTCTTCACATCACAGGTGATGCCCTCGTTGATACACTTGCCGTTCGTGCAATTTGCGCTGTTTTTTTCCATTTTGTTATATCTCCTTTCCCGAGATACTAACAGTATGCCGCCTTTTTCTGATCTTTATTCCCCGAAAATCTTTCGAAAGGAGCCCACATGTCACTTTTTACCATAGCGGACCTGCATCTTTCCTCCGCCGCGGATCATCCCATGGACGTTTTTGGGTCACGCTGGCAAGGATATACCGAAAAAATCTGTAAAAACTGGCGCGCCGTCGTGGGGGAAAACGACACCGTGATCCTGCCGGGGGACATTTCCTGGGCGATGAATCTGCCCGAGGCGCGTGAGGATTTCGCGCTTTTGGACGCGCTTCCCGGCAAAAAGCTGCTGGGCAAGGGAAATCACGATTTTTGGTGGGAAACGGCAACCAAGCTGCACCGCTTTTTTGACGAAAACAACTTCACCACGCTTTCCTTGCTCTACAACAATGCCCACGTTGCCGAGAATTTTATCGTTTGCGGCACGAGAGGGTGGTTTTTGGAGGAGGAAAAGCAGCTGACCGTCGGAGACGTGGATTTTTCCAAGATCCAGAACCGCGAGCTGCAGCGCCTGAAGCTAAGTCTGGATGCCGCCGTATCCCTGCGCGAGGGGGAGCACGCCGAGAAGGAGATCTTAGTATTTTTACACTTCCCTCCCGTCTGGAACGGCTTTGTCTGGCAGGAATTTATCGATATGATGCGCGAGTACGGCGTGCGCCGCGTTTTCTGCGGACACATCCACGGCGTTTACAACATCCCGCAAAAGCAAGAGCTTTCCGGACTTGAGATCACGCTGATCTCCTCGGATTTTCTGAATTTTGTTCCTTATATTATTAAATAACCGTGAAATCGGAAGGAATTTCCCTAAAAGCTATTGACAAATCAAGAAAAAATTAGTACAATATACTTTGTGAAATTTTCAATCTCCGGAGGATGAAGAAATGAATTTGGTAAAAGCTGAAAAACTTGAGCACAGCCAGTACGAGCTGCACATCTCGGTTGATAAGGCGACTTTTGAGGCGGCCGTGACGAAGGCCTATCAGAAGGAAGGTAAAAAAATGTCCGTTCCCGGCTTCCGCAAGGGTAAGGCCCCCCGCTCCATCATCGAAAAGATGTACGGCACGGGCGTATTCTACGAAACCGCGATCAATGACTTGATTCCCGAAAATTATGAGCAGGCCGTCAAAGAGGCCGGCATTACTCCCGTGGCACAGCCCGAGTTCGACATCGTCTCTCTTGACGAGAACGGCCTGGTGCTTTCCGCCAAGGTATACGTAAAGCCCGAGGTCAAGGTGTCCGATTACTTCGGTCTTGCCGTGACCCGTACCATTTCTCCCGTGACCGACGCTGAGGTCGAGGCAGAGATCAACACCGTTCGCGAGCGCAACTCCCGCGAGACCGAGGTGCTTGGTCGTGCCGCCGAAATGGGCGACACCGCCGTGATCGACTACGAGGGCTTCTGCGACGGCGTTGCCTTCGAGGGCGGCAAGGGCGAGAGTTATGCGCTGAAGCTTGGCTCTAACACCTTCATCCCCGGCTTTGAGGAGCAGATCGTCGGCAAGAAGATCGACGAGGAGTTCGACGTCAACGTCACCTTCCCCACCGAGTATCATTCCGCTGACCTTGCCGGCAAGGAAGCTGTCTTCAAGTGCAAGCTGCACGCCCTCAATCGCGTAGAGCTCCCCGAGCTTGACGACGATTTTGCAAAGGACGTTTCCGAATTTGACACGATGGATGAATACCGTGCCGATCTGAAGGCAAAAATCGAAAAGAGACACGCCGACAGCGCTGACAACGCCGTGGCTGAGAAGCTGATGGACGCACTGATCGAGAAGATGGAGGCAGACATTCCTACCCCCATGTTCGACGCTGAGGTAGAAAACTCTCTTCGTGACTACGATTACAGACTGCGCATGTCCGGTCTGGATCTCAACACCTACACCAAGTACACCGGCCTTACGCTGGATGCCCTGCGCGACCAGTTCCGTCCCCAGGCCGAGCGTCAGGTAAAGGCACGTCTTGCCCTTGAAAAGGTTGCTGAGCTGGAGGGCGTTGAGGTTTCCGAGGAGGAGATCAACGCTGAGTACGAGCGCGCCGCAACTGCCTACAATATGCCCGTGGATCAGGTGAAGAACGCCCTTCCCGCAGAGGCCATTGTTGAGGATCTGAAGGTGAAAAAGACCGTGGATCTGATCAAGGAAAAGGCCGTGATCACCGATGCGGCTCCCGAAGAAAACGTTGAAAAGGATGCCGAGTAATCCTTTTTGAGCGCATAAACAACACCGTAGCCGCAACATTTTTTGTTGCGGCTACCCTGCTATTACAGAAAAAACACGAAAAACGGAGGTTTTGTTACTATGATGATGGATTTTAACCGCAAAAACGCCCTTGTTCCCATGGTGATTGAGCAGACCGGTCACGGCGAGCGCTCCTTTGACATTTTCTCCCGTTTGCTCAACGACCGCGTGATCTTCCTCTCGGACGAGGTCAACGACACCACCGCCTCTCTTGTTGTGGCACAGATGCTGTATCTGGAGGCACAGGATCCCGACAAGGATATCTCCTTCTATATCAACAGCCCCGGTGGTTCCGTCACCGCAGGCATGGCTATTTACGATACGATGAACTACATCAAATGTGATGTGTCCACCATCTGTATCGGCATGGCCGCTTCCATGGGTGCCTTCTTGCTTTCCTCCGGCACCAAGGGCAAGCGCTTTGCCCTGCCTAACAGCGAGATCATGATCCACCAGCCCTTGGGCGGTGCACGCGGCCAGGCCTCCGATATCAAGATCCAGGCCGATCTGATCCTGCGCACCCGCGACACCCTGAACCGCATTCTGGCCGAAAACACCGGCAAAACGGTCGAGCAGGTGGCGAAGGATACCGACCGCGACAACTTTATGACGGCCGAGCAGGCACTTGCCTACGGCCTTGTTGACAAGGTTCTGGCGCATCGCTCCTAATTTCATCACATTGAGGTAATTATGTCAACAAACAACACCAATAAGGGCGATCGCACCGCGCGCCATTGCTCCTTTTGCGGAAGAAACGAAAACCAGGTGAATTTTCTGATCCCCTCCCCCACGGGGCTTTATATCTGCGATTTTTGCGTGGATGCCTGCGCCGATTTCATCGACGTGGCGATGGAGGAGATGCAGGAGCCCACGGAATGCGGCTTCACGCTGGATACGCTTCCCCGCCCCTCCCAGATCAAGCACACGCTGGACGAGTACGTGATCGGGCAGGATGATGCCAAGGTGGCACTTTCCGTGGCCGTTTACAATCACTATAAGCGCGTGCTGTTCGCCGAGGAGAAAAATCAGAAGCGAAGCGCCAAAAACAAAAACGCCGCCCCCGAGGAGGAGGTCGAGCTGCAAAAAAGCAACGTGCTTTTGCTTGGTCCCACGGGCGTAGGTAAGACCTATCTTGCCCAGACGCTTGCCAAGACGTTGCAGGTTCCCTTCGCCATTGCGGATGCCACCACCCTCACGGAGGCGGGATATGTGGGCGAGGACGTGGAAAATATCCTGTTGCGCCTCATTCAGGCGGCAGATTTTGACATTTCCCTTGCCGAGCGCGGCATCATCTATATCGACGAGATCGACAAGATCGCGCGCAAGAGCGAGAACCGCTCTATCACCCGTGACGTATCGGGCGAGGGCGTACAGCAGGCCCTTTTGAAAATTCTGGAGGGTACCGTGGCAAACGTTCCCCCGCAGGGTGGGCGCAAGCATCCCAACCAGGAATTTATCCAGATCAACACCAAAAACATCCTCTTCATCTGCGGCGGCGCGTTCGAGGGCCTGGACAAGGTCATTGAAAAGCGCAAGGGCCACCAGACCGTGGGCTTTGGCGGCGAGATCAGACGAAGCGAGGAAAAGAAAAAAGAGGGTATTTTCAAGGATGTACTGCCGCACGATATCGTCAAGTACGGTCTGATTCCCGAGCTTGTGGGGCGTATTCCCATGATCGTTTCCCTCACCGACCTTGATGAGGAGGCGCTGGTGCGCATCATCAGCGAGCCGAAAAGCTCGCTTGTCAAGCAATACACCAAGCTGTTTGAGATGGACGGCGTGAAGCTGACCTTTACCGAAGGCGCGATGGAGGCCGTTGCCAAGCTTGCGCTGGAGCGCAACACCGGTGCACGCGGTCTGCGCGCCATTATGGAAAATCTGATGCTTACCGCCATGTACGAGGTACCCGCCCGCAAGGATATTGCCGAGGTACAGATCACCCCCGAAGCCGTAAACGGCCTGGAAAAGCCGCGCTATATCCTTCTGCGCGAGCAAAAAGCCGACGGCGAGCAATAAAGTAAGAAGCCGATGTGAACAACATCGGCTTTTTTCTTGAATATTCTTGTAACTTGTGCAAGAGGAGTTGATTTTTGCCACGCTTTGTGGTACAATTAAGTATCATGGTATAGTTCTTCCGAAAGGATTTCGATATGAGCGAAAAAAAGAAATTCCGTTTTTTTACCCCGCGTGAGCGCGAAGACGCCGTAGCAGAGTCTTCCATCCCCACGCTTGGTTATTTTTTCAAGCTGCTCTGGCGCAAGCTGGGCAAGCTGCTTTCCGTCAATCTGATGTCGGTCGTGCGCTTTTTGCCCTTGGTGGCCATTTTGTTCATTTATCTGTTCGGGCGTCAGACCACCACGGCGGAAAGCCCCGTATTCACCCCATTGCTTGGTGCCCAGCTGCTTGGCGGTGACCCCGTCAGCGCCACGTTGCTCGGCCTTTTCGGTGAGCAGCAGGACGCCGCCTTCCCCACCACGGGTGCCACGGTGGTCATGCTGATCCTCTTTGCCTTCACGGCCATCACGTGGGGGTGGCAGACTGTGGGCTCCACCTACAACCTGCGCAGTCTTGTGCGTGGTGACTCCTGCTTTTTGTGGTCGGATTATTTTTACGCCATCAAAAAGAATTTCCGACAAGGGCTGATCGTTGGCCTCATTGACGTCGTGGCGATCGGCGTGCTGCTTTTCGACTGGTATTATTTCAATACGCTGGCGGGGCTTAATTTCGCCTTCAGCATCATGTATTTCGTCACGCTGGCGCTGATCATCATTTACGCCTCGATGCGCTTTTACATCTACCCAATGATGATCACCTTTGATCTTCCCATCAAAAAACTGATCAAAAATGCGTTTATCTTCTCTATGCTTGGCATCAAGCGCAATATCATGGCTATTTTCGGCATCGTACTGATCGCGGGGCTGAATATCGCGCTTGTGCTCCCCTCGCTTTCCATCGGCTTTACCCTGCCGCTCATCCTTCCCTTCTTCTATCTGCCCGGATTTGCGGGCTTTGCCTCGATCTACGCGGCATACCCCAACATCCGCCGCTATATGATAGACGGCAAGACCGAGCTTTCCACCTACGCGGAGGACGAGGAGGAGGAAGAGGGGGCCGAAGCGGAAGAGACAGATGCTACTCCGCCTCCCCCAGCAGTTGACTGACGCTGACCAATTCAAAGCCCAACTCCTGCAGCATCGGAATGATGCGCCGCAACGCGGCAGGGGTTGGGCTGTTTTTGCCGATAAAATCGTGCATCAGAATGATCGAGCCGTCCTTGGTATTCTCCTTCACGTTTTGGCAGATATCCTCCACCGAGGTGTGTGCCCAATCCCTTGTATCCACGCTCCACATCACGATCGTAAGGCCGTGCTCCTCGCAGTATTCCTTCACGCTTTCCGTGCAAACGCCCTCCGGCGGGCGAAAGAACTGCACGCCGCTTCCCGTCAGGCGCTCCAGCGTCTGGTGGCAGGCACCGATATCCGCGATCAGCTCCTTTCGCGACAGCTTCGCCACGTGAAAATGGTTGTAGGTGTGATTGCCGAGCTCATGCCCCTCCGCCGTGATCCGTTGCAAAAGCTCGGGATAATTTTCCGCATTGGAGCCGACCACAAAAAAGGTCGCGCTGACGCCGTACTCCTTCAGAATATCCAGAATTTGCGGGGTGTAGCGCGGATGCGGCCCATCGTCAAAGGTGAGCGCCACGCGCGGCTTTCCCGTGCCGCCCGCAAAGCTGTATACGATGCGCGCGGCTCCCGCCTGCAGCGTCGCCGTCCATAACAGACAAATCAGCAAAAAAAACGTCAGAATGCGCCGCATAGCTCCTCCAGTGTACCGAAACGGTACCCTTCTTTTTTCAGCTCCTCGATCACACGCGGCAAGATTTCCGCGTTTGTTTTTGAGGTTGGGTGCAAAAGCAATACCGCACCGTTGTGGACGTTATCCATGATACATTGCAGGGCCTTTCCGGGCTCGGGCTGTTTTTCGTTGTCCCAATCTGCATACGCAAAGCTCCAGAACACCGTTTTGTACCCCATTTCCTGCACCTTTTCCAGCATTTCGCGGGAAAATCTCCCCTCCGGCGGGCGAAAAAAAGGGGCCATCCTTTTCCCCGTCAAGGCGGCATAGGACTCCTCCAGCTCGGAGATCTCCTTTTCGATCACCTCTCCCGACGCCCCCGAAAGATCGGGATGGTGCGCCGTATGATTGCACACCAAATGCCCCTGCGCTTCCATTCTTTTCACAAGCTCGGGGTTGGCGCTGATCAAGTGCTTGAGGATGAAAAAAGCGCCCGGCACCGCGGCATTTTCCAGAACGTCCAGCGTTTTCGCCACGTTTCCATTCTCATATCCCGCGTCAAAGGTCAAATATACCACCTTTTCCGCATTTTGCTCGTTATGCGCGTGATCAATAAAATAACCGCCGCAATCCTCGATAAAGGAAAAATCACGCTCGATCACGGGCTGTCTGTGCGCCTTTTGCCGCACACAGTACCAGCTCATGCCGCCGCCCGCCGCGCTGATCTGCATCATACAAAAAATCGCCGCCAGCAAAAGCAATAAAGAATAGCTTAAAACGCGTCTCATGCTATCATCTCCCTTCCTTTATAGTTTTTCTGTTTTCTCGCCCCTCAATCATTCAAATTTTGCTAAAAAAACTCCCCTCGCCCGCGGGCGAAGGGAGTTTTTTTATTTGGTAAGCCGTTGTTTTTTGACGTAAAATTCTTCAAAATGACGTTCGACAAAGCGCAGGGCACGTGCCGCAAACACGGCGCCGTTTCTTTTGAAGAACACACAGATCCGATCACGGTCGCCGCGCTTTTTTAAGTGGTAGACGTAATCCGCCATTTCCTGATCGCCCCCCTCGCCAATGGCCGCGCAAACAAAGGTGATCGTACGCTCGTCCGCTTTCAAAAAGTGCTCGAATGCCTTATCTTCGTCATATCCGGAAAGCAGATACAGCATATAGAAGGCCACAAGCGGGCGGAATTGCGACTCACCATCCAGCTGCAAGCGCAAGGGCTTGGGAATTTCATGCCAGAGCGCGAGCGGGTCCTCCAGAAAGGGCCGCAGATAGTAGGCGATGCCGTCAAAAACCGTTTCGGCGCTCAATTCCTCGCGCGGCTCGCTTTTTCTGCGGCGGCGGTCAAACAAAAAGTAATGCACACCGCAAAAGCGCCGACTGCTCAAAAAGAGCAAAATACCGCCCGCAAGCAGGAGCAACGCGGTGACGATCAAGAGAAACACGCGCCACGCGGTGGATTGTGTAAGTGAGGCGGAAATGAAGAGCAATAACGCCGCAACGGCAAGGAAAAAGGCGAGGCGCGTTGCATATAATTTCAAAAAAACTCCCTTTTTCATTCTTCCTCCTTACATTTTTTGAAGCTTGGCGTAGGTGTGCATCATCTTTTTGGTGCCAACGCGGTCAAACGCGATCTCATAAAGCGTGTCGGCGGCAATTTTTTGCACCGAAAGAATGGTCCCCTCGCCAAAGGTCGCGTGCTTCACGCGGTCACCTGCACAGAACACCTCGCGCTTGGCGGCGGGCTGAGGCGTGGCGGCGCGTCCCATGGAGGTGCGCTCGGTCGCCGCGGAATTGCCAAAGCGCGCAGGGGTGCTTTTGACAGCACCATAAACGCCTGCGGGACGGACGGGCGCCGCGGGGCGCTCAATCAGATTTTCGGGGATCTCCGAAAGGAAACGGGAGGCGGGGTTATAGCTGGTGCGGCCGTAAAGCATGCGGTTTTGCGCGTGCAGGATATATAGCTCCTCCTTGGCTCTCGTGATCGCCACGTAGGCAAGGCGGCGCTCCTCCTCGATCTCCTCGGGGCCTGCCATGACGGTCTGCAGCCCCGGGAAAATGCCGTCCTCAAAGCCCGGCAGGAAGACCTGCGGGAACTCCAGTCCCTTCGCGCTGTGGATCGTCATCAGCACCACCGCATCAGCGCTTTCGTCATAGCGGTCCACGTCAGCGACAAGGGCTGTGATCTCCAGAAATTCGGTAAGAGAGGGCTCCTCTGCGCTTTCCTGATATTCGATGACGGAGGAGATAAATTCCTCCAGGTTATCCAGACGGTCTGCTTCCTCCTTGCCCATATCGCGGATCATCTGGCGATAACCCGTGCGATCCAGCACCTCGTCCACGAAGCGGTCAAGCGGGATATCATCCAGACGTGCCGTCAGCTCGTTGATAAGGCCCGCAAAGCCGATCAGGGTCTTCGCGGAGCGGGAAAGCGCCAGATAGGCGTCTGCATGCTCCATGACCTCGAACATACTGATCCCTTCATAATTGGCGATCTCCTCCACAGCGGTAAGCGTCTTGTCGCCAAGACCGCGACGCGGCTCGTTGACGATACGCAAGAGGCGCTCCTTGTCTGAATGGTTGTCGATCAACTGTAAGTAAGCGACAATGTCGCGAATTTCCTTGCGATCCGAGAAGCGCGTGCCGCCCAGCATGCGGTAAGGGATGCCGCTTCTGGCAAAGGCATTCTCCAACGCCTGCGACTGTGCATTGGTGCGGAAAAGCACCGCAAAATCGCGGTACTCGCGCCCCGCGCGCACCTTCTTCTGGATCTCGTCGATGATGGCACGTGCCTCCGCGTTCTGATTTTCGGGGTTCAGCACGCGAATCTTGTTCCCTGCCCCTTTATCCGTCCAGAGCTCCTTTTTCATGGCGGCATCCTTGGCGTTATGCGAGATCACCGCGTTGGCGGCATCCAGAATGCTTTGCGTGGAACGATAATTCTGCTCCAGACGAATGATGGTGGCGTTTTGGAACACCTTGGTGAAATTGCGAATGTTCTCGATGGTCGCGCCGCGGAAGCGGTAGATACTCTGATCGTCATCACCCACAACCATCAGATTACCGCTGCCTGCGGACAAAAGCGCCGTCAGACGGAACTGCGCCACGTTGGTATCCTGATACTCGTCCACCGAAACGAAGCGGAAACGGCGCTGATAGAGGTTGCGCACCTCGGCATTTTCCTCAAGCAGGCGCACCGTGCGGAAAATGATATCATCAAAATCCAGCGCGTTGGACTCGGCAAGGCGCTTCTGATACCCCTCGTACACCTTTTGCAAAAGGGGCTTGGGAAACTCGTTTCCAAACTCCAAAAGGAAATTTTCGGGGCCCACAAGGCGATCCTTGGCGCGGCTGATGGCGTTCATAACGGTTTTGATGGGCAAGACCTTATCGTCGACGTTCAAGGACTTGAGCACGGCCTGCAGCGCCTTTTTACTGTCATCGGTATCGTATACCGTGAAATTGTCCTGCAGACCCGCCTCGGCGCGGTGACGGCGCAAAATGCGCATACAGACTGAGTGGAAGGTGCCCACCCAAAGCTCGGAGCTAACACCGGGGTCATCGGGGAAAGCGGCAGCAAGTCGGCTTTTCATCTCACCTGCGGCTTTGTTGGTAAAGGTGATGGCCAGAATGCGGTAAGGCGGCGTGGCATCGGCGGAAAACTGCGAAAGCAGTGCCTCCAGCTCCCCGTCGCTCAGCGGTGCCAAAACGGCCTTTTCAAGCCCCTGCACCGTGTATTCGTCCAGATCAAAAGGGACGTGATTGCTATGATACGCGTTTCCGAAACGGATCATGTAGGCGATGCGGCGCACCAGCACAGTCGTTTTTCCACTCCCTGCCCCCGCAAGGATCAAAAGCGGATCGTGAATATGATAAACTGCCTCGCGCTGTCTGTCGTTGAGCGAGCGATAATAGCGGTCAAAAAGCTGGCGCTTGGCGGTGAGATAACGGCTTTTCAAATCAGTCATGGGGAACCCCTCTTCTTATACTTATTTATTTTATTATACTATATTTTATGTGATTTTGCAATCCAAAAAGAAAAAAGAGCCGGAAAAATCCGGCCCTTTTTGAGAAAGATCACTTCTTGTTCTGGTTCTGATTCTGATTTTGGTTCTGATTCTTGTTTTGGTTCTTATTCTGGTTCTGATTTTGGTTTTGGTTCTGATTTTGGTTTTGATTGCGCTCTTGCATTTTCTCTCTCCTTGTGTGTATTGCGGAATGCCCGCAAAAATAGTTTGGGAAAGAGAGTGCTTTTTTATTCACGCGTCAAGAGAAAATCTGTACCTGATCTGTTTTTGAATATTGGAAAGTGTGGCGGAGAACAAGGCGGCAAAAACCAGACAAAGGCAAAAATCGTACGCCCAGAAAAATTCAAGGAAGCGGAACCATTTGCCCCCGGGAATGATCTGCATATAATCGTAAATAAAGGACAAAAGCCCGCTGAAAAACGCGATGACGAAAAGGCGGATCAGATCCTTATCGAATTCCTCCAAAAACGCCTCGCGGCGGCGTTGCTCGAATTCCAGATCGTTGTGCGTGGGCAAATATCCCGCCCATTTCACGATCACGTCGCGCAAGCGGAACAAAAGGATGGCAAAAAAGGCAAGAAAAACCAAAAATTCCAGCAAAGAACTGCCCCACATCAGCGCGTAAGCGCGTGCGCCCTCCGCAGTCTTATCGATATCGCCGGGATTGAAATGAAGTGCGAAATCGCGCGCAAAAAAGGAGGAAAGCGTGGCGACAAGGCCGTATCCCCCCGCAAGCGCGGCGCAGATCAGCTTCGGGCGGCGCGGAAGATCCATGAGCAGTATGCCCGCCAAAAAAAATGCGGCGGCGAGAAGATCCGGCAAGACGTTGGTGAAATCCAGATAAAAATCCGTCAGCAAAAAGCCGCCGATGCTCATCAAAAGAAAGCACAGAGAGTAGCGGCGCTCGATCCTGCTGCCCGGATGATCGCGGTAATAGGCACACTCCATTTCGGCAAGGCCTTCACGGAACGCCTTCTCTTTTTGCAACAGCAAAAAATAGCGCGAAAGAGAAACCACGTAGCATATCCCGACGATCGACACCGCAAGAACGGCAAGCAAGCGCATGATGCCGATATACTGATACATGTCGATAAAACCGGGATCGGTGTGCAAGATCGTGGTGGAAAGCGAAGAAAACTCGGGCAGCGTGCACACCACCTCGCGCACTACGATGAAAATAAGCGTGCGGCGCAGGATCAGCTCCGTGCGGGAATAGGGGGTGCTGTTTTTGAAAGGGGCGCGGCGGGGTGCTGCGGTGTAAAACGCGGGGCACTCCCCCTTCACCGCCAGCCCGTAAAGCCCGTCATACAAGGCGTGCATGGCACAGTAGCCAAGCCAGATATGTAGAATGGCAGAGACAAACGCCACAATCAGGTAAAGCACGGGGCGATCTGCATTGGCGGAGCTACCCATCGTCATGATGGAAAGGATGTCCTTGCCCAGCGCAAGCGCCAGAAGATACCAAAATTTCGTGCGCGCCTCTTCCATCACACAGCTGATGCGCGAAAGGCGGGAAAGGCCGCCTATGATCAGCAAGCAGCCGATGAAATCCGGCAGGATATCAAGCGTGCCGATATACGGGTTGGCGAAAAACAGAAGCCCGATATAGATCGGCAAAAAGCTGATGGGGCGCGAGATCTTTTTTTCGTTATTCACCTTTACCCTCCTTTGCCTGATCCTTCATTTTTTCAATTTCCCCCTCTGCCTGCAGGTGAGAAAACTCCTCTCCCTCGGGGCAGATATAGCGATAGCAGCCGTAGATCAAATACAAATTCAAAAAGATCAACAAAAGCCGCCCCAACAGCACGGGAAGCACGAAGTACCCCGCGTTTGCCTGCACGAAACCGATCGGCAAGCGGGCAATGAGGTCAAGAAGATGCGTGGCGGCGAACAAAAACAAGCTTCTTACCGCGCGTCCGAGCAGCATCTCGTGCCGCAGCTCGCGGCAAAGAGAAAGTATGGCGAAAAGCCAGAGCGCCGTGAACATCACGCTGAAGGCGAAATAGATCCATTCCACCGTGGCAAAGATCCCGTTGACGGTCGGCAAGGAAAACCCAAGCTGCCCCAAGCCGTAAAGCGCGTAATACAGCGCAAACGGCAGAGAAAGAAGGGAGAAAAAGAAGGACGCGCGGAAATAGCGTTGGTAAGGCGCCAGCTGCCACAAGCCGAAGATCATCATCGGATATCCCGCCAGCATGGCAAAGGACAGCGGCGAGTACAAGGACATCACGGACACGAAAAAGTATCCGACCAAAAACCATCCGAAACCCATTTTTTCACCCCTTCTCTTTTTTAATTAGCGGAATTGGAAGCTCCGCAGCATTTTTTGTATTTTTTGCCGCTGCCGCAGGGGCAAAGATCGTTGCGCCCCACGCGCTCGGCTTTTCGCACGATCACGGTTTTTTTCGAGACCGAGCCGTCCGTCATATTTTCCTTCAAGGGTTGTGCCACCTGCTCGCGCTTGACGAGCTGTGCACGCGGCACGGCGGAAAGCAGCATGCGCACGGTCTCAAAGCGGATATCCGCCACCATTTCGTCGAACATGTCGGCGCCCTGCAGGCGGTACTCGTTCACGGGATCGCGCTGCGCGTAGGCCTGAAGGCCGATGCTTCCCTTCAGATCGTCCATCATGTCGATGTGATCCATCCAGTGGCGGTCAACCGAGCGCAGAAGGATCGAGCGCTGAACCTCCTGGAACACCTCTTCGCCAAACAGCTCCTTTTGCGCCTCGTAGCGTGCAAGGGCACGCTCCTCCAGCATATCGACAAGATCGCTCGGCTTCCATTTTTTGATCTGCTCGGGGGAGAGATCGTCCTCCTTCAACAAAAGCCCGCCGTACTGCGACTTCAGTGCCTCCAGATTCCACGTTTCGGCCCCCTCCGCGGAGGTAAAGGCCGCCACGTTCTCCTCAAGGGAGGTGCGGATCATGCTCTTGATGGTCTCGCTGACGTCCTCGCCGTCCAGCACCTGACGGCGCTGGGTGTAGATCAGATTTCTCTGCTGGTTCATCACGTCATCATAGGTCAGCACGTGCTTACGGCGCTTGAAGTTGTTGTCCTCAATGCGCTTTTGCGCGTTTTCGATGGCGGAGGACAAAAGCCCCGCCTTGATCGGCTCGTTATCCGGAAGCCCCAGACGCTCTACCATCCCGACGATGCGCTCCGCGCCGAAAAGACGCAGAAGGTCATCCTCCAGCGAGAGGAAGAAGCGGGACTCGCCGGGGTCGCCCTGACGGCCCGAACGGCCGCGCAGCTGGTTGTCGATACGGCGGCTTTCATGGCGCTCGGTGCCAAGGATATAAAGACCGCCCGCCGCCTTTACCGCTTCGGCCTCGGGTGCGATCTCTTCCTTGAAGCGCTTCACCAGATCGCGGAAGGTCTCGCGTGCGGCGCGGATCTCATCGTCATCCACGTCCACGGTGCCCGTGGACATGGCAATCAGCTCTTCGGGTATTCCCTGTTTGCGCATTTCATTTTTGGCAAGGAATTCGGGGTTGCCGCCCAGCATAATATCGGTACCGCGTCCCGCCATGTTGGTGGAAATGGTAACGGCGCCGTATTTGCCTGCCTGCGCCACGATCTCCGCCTCGCGCTCATGATGCTTGGCGTTCAGGACGTTGTGCGGGATGCCGCAACGCTTGAGCTTTGCGGAAAGCTCCTCGGATTTATCCACGCTGACCGTACCCACAAGCACGGGCTGTCCCTTCTCGTGGCACGCGCGGATCTGCTCGATGATCGCCTCGTATTTTCCCTTCGTATTTTTAAATACGTAGTCGTTCTGATCCAGACGGATCATCGGCTTGTTGGTGGGGACCTCCACCACGTCAAGCGCATAGATCTCGCGGAATTCCAGATCCTCCGTGAGCGCCGTACCCGTCATACCGGAAAGCTTCTGATACATGCGGAAATAGTTCTGGAAGGTGATGGAGGCCAGCGTGCGGTTTTCCTTTTGCACCTGCACGCCCTCCTTGGCCTCGATGGCCTGATGCAGGCCGTTGGAGTAGCGGCGACCGGGCATGATACGGCCCGTGAAGCTGTCCACGATCATCACGCCGTTTTCGTTTACAACGTAATCCACGTCAAGGTGCATGACGCCCCAGGCGTGGATGGCCTGCTTGATGTGATGTGCGATCTCCGAGTTTGCGGGATCGTTGATGTTCTCAAGGCCGAAGAATTCCTCCGCCTTGGCAGCACCGCGGGGCGTCAGAATGGCGTTTCTGGCCTTTTCGTCCACCAGATAATCCGCCTCAACGTCATCGGTCTCCTCTTTGTTGTCGACCTCCTTGCGCACCAGCTTCGTCATCGTGCGCACAAGCGTGTTGGCGCGCTCGTAAAGATCGGTGGATTTTTGTCCCGCACCGGAAATGATGAGGGGGGTACGCGCCTCGTCAATGAGGATCGAGTCCACCTCGTCCACGATAGCGAACACGTGGCCGCGCTGTACCATATCCTCTTTATAAACCACCATATTATCGCGCAGATAGTCAAATCCGAACTCGTTGTTCGTGCCGTAGGTGATGTCCGCGTTGTAGGCGGCCTTCTTTTCCTCGGGGGTGAGGCCGTGCACCACCACACCGGTGGAAAGGCCCATAAACGCGTACACGCGGCCCATTTCCTCGCTGTCGCGGCGCGCAAGGTAGTCGTTCACGGTGACAACGTGCACACCCTTGCCGTTCAGGGCGTTCAGATACGCGGGCATGGTGGCCACAAGGGTCTTACCTTCACCCGTTTTCATTTCCGCGATACGGCCCTGATGCAAGAGAATACCGCCCAGCACCTGCACGTAAAAGGGGCGCTTACCAAGCACGCGCGCATCTGCCTCGCGCACAGCGGCAAAAGCGTCGCACAAAATATCGTTCAACGTTTCCCCACCGGCAAGGCGCTCCTTGAGGCGCACCGTGGTGGCGGCCAGCTCCTCGTTGCTCATTTGCTCGTACTGCGGTGCCAGCGCGTCGATGCGGTCTGCAATACGGCGAATTTTTTTAATTTGACGGTCACTGTAAGTGCCGAAAATCTTTTTGAACAGTCCCATCAGAACCCTCCAATAAACAATATTGAATATATTATACAATATATAGAGCGAAAAAGCCATACTTTCACAAAAAAATTTGCAAATAATTTTCCAAACTCTTGCGAAGTCGGTCGAAATCGGCTATAATGTTGTTATAAAATGCGAAAGTGAGAAACAACGTGTCCAAAATTCACATCGTACTGCTGGAGCCGGAGATCCCCCAGAACACCGGCAACATTGCCCGCACCTGCGCCGCCACGGGCGCGTCACTGCATCTCATCCGCCCGATGGGCTTTGAGATCGATGACAAAAAGCTGAAGCGCGCGGGGCTGGATTACTGGGATAAGCTGGATATTACCTATTATGACGGGCTTTCGGATTTTCAAGCGAAGCATCCGAACGCCACCGTTTATTATTTTACCACAAAGGCACCGCAATGCTATACCGACGTGCACTACCCCGACGAGGTCTTTATCATGTTCGGCAAGGAGAGCGCGGGACTGCCCGAGGAGCTGTTGTTTGCCAACCGCTCGCACTGCGTGCGCATCCCGATGCGCGAGCATTTGCGCAGCTTGAACCTTTCCAACTCGGTTGCCATTGCCGTTTACGAAATTCTACGGCAAGGAGAGTTCAAGGGACTGCAAGAGGAAGGCGCACTGACGCGCTTTGATTGGAGCGAAGCCCATGAATGACGCCGTGATGATCGCGATGAGCGGGGGCGTGGACAGCGCCGTTGCGGCACATCTCTCTCTCGCAAGCGGCCGCGCATGCGCAGGCGTGACGATGCAGCATTTTGCGGGCTGCGGAAATAAGGACGCCACCGATGCCGCGGCACTTTGTGCCCGGCTTTGCATACCGCATTTTACCGCAAATTTGGAAAAAGAGTTTGAAAAAGAGGTCATTTTACCCTTTATTGCCGCCTATGAGGCGGGAAAGACCCCTAATCCTTGTGTCATCTGTAACAAGAAAATCAAGTTTGGGGCACTCCTTGACTTTGCAAGAGAAAACGGCTACGGTCGCATTGCCACAGGACATTATGCAAGGGTGGAGCGAGCAGGGGGCCGCACACTTGTGCGGCGCGCCAAGGATCCTGCCAAGGATCAGACCTATATGCTCTATTCCCTTACGCAGGATGTTCTGTCTTCCGTAGAATTCCCATTAGGCGATCTGTCAAAATCCGAGGTCCGCGAAATTGCCGCGTCGCTCGACTTTCCCATGGCCCAAAAGGCAGACAGCCAGGATATTTGCTTCATCCCGGACGGCGATTACGCCGCCTTTATCACGCGCTTTACGGGTAAAAAGTACCCCGTCGGCAGCTTTTTAGATATGCAAGGAAACGTGCTTGGCACGCACAAGGGGCTGCTGCATTACACCATCGGACAGCGCAAGGGGCTTGGTATTGCGCTCGGCGCGCCCGCCTACGTGGTCAGCAAATCCGCCGCCGACAATACCGTGACACTCGGTAAAAACGAGGACCTTTTCACCACGCGTCTGGTGGCGAAAAGCATCAATCTGATTCCGGAGGACATGCTCACGGCGCCGCGCAAGCTGCTTGCCAAGGTGCGCTACAGCCAAAATGCCACGCTTGCCCGCGTGGAGCAAACGGGCGCGGATGAGCTGACCGTGGAATTTGACACCCCGCAGCGTGCCGTTTCGGCGGGACAATCCCTCGTGCTTTACGAGGAGGATTATCTCTTCGGCGGCGGCGTGATCTGCTGAAATTTATAAAGGAGCACACTATGAAGATCTTGACCTTCAGCTATGATGACGGCACGACGCAGGACATCCGTCTTGCCGCGCTGTTCCACAAATACGGCATGAAAGCCACCTTTAACGTCAATTCGGGGCTGCTTGGCACCGAGCGCGAGCTTGTGCGCTGTGGCGTGACCGTACGGCACGATAAGATCCGCCCCGCTGACGTGAAGCACGTTTACGACGGGCACGAGGTCGCCTCGCACACCCTCACTCACCCCGATCTGACGAAAAAAAGCGACGAGGAGATCATTGAGCAGGTGGAAAAGGACCGCTTGACGCTCTCCGAGCTTTGCGGCTACGAGGTGGTGGGGTTTGCCTATCCCGGCGGCGGTGTGAATTACAGCGACCACGTGGCGGACGTGATCCGCGCAAACACGGGAGTGCGCTATGCACGAACTACCCTGCCCACGCTGAATTTTGAAAAGCAGGAAAACCTGTTTGAATTCAAGCCCACCGTCCACCATTTTCCCGATTGGGATCAGCTGTTTGCGCTGGGCGAGCACTTCCTTTCCCTGCCCGCGGAGGCGGATGCCCTGTTTTACGTCTGGGGACACGGATTTGAATTTGACATTGCCAACGATTGGAACCGCTTCGAGGAATTTTTGCAGATGATGGCGAATAAAAAGGAAATCTGCTATATGACGAATAAGGAAGCGCTTTTGCGCGCGGAAGGATAAGACATGTTACATAAAAACACGGTGAAATCCATATTGATCGACATTCTTTACGCTA
Source organism: Oscillospiraceae bacterium (assembly GCA_015064415.1). GTDB lineage: Bacteria > Bacillota > Clostridia > Oscillospirales > CAG-272 > Firm-07. Next base: position 39,568 of record SVSG01000001.1, on the reverse strand, counting down.
TTGCCGCAGGTATCGTTGTCGGCACGGCATACTTTTTCTTTCAGAACAGCAACGGCTTTGCGCCCGGCGGCGTGGGCGGCCTTGCCACCATCACACACCACCTGCTTGGAAACCGTGTCAGCTGGTCGATTCTGATGGTCGCCTTCAACCTGCCGATCTTCGTACTGGTCAGCGCCTTTATCAATAAACGCCTTGGATTTATGCTGATCATTTATATGCTGGTGCAGTCCTTCGTGACGGATCTGTACGAGATGATCGGCTTCAAGCCCTATTGCCTCGTCAACAACGGCGCGGATTTCAACGTGATCTTCGCCTGCATCGCGACGGGCGTGGTCTCGGGCTTCGGATTTTCCATGATGCTCAAGCACTTTGGCGCGAGCGGCGGCACGTACGGCATCTCCGCCCTGCTGAAAAAGGCGAAGCCGGACATGAACATCGCCTACGTTTCCTTTATTATGGATGCCAGCGTGGTCTGTATCGCCTTCTTCGTTTATGGCATGAAGGTCACCCCCGTGCTTTGCACCCTGATGAACCTCTTTATTGCCAACGTCATCGTGGATCACGGCCTTTCCGGCATCAAAAACGGCTATAAATTCGAGATCGTGACGGATAAGCCCAAAGAGCTCGCCGAGGAGCTGATGACACACCTCAAGCACGGTGTGACCGAGATCCGCGCGCACGGCATGTACTCCGACACCGACAAGTATATGCTGGTCTGCATCATCAACAAGCGCCAGCTTGGTGAAATGATGAAGATCCTCAAACGCTATCCCAACACCTTCGCCAGCTTCGAAAAGGTGAACGAGGTGTTCGGTAACTTCAAAAGGAAGGTATAACGATGGAAAATTACACTTATGACGTTGCTGTGTGCGGCGGCGGCTTTGCAGGCATTTGTGCGGCTTTGGCGGCCGTGAGACAGGGCAAGCGCGTGGTGCTTTTTGAGAAGGAATATATGCTTGGCGGGCTTGGCACCGCGGGGCTTGTGACGATCTATCTCCCCCTTTGCGACGGCATGGGGCGTCAGGTCTCCTTCGGCATTGCCGAGGAGCTGCTCAAGCTTTCCATCACCTACGGCGCGGAGGACAGATACCCCGAAAACTGGCTGGACGGCGTGGGAACGCGCACCGAAAAGGATCCGCGCTATCTGGTACAGTATAACCCGCAGCTTTTCGCCATTCTGGCGGAGCAGCTGCTTCTCCGTGAGGGCGTTGACATCATGTACGGCAGCTACGTGACGGACGTGACGGTAGAAGCCAAAAAAATCACGTCGCTTACCGTTCATAACAAATCCGGCAAAACGCTCTATTGCGCCAAAAGCGTAGTCGATGCCACGGGAGACTGCGACATCGCGCACCTTGCGGGCGCGCCCACCGAGACCTTTAAGCAAGGCAACGTGCTTGCCGCCTGGTACTATTTTGCAGATGAAAACGGCTATCAGCTCAAGATGCTGGGCGCCTCGGACACGCCCGATGAGGAGCGCAACGGAAAAACGACGAAAAAACTGATAGACCGCCGTTTTTCAGGGCTTGACGGCAAGGAGCTTTCCGAGCAGACCGCCCTTTCCCACGCGGAAATTCTGAAAAACTTTTTGGCAAAGCGCGAAGAGAACAAGCACACACAGCTTGCGACCATCCCTACGATCCCACAGATTCGCATGACGCGCAGGATCGCGGGCGAGTATACCCTTTCGCACACCGAAATGCATCAATATTTTGAGGACAGCATCGGCATGGTCTCCAACTGGAAAAAGCGCGGTCCCGTGTACGAGGTCCCCTTCCGCACACTTTACAGCGGCGCCGTGAAAAATCTGATCGCGGCGGGGCGCTGTACCTCGGTAAACGAAACGCTTTGGGACGTGATGCGCGTGATCCCCTGCTGTGCCGTAACGGGCGAGGCGGCGGGCACGGCGGCGGCCATGAGTGACGATTTTACCGCGCTTGACGTCAAGGAGCTGCAAAGCGCGCTTGTGGCGCGCGGTGTGGTGCTCCACGAAAGCGATCTGGAGGAGAGGGCGCATGGATAAACCGAAAATGAGCGGCTCTGCCATTTTTATGTATACTGTGATCCTGCTTTGTATTCTGAGTGCCGCAGTATGCTTCATCCTTTATTATGCGGACGTCTTTCCCCACGGTGCGGTGCTTTGGACGGGGGTCACCACCTTCACGATCCTGTATCACTTCTGGGGGCGCATCCTGCTTGGCAAGCTGACCGCACACTTTCCCATCCACTACCGCCATTGGTGGTTCAAGGAGCGCTTTTTTGAAAAGCGCCTTTACAAGCTGCTTCGCGTGCGCAAGTGGAAGGAAAAGGTGCTTACGTTTGATCCCGCCGCCTTTGATGTGACGGCACACACCTACGAGGAGCTTGCCAACACGATGTCCAAGGCGGAGACTGACCACTGGATCAACGAGGCGCTGTCGCTGACCACACTTCTGTTCCCCTTGCTTTGGGGCGAGTTCTGGATCTTTTTCGGCACGGCGATTGTCGCCATGCTTTTCGACGCCCAGTTTATTGTGGTGCAGCGCTACAACCGCCCACACGTGCTACGCGCGATCAAGCACAAAAAAGAGCGTGATGCGCGCGTATCGAGCGCAGGTGACTGATCAAAAAAGCAATTTTCACAGAAAAAATCCCCGATCTTCGGGGATTTTTTCTTTAGGCAAAGCTTTTCCGACGGTGCCAGAAATCCTCTGCCACGTGTACGGGGCACGCGTGGTTATAAGGATAAATATCCATGCCAATGCCGTAGTGCTTATTCGCGCCGTATATCGCGGCATAATAGGGCGCGCGATACGAAAAATCCTGCGTTGCCTTCGGCAAGCCACCCGCAAACGTGTAGGGCGCATCCTCCACACAGATCTGGCGCGGAAACTCCCGCAGTACGCGCAATAGCGCCACCGTGCGACAACTCTCGTGCGGACAGCTTTCGGTCGCAACGCCGCCTCCCGCACAATAGGAAACGCACACGTGACAGTCGCACGCCTCGCGCGGCTCGGTTCCTTTTTTGAAATAGCCGTATTCCACGCGATTGCCGCGCGGGTCAAGAAGGCAGGCGGGAGAGGGCAGCTTACCCGAATCCTTACAATAGCGCAGGATCACCACGTCTGCGGGCGTGTCAAACTGCCGCTTTTGCGGCGGTGATTGCGAAAGTATTCGCTGCATGACCGCGTCAAAGGTGGTAAGGGCGGGATTGCCGCGCACGTCATTGAGAGGTGCGGGATATTCGTATCCGTACCACACGCCGCACAAAAGCTCGGGCGTGTAGCCCACAAACCATTTGTCGCAGTTCTTCCCCGTTGTTCCCGTTTTCCCCGCCACGTCCACAAGGGATTTCAGTTGCAGTGCCTTCCCCGTGCCGTCCAGCACCGCGCCGCGCAGCATTTGCGTCAGGATCGCCGCGTCCGCGCGCTCCATCACACGCGAAGCGTTCCCCTTGTTCTCCAGCAACACCCGATCCCCCGCATCCAACACCAGATAAAAGCTGCGCGTTCCCGTATATGCACCGTCATTGGCAAGGGCGGTATAACCACCCACGATCTCGCGCAAAGTGACCCCCTCGTGCTGTTGCCCCAGCGCAAGCGAAGCGGCACCAAGATCGTTTTTTTCGTCCAGAGAGTGAAAATGCAAGCTGTCGCGCAAAAAACGGAAGGAATTCTGCGCGCCAAGCTTTTCCAGCACGCGAATGCTGACGGTATTGACAGAATGCACCACAGCGGTGTTCACCGTAGTAAGCCCGCGATAGATATTGGGGGCGTTGCGCGGCCACGGCGCGCCGTTTTCCTTAAAAGAAAGCGGCACGTCGTCAAACACGCTGCCGTAGTGGATAAGCCCTGCCGAGAGCGCCGGGGCATAGACGGAAAGCGGCTTGATGACAGAGCCCGATGGGCGCTTGGTATCCGTGGCAAAGCTTTGCACGCGGTTAGAGGTCTTTTCCCCCACGGCGCCCGCCACCGCCAGAACGTCGCCCGTGTGCGGATCCAGCAGCATAAGGCCACTCTGCGCCTTTTTGCCCCCCTCGTGCGTCGGAAAATTCGCGGGATCGCGATAATACTCGTTCACGATCTCCTGCAAAGGAACAGACATCGGCGTATAGATCTTCAACCCACCGCAGTAGACCATGCGGCTTGCCGCCTCCCGCGTCATGCCGCGTTCCTGCATCAGGGCCGCGATCACGTCATTGACCACCATATCCGCGTACCAGGAGTTCACCCTGCCCGAAAGAGCTTCTTTGTTGACGTTCAGTGCGATCTCGCTTTCTTTTGCCTGCAAATACGCCGCCTCACCGATCATTCCCTGCGCATACATCTGGGAAAGAATGATATCCCGCCGCGCCTTGTTTTGCGCAGGATGGCGAATGGGATCGTAACGGGAGGGGTTATTGGTGATCGCGGCGATGGTCGCCGCCTCCGATACGGTAAGCTCGGAGGGCTCCTTGGAAAAATACGCGTTGGACGCGGTTTTCACGCCGTAGCAGCTTTGCGCGAGGTTCACCACGTTCAGATACAGCTCCAATATTTCCTCTTTTGTGCGCTTTTTTTCCAGTTCTGTGGCGCGCAACACCTCCGCAACCTTGCGCCGCACGCTTTTTTCGTGATCTCCCGTGAGATTTTTCACCAGCTGTTGTGTGATGGTGGAGCCGCCGAATTCCGCGCGTCCGTCACGCAAATAAGCAAAAATCGCCGCGCCTGTGCGCAGCCAGTCCACGCCGCCGTGCTCAAAAAAGCGCTTGTCCTCAATGGCAATAAATGCGCCCGAAACGTGCGCCGGGATCTCCTCCAGCGGGCAAAAGATCGCGTTTTCGTAACCGCTGACGCGGTCGTTTGCAAGCTCTACGATCTCCCCGTTCCCGTCGCGCCCGTAAAGGCGCGTGGTGCGATCTCCCGCCACCAGCAATGCCTCGTCCACCTCTTTGTCCAGAAAAAATCCTGCCCAGATCCCGAACCCCGCCACACCGATGCAAAGAAAAATGGTGAAGAGTAAGCGAGCGGACAGATAAAACCGAAAAATGGCACTTCCCGTTTTTTTCAACCACATAAAAACACCCCCACTTACCGTCATTTTTTACGGAAAGTGAGGGTGTGATACCGACAAGAATATGGATGCCGATACGCTTTTTGTTATTTGGGAACAACGTTTTCCTCGCCCAGAATTTTTTTCAGCTCCGAGAGCGTGTAGGGCGTGCAATCAAAGCCAAGCTGTTGCTTGTGATAGACCTTTTCGGAAGCGTCGTACACGGAAACGGGCAAGGCGCCGTCAAAAATTTCCAGAATGTTTTTTGCGCGCTGATACTCGGGCGATTGCATGCTCGGCACGCGCAAATACAGAATGCGGATGGGATTTTGCCGTGGCGTGCTCACGGGCTTCGGCGCGGTGGCCGCGCTTCTTTTTTCGCGCTCGGCAAGCGCTTCGTTGTCGGGCAACTCCTCCATGGTGGAGACCAGAATTTTCGGGTTTTCCTCTTCCTTGATGGAAATTGTGCCGCAAACGCGCAAGACCGCGTCCTCGCGCAGCACGTGGCCGCACTCATTCAAGGTTTTCGGGAACACCAGGCATTCGATCTCGGCATAGCGGTCCTCGATCGTGAAAAACGCCATTCGCTCCTCTTTTCGGGTGGTTTTTCGCGTTACGGAGGTCAGAATACCCGCCACGCACACGCGCGTGCGGTCGGCAAGGGCAAATTCTCCGTCCGCGTCCGTTTCCAAAATCGAGCGGATCTCGGTGATCCCCGGCATACTGAGCGCTCCTGAAAATCCGTCCAGCAAATGCCCTGAGAAATACATGCCGGACGCCTCTTTTTCCTGCATCAAAAGCTCACGCGGTCCAAATTCGGGCAGCTCAGGGTAAGAGACCTTGGGGCGCTCTACGCCGACGGTGGAAAAAATATCCAACTGACCCGTCAGCTCCGCGCGGTTGCGGCTCTGGATGCGCTCCAGGAGCGAATCGCAAACGGCAAGCAGACGGCTGCGATAGACACCCAGCGTATCAAATGCGCCGGATTTGATCAAGGATTCTATCTGGCGGCGGTTGAGGTCCGTGCCCGTCAATCGCTCCAAAAAATCATCAAAGGAGGTGTAGCGTCCCTCGCGCTCACGCTCGCTTACCACGTTTTCCAAAAAGCTTCTGCCAACGTTTTTCAGCGCCAAAAGCCCAAAGCGGATGTGGTCGCCGCTGACGTGGAACACCACGTTGGATTCGTTGATGTCGGGGGGCAGTACACGCACGCCAAGCTTCCCCGCCTCCGCGATATACTCGGTGATCTTGGGCATATTGCCAAGCTCGGAGGTGAGAAGGGCGGCAAAATACGCCTTGGGATAATGCGCCTTCAAGTAGGCGGTGCGATAAGAGATCACGGCGTAGGCGGCGGCGTGGCTCTTGTTAAAGGCGTAATGCGCAAAGTCCGTCATATCGTCGAAAATGGCCTCGGCGTCCTCTTTTTCAATGCCGTTTGCGGCGCATCCCGCAAGAAAATTGTCTTTTTCCGCCTCGATCACGCCAGCTTTTTTCTTGGACATGGCGCGGCGCACCACGTCCGCGTGGCCGAAGGTGTAGCCCGCAAGCTCGCGGAAGATCTGCATGACCTGCTCCTGATAGACCACACAGCCGTAGGTATTGCGCAAGATCGGCTCCATTGCGGCGGCGCGGTAGGTGATGCGATCCGGGTTTTTTCTGTTTTCAATGAAGGTGGGGATCGAATCCATCGGTCCCGGTCGGTACAGCGCAATGGCCGCCACGATATCCTCAAAGCAATCGGGGGAAAGCTCCATCAGCATGCGGCGCATGCCGCCCGATTCCAGTTGGAAAAGCCCTGTCGTTGCACCCTTTGAGATCAATTTGTAGGTGGCGGCATCGTCCAGCGGGATCTTTTCGATATCGAAATCCGGCTCGGACTCTCTGATCTGCATGACGGCATCGTTGATGATGGTGAGATAGCGCAACCCCAGAAAATCGAATTTCAGAAGTCCGAGGGCGGCGATGGTGTCCATATCATATTGTGTCAGCGTGACACCGTTGCTGGTGGCAAGCGGCACGTATTCGGAAAGCGGCCGCTCGGTGATCACCACGCCTGCCGCGTGGATCGAAAGGTTGCGCGGCATCCCCTCAAGGGCGGTGGCAAGGTCTATGAGACGCTTATATTCGGGGCGCGTTTCATACAGCGCCTTGAGATCGGGCAAGCGCAACGCCTGCGCGATGGTGATGCCAAGCTCACGCGGCACCGCCTTTGCCACGGCATCCACGTCACTGTACGGCATGCCGAGCACGCGCCCCACGTCACGGATCGCCGCGCGCGCCGCCAGCGTGCCGAAGGTCACGATCTGGGAAACACGCTCCTTGCCGTAACGCTCGGTCACGTAGGCGATCACTTCCTCGCGTCGGTTGTAGCAAAAATCCATATCGATATCCGGCATACTGACGCGCTCGGGGTTCAGAAAGCGCTCGAAAAGCAGCTCGTGATACAGCGAATCCACGTCGGTAATACCAAGGAAAAAGGCAACGATGCTCCCCGCTCCCGAGCCACGCCCGGGGCCGACGGGGATCTTTTTCGATCTGGCGTAGTTCACGTAATCCTGCACGATCAGGAAGTAGTCGGCATACCCCATTTTTTCAATGACGGAAAGCTCGTATTCCATTCTTTCCAGATACTCCGCCTCGGTGTGGCGGTGCAGGTGCAAGTGTCCCATTTCCCGTCTTTTCTGAAAGCCGTCCTCAGCCAGCTTTCGCAAAAAGCGGGCAGAATCCTCGCCGTTCGGGGTCGGGAATTTGGGCAGGTGGGACTGTTTGAAATCAAACTGAAAGTGGCAACGCTGTGCAATGAGAGCGGTGTTTTCGATGGCACCCTCGTAACGTGAGAACAGCATTTCCATCTCAGCCGTGTCCTTGTAATAGAACTCGTCCGTTTCAAATCCGATCGGGCGACCGTTCTCCAGTTGGTTATTCGTCTGGATACAAAGCAACACGGCCTGCATCTCGGCATCGCGGCGGCGCAGGTAATGACAGTCATTCGTGGCGACCATCGGCAACTCGCAATCCTTTGCAAGCTCTGCAAGGAGCGGAAGGATCTGTTTTTGCTCCTCAAGGCCGTGGTTTTGCAATTCTATATAAAAATTGTCCTTTCCGAAGATAACAGACAGCTCTTTTGCGTGCTTGCACGCGGCATCATAATCCCCGCGCAAAAGCAGCTGCGGGATGCGTCCGGCAAGGCAGCCGGACAGCGCGATAAGCCCTGTTGCGTGCTCACGGAGCAATTCCAAGTCCACACGCGGTTTGGAATAAAACCCCTCTGTAAAGGAACGGGAAACCAAGCGGATCAGATTGCGGTACCCCTCCTCATTCTCGCAAAGCAGGACCAGATGATAGGGGTGTGCCTCGCCCGCGCCCTTTTCAAAGCGGGAGCGCGGTGCCACGTAGACCTCACAACCGATGATGGGCTTGATGCCCTCCTGCTCACAAGCGCGGTAAAAGCCCACCGCGCCGTACATCACGCCGTGATCCGTCAAGGCCACCGCAGTGTGGCCGCACTCCTTGGCGCGCTTGGGGATCTCGCTGATCCGACAGGCACCGTCAAGCAAGCTGTATTCACTGTGCAAATGCAAATGAACAAATCCCGACATGATGCGCTCCTTTCTTATGCTTCTTCGTTTTGTTCTCTTCTGGCGGCCTCACCGGCGGCTAAAATTTTCTGCAAACGGTGATTAAGGCCGGATTTGGTAATCGGCGGGTTGTGTAAATGGGCCAACTCCTTCATCGAGGCCGTGGGGTGCTCCATGCGCAAATTGGCGGTCTCGCGCAGCTCGCCCGAAAGGGCGGCCAATCGGTCTGTGGCCATGAGGAACGTGATGGCATCGCGAATACGGGCCGAGGCGTCCACGGCGCGGGCGATATTACTGGTCTCGCAGTTGGTGACGCGGTTCTCGCTGTTGCGGATCTCACGCTCGATCTTGGCGTTCATCAGGTCGAACAACGCCTTGTTCGAGCCGGTCATGGTCAAAATTTCCTCCATGATCACGCTGTTTTTGAAGTAAATGCCAAGACCGCCCCCCTTCAGCGTACGGCAACCCGCGTGCCACCCTTGTTTTTCGAAGAAATCCGCCAAAAAAGGCACTTTTTCGGGATTGGACAAGCGAAATTCCAGATGATACGCCTTGGTGGGGTCTGTGGCGGAGCCGCAGGAGATGATCAAGCCTCGTAAAAAATGCCCTGCGCAGTGCTGGCAGACCAATTTCGGCGGTTTCTTGTAATCCTCATACAGCTGCTCGGAGGGAAACAGTAAGATCGAGTTGTTCAACAGTGCGGTGCGGTGATACTGCTCACGGAATGCTTTGGCGCACTCGCGGCGTGCGGCGGCACCCGAAAGCACCAGCACAAGACAGTTTTCGCGCAGCTCACGCACGTCATACAAAAGTCCGTCGGCGTAGGCGCGACGGCAACATTGCGCACGCGGCGCGTTGTCGATCAATTCATCTTTTAATGCTAACGAATAATTCATGGCCCGGACGGAATGATCCTGATCTCACTTTGCAGGATGATTCCCCTTTCTTTTTCAACTTTTTTCTGTATTTCCAACATCAATTTTTTGACGTCATTTGCGCTGGCGCCGCCCCGATTGACAATAAACGCCGCATGCTTTTGCGAAACGGCGGCAGCGCCGACTGCCATCCCCTTGCACCCAAGCTCGTCAAGCAATTTTCCGATCGGAAGATCGGGATGTGGACGGCAAAACGCGCATCCGGCGTTTGGAAATTGCAGTGGTTGCGCGGCGGCTCTTGCCACCTTGAGATGCTTGATTTCCGCCAAGATCACTTCGGGATCCTTGTCGGGTTCCAGTACCAGATCGGCAGAGAGAAAAACGGTGTTTTTGTCTTTGTATCCAATATTTCGGTAAGATGTGTTCCACTTGAAGTTAATATCCGTTTTTATTTCGCACGTGTCGGGATCCCAGATGCGTACCGCGCGCACCACGTCGGAAAGGCATTTTCCGTGTGCGCCCGCGTTCATCGCAAGCCCGCCGCCAAGCGTACCCGGGATACCACAGGCAAACTGCAATCCGGAAAAGCCCGCCCGCGCCGTCAGCGCGGAAAGCTTGGGGAGCGGCACCCCGCAGGAAGCGTGAGCGCCCGTTTTTGTGATCCTTACGGCGTCCAGCGCGACGGTGCGGATGATGACGGTTTCTATTCTGCCATCCTCAAACAAAAGGTTACTGCCGTTGCCGATCACGGCGTAAGGCGCGCCGCACGCGCGGCAGAGTGTAGCGGCTTGCAGCAGCTCCCCTTCGCAACGCGGCTCTGCCACGATCCCCACGATGCCGCCGATGCGAAACGTGGAAAGCAAAGCGGCACAAACGTCTGTGCGATATGGAATTCCGTATTCTTGAAACTTCTTTTCAAGCGCCCCGCTCACGCGCCGAGCACCAGAGGTACAAGCTCCTCCAAGGTGCGGATCGTATAGGTAATGGGCATATCGTCGGGCGCGACCTTTCCCTTGCGATTGAACCAGCAGGTGTCGATCCCCGCGTTGATGCCGCCGCGAATATCAGAGGTGAGAGAATCCCCTACGATCAGCGCTTTTTCTGCCTCAAAATGCGGAATGCGGGCGGCAACGGTGTCAAAATACACCTTACTTGGCTTTTCCGCGCCGATCTCCTCTGAAATAAAGAGGTCTTTGATCAGCCCTTGAAGCGGTGAGCGCGAAAATCTTCCCCGTTGCACCGATGCGATGCCGTTGGTGATGATATAGAGATCTGTATGCGCGGCAAGCGTGCGGCAGACCTCAAGCGCCCCCGGGAGAAGATAGCATTTCGTGGCAAGCGCGTCGGTATAGGCCAGCGCAAGGCGCGCAACGTCCAGCACGATACCATAATGGCGGCAAAATGCCTCAAAGCGCGCTACGCGCAGCTCCTCTTTGCCGATCTCTCCGCGCTCCAGCATTTTCCAGAACCCGTCGTTGATGCGGCTGTACGTTGCGATCATCTCGGTATCGGCGGTAACGCCCATGCCGCGCAGTGCGTCGCAAACGGCTTCACTTTCCGCGCGCGGGAAATCAAACAGCGTTTCATCCGCGTCCAAGAGCAAAATTTCGTATTGTTTCAAGGTTTTATCACCTTCCTTTTCACCATTATAACGGATTTTGCCCAAAATTTCAATACAGATTGCCAAGTTTTTTGATTTTTGTCTTGCAATATATATTATTTTGTAGTATAATATATGATGTATATGTATTTTTTACGGAGGAACGCCATGACCGCACCAAAAAAGGAAATCCGCATAGGGCTTGTGGGCTTCGGCTTTATGGGCAAGACCCATGCGTGGGCCATCAACAATCTCCCCTTTTTCTTTGAGGATCTTCCCTTTACCGCCAAGATCACGGGCGTGGTGACGCGTTCCATGGAAAAATCGCGCGCGGTGGCCGATACCTTTGCCATTCCGCACGCTTTTGACAACGAGGAGGCACTGATCGCCTCCGACGTGGACGTCATTGACATCTGCACCCCCAACATCTGCCATATGGAAACGGCACGCAAAGCGCTTGCCGCAGGAAAGCACCTTTACTGCGAAAAGCCCCTGGCAAGCAATCTTGCCGACGCCGAGGAAATGGCGCGTCTTGCCGCCGCATCCGGAAAGATCTGCACTGCGGTCTTCAACAACCGCCACATGGCGGCCGTGTGCCGCGCCAAGCAGCTGATCGACGAGGGGCGTCTCGGGCGCATTCTTTCCTATCAATTCGATTATCTGCACAACTCCTGCATCAATCCCGAAAAAAATGCGGGCTGGAAGCAGACTGCCGCAGTCTGCGGCAAGGGCGGCGTGCTTTTCGACCTTGGCGCTCACATCCTGGATCTTGCCGTGTTTTTGTGCGGCCCGATCCGTAAGATCCACGGCAAAAGCCAGATCGCCTTCCCCACCCGCAAGGGTCCTGACGGCAAGGAATGGGCGACGGATGCCTCCGAGGCCTTCTATATGCTGGCCGAGACCGAGGACGGCGCGCGCGGCACGCTGATCGCAAGCAAGCTGGCCACGGGCATGAATGACGATATCCGCTTCCTCATTCACGGCACCAAGGGCGCGCTTTCCTTCTCACTTATGAATCCCAACTTCCTTGGCTTTTACGACGCTACGGCACCGACGGGGGCATACGGCGGCTCTGCCGGCTTTACGCAGATCGAATGCGTGGGCCGCTATCCCGCACCTGCGGGTAATTTTCCCTCCCCCAAGGCCGCGACCGGTTGGCTGCGCGGGCATCTGATGAGCATGTATTATTTTCTGAACGCCGTATACGAGGGCAAGCAAAACGCGCCCTCCTTCGCCCATGCCGCGTACATTCAACGCGTGATGGATGCGGCGCTCCGCTCGGATGAGACGGGCCGCGAGGAAACGGTATGACAAAGGTGATCGGCCTTACCGGGCGAAGCGGTGCCGGGAAAAGCGCCGCCGCCGCGATCTTCCAAAAGCAAGGCATTCCGGTGATCGATGCGGATGCCGTTTATCACGGCATTCTTTCCTCGAAAAACGCCTGCACCGAGGAGCTTGTAAGCACCTTTGGGCGGGAAATTCTGGGGGGGGACGGGCTTGTGGACCGCAAAAAGCTTGGGAATGCCGTGTTCGGGCGGGAAAACACCCCCGCTTTGTTGCATAGTTTGAACACAATCACCCATAAATATATTATGGCAGAGATCCGCGCACTGGTGCAAGCGTACCGCGAAAAAGCGGTGCGGGCCGTGCTGTTGGATGCCCCGCAGCTGTTTGAAGCGAACGCCGATCGCGATTGCGACCTGGTGCTTGGCATCGTGGCGCCGGATGAGATCTGCATCTCGCGCATCATGGCGCGGGACGGCATCGAAAGGACGGCCGCAGAGCGCCGCCTTGCGGCGCAGCATTCCGTGGAGTATTTCCGCGAAAAATGCACCGCCGTGATCGAAAACACGAAGGGGCTTTCCGCTCTGGAGACCGAGATCTGCCGATTTTTAGAAAATTATGGGGTGTGATGGGGTTTGAACCATGCTTGCGCAAGACGGGTGGCGGCATCTTGCCTGCTGATCGGCTTTATCCTTCTCTTCTTGCTTTTTTTAGGCGATCGGATCGCACTTTCCCGACGCGAACGTGCGGTGCTTGCACACGTGGCCAGTGCGGCGGCAGAATTTGACGTGCCGCCCGCCATGGTGCTGGCTGTTATCCGTGCGGAAAGCGAGTTTCGCCCCGACGCCGTCTCGAAAGCGGGGGCAAGGGGCTTGATGCAGCTGATGCCCGATACCTTTTCCTGGCTGTGCGAACAACATCTGAAAGAGGCGCACGCGCCGCAGCAGATCGACGATCCCGCGATCAATATCCGCTACGGCACCTATTATCTTTCCTATCTTTACCAACAATTCGGCAGCTGGCGCGTGGCGCTTGCCGCATATAACGCGGGTGAGGGACGCGTTACCGAATGGCTCGCGGATCCCGCGCTTGCAAAAGGCGGGACGCTGCGCCGCATTCCCTTTCCGGAAACGGCCGCATACGTCAAGCAGACGTTGGAATATTATGCGGAATATTTAAATGAAATAAATTTTGAAGGAGAATAAATATGAACGACAGCAAAAAATGGAGCGAGGCGCTCACCTACACCAAAAAGAGCGTTTACGAGCTTCGCGAGGAAAAAGAGATCGACAAGGCGATGGAGTATGCCCGCGGCTACGCCGCTTTCCTGGATGCCGCCAAGACCGAACGCGAATCCGTGCGCGAGTCTGTGCGCCTGGCCGAGGCACAGGGCTTTCGCCCCTACCGCTTCGGCGACGAGATGAAGCCCGGCGATAAATTCTACTATAATAACCGCGACAAGAACCTGTATCTGTTTACCGTGGGCACCGAGCCCATCGAGTGCGGCATCCGCATTTCCGCCGCGCATATCGATTCCCCCCGCATTGATCTGAAGCAGTGCCCCCTTTACGAGGAGAGCGGCATGAGCTTCTTTAAGACCCACTACTACGGCGGCATCCGCAAGTATCAGTGGGTTGCCACCCCTCTTGCCCTGCACGGCGTTGTGATCAAGAAGGACGGCACCAGCGTGGAGGTCTGCATCGGTGAGGATGAGAGCGATCCCGTGTTCTACATCAACGATCTGCTCCCCCACCTTGGCCACGAGATCGACCGCAAGCCCCTTGGCGAAGCCATCCCCGGCGAGAAGCTGAACATTCTGGTCGGCTCCCGTCCGTTTGACGGTGAGGGGGAGAGCGACTCCATCAAGCTGCGCACCCTGTACCTGTTGCACGAGAAGTACGGCATCACCGAGGAGGATTTCCTTTCCGCCGAGATTTCCGCCGTTCCCGCCTTCAAGGCACGCGACATCGGCTTTGACCGCTCGTTGCTTGGCGCTTACGGCCACGATGACCGCGTTTGCGCTTACCCCGCGCTTTCCGCTATCATGGAAAATGCAGACAGCAAGCACACGTTGATGTGCGTGCTTGCCGATAAGGAAGAGACCGGCAGCGACGGTAATACGGGCATGAAGAGCGATCTCTTGCTTGACCTGATCAACGCCATTGCCAAGGCCCGCGGTGGCGATCCCGCCGCTGTGCGCGCCGCTTCCCGTTGCCTTTCCGCCGACGTTTCTGCCGCTTACGACCCCAACTTCTCCGACGTGTTTGAAAAGCGCAACTCCGCGCTTCTTTCCGCAGGCGTGGTGCTTTGCAAGTTCACCGGTGCACGCGGCAAATCCGGCACCAACGACGCCAGCGCCGAGTATATCGGCTGGCTGCGCCGCGTGATGGCCGCTGACGAGATCGTCTGGCAGGCAGGCGAGCTTGGTCGCGTAGACTGCGGCGGTGGCGGCACCGTTGCCAAATTCATCGCCGAGCACAACATCGAGACCGTGGACCTTGGCGTTCCGGTGATCTCGATGCACGCCCCCTTCGAGGTGATCTCCAAGGTCGACCTTTACGAGGCGTACCGCGCCTTCTCCGCCTTCTGTCAGCATGATTGAGGAGTCCCTTTCCCTCATAGAAGCGCGGTTTGCAGAGCTTGAAGCGAAAAGCATGGATCCCGCCCTGCACGCCGATGCCAAGGCCGCCGCGCTTTTTATGAAGGAATACCGCTCGCTTGCCCCCGTTGCAGAGAAGATCGCCGCATGGCGCGCTCTTGAGCGCGAGGCGAAGGAAACCGAGCTTCTGGCACAAACGGAGTCGGACGCCGAGCTTTCCGCGCTGGCGCTTTCCGAGCATCGCATTCTTTGCGAGCGCGCGGAAGAGATGTTGCGCGAGATCCGGATGATGCTGGTCGAAAAGGACCCCAACGATGACAAAAACATCATAGTGGAGCTTCGGGCAGGCGCGGGCGGCGAAGAGGCGGCACTGTTTGCCGCTGTGCTTTACCGCATGTACTGCATGTACGCTACTGCAACGGGGCTTCGCACCGCGCGGCTTTCCGCAAACGAGACTGAGCTTGGCGGCTTTCGCGAGATCACCTTCTCCGTTGAGGGGGATCGCGCCTTTTCCAAATTGAAATTCGAATCGGGCGTGCACCGCGTACAGCGCGTGCCCGTGACCGAATCGCAAGGCCGCATTCAAACCTCCACGGTCACGGTGGCGGTCCTGCCCGAGGTAGATGAAGTGGAGATCGAGATCGATCCCGCCGACATCGTGATGGAGTCCTGCAAAAGCTCGGGCGCGGGCGGCCAGCATATCAACAAAACCGAATCTGCCGTACGCCTCACGCACAAGCCCACGGGAATCGTGGTAGAGTGTCAGGAGGAGCGCAGTCAGTTCAAAAACCGTGACAAGGCCATGAAAATGCTGCGCGCTAAGCTCTATGACATCAAAAGACGCGAGCAGGACGAGCAGATCGCGGGTGCCAGGCGTGCTCAGGTGGGAACCGGAGACCGCAGTGAGCGCATCCGTACCTACAATTACCCGCAAAACCGCGTGACCGATCACCGCATCGGCCTCACGCTTTATAAGCTGGACAAGCTGCTGGACGGAGATATGGCTGAGCTGCTGGACGCCCTTTCAGCCGCCGAGCTTGCCCAAAAGATGCAAAACGAAACGTAAGGAGCTTGCTTTGAACACCGAGCTTTTTCACATCCAAGATCCCAAAGGACACGAACAAGAGATCGCACACGTGGCAGATATTTTGCGCACGGGCGGGCTTGCGGTCTTCCCCACCGAGACGGTTTACGGCCTTGGCGGGCTTGCCACAAGCGAGCATGCGGCAAAGGCCATCTACGAGGCCAAGGGGCGTCCGTCGGACAACCCGCTCATCATTCACGTTGCCGCCCCCGAGGACGCTGAGCCCTACGCCGTGACAAGCGAGATCTATTACCGCCTGGCCGCGCAGTTCATGCCCGGCCCCCTTACCGTGATCCTTTCCAAAAAAGAAACTATCCCGCACGCCGTAACGGGCGGGCTTGATACCGTGGCCGTCCGTTGCCCCGCACACCCCGTAGCGCGCGCGTTGATCGAGGCCGTGGGAGCGCCCGTGGCTGCCCCCTCCGCCAATCGCTCGGGACGTCCCTCCCCCACCTGCGCCGCACACGCGATTGAGGATCTTTCCGGCCGTGTCGCCGCCATCATCGACGGCGGTGAGTGCGAGGTAGGATTGGAGTCCACCATCATCAAATTAGAGGGCGACAAGGGCATTCTCTTGCGCCCCGGCGCCATCACGGCGGACGCGCTTTCCTGCGTATGCGAGGTCAGCATTGCCCCTGCCGTCACAGCGGCACTGGCCGAAAACGAGCGTCCGCTCTCTCCCGGCATGAAATACCGCCATTACGCCCCACACGCGCCCCTTGTGCTTCTTGACGGCGCACAGGATGCCGTGCTTCGCTACTTACAAAACGAATCCGCTGACCCCGCTGTCGGTATTCTTTGCTATGACGAGGAGCTCCCCTTGCTTTCGGGCAAGGCCACGCTTTTCCCCATAGGCAAAAAAGAAGATCTGCCGACACAGGCAAGGCGACTGTTTGCCGCATTGCGCGAAGCAGACACGCATCCCGCGCTGACAAAGCTTTATGCGCACCTCCCGCCCCCAAACGGGCTTGGTCTTGCGCTTTATAACCGTTGCATACGAGCCGCGGCTCATACCGTGAAAAAGATAGATTGACCTGAAAGGATAAGAAATATGGCAAAAAAGAAAAAAACACCTGTTTCTGACCCCGCACAAATCATACACGCCCCCGCAACCCCGCAGCCGATCACCGAAACCATCGAGAAAAACTACATGCCCTACGTGATGAGCGTGATCATTTCCCGTGCCATTCCGGAGATCGACGGTCTGAAACCCTCACACCGCAAGCTGCTTTACACCATGTATAAAATGGGGCTGTTGACGGGTGGAAAAACGAAAAGCGCCAACATCGTTGGCCAGACGATGAAGCTCAACCCCCACGGCGATGCGGCCATTTATGAGACGATGGTGCGCCTGACGCGCTCTCACAACGCCCTGCTGCATCCCTTGATCGACTCCAAGGGTACCTTTGGTGACCATTACACGGGCGACAAATACGCCGCCGCGCGTTATACCGAGGCCAAGCTGGATCCGATCTGTAACGAGCTGTTCTCCGGCATTGATAAAAACGCCGTGGACATGATTGACAACTATGACAGCACGATGAAGGAGCCCGTGTTGCTTCCCACCACCTTCCCCAACATTCTGGTCACGCCGAATATGGGTATCGCGGTCGGTATGGCCTCCAACATCTGCTCGTTCAATATGGCAGAGATCTGTGACGGCGCGATCGCGCTTTTGCGCAATCCCAAGACCACGGTGGACAAGCTGCTGGACATCATCAAGGCACCCGATTTCTCGGGCGGCGGTTACATCATTTATGACCGCGAGCAGATGCGCGCCATTTACGAGACCGGTCAGGGCTCCTTCCGCGTGCGCTCCCGTTATCATTATGACAAGGCCGCCAACTGCATCGAGGTGCTGCAGATCCCCTACTCCACCACCATTCCCACCATTGAAAGCGCGCTGACCGCCCTTGTCAAGGAAGGAAAAGTGAAGGATATTGTGGATTTCCGCGACGAGTCTGACATCAACGGCTTGAAATTCACCATTGATCTGCGCCGCGGCACCGATCCCGATCAACTGATGAACCGCCTTTACAAGCTCACCCCTTTGGAGGATAGCTTCAAGTGCAACTTCAACGTGCTGATCAACTCCTCCCCCCGTCAGCTGGGCGTGCTGGACATTCTCAAGGAATGGATCCTCTTCCGTACGGAGTGTGTGCGCCGCGAGTTGAACTTTGAACTGAAGAAAAAGCAGGATCGCCTGCATCTGATCACCGGCCTTTCCAAGGTATTGCTCAACATCGACGAGGCCGTGCGCATCATCCGCCGCGCCGAAACGGACGAGCAGGTCATCTCGGATCTGATGCGTGCCTTCTCGCTGGACGAGATCCAAGCGGAATATATTGCCAACATCAAGCTGCGCAATCTGAACAAGAAATATATCCTCAACAACGTGCAGGAGTCCAACGAGCTGCGCGCCGCGATCGCCGAGATCGAAGCAACTCTTGCGGACGATCTCAAGATCCGCGCCAAGATCGCCTCTCAGCTTGCCGAGATCAAGAAAAAGTACGGCAAGCCGCGTCAGTCCCAGATCATTGATGCCAGTGAGATCCCTGCCGAGACCGAGGAAGTCACCGTCGAGAATTATTCCGTACGCCTTATCCTTACCACGGAGGGATACTTCAAAAAGATCACCTTCCAATCCCTGCAGGGCAGCGTACGCACCGGAAAAAACGAGCAAAAGCTCAAGGATGGCGACAGCATCAATCAGTCCATGGATGCCGAAAACAAGGATCAGCTTCTGATCTTTACCGACAAGGCACAGGTCTACCGCGTGGCGGTGGCGGATTTTGATACCACCAAGACCTCTGCCATGGGCGATTTCCTCTCCGCCAAGCTTGGCATGGACCAAGATGAGCACCCCATTCATATGCAGATCCAGAACG
Organism: Oscillospiraceae bacterium; assembly: GCA_015064415.1. Classification (GTDB taxonomy): domain Bacteria; phylum Bacillota; class Clostridia; order Oscillospirales; family CAG-272; genus Firm-07. The sequence continues at coordinate 20,650 of SVSG01000001.1, read as the reverse complement.
AATACAAGGACGGCGAAAATATGGTCTTTATTTTCGCCAACGGCAAGGGCGTGCGTATTCCCATCAAGGCATACGAAACGCAAGGTACCGCCCGCAAGAGCAAGAAGCTGAAAAGCGCTTACTCGTCGGCATCCCCCATCGTCGGCATTTTCTATGAAAAGGAAAGCGCCCCCTTCGAGCTGATGCTGCAAAGCGACGCGAACCGCGCCATCGTCTTCAAGACCTCGCTGATTCCCGTCATGACGACCAGAACCTCCGGCGGTAACGTACTGATGACGCTGGGCAGACGCGAAAAATGCGTCATTCGCGCGACCACGGACTTTGACGAGATCTGTGACGGTGGCAAGGGCTACCGCAAAACCAAGCTTCCCGCCACGGGCCTTCCCCTTGGCGACAGAGGCGAGGAGGGCGAACAGCTTTCCTTCCGCGATAAACTTTAATAAAATTTTTTAGGAGATAAAAACAATGAGCGACAATGCAAAATCCAGAAAAGTCAAGCCCCTCACCCGCGTACTTCTGCTGATCCTGGTGTTTATGATGGTAGCAGGTCTTGCCACCACCACCATTTACATGGTTGTAGAAAGCATCCGCGAAGCCACAAAGACTGAGGAGACCGACAAGAACTCTTCGAACAACAGCACCGTCAAGCCCTCTGACGACGACGGCCACGATCACGAGGAGGATGAGGAGCACTATCACTAAGCTCCCGTACAAAAAAGGAAGCGGCACCAAAGGTGCCGCTTCCTTTTTTCATCCTTCCTATTATATTAAAATGACAGAAAACAGCGATTTGTAACGTTGCACAATTCTGAATTTTAAAATTGTGCAAGCATACAAATCATAACAAAACACCTTGACAACCGAAACGGAATATGATAACATTAAAGTACCGAAAGGGAGTAGTTCATTGCCCCCGTGGCAATGTGTATGCGTCGTCATCACGGCGATCTTCATCGCTCGGCGCATATCGTCCTCATAAGACAGAACAAGACTTTTAGTGTAATTTGCGCTAAAGGTCTTTTTTAGCATCCGGATGCTTCCCTTTCGCAAAAGCGACCAAAATTTTTATTAAGGAGGATTTCTATCCATGACTGTCGCTCTTATCGCTGTAGCCGTTTTGCTCTTCCTCGGCCTTGTTTTACTGCTTGCCGGCTACCTCAAAGCTCCCCCCGATACCGCTTACATCATCTCCGGTCTTGGCAAAAAACGCATCCTGATCGGTAAGGCGGGTTGGAGAATGCCCTTCTTCACCCGATTGGATAAGCTATCCCTTGGCGTCATGCAGGTCGATATCAAGACCTCTGAGGCCGTTCCCACCAACGAATTCATCAACGTTACGGTTGACGGTGTTGCCAACATCAAGGTTTCTTCCGATCCCGAGCTGTTGAAGCGCGCCGCCGAGGCGTTGCTTGGCAAAACAAGACAGGAGATGGTGACGCTTGTCACGCAGGTGCTGGAAGGTAACATGCGCGAGATCGTCGGCTCCGTCGGTCTGAAGGAAATGGTGCAAGACCGCCAGGGCGTTGCCAAAAAGATCACTGAAAACGTCATTCCTGATATGGAAAAACTGGGTATTGAGGTGGTGAACTTCAATATTCAGAACTTCAAGGACGGCGCCGGTACCATTGAAAACATGGGTATCGACAACGTCGAGCAGATCAGAAAGAATGCACAGATCGCAAAGGCCAACGCACAGCGCGACATTGCGATTGCAACCTCGAACGCACAGCAGGAGGCCAACGCCGTCAAGGTAGAGGCGGAAAAGAAGATCGCCGAGCAGAATGCCGAGCTTGCCGTGCAGCAGGCAGAGATGCAGGTGCGTGCTGACACCAAGAAGGCAGAGGCAGACGCCGCATACTCCATTCAGCAGGAAAATCAGCGTAAAACGATCGAGATCGCCAAGACCAACGCCGACATTGCCCGCCGTGAAAAGGAAGCTGAGCTTGCCGAAAAGGAGATCGCACTACGCGAGCGTGAGCTGGAAGCGACCATTATGAAGCAGGCAGACGCCAAGAAGTATGAGTCCGAAAAGGAGGCCGAGGCCGAGCTGATCAAGCGTCAGCGTGAGGCAGACGCCCGCCAGTATGAGGCGCTCAAGGCCGCCGAGGCGAGAAAAGCGGAGGCGGAGGCACTCCGTTACGCGATGGAGCAGGAGGCAGCGGGTATCCGCGCCAAGGGTATTGCTGAGGCCGAGGCCATCGAAAAGAAGGCAGAAGCACAAAAGAAGATGGGTGAGGCATCCGTTCTGGAAATGTACCTCACCGCCCTGCCCGAGGTGGTCAAGAACGCCGCCTCTCCCCTTGCCCAGACAGACAAGATTGTCATGTACGGTGACGGCAATTCCACCAAGCTGGTGCGCGACGTCATGAACAGCGCCGACCAGATCATGGAGGGTGTCAAGCAGTCCACGGGCATCGACCTCACTGCCCTTCTTGCCGGCTTTGCAGGCGGCAAGGCCGCACAGATCAACGCGCCCGCAGCTCCCGCCGCACCCCAGACCGAAGAAGAATGATTCCCTTTCTGCCGCGCCGCGGCAAAAAAAACAGCGTGCCACATGGCACGCTGTTTTCTTTTAACCGAGCTTGCGCTCCTTTAGTGTGTAAAACTCCTCTTCGGTAACGCCGTGCCACGCGGGAACGGCGTTTTCGCCGCCGCAGCTGCTCATGGCACCGGTATGGTCTGTACCGCCGGAATGGTAGAGATTGAAGGTATTAGCCGCTTCGAGCGCGAGGGGCTCCGTGATGCCGTCAACAAGCGGGTGACAGACCTCAATGCCGTTGAGGCCGTATTGCACAAGCTGCGGCACGTATTGTGTTTGGTTGAGGGGGTGCGCCAGCACGGCAACACCGCCCGCCTTGCGGATCGTTTTGATCACCTTTTCCGCTACGGGACGCGGCGGCTCAAATGCCTTTGCCTCAGGCCCCTTGAAAACGTTGCGACGCAGCTCCAGACCGTCATCGGTGGGGTCCATCACCTTTTTGTATTTCATCGCATTGATCACGTGGTCAATGCAGATCCAGGAGCCCTCGCGTGCGTGATCCAGCACGTCGTTCCAGGTAAAATCCTGAATAAAGCCGAGACGGATGCCGCGCTCCACGCGTTGTCTTGTGCATTCCGTATACAAGTCGCAACGCTCCTTGACGTAGGCACGGAAGCCCGGATCGTCATAATCGTAATCCAGCGCCACAAGGTGCAGGCAATGCCCCTCGTGATATCCGTAAAATTCCACGCCGTAAAGCGATTGCAGCCCCAGCTTTTCACAACCCTTTGCAAACTCCTTCACGCCGCCGTCGGTTTCGTGGTCGGTCAGCGCCAGTGCACTGTAACCAAGAGATTTGCCGATCAAGGCAAGCTGATACGGGGTAAACGTAGCATCCGAATAATGGGAATGCAGATGTAAGTTGGCAAATTTCATTGTGTGTCTCCTCAAAATAGCGAAGTGTTCTGTAAAAGATAAGAATCGTAATCCGATATTTAACCGAGCTTGCGCTCCTTTATCACGTAGAAATCCTCTTCATCCACGCCCTGCAGAGCAGGAACGGCATGCTTGCCGCCACAGCAGCTCATCGCGCCCGTGTGGTCTGTACCTCCGGAGCGATAAAGGTGATAAGCTTTGGCGGCCTCTACGGCAAGCTGTGCGGTCTCCGGCGTGATATCCGGATGCGAGACCTCGATGCCGTTCAGACCGTATTCCATCAGCTCCTTGACGTAGTGGGTTTTATTGTTGGGATGTGCCAGTACGGCAATGCCGCCCGCGCGGCGGATAGTACGAATGGTCTGTTCCACGGGAGGATCGTGCGGCTCAAAGGCAAGGGCCTCCCCCTTGAATACGTTCTGACGCAGCGCGGCGCCGCTTTCCGAAGGGCCAATCACCTTTTTATATTTCATCGCGCCAACCACGTGGTCGATGCAGATCCAAGCGCCGTCACGGGCATAGTCCAACACGTCATTCCACGTAAAATCGTGAATAAAGCCGAGACGAATGCCGCGCTCGACACATTTTCTGGTAAACTCGTTCCGAAGCTCACAGCGCTCGCGGATAAATGCGCGGATACCGGGATCGTCGCGGTCAAAGTCAAGCGCGACAATATGAGGGTGATGGCCGTCATGAGTGCCGTAAAACTCAACGCCTACAAGTGATTCCAGCCCCTGCTTTTCGCACGCATCCTGAAACTCGGCCACGCCGCCATCCGTCTCGTGATCGGTCAATACCAAGGCGCGGTAGCCGAGTGATTTGCCGATCAAACTGAGCTGATACGGGGTGAAACCGCCGTCTGAATAGGTGGAATGAAAGTGCAGATTGGCGTAATTCATAATCCCCTCCTTATGCGAATGGCGCGCCAAAGGCGCGCCATTTGTATAGATCAAAATGCAATCTTCTTTTCGATATACTCCTTGAGCTCGGAGATCGGGATACGGACCTGCTCCATCGTGTCGCGGTCACGCACGGTCACGCAGTTGTCGGCGGGCTTTTCTGCATCGCCCACAGTCTCGAAGTCCACGGTCACGCAAAGAGGCGTACCGATCTCGTCCTCGCGGCGATAACGCTTACCGATCGAGCCGGTTTCGTCATAGTCCACGGGGAAATACTTGGCAAGCTCGTCGCGCACCTCAAGCGCCTTCTCGGACAGCTTCTTGGAAAGGGGCAGGACAGCCACCTTGTAGGGAGCAAGCGCGGGATGCAGGTGAAGGACCACGCGCACGTCATTCTTCTCGGCATCGATCACTTCCTCGTCGTAAGCGTCCACAAGGAAGGCAAGCGCCACACGGTCGGCGCCAAGAGAGGGCTCGACCACGTAAGGGGTATAACGCTCGTTGGTTTCGGGATCGAAGTAGGTCATATCCTTGCCGGAGTGCTTTGCATGCTGAGAAAGGTCATAGTCAGTACGGTCTGCAACACCCCAAAGCTCGCCCCAGCCGAACGGGAACAGGAACTCAAAGTCCGTGGTACCCTTGGAGTAGAAGGCAAGCTCCTCGGGATCGTGGTCGCGCAGACGAAGGTTTTCCTTGCGCATGCCAAGGTCAAGCAGCCACTTCTCGCAGAAGTTTCTCCAATAGTTGAACCACTCAAGGTCGGTACCGGGCTTGCAGAAGAACTCCAGCTCCATCTGCTCGAACTCGCGGGTACGGAACACGAAGTTGCCGGGGGTGATCTCGTTACGGAAGGACTTACCGATCTGGCAAACGCCGAAGGGCAGCTTGCGGCGGGTAGAGCGCTGGATCGCGGGGAAATTGACGAAAATACCCTGTGCGGTCTCGGGGCGCAGGTACACCGTGTTGGTGTTGTCCTCGGTTACGCCGATGAATGTCTTGAACATCAGGTTAAACTTTTTGATGGCGGTGAAATCCTGCTTGCCGCAGGTGGGGCAAACGATGCCCTTTTCCTGAATATACTCGGACATCTGCTCGAAGGTCCAGCCGGCGGGGTTGTCCTCAAGGCCGTTTTCAAAAGCGTACTCCTCGATCAGCTTGTCGGCGCGGTGACGTGCCTTGCAGGCCTTGCAGTCCATCAACGGGTCGGAGAAGCCGCCCACGTGACCGGAAGCCACCCATGCCTCGGGATTCATGATGATCGCGCTGTCAAGGCCGACGTTATAGCGGCTTTCCTGCACGAACTTTTTCCACCAGGCGCGCTTGACGTTGTTTTTGAACTCTACGCCAAGGGGGCCGTAGTCCCAGGAGTTGGCAAGACCGCCATAGATTTCGGAACCCGGGAAGATGAAGCCGCGATTTTTACAAAGCGCGACGATTTTGTCCATCGTTTTTTCAAGATTGTTCATAGTGATGCTCCTATTTAATATAATGTATATATTTTACTCTTAAAATGAAGGGTTGTCAAGCCATACGGCAAGATTTTCTTGGTTTTGTGACAAAATACGTTTATTTGACGGTCACCGAGACACATTTTGCCTCGATAAAAGGCAAAAGATCCTTCACGGCAAGCAAAAGCTGTGCGCCGCGCACGCCAGCGCTGACGGTGATCTTTTCGTACTGCAGTGCGCACTCCTCAAGGAAGGTGGGAAACTTCTTTTTCATCCCGATCGGTGAGCAACCGCCCCGAATATAACCCGTCACGGGCAAAAGCTCCTTCACGGCAAGCATTTCGATGCGCTTGTTCCCCGTTTCCCTTGCGGCAAGCTTCAGATCGATCTCCTCATCCACGGGGATGCAAAAGACCACGTAGCCCGTTTTGTCCCCTTTGGCAACAAGGGTTTTGAACACGATCTCGTGCGGAAGGCCGATCTCGTCGGCAATGTGTTTGCCCGAAAGATCGTTTTCATCCACCTCGTATTCGCAAACCTCGTAAGGGATCTTCGCGGCGTCAAGACGGCGCATTGCATTGGTCTTATTTTTCATCGGTACGCCCTCCCCTCCTCGATCATGTCACGCGCGGCGGCCATCTGCGCGTCCGTCACGCAAAGCCCACCAAGAATACGCGCTACCTCTTCCACGCGTGCGGTATCGTCCAGTGGAATCACGGTGCTGGAGGCGCTTCCGCCCACCACGTTTTTCACGATCTTATAGTGTGTTGCGGCAAGCGAAGCGATCTGCGCCGAATGCGTCACACAAAGCACCTGCGTGTGCTTGCCGATCTCGGAAAGCTTAATGCCGATCTTGCGCGAGGTTTTGCCGGAAATGCCGGTATCCACCTCGTCAAATACGGCTGTGGTCACACCGTCGCGGTCATTGAGTACGCTTTTGAGCGCCAGCATGATGCGCGCAAGCTCACCGCCCGACGCGATGCGGGAAAGCGGCAAAAGCGGCTCACCAGGGTTAGTGGCGATCAAAAACTCTACCGTATCCGCGCCGTTTGCATGGAACTCGGCATCCGCCCTTACACAAACCTCAAAACGAACGGAGGGCATATCCAAAAAGGCGAGCTCTTGCAGCACAGCCGCGGAAAGCTTTTCGGCGGCCTGCACGCGCGCCGCGTGCAAGCGGTCCGCGATGCCGCGCATTTCTTTTGTTTGGGCGCGATAGCGCTTTTCCAATTCCGCTTTCGTTTCGTCAGAGTTCTCCAGCGCCGAAAGGCGTGCGGCCGCCTCTGCGCGGAAAGCAAGGATGGCGGTCTCGTCCTCGCCGTACTTGCGGCGCAGCTTGGTAATGGTATCAAGCCGCTCCTCCACGCGGTTGAGGGCCGCGGTGGGGTCTCCCTCGTAATCTTCGGCAAGATCGCGTGCGGTGTTGGCAATATCCTCGACCTCATAGCGCATGCTAAGCAGCTTTTCGGCGGCTGTTGCGGCCTCCGGCACCGCAGAGGAAAGCGATTGCATTGCCGTTGCGGCACGCTCCAGTATCAGCGCGGCACTCCCCTTTTCACTGCCGTAAAGCACGCGATAGACAAATTCGGACTGCTTGGCGATCTTTTCCGCGTTTTGCAGCTTGGCGCGCTTTTGTAAAAGTACCTCTTCCTCTCCCGCCTTCAGCTTGGCGGCATCGATCTCCGCGATCTGAAAACGCAGAATGTCGGCAAGACGCGCCTGCTCGGTGCTGTCGCGGTGCAGATTTCTTAACTGAGTCTCGGTTTCCTTGCGCGCCTGATAGCACGTGCGGTATGCGGAAAGCTCCGCCCCGAGCTCTGCGGTATTATCCAAAATTTGATGCTGTACGTCACTTTTGAGCAGCATCTGGTTGTCGTTTTGCGCGTGAATGCTGACAAGATAGCCGGAAAGCTCGCGCAACAGCGCGAGCGGCACGGCGCGCCCGTTGAGGCGGCATTTGGATTTCCCGTCTGCGGACAACGTGCGCTGCAGCATCAGCTCATCCTGCACGCCAATCCCCGCCTGCGCAAGATACGCCTCGCACGCGGGCCCCACGTCGGAAAAGACCGCGCTGACCTCACCGCACGGCGCGCCGTTTCGCAAAAGCTCGCGTGTGGCTTTGGCACCAAGCAAAAAGGCAATGGCATCCAGCATCACGGATTTTCCCGCCCCCGTCTCGCCCGTAATGACGCAAAGACCTGCGGTAAAATCCACGTCGATTTTTTGAATGACCGCTATATTCTCAATATGAAGAGAATCCAGCATTTTATCCCGCCTTCATCATCACGTGGATGCGCTCGCTGATGCTTTTGGCGGCACTTTCGTTGCGGGCAGCCACGAAGATCGTATCATCTCCCGCAACGCAACCCAGCACCTCCGCGATCGAGAGGTTGTCAATTCCCGCGGCCACCGCCTGCGCAAGGCCCGGAAACGTGCGCACAACGACAAGATTTTGCGCATAATCCACGCTGATGATCGAATCCACCAGTGCGGCATTGATCTTCATGCCCGCCACCAGTTCTTCCTTTTTGGGCGCCACATAGCGATAGCTCCCCTTGCTTGTCAGCACCTTGGTGAGCTGCAGCTCGCGAATATCGCGGGAAACCGTGGCCTGCGTTACGGAAAAGCCCTCAAGCAAAAGCTTTTCGATCAGATCATCCTGCGTTTCGATATGGAAACGGTTGATAATTTCCAAAATTTTCTTTTGTCTGTTACCTTTCATTATCACACCTCTTTACGTGGATTTCATTTTTTCTTGTAAGAATGCATAAAAGCCCTTTTCGCGCAAGCGAATAAGACGCGTCACGGTCTCCGAGCGCGTGATGCGCACGATATCCCCGCGGTACAGCTCAAAATTCATGCGCCCGTCCACCGTAAGATAGAGCATTTTTTCCCGCTGGCAGACGTTTTTGATCTCCAGCGTGGCGCTGTCGCGAAACAGCATCGGCCGCGCCGTAAGCGAGTGGGGGCAAATGGGAGTAACGCAAAGACAGGGCAAGTGCGGGTCGGCAATGGGGCCGCCCGCGGCCAGAGAATACGCCGTGGAGCCGGTGGGCGTTGCCACGATCAAGCCGTCCGCGCGGAAGGCGGAAACCAGCTCTTTTCCCTCGTACAGCTCCAGATCGACGATGCGCGCCACGGAGCCGTTGGAAACGACCGCGTCGTTGAGCGCAAAGGACTCCGCCTTTTTGCCGCCGTTCTGGTTAAACACCTGAATGGAAAGCATAGCGCGCTCGTCCAGTTGATAGTCGCCGTTCACCACGCGCGAAAGCAAGGAAAGATCCCCGATCTCAAGCTCGGACATGTAACCCAAGTGACCCATATTGATGCCAAGCAAGGGCTTGCCGAAGGGGGCGGCGCGGCGTGCGGCGTCAAGAATACTGCCGTCTCCGCCAAGCACCACGATGCAGTCCGCCAGACGAAAGATCTCCTCGGGCGAAATATACTCATACTCCCTGCGATTTCTGTGCATGCGGAAAATTTTATCCTTATTGACGGAGGATATCATCACCCGCACGTTGAGATCGATCAGGGCCTCCGCCACGGTCAACGCGGCGTTTGCCTTATCGTAAATATTAAAATTGGTGATCAAAGCAAAGCTTTTCAAGCTATCACCTTCCTTCCAAAACCACTTTGTCCATGAGGGCATCCGACACCGCATCCTCCCCCGCAAGGGCAAAGAGCGCCAGATACTCTATATTGCCGTCCCCGCCCGCAATGGGGGAACGGATCAGATCTTTCGGTACGAGCCCCGCCTCGCGCGCGGCCGTGATCACGCGCCGCACGGCAAGCAAGCGGTCGCGCGGGTCTTTTACAAGCCCCTTTTTGTTCAGCGCGGCGCGCCCCGCCTCAAACTGCGGCTTGATCAGCGTGATCGCCAAGCCGCCTTTGGTAAGCACGGCGGGCAGACGCGGCAGAATATAGGTCTGCGAAATAAAGGACACGTCCATCACCGCAAGATCGAACACGCCCACGTCCTCGGGCGAGAGTGATCTTGCGTTATATTTTTCCACGTTTGTAACACGCGCATCGGCAAGCAGCGAGGGGTGCAGCTGTCCGCAACCGGCATCCAGCGCCGTCACGGCCGCAGCTCCGCGCAACAGCAAGCAGTGTGTAAATCCACCCGTTGAGGCGCCGATATCCAAGGCGCGCATTCCCGTGGGATCCACCGCGAAGGCATCCAGCGCCCCCTGTAGCTTTTCCCCGCCGCGCCCCACAAAGCTATCCTGCTCCAGCTCGATCGCGGGTTCCCCCTGCACGTCAAAGGCGGGCTTTTGCACGGTTTTTCCATTGACGCGGACTCTTCCCGCAAGGATCATGCGCTTGGCGCGCTCGCGGCTGTCCGTGTATCCGTTTTCCGTCAAAAATTGGTCCAATCGCATATCAGAATATTTTCAGAAACAAAAATCTTTGGCAAAAATACGCCATCGCCACGCCAAGCAAAGCTCCGAATAGCACCTGAAGGGGGGTATGCCCCAAGAGCTCCGGCAGCGTAACGTCAATAAAACGCTTTTTCTTGTTGATCTCTTCCGTGATCTGGTTGATGACACCCGCTTGCTTGCCCGCCTCGCGGCGAATGCCGACGGCATCCCGCATCACGATCATGGCAAGCACGCCCGCCACCGCAAAAATAGCGGAATTGTAGCCGTAGAGGATGCCGCAGGAAATGGCGGTGGCACATACGGCCGCCGCGTGCGAGCTTGGCATGCCGCCCGTGCCGAACAGCGTGTGCAATACGGAAAAATCCTTCTTGTAGCAGGGCGTGGTGATCAGCTTGATCAGCTGCGCCACGATCCAGGAAAGCGCAGCGCACAAAATCACCGGGTTCGTGAAGAAATCAACGACATTGCGCTTAAACATAACCATATCAAACATTCAATGCTTTCTGCTTACCAGATAATCCGCCAGGGCCTGCAAAAGCTGGGTGTTGGGGATATCGGCAAGCGCCTCCTTTGCTCTTTCCGTCAGCGCACCCGCAAGGGCAAGTGCCTCATCGGGGGTATAGTAGGTCAAAAAGGTGGTTTTTTCGTTTTCGGCATCCGAGCCGATCGGCTTTCCAAGCAGAGCCACGTCCGCCGTCACGTCCAGAACGTCATCCACGATCTGGAAGGCAAGCCCGATCCCCTCCGCAAAGCGGCATGCCGCCACGGTGCGGGGATCGTCGGCATCCAAGCCGGCCGCAAGACAGCCGAGCTCAGCGGACACCGTGATCATCGCCCCCGTTTTGTGGGCGTGAAGCTTTTTGAGGGTGTCCAGTGAAAGCTTTTTCTTCTCTCCCGCCAGGTCGATCACCTGACCGCCGATCATGCCGAAGCTCCCCGCAGCGCGCGCAAGCGCGGCAACGGCGGCGCGGACGCTTTCCGCAGGCACGGCGGTATTGGAGGCCAGCGTACCAAAGGCACGCGTCAAAAGGCCGTCCCCCGCCAGAAGTGCCGTGGCCTCGCCGTACACCTTGTGGCAGGTGGGGCGTCCGCGGCGCAGATCATCGTCATCCATGCAAGGCAGATCGTCGTGAATCAGCGAATAGGTGTGAACCATCTCCACGGCGCAGGCAAAGGGCAAGGCCGCCTCATCCCTGCCGCCGAACAAACGGCAAAATTCCAGCACGAGCGTGGGTCGGATGCGCTTGGCGCGGGCAAAAATGCTGTAACGCTCCGCTTCCAGCTCCTCGGCAAAATCCACGTCCTCGTCCGAAAGATAGGTTTTCAGCGCCTCCTCGATCAAGGCGGCGTTCTGCGAAAGACGCGCGGAGATCATGAAAGCACCTCCCCGCCAAAGGGGCGCAAAGTCCCCTCACCGCTTGCATCGACAAACACGGCGTTGACGCGTTGCTCCGCCGTATCCAGTTGTCCGTTGCAAATTTTGACCAGCTCCATACCGCGCTCGTAAAGCGAAAGCGCTTGCTCCAGCGGCACCTTTCCCGCCTCCAGGCGCTCCACAACGCTCTGGAGCTCGGCAAGTGCCTCTTCAAAGGTTATATTCTTATTCTGCTCCATTTTTTACTCGCTTTCCCGCACACCGTCCACGGTGGCGTCCACTGTACTGTCAGAAAACCGAATGCTCAGCTTTTCCCCTTTTTGCAGGGCGGAGCCGAGCGTGATCGGTGCACCGTCCTTGCCAAAAACCGCAGTATAACCGCGCGAGAGCACGCGCAAGGGGGAAAGCGCGTCCAGCTTGGCGCAAAGTGCGGAAAATCCGTTTTGCGCCGCCGTCACACGCGCCGTCACGGCGGTGGATAGCTGTTTTTCCAGATACGCCACGTTCATGCGGCGCTCTTCAATATAATATTTAGGAGAGCGCAGGGCATCCGCACCGGAAAGTAAAGCCACCTCGGCGCGGCGCGCCGTCAGATGGCGCGTGATGCGCTCGCCAAGCGCGCCCTGCAATCCCAAAAGGACGCCGCGCATCTCGTTCACCTCCGGAACCGCAAGCTCAGCCGCAGCGGAAGGGGTGGGGGCGCGCAGATCCGCCACGAAATCACAAATGGTGAAGTCGGTTTCGTGCCCGACGGCGGAGATCACGGGCGTGTTCGACGCCGCAACCGCCCTTGCAAGCCCCTCGTGATTGAAGGCAAACAGATCCTCCAGAGAACCGCCGCCACGTCCGATGATAATGACGTCTACGGGGCATTTTTCATTGAAATGGGCAAGTCCCGCCATCAGACTTTCGGGTGCGGTAATGCCCTGCACCAGCGCGGGATAAAGCACCACCTCGGCCATCGGCCAGCGGCGATTCAATATTTGCAGCATATCGCGCACCGCCGCCCCCGTGGGCGAGGTGACGATGCCGATCTTGCGCGGAAATCGCGGTAAGGGGCGCTTTCGCGCGGGGTCGAACAGCCCCTCGCCCTCCAGCTTTTTTCTCAGCTGCTCAAAGGCAAGGTAAAGAGCCCCCACCCCGTCGGGCTGCATATCGTCCACGTAGATCTGATACTGTCCGTCGCGCACAAACACGGAGACGCGGCCGTGCAGGATCACCTTCATGCCGTTTTCCGGCAGGAAATGCAGGCGTTGCGCGTTACCGCGGAACATCACGGCGCGCACAAGCGCCCCCTCGTCCTTGAGGGAAAAATAGAAATGACCCGTTTTATAATGATTGGTAAAATTTGAAATTTCCCCGCGCACGTATACGTTGGTCAGCACGGGGTTGGCGTCAAGGAGCATACGCAGATATTCATTCAGCTCGCTGACCGTCAACAAATTTTGCGCCATGGTTGCTCCTTTCTTCCGCATTTATATTTTTATATCACAGATACTTTGCCCGACACAGCAGCGCAACGCCCGCCGCGTTATCGGCTGAGAACGCGGGCTTGGCAAAATACACCTTTTCGTACTGCTCGGAAATTTTTTGCGCGATGATGCGGTTGCTCATCACGCCGCCCGCAAAGAGCACGGGGAGCTTCGGGTCCTCCGTACGCACCCATGCGGTCATCGCGGAAAGCGTGCGGGCGATAAATTCCAGTACAAAAGCCGCCACCAAGGGCTTGTCCTTCTTACTCTCCCAAAGCTCAAGCGCCAGATTTTCCAGACCGGAGAGATTGCACGTCCCCTTTTTTACGGAAATACGGGGCTTGGGTACTCGTTTTTTGTTTTCCATGGCAAGCGCCTCAAGTGCGGGGCCGCAGGGGAAGGAAAGCCCCATGGCAACGCCGATGCGGTCAATCACCTGCCCCGCGTTCAAATCGGCTGTACCGCCGATCTTCTCTACGGAAAAATCACTGCCGCGCGGGCAGACGCGCAAAAGCTCGGTCGTGCCGCCCGACACGTGAAAGGCGGCAAAGGGCTTCCCGAGAAGGCGCAATGCCTTTGCGGAATACAACGCCGCCATCAGATGGCCGTTCTGATGTGAAAATTCATGCACCGGAAGCTGCAGCCCCGCCGCCAGCGACTCGGCGGCGGCGCGCCCTGCAAGAAAGCAGGGCATGTAGGAGTCCGCCACGTCACGCGGACGCGTGGAAACACCGACCGCAAGTAGCTTTTTGCCCTGCAACACCTCGCGCAGATCAAACATCAGTGCAGGGATATTGCGTACGTGGGAAAAGACCGCGTCGCTTTGGCGCAAGCCCCGCTCGCCCGACTTCACGGGCAAGGGTGCCTTCAAATTGGCAATGACCTCCCCTTCCTTGGTGACCACCGCCACCGAGGTGGTATAATTGCTGGTATCGATTCCAAGATAACAAAGATCAGACATTTTCTTTTCCTTCGATCTCTTCCTTGATGCCGTTCAGCACGCCGTTGATGAAGGGCTTGGCCTTTTCGTCGTCGTAGGTCTTGCAAAGCTCAAGCGCCTCGTTGATCGAAACGTTTTTGGGGATGTCGGCAAGATACAGCATCTCGTATGCGGCAAGGCGCAAAATCGAGCGCGAAACCTTGGAGATACGGTTGGTTTTCCAGTTGTTGGAGTGACGTCCGATCAACTCGTCCAGCTCCGTACAGCATTGGCAAACGCCGAAATACACGGTGCGGATGTAAGGGGTCTCCTCAATTTCTCTGTTTTCAGTGGACAGGGCAAAAATATCCTCTTTTGCCTCGTCGGTCTTGAATTCGGTCTCAAAAAGCAGCTCAAAGGTCGCTGCGCGCGCCTCGCGTCTGTTCAATGCCATGATATGTGCCTCCTCGCCCGCGCACGCGGGCACGTAATATAGATAAATATATTATACTTCTTTTATTTTTGAAAGTCAAGTGCCTTTTTGAATATTTGTATATAAAATGTATAAAAGTGCCGTTGCCATAGTGGCAACGGCACTTTTGTCATTCTTCTTCATCCTTGTTCACAACTTCAAATTCTTCAAGGCCCGCACCGCACAAAGGACACGCAAAATCCTCAGGCAGGTCCTCAAAGTCGGTTCCCTCCGGGATGCCGCATTCGGGCAATCCGGTCTCAACCTCGTACTCATAGCCGCAAAGGGCGCAGATGTAGTGAAGCATAATGATCCTCCTTGTAAAGCTTGCATAAAATTCAAAATTAAGAGTATGCGTGGAAATAGCTTTTTACAGTTGGAAATATTTTTCTGTTCACTCCGTTTCTTTTTCCAAATAAGCTCTTACGACCTGCGCGAGCAGCTGCGCGGTTCCCTCGACGCCAAGCAAAGAGCTGTCAACGGCAAGGTGATAGTTATCGTGCTTTCCCCATTTTTTGCCCGTGTAAAAGTTATAATAATTCACACGGCTTTTGTCTGTTTTCGCAATCAGATCCTCGGCCTCCTTGCGCGGACAGTCGTTTTCCTGCATCACGCGTGCCACGCGTGTTTCGTAATCCGCGTAGACAAAAAAGCTGATACGCCCCGGATGATGACGCAGAATATAGTCGGCACAACGCCCCACAAAAATAGCGGATTCGCACTCTGCCACCTCTTTGATCACCTCGGTCTGGGCCATGAAAAGCTTATCGTTGATCGGCATTTCCACGCCGGTATTCCCCGCGCGGTGCATCGAAACGCCCATTGCAAGCGTGTAAAGCAAGCTGTTATTCGCTTTTTCGTCCACGCGACGCAGATAATCGGGATGGATGCCCTTCTTATCCGCCGCCATTTTCAAAAGCTCGTTATCATATGCCTTGATGCCAAGCAGCTCACCGAGACGCTTGCCGATCTCGCGCCCCCCGCTGCCGAACTGTCTGCCAATGGTAATTGCATAATTTTTAGCCATGTCTCACACTCCCTTTCCCGGGTTTTCAAAGAAAGCGGTAAAAAATCGCCTCTTCGTTACGGATATTATAACACACTTTGAACAAGTTGTAAAGAGGGGTGATAAGTTGTTTTTCGCAAGAATAAATTTTATCAGAACGATGTGAGGTGAAAAAATGAAAACAAAACGTCAATTTGTGTGGAACGCGTTGCTTCTGACGGCGGTGACGCTTCTGATCCGAACTGTCTCCGTCAGCTTCAACGTCTACGTTTCCAATCTTGTGGGTGCAGAGGCCATGGGACTGCTATCGCTGGTCTCGGGAATTTACGGCTTTGCTGTCACGCTTGCCACGTCGGGCATCCATCTGGCTACGGTGCGCACGCTGGCGGCAAGACTGGAGCAAACGAAGGGTGCCGAAAACGGCAAATGTCTGCGCGCTTCGCTTTCCTACGCCGCGTTTTTCGGGACGCTCGCCACCCTCATGCTGGCCCTCGCGGCGCGTCCGCTCGGCGTATTTATCCTCAAAGATACACGCACGGTAAGGGCGCTTTATATGCTTGCCTTTACCCTGCTTCCCATTGCCCTCACCTCCGTGCTGAACGGATATTTTGTGGCAGTGCGCCGCGCGTGGAAAAACGCCGTTTCACAGCTCAGCGAGCAATTTCTCAAAATCATGCTGACCAGCTATCTGCTGGTTTTCGTAGCCCCGAAAACCACGGAGGGGTGCGTGCTCGCCATCCTTGCGGGGGGTGCTGTTTCCGAGAGCTTTTCGCTTGTGCTGAACATTGTGCTTTACCTTATCGACAAGCGCCGTTTTCGCGGCATCACGCCGATCAGAAACGGCAGATCGCCCGCCGTGTCGCGCATCGCGCTACCGCTCGCCATCAGTGCATATGCGCGGTCAGGTTTACTTGCAATAGAACATATTTTAATCCCGCGCGGACTTTTAAGCTTTGGTGCGGGCAATTCCGCGGCACTTTCCGCCTACGGTGCGCTTCACAGCATGGCCCTGCCCGTGGTGCTTTATCCTGCCGCCGTTATGAGCGCCTTTGCGGGGCTTCTGATCCCCGAGATCACCGAGCAGGAGAGCGCGAATAATCACCGCGAGATCCGTTATATTGCGGGGCGCGTGTATCAGATGACACTGCTTTTCTCGATCGGGTGCGCCGCTATCATGCTATGCTTTAGTGGCAAATTGGGGAACACACTTTATCACAATCCGCAGGTGGCCGACTTTATCCGCGCCCTCGCTCCCCTGATCCCCGTGATGTATCTGGACACGGCGACCGACGCCCTGCTCAAGGGGCTGGGACAGCAGGTCTACTCGATGAACGTCAACATCCTCGACGCGCTGACCTCTGTGATCTGCGTGGCGATCTTTGTTCCCCGCATGGGGATCGCGGGGTGCGTGCTCACCATTTACGTCACGGAGCTTTTGAATCTTGCACTCAGCATCACGCGGCTTTTGCGCATCAGCGGATTCCGTCCTCGCGTCTTTCATCTCGTCATCCGCCCGCTGTTTGCCGCCGTGGGCGCCGTTTCCCTTTTGGAGCTGGTTTTCCGCCTCGTTCCCGCACTCGGCGCGCTTCCGCTTTTCGTGCAGATCGCACTTTCGGCACTGCTTTACGTTTTTCTGCTCCGCATCACGGGAACCTTCGCCAAAAAAGACACACGCTGGCTGATGGGCTTTTTCCGCGTTGCTCTCCCCCGACACGGCCCTGCAAAGTCGAATTTTGTGACATAAATGTGAACAAAATGTAACCTTTGAAAGTTCTGTTGCAAAATTTCAAAAAATAGTGTAAAATGTATATTGGAGTACGATTGTGGTGTGACTCCGCAATCCCAAATATAAGAGGAGAATGAAAATTATGACCAACAACGTTCACGTATTGTCTTGGATCGATGAGATGATCAAGATGACGCAGCCCGACAAGATCGTTTGGATCGACGGCACCGAGGAGCAGGCAGAAGCCCTGCGCGCCGAGGCATGCTCCACCGGCGAAATGATCAAGCTGAACCAGGAGCTGCTCCCCAACTGCTATCTGCACCGCACCGCCATCAATGACGTGGCCCGTGTAGAGGGCAGAACCTTTATCTGCACCCCCACCAAGGAAGAGGCAGGCAACATCAACAACTGGATGGATCCCGCCGAGATGTACGCAAAGCTCAAGAAGCTTTACACCGGCTCCATGAAGGGTCGCACCATGTACATCATCCCCTACTCCATGGGCGTTGTCGGTTCCGATTTTGCAAAATACGGCATCGAGCTGACCGACTCTATCTACGTGGTTCTGAACATGCTGATCATGACCCGCGTGGGCGTCAACGTGCTGGAAGCGCTTGGTGACAGCCCCGACTACATCAAGGGTCTGCACGCACGTGCCGATATCGACGAGGAAAACCGTTATATCACCCACTTCCCCCAGGACAACACCATCATGTCCGTCAACTCCGGTTACGGCGGAAACGTGCTGCTGGGCAAGAAGTGCTTCGCACTTCGTATCGCCTCCTACCTCGGCCGCAAAGAGGGCTGGATGGCTGAGCACATGCTCATCCTTGGCGTGAAGTACCCGAACGGCGAGAAGAAGTACGTCACCGCAGCCTTCCCCTCTGCTTGCGGTAAGACCAACCTTGCCATGCTCATTCCTCCGGAAGTTTACAAGAAAGAGGGCTACGAGGTCGAGTGTGTCGGTGACGACATCGCTTGGCTGCGTGTCGGTGAGGATGGCAGACTTTGGGCTGTCAACCCCGAGAACGGCTTCTTCGGCGTGGCTCCCGGCACCAACGAGAAGTCCAACCCCAACGCGCTGCACACCTGCCTGCGCGACACCATCTTTACCAACGTTGTGCACAACACCGAGAACAACACCGTTTGGTGGGAGGGCCTGGACAACAATCCTCCCAAGCCCGGCTTTGCCATTGACTGGAAGGGCAATCCTTGGGACTGCACCAAGTATGACAAGAAGGATAAGTCCACCTGCGGCGCACATCCCAACTCCCGCTTTACTGCCCTTGCCGCTAACTGCCCCTGCATTTCCCCCGAGTTTAACAGCTTGAAGGGCGTTCCCGTATCCGCTATCGTGTTCGGTGGCCGTCGCGCCAAGACCGCTCCCCTTGTGTACCAGTCCTTCGGCTGGCAGCACGGCGCGTTCGTCGGCTCTATCATGGCTTCCGAGACCACCGCAGCCGCTGCAGGTGCCGTCGGCGTGGTTCGCCGCGACCCCATGGCTATGCGTCCCTTCGTTGGCTACAACATGGGCGATTACTGGCAGCACTGGCTTGACATGGGCAAGAAGATCCCCAACCCGCCCATGATCTTCCACGTCAACTGGTTCCGCACCGATGACGAAGGTCACTTTATCTGGCCCGGCTTCGGCGACAATATGCGCGTTCTGCTTTGGATCCTTGCCCGTTGCGAGGGTAAGGTGGACGCCGTTGAGACTGCGATCGGCTACGTTCCGAAGGCAGAGGACATCAACATCGAGGGCCTTGAGGACGTCACCCTTGACACCATCAAGGATCTGCTTTCCGTGGACACCGCTTCCTGGAAGGAAGATATCGCCAACATCAAGGAGTTCTACGCACAGGTCGGCGACCACGTTCCCGCCACCATGTACGAGGAGCTTGCCGCTCTGGAAAAGAGACTTGGCTAATTCATTGCAAACAAAAAATCTCCTTGCCGCAGGGCAAGGAGATTTTTTTGTTACCTTGTGATACAAATCGCGTCCAATTCAAAGGGCGCATCGCTATCGTTCACAACATAAAGCGTATGCACGCCGCCGAAAAGGTCGATTGAGGTAAACAGTAACGTGCGATTTTTCGTTTGAGAGCTGTTTTCATCCGTTTCTCCCGCAAAAACACCGTCAATATAGATCTTCGCCTTACCGTTTCCGGGGCGCTTGTTGCCGTAAAGAGATACAGTATTCCCCTCAAAATAAGTAAAGACTGCGCTACCCTTTTGCATTGCCGTGTGATAGTCGCACTCAAAGGAGCCCAGCGCCGTATGCGTGGCGGGATCCTGCATCAGAAAGGTATATTTCCACGTTCCTTCATAGCGCAAGCGCTTATCCGAATCGTTGTACCATTCCACGCGCGGCGCGTTTTCGGGAACGCTCCTCGTAAAGCGGATCACGCTGTCAACTTCGTCAAATTCTCCGCGTAAGCGTAAGGAATATCCATCCGCCACCCGTACAAAATCAAGAATTTCCACGTTTTTGCAAAGCGAAACGGGTGCAAAAAGCTCGGCACCGTCCACGGCAAGCGGAATTTTGACCTCCTCCGTTTCGGGACGCTTCAAAAGGTGAAGATAGGTATATTTCCCGTCTGCAGACTCGGTGAAGCAGCGCCAAGCGCATTTCTCCATCGTATCGCCCGACACCGTAGGATAGCTGACAGAGGGTACGGCATCCAGTACGCTTTCCTTGTGTGAACGGATCAATGTACCCAGCTTCTGCATAAAATCCACGACCCCCACCGGAAACAAATTTCCTTCGCAATAAGGGCCGCTTGCAAAGCACGTACCGCCGCCCACTGTACAGGAGGCATTGAAAATCACAAAACGGGCAAGCTGCACGACATCCGCCTTGCGGGCATCGGTGCCACGCGCTGCATTTTCCGGACACCAGCCACCCACGAACGGGCAAAGCGCCAGCGCCTTTCTTGCCGCAGGCAATCCCCTTGTATCTTTAAAATGCGCGTCCTCAAAGCCGAAATACCCCTCCGGCATCTCAAAATCATCCGAGAAAAGATAGCCAAAATGATTTTGTATCATACACATTTGAGGATTTTTTTGCTTGATCTTGTGGCGAAGCCGCGTGTAATCTATCACTTGAAGTGTATTTTCGTATTTTTCACTCTTTTTGCTGTACGGCCCTGTTCCGTCGGTATAAATACCGCTCAATTTGTCGCCATAACGCGTGAGCAGCTCGTCATAAAGCGCCAGCGTGTACTCGTTCCATTTATCACATTGGAAGGTATCTGCATCGGGGCGATCACCGGGTACATCCTTTCCCCAACCGATGGCAAGCTTTTCTGTGGGAGAAAAGTCGTGTCCGTCACGCGGGTGGGTATAAAGCAACATATCAATTCCCCGCGCCGTGATGGCGTCAATGATCTCACCGAGCAGATCGCGTGCGGGCAGCTTAATGCCGCGGTATTTTTCCGTCACGGTGCTGGGGTAAAGCGGCAGCGCACGCCAATGCCACGCGGTAAAGATCAGATATTCCACGCCCATAGAGGCAACGGCGTGCGCTGCCGCTTTAC
>SVSG01000021.1 GCA_015064415.1 Oscillospiraceae bacterium | reverse complement strand
CTCGACCTTGGCAAGGTCGCGCTCTACCAAATGAGCTAAATCCGCGGAAATGGTGCCTCCGGTCGGAATCGAACCAACGACACGGGGATTTTCAGTCCCCTGCTCTACCAACTGAGCTACAGAGGCAAATACTGGCGACCCGGATGGGACTCGAACCCACGACCTCTAGCGTGACAGGCTAGCGTTCTAACCAACTGAACTACCGGGCCAAGGTCATCGCGCGAAGTGTGTTCCATCCGGCGACCAGTATATTATAGCACAAGGTGCTGTGCTTGTCAATACCTTTTTTTAATTTTTTTAAAAAAGTTTTTCCAGGTTTTCGGGTGTGAAGCAATAGCTGTTGCCGCAGAAATGGCAGGAGATCGTCAGCTCCTCGGGCTTGCCCTCGGCCAGCTGCTCGTCCAGCATGCGGCGCAGCTCCTTTTTGCCCACGGAATGCAGTGCTGCCGCCATGCGCTCGCGCGAGCAGGTGCAACGGTATGCAACGTCAAGCTCGTCAAACAGATCGTATTCGATACCCGAGAGCGCGATCGCAGCGATCTCCTCGTTGGAAAGCCCTTTTTCAAATTGTTTGGAAAGGTTGGTAAGGGAATTGGCGTTCTTTTCCAGCTGGTCCACCACCAAGGGGTCAGCGAAGGGAAGCAGCTGTACCATCACGCCGCCCGCCGCGCGGCAGGTGCAATCGGTGTCCACCAGCACACCAAGCGCGCAAAGGGTGGGAATCTGCTCGCTGGTGGCAAAATAGGAGGCAATGTCCTCCGCGATCTCGCCGCTCACCAGAGGGATCGTGCCGTTGGTCGGCTCCTGACCGCCCATGTCCTTGAGCACCGTCAGCGTGCCCTTGCCAATGGCCGTGCCCACGTCCAGCTTGCCGTTTGTCTTGAGCGGCACGTCTGCCTCGGGATGCTGCACGTAGCCGCGCACGTTCCCCATATAATCGGAAGCCGCGATCAGCTTGCCCAAAGGGCCCTCGCCCGCGACGGAAACAGACAAACGGTCCTCCTTTTCGCCCATCATGCACCCCATCAGCGAGGTGGCGGTGAGCAGACGTCCAAGGGCGGCCGTTGCGGTGGGGGAGGTCTTGTGAATGCGGATCGCCTCATTGACGATGGGGCGGGAATTGATCACCAGAATACGGGCACTGCCGTCGCGCGTCATACCGCGCAGAATGGTTGCTTGTTCCATAATATCTCCTTATTTTTTGCATCTTGCCGCCACGTACCAGCGCTCGGTGCGCTCGTCGGGGGCGTCAAATTTGAAGTTCTGATAAAATTCAATGTCGGCAAAGCCCGCACGCGCCAGCGCGTCGGTCAACTGCTCACGGGTGTAGCAGCGCTCGGTCTGCTCCTCGTCGGCGCGGGTGTAGCGTCCGTCCTTACCCTCCTCAAAGACCGAGAGATAGAAGCGGCAAAGCCCGCTCTCGCGGTCGTACTCGTTTTGCCATGCGCAAAGCGAGGTCTCGTCCTCCAGTACGTAGGCGTTATCCCCGTAAACGGTATCGAATTTATAGGGGGTGTTCACGTCGAAAAGGAAGATGCCGTCGGGGTCCAGATAGTTGTGCACAAGCGAAAAGCACCTGTCAAGATCGCCGTCCTCCACCAGATAATTGATGCAATCCAGCGTGCTGACCACGCCACCCACGGTGCCGTAAAGCTCAAATTCGCGCATATCCTGATTCAAAAACAGGATCCCGCTCCTGCCCGTGCTGTAACAGCGCTCATAAGCGCGGGAAAGCATTTCGGGGCTGCCGTCCACGCCGATCATATCGTAACCGAGGTCGGCCATTGCCAGCGTCATCGCGCCCGTGCCGCATCCCAGATCCAGCACAAGCTCGGGGGCAAGCCCGCGGCGCGTGCAGCAGGCCTTGAAAAAGGAGGCATAATCGTCATAATTCGGTTTTTCACCCAAGCGGTCATACACGGCCGCCAATGCTTCGTAAGCTTTCATATCGGATCCTCCTTTTTTTATATCTTATATATTTTACCTTATTTTGGGGATAAAGTAAAGTGGTTTGAGCAAATTTGAGCAAAAAGTCGGTCAATATCGCCCGCGCCCATGACCAAAAGCGTGTCTCCGGGGGCAAGCTCGTGCGAGAGCGTCTTGGCGATCTCGGCAAAGCCGCCCACAAAGGCGGCGTGTGCGCCGATCCCGTCGGCCAAGCGCTTGGCGCTCATTCCCAGCGTATCCGTTTCCCGCGCGGGGTAGATGTCTGCCACGATCACGCGATCCGCCGCGGAAAGTGCCTTGCAAAACTCCGCAAAAAACGCCTTGGTGCGCGTGTAGGTGTGCGGCTGAAAAACGGCGAAAACTCGCCCCGTTTTTGGGGTAATTTGCCTTACCGACTGCAAAGAGGCCATGATCTCGGTGGGGTGATGCGCGTAATCGTCAAAGCACTGTACCCCGTGATACAGCCCGCGAAATTCCATGCGGCGTGCGGCACCGCGAAACGCGGAGAGCGCGCGCAGGATCGTCTCCTTGGGCACGCCTGCATCGGCGGCGCAAAGTGCCGCGGCAAGCGCGTTTTTGACGTTGTGCTCACCCGGCACGCGTAAGCGCACCGTTCCCACGGAGCTTCCGTCCAAAACAAGGGAAAACTCACCCCGTCCTGCCACATATTGCAAATTTTCGGCGTGGCAATCCCCGCGTGAAAGCCCGAAGGAGCGCCGTTTTCCGCGCGCGGCGGATGCCGCGCGTGCGGCGTTTTCCTCCTCGGCGCAAAAGATCACCGTTCCCGTTTTCGGGGGAAGGGCGGCAAATGCCGAAAAAGCATCCCGAAACGAGTCAACGTCCGCGAAAAAGTCCGCGTGGTCGAAGTCTACGTTTAAAATCAGCGCGTGCGTGGGCGCAAGCGCGAGGAAGGAATTGCCGTACTCGCAGGCCTCCATGATGCAATCCTCCCCTTTGCCAAGGCGCGCCGCCGTGCCGCAGGGGAGCTCGGCACCGCAAAAAACGGTGGGATCGCGCTCGGCCAAGTGGAAAATATCGGCAAGCATGGCGGTGACGGTGCTTTTCCCATGACTGCCCGCCACCGCGATGCGGCACGGGTAGGTGCTTGCCAGAAAGCCAAGCAGATCGGCGCGAGAGAGCACGGGGATCCCAAGACGCACCGCCGCCTGATATTCGGGGTCATCCTCGCGGATCGCAAGCGTGTAGATCGCGGCGTCATACTCGGCGACCGCGTTCGGATGGTGCCCGATCTGCACACCGATGCCTTGCGCGCAAAGAGCACGGGTGGTTTTGCTTGCGTGAAGGTCCGAGCCCGCCACCTCAAAGCCGCGCGCGTGACACGCCAGCGCCAGCGCGTGCATATGAATACCCCCGATACCAATGAACCAGAGCTTTTTTCTTTCCTTCAATAGCGTCTTAACGGCGGGTGCGCCCAAAAATGTATGAAAAAGCGGCATTTTGTACTCCTTTGACCAAAACGGTAGAATAATGATGATAAATTCAAAAAAATTCACAAAAATATCACAAAATGGTTGAATGACAGCCACAAAGGGTGAGTATACTAATACTCGTCAACAAAACAGAAATAAACGGAGGCAAAAATATGCAAATCACAGACATCAAAATCCGCAAACTCTTTGACGAGGGCCCCATGAAGGCCGTGGTTTCGGTTACCTTTGACAGTCAGCTTGCCGTACACGACATCAAAGTGATCTATGCCCGTGACCGTTACTTTATCGTGATGCCCAGCCGCAAGAACCCTGACGACACCTATCGGGATATCGTACATCCCATCAACGCGCAGTTCCGCGGCATGCTGGAGGACGCCGTAGTCAAGGCATTCGAGGAAGCGCTGGAGGCCGCCAAGCTGGAGGCAGAGAACGCGCCCGCCGAAGCCGAGGGAGAGGAAGAGCCCGCACCTGTACTTTAATAGTATATGTAGCCACCTGCGCGGTGGTGTGGAAAAAATCCGAACGTGTTTCGCGTTCGGATTTTTTCTTTTGAATTTTTTCGGAAAACCTCTTGACAAATGATACTATGCGTGATATAGTATTACGTGAAAGGGGGTATCGGAATGGATATTCAACTGAAGCGCGGTCTTTTGGAGGTTTGTGTGCTGGCCGCCATCAAAAACGAGGAATCCTATGGATATCAGATCATCAAGGACGTGAAGCCCTTTGTCGAGATCTCGGAGTCCACCCTGTATCCGATCCTGCGCCGCTTGGAGGCGGGCGAGCTGTTGACCGTGCGCTCGGCAGAGCACAACGGGCGCCTGCGCAAGTATTATAAGATCACGGCAACGGGGCGCGCGCGCCTTGCAGAATTTGCAAGCGAGTGGGCGGAGATCATGGCGATCTATCAATTTGTGACAAAGGAGGAGCGCACAGATGAACAAAACTGAATTTTTACAGGAGATCGCACGCGGCATTGCGGGGCTCCCGCACGAGGACGTGGATCGTTGGCTGGAATATTATGCGGAGATGTTGAGCGACCGCATCGAGGACGGGATGAGCGAGGAGGAGGCCGTGGCAGATCTTGGTGCCCCCGCCGAGATCGCCAAGCAGATCCTTTCGCAAACGCCGCTTACCAAGCTGATCAAAAACAAGGTGAAGCCGAAGAGAAAGCTGCGGACGTGGGAGATCATCCTCATCTGTGTGGGCTCGCCCGTCTGGGGCGCGCTTGCCATCGCACTGGCGGCAGTCTTTTTCTCGGTGTTCGTTTCGCTGTGGGCGTGCATCGTCTCGCTCTGGGCGGTCGAGCTTTCGCTTGCCGCTTGCGGCATCGCGGGTGTGATCGGCATTGCCTTTTTCTTGGCAACGGGGGCGGTGCACCAAGGGTTGTTCTTGCTTGGATGCGGCCTTGTTTGCGCGGGAATGGCGTATTTCGGTTGGTATTTTTGCAAGCAGCTGTCGGTGCTTTTGGCCAAGCTTTGTAAGCTGTTTTTGCTGTTTGTCAAATCCCTGTTTGTGGAAAAGGAGGGGAAGAAATGAGTAAGCTGAAGATAGGAGGCGTTGTGGCGATAGCCGTCATCCTCATAGGCGCTTTGTTGAGCTTTTCGGTGCTGATCGCGGTTGGATTTAATTTTGGAAAATTCAACGCGGAAAGCTTCGAGCGTATCGAGCAGACACCGGAGCAGCCGTTTTCCGAGATTGAGATCCGCACCTCGTTTTGCGATGTCAAAATTATGCCTGCGGCGCAGGGGGAAACACCTCGCATCATCACGCCAAACAGCAAAAATATACAGCATCTCGTCAGCTTGGCGGACGGAAAATTGACGGTGCGCGAGGTGGATGCACGGGAGTGGTATGAAAAGATCGGCATTTTCAGTGTGGACGACGAGATGGTGGCCGTGGAGCTGTATTTGCCCCACGCGTGGTACGGAAACGTGAAGATCACGACCGCCAGCGGTGACGTTTCTATAGAGGGCAAGGGCGCTGTGGAAGATTTGGTGACCTTTCAAAATGTGCGGGTGGAAACGGCAAGCGGCGACGTTGATTTTCATGCCGATGTGGTGCGCAATATCACCAATAACGGCAATACCGTCACGGGCGGTGCATATTTCAGAAGTGCCAGCGGTGACATTCACGTGCGCGGCGTGAAGGAAGGGCCGATCAGCGCAGATAGCACCAGCGGTGAGATCACAGTCCGCGATTGCACCACGGTCCAGCTGCAGTTGAGCAGCACCAGCGGCGATATCAAGATCGCGAACACGGATTGCGCCTTGGGATTTGTCAACGTGGATAGCACCAGCGGTGAGATCACGCTTTCGGACGTGAAGGCAGATAAGCTTGAGATGGAAAGCAGTACCGGCGATATGGAGCTTGCCCGTGTGACGGTAGGCGGGCATATGCAGCTGATCACCGTCAGCGGCGAGATCGATATCGAGCGCTCCAATGCCGTCACGCTGTATATGAGAAGCACCAGCGGCGACATTGAGGCCGAGCTGCTTTCGGGCAAGCGCTTTTTCGTGGAAACCACCAGCGGTGACGTCAGACATCCCGAAAGCGACAACGTGCGCGGCGGACTTTGCGAGGTCAAGACCACCAGCGGCGACGTCGTGATCACGGTTTTGCCGCAATAAAATCAAAAGGGAGTATCGAAAGATACTCCCTTTTGATTTGTACTTTTGCAGGGCGGGGGATCCCGCCGTGATCATAATTTTCCAAATCCCGCCAACACCCCGCCCGCGGCAAGGGTGAGGGTGGCAAAGCTCGGCACACCGTCCGGCGGCTGTCCGAGACTGCCGGGGCAGACCACAAGTAACGGTTTTTGCAGTACCGTACCCCCGATTTTCGTACCGATGGGGTATGTTTTTTCAAACGGCACGTGCGTGTGACCGTGCAGCAGCACGTTGGCTCCTGCCGTTGCGGCGCTCACGATCGCCGTGTCAAGCGAGAGCTTCACGCCCTGCGCGTGACCGTGTGTGAGGTAGATGCGATAGCCGCCCACCTCCTCCACGCGCACGTTTGGCGCGTCTGTATGCGCGGTCCAGTCGCAGTTGCCGCGGACGGCACGCAGGGTGGTGTCCTCAGGCAGTACGTTCAGATCGCGTAAGCCGTCACCAAGGAAGAACACCCCGTCTGGTTTGGCGCGCTCAAACGCTTCCAGCAGCAGATCCGCGCGCCCGTGCGTGTCGGATGCCACCAGAAAGCTTAGCGGCATATCTCGATCAGCTCCTTCGGGCTCTTGGTGAAGTTGTGGATGCTGCCATCCTCCTTGACGGCGATCATATCCTCAATGCGACAGCCGTACTTGCCCATCAGGTAAATACCGGGCTCGCAGGAGACCACGTGACCGGGGGCAAGCACTGCGTCCGCGGGCGCGCGGAAGGAAACGGCAGGTGCCTCGTGCACGTCGATGCCGATGCCGTGACCGAGCGAGTGGCCGAAGCAGCCCTTGTAGCCCGCGTTATCGATGACGTCGCGTGCGACCTTGTCCAGCGCGGCACAGCCGATGCCTGCTTTGGCGGCGGCAAGCGCGGCCTTTTGTGCGGCAAGCACCGTCTCATACAGGCGCTTTTGCTCGGCATCTGCGCGGCCGATCATCACGGTACGCGTCATATCTGCGCAATATCCCCCGTAACGGGCACCGAAATCCATCGTCAGAAATCCGTTCTCCAGCGTGCAATTGCGCGGCACGCCGTGCGGGAGCGCGCTTGCCGTGCCCGAAACGGCAATGGTGTCAAAGGCAAGCCCCTCGGCACCGTTCTTGCGCATGAAGAACTCCAGCTCCAAGGCGACCTCGATCTCGGTGCGCTCTTTACAAATGAAGTCCAGAATGTGCGTGAAGGCGGCGTCGGTCAGCTCCTGCGCCGTTGTCATAGTGGCAAGCTCCTTTTCATCCTTGAACTTGCGCAGCTCGCAGAGAACGGGGCTGGCACCGGGAAGGATGGAAAGGGTGGGAAAGGTGGTGGCAAGGCGCTCCTTTTGCGCCAGCGTCAGCGCGCTTTCCTCTACCCAAAGCGTGGTGGCCTTGTGCGCTTCCATCAGCTTGCCGATCTCGGCAAAGGCACCCGTGTCGGGGGCTTTGACGCAAAATTCATCGCTGGCGGCCTTGCTTGCCGCCTCAAAATAGCGGAAGTCGGTCAGCAGATACGCCGCATCGGGAAGGATCAGCAAAAAGCCGTCCTCAAACGGGAACTGCGACAGATAAAACTGGTTCTGGTGCGAGGTGATCAGCGCGGCGTCTGCCTTGCCGTGAAGCTTTTTTTGAAATGCTTGCAAATGTGTCATAGGTTTCCTCCAAAATTCAGCCATTCGGATAAAATGGCGTTACTGACTTGCATACCGCGCGCGGTGAAAGCCACGTGCGTGTCGCTGTTTTGTAAGAATCCGCCGCGTACAAGCGGGGAGATATCTCCATAGCACTTTTCGAAAGAAGTGCCGAAACGGTGCGAGAAATCCGCCCTTTCCACCCCCGCACAAAGGCGCATACGAAGCATCACGTACTCGTCGCGCGCCTCCGCGCCCGTGACCTTGTGGTGCGAGGTGAAAAGTGCATCAAAATTGCCATTCTCCACGGCCTTCAGATACGCCGCGGTGTCGGGGGGCGTTTCAAAGCGCACACCGCCGAAAAAGGAGTGCGCCGCAGGGCCGAAGCCGAGGTATTCCTCCCCCAGCCAATAGCGCAGGTTGTGACGGGATTCCCGCCCCGCTTTTGCGTAGTTGCTGATCTCGTAGCGCTCGTACCCGCGCGCGGGGAGCAGGGTTGCCACAAGCTCCGCCATTTCGGCCTCCGTGTCCTCATCGGGCAGGGGGAGCGTATCCCGCATCCTGCCAAAAGGGGTACCGTCCTCCACGCGCAGACCGTAAGCGGAGATATGCGCGGGGGAAAGGTCGCACAGCGTGTTCAGCGTTTCGCGAAAGCTTGCCACGGTCTGCGCGGGGATGCCGAACATCAAGTCGGCGCTGATGTTTTCAAGCCCCGCGCGCCGCGCGGCGCGAAAGGTGTTTTCAAAATCCTTGTAAGAATGCAATCTGCCAAGAAGCTGTAATTCCTTCTCGTGTATGCTTTGCAATCCGATGCTGAGGCGGTTGACGCCCGCTTGCAAAAGCCCCTCGAAAAGTCCGTCGGTGTTCGTCACGGGATTGCACTCGGTGGTGACCTCCGCGCGGGGGTCAAGTACGTAAAACTCGCGAACGGTAGTTAAAATTCGTGCAAAATCGGCGGGGGAGAGCAACGTCGGCGTGCCGCCGCCCAAGTACACGGTGTCCACCGTGTGATCGCATGCCGCCGCTGCCATGGCGCGCAGCTGGGCGCAAAGTGCCTCCACGTATGCCGCCCGCGTTTGCGCGCTTGCGGGCGCGGAGCAAAAGTCGCAGTAGTTGCATTTTTGCAGGCAAAAGGGAACGTGCAAATAAAGCCCGAGATTCTTTGACATAGACCTTGCTCCTTTCTTTGGAAATGTGCAGTTTTGCTTTTTGTGAAACTACCCCACCACCGCAAGCGGTCCCCCGCCCCTCACAAGGGGCGGACCAGCGAGCGTGGACATTGCAAGTAAACGCAGGGAAAGCCCTTCACAAACGATGCGGTTACATTGTCCGCCCCTTGTGAGGGGCGGGGGACCAACAAAGTTGGTGGTGGGGTAGTATTTTTATTGATGATTTTTGGGATAAACGTTTCAAATGGGCGATTTGTTTCGCGGGTGGTGCCGTTGTGTGGAAGGCACGCTTATCCTTATTTGTATAAAAGCTTTTGAAGGGGGTATGGGGGTGACTTTTTGCAAAAGTCACCCCCATTTATCCTGCTATCAGTTATCGTCGTCCAGCTTGAGGACTGCCATGAACGCCTCGGGCGACACCTGCACCGAGCCGAGCTGGCGCATCTTCTTCTTGCCTTCCTTCTGCTTTTCCAGCAGCTTCTTTTTACGGGTAATGTCACCGCCATAGCACTTGGCAAGCACGTCCTTGCGCATCGCCTTGACGGTCTCGCGCGCAATGATCTTCGAGCCGATGGCGGCCTGGATCGGCACCTCAAAGAGCTGGCGCGGGATGTTCTCCTTCAGCTTTTCCGCAATGCGGCGGGCGCGGCCGTACGCCTTCTCCTCGTGCACGATGAAGGAGAGCGCGTCCACCTGCTCGCCGTTGAGCAGGAAGTCCAGCTTCACCAATTTGCTTGGCTGATAGCCCTCGATCTCATAGTCCAGCGACGCGTAGCCGCGCGAACGGCTCTTGAGCGCGTCGAAAAAGTCGTAAATGATCTCGTTTAAGGGCAAACGGTAGTGCAATTCCACGCGATTGGTGTCCAGATATTTCATATCAATGAACTCGCCGCGGCGGTCCTGGCAAAGGTCCATCAGCCCTCCCACGTACTCGGTGGGGGTGATGATCGATGCCTTCACGATCGGCTCTGCTGCCACGTCGATCTCGGCGGGGTCGGGGTAGTTGGAGGGGTTGTCGATGCGCACCAGCGTGCCGTCGCTCATCGTAATTTCATAAATAACGCTGGGGGCGGTGGTGATGAGGTCAAGGTTGAACTCTCGCTCCAAGCGCTCCTCAATGATCTCCATGTGCAAAAGCCCCAAGAAGCCGCAACGGTAGC
This sequence comes from Oscillospiraceae bacterium, assembly GCA_015064415.1. Lineage (GTDB taxonomy): Bacteria > Bacillota > Clostridia > Oscillospirales > CAG-272 > Firm-07. The sequence goes on along the minus strand of SVSG01000021.1, from coordinate 29,538 downwards.
CGAAGCCCAGCGCGATCGAGGTCTCGGGCTCGAAGGAGAGCGCCGCATCGTTGAGCTGCAGCTTTTCCAGCGCGTCGCGCAGATCGCCGTATTTCGACCCGTCTGCGGGGTAAATGCCCGCATACACCATCGGCTGTACCGCCTTGAAGCCGGGGAGCGGCTCGGTAGCGGGGGCATCTGCCAGCGTCACGGTGTCACCCACGCGCGTGTCGCCCACGCTCTTGATCGAGGCGGTGATATAGCCCACCTCGCCGGCGGCAATGCAGTCGCATTTCTGCAGGCCGAAGGGGGACATCACACCCACCTCCACGACGTCAAATTCGCGACCCGTATGCATCAATTTGATGCGATCGCCCGCGCGAAGGGAGCCGTCCACCACGCGCACGTAAACCACGACACCAAGATAGCTGTCGTAGTAGGAGTCGAAAATGAGCGCCTTGAGGGGCGCGTTCTCGTCGCCCTCGGGTGCGGGGACGTCGCGCACCACGGCCTCCAGCACGTCGGGGATGTTGAGCCCGACCTTGGCGGAGACGGCGGGGCAGCCCTCGGCGGGGATGCCGATCACGTCCTCGATCTCGCGGCGGGTGCCGTCAATGTCGGCGGAGGGCAGGTCGATCTTGTTGACAACGGGCAAAATTTCCAGCCCCGCGTCCACGGCAAGGTAGGCATTGGCCAGCGTCTGTGCCTCGATGCCCTGCGTCGCATCCACCACCAGAAGCGCACCCTCGCACGCGTTGAGCGAGCGGGAGACCTCGTAGTTAAAGTCGACGTGACCGGGGGTGTCGATCAGGTTGAGGATATAGTCCTCGCCATCCTGTGCCTTGTACTGCAAGCGCACCGCGCGCGCCTTGATGGTGATGCCGCGCTCGCGCTCCAGGTCCATATTGTCAAGCAACTGCTCCTCCATCTCGCGCTGCGTGACGGTCTGCGTCGCCTCCAGCAGTCGGTCGGCAAGCGTGGACTTGCCGTGGTCGATGTGGGCGATGATCGAGAAGTTGCGGATATGTTGTTGGCGGTTCGTTCCCATAGTTACCTCTTAAAAAAACTTATTCATCATATATTATAACGGAAAATGCAAAAAATCTCAACGGGTTTTGCGCAAAAAAATCAAAAATTCCGCGCGCGTGTGTGCGAGATAGCAAAAAATGACTCGTTTTTTGCCAAAAATGACTTGCCTTTGCGCTTTTTTTGTCTTATAATGAAAGGGAAAACAACTCCCTTGCGCCCGCAGCGGCGCGGAAAGGACGGTACTTGATGAAAAGATGTGTGATCGTCGGTTACGGCGGAATGGGCAGCTGGCACGCGCGCCATATCCTGGAGCGCGGCGCCGTGGAGCTTGCGGGTATTTATGATATTAAGGAGGAGCGCGTTGCACTGGCGCGCGAGAACGGCATTTACGCCTATCCCTCCTTTGAGGCGGTGCTTGCCGACGAGAGCGTGGAGCTTGTGACGATCGCCACGCCCAACGAGCTGCACAAGCCCTTGGCCATTGCCGCGTTGCGCGCGGGGAAGAACGTGATCTCGGAAAAGCCGGTCACGCTGTCCTCCGAGGATCTTGCCGAGATCTGCGCGGTGGCAAACGAGTGCGGCAAGCTGTTCACGGCGCATCAGAACCGCCGTTGGGATTGCGACTATCGCATGATCCGCGAGGCGTACCACAGCGGCAAGCTGGGCAAGGTCACGTCGGTGGAATCCCGCTATCACGGCTCGCGCGGCATCCCCGGCGACTGGAGAGGGAAGAAGGAGCACGGCGGCGGCATGATCTTTGACTGGGGCATTCACCTGATCGACCAGATGTTCGGCATTGTGGATGACCGCAAGCTGCTTCGCGTGTACTGCAAGTGCGACCATATCACAAACGATGAGGTGGACGACGGCTTTAAGCTGGATCTGTACTTTGAGGGGGATCTGACCGCGCGCATTGAGGTCGGTACCACCAACTTTATCTCCCTGCCGCGCTTTTATATCACGGGCGTGGATGGCACGGGCTGGGTGAACGATTGGAAGGACGATTGCCGCCTGGTGCTTTGCCGCACCTGGGAGGACAAGGACGTTGCCCCTGTGGTGACGGCGGCGGGCTTCACCAAAACGATGGCACCGCGCGACGAAAAGACCACGGTAGAGGAGTGGATCAAGCGCCCCGAGACCGAGGTGCACGAGTTTTACCACAACTTTGCCGCCGCCATCGACGGCAAGGCGACGCAGTTCGTCACGCACAAGCAGCTCATGCGCTCGATGCGCGTGATGGAGGCCGCCTTCCGCTCGGATGCACTCGGCGCGCCCGTCGCGTTTGAGGATATCGAGACCGAGCCGCGCGAATTTTAAGGGGATTTTTTATGAAAAACACAGGACTTTATCAAAGCATTTTGGCGGAATACCCGCTTGTGGATTACGAAAAGAACCGCGAGAGCGAGGGACATATCTCTCTTGTTACAGAGAGCGAGCGCTTTGACGTTGTGGAGGGGATGACCTTCGCACAGCGCCGCTATCGCCTTGGAAACGGACGCGAGACCGACGTGTATCTGGTGACGATTGCCCCCGATGCCAAGGTGCAGCTGGCATCCTCTGTTTCTCCCTTGCGTAAGGTACGTATGGTGAAAAGACACGCCGCGGAGTTCCCCGGCAAGGTGCTGTTTGCCATGAACGCGGGCTTTTTCCACTACTTCAACGGCGGCGATCTGACCCCTTACGGTATGCAGATCATGCACGGTGCCGTGATCGCGGAGCCGGGCAACAAGGAAAAACCGTGGTACACCAACCACTGGGTGGGCTCCCTTAAGGACGGCACCCCCGTGATCGCCGATGCCGAGGAGTATTTTAACGACTATTACGGCAAGGTGGCTTACGCCGTGGGCGGTGGACTTACCTTGATCCGTGAGGGGAAGATCACCCTGCATAACGATCCCGATATCGACCCCCGTACCGCCGTGGCACTCGCCAAGGACGGCACCGTGATCCTGATGTGTGCCGATGGGCGCTCCAAGCGTTCCGCGGGTCTTACCTATGGCGATATGATCGAGCTGTATCAAGGTCTTGGCTATGAGATCGAAACGCTGCTCAATCTGGACGGCGGCGGCTCCACCACCGTGGTGCTGATGGACGGCGAGGGCAAGCCCTATATCAAGAACGTGCCCAGCGGCCCGCCCATTCCGCTTTCCTATACCCAATATGACCTGTTCAAGCCCGAGCCGGAGGGCGAGCTGATGGCACGCGCTGTCGCCGATTGCCTTCTGGTCATTGCAAAATAAAGAAAATCAGCCGCCCTTCGGGGCGGCTGATTTTGTACTCTTGCAAATTCTGCTAAGGTATGGTATACTGATACTAATCAAAAACGGTTTGACTGGAAGGGTGTAAATAATGATTACATATACCATCAGTAACCAACAATAATAAATTTTAAGAAGCTACGGAAGGAGGAAGATTATGGAAACTTTTGAAAAAAAGCAGCACTCAACAAAAAAGCGCTGGAAACGTATCAGTATTATAGCGTGCATTCTTTTGTTTTTCATAATTTTTCGCTACGTCTTTTTTCCAAGCGGCACGTTTTGCGATAAACACTATAAAGATATCAATATGTATATGGATGGCTCCTATGTCGAGGTTGGTTGGGGCTTTCATAACTACGGAGAAGTTGCTTCCCAATGGTTGCCTAAATTCGAAGAATTGCCGTCAGGGGCTACTGTTTTAAGTTTCTTTTTTATGCACGGCAGTTTTTTTTACAGAACGTATGGTGCATTTGTTTTGATTACGCAATATCAAGATGAGGAAACATATCAAAAGCTGCGCGAAGAGCTTTTAGCAGTAGAAGACGAAAGCGATTTGACCACAGATACGAGACACGATTCCTATTATAGATTGATGGCAAGACAAAAACGAATAAACGGCGAGAATGCCACGTATTTAATTTCAAATTGCGATTTGAATCAGTATATTATCCATATCGTGTATTTTGATACGTATGTGGATGCAGATGAAGACTGGGATGCAGCCGGTGTATATGGCCACATGATGTACCCTTTTGAGCTGTTTTATTATGATGAGATTCATCCTTATTGTGACGGAATGGCACCGGAATGGTCACCGGAATGGGATCAATGGAACGAGTAATGTTCAGCCGCCCTTCGGGGCGGCTGATTTTTATATCACAATATGGTTGCGCAGCTGAGAGGGCGGGTAGCCGTACTTTTCGCGGAAGGCGCGGGAGAAATACTTTTCATCCGAAAAGCCGCACAGAAAGGAGATCTCCTTGACGGAGTGCTTGTTTTCAATCAACAGCTGCAACGCCTTGTTCATGCGCAGCTTGATGATATACTGCTTGGGTGACACGCCGAAGCGCTGCAGAAAGGCGCGCTGTAAGCTGGAGGGGCTGATGAACCCCTTCTCGCACACGCTGCCGATGTCCAAGGACGGGTCGCAAAAGTGCGCCTCGATATATTGCAGGCAGGTGGCAAAGGCGGTGTCCTCGGCAGATATTTTCAGCTCGCGGTCAATCTTTTCCAGAATGGCGTACAGCGTGGATTTGGCCCCGTTGACCGAGTGATTTGCCTGCCAGTCCGTCAGCAGCTGCAGGAACAAAAGTGCCCCCTCGCCCTCCCTTTGAAAGGAGAAAAGCTCGGGCTCGGTATAGTTGCAAAACTGCAGGTTTGCCACAATGCTCTCACTTACCGAATATTCCACCTCATAGGGCACGTCTGCGGGGATAAACAGCACGTCACCGGGGCGCGTAAACAGGGTCTTGCCCCCAATCTTGAAGTGTCCCGTCCCCTTCACACGAAAGGAAAGCGCGGCATACGGACGCTCCACTACGTGGAAAATTCCTTCCTTATGTAAAAAACGGTCGATCGTTAAGATCTGAAAGGATAGCTCGTCAAAATTGTATAGCATAACGCCACCTCCTGCCTCTTTCTCTCATAGTATAGCATATAATGACTAAAAAGTCCACCTTTTTGATTAAAAATGATGTGTTCAACCGCTCCCACGCGTGATATACTTAAAAACAGCTTATCCCCCAATACATAGGAAAGGATATTTCAAAATGAACAGAAATCTGACTGCGAAGGTCAAGGCGTGCGCCCTTGGCGTCGGTGCCGATCTTGTCGGCGTTTCTCCGATCTCCCGTTTTTCGGGTGCCCCCATTATGATGAGCCCGCAGGGCATCCTGCCCACCGCCACCAACGTGGTGGTCTGCGCCATCCACCATCTTGACGAGGCGATCGAGCTTGGTGGCGAGGAGCATCCCCAGATCATCGGCCCGTACTCCATCCAGTACGTGATGAACCTGAAGCTGGATTACATCGCGTTCCGCGTGGCACGCTTCCTTGACGATCTCGGCTACGAGGCCGTACCGATCGCCGCATCCAACATCTGGAGATACCGTCCCTTCGGCGATATGACCGCCACCTTCGCCCCCGATATGTCGCACATCTATGCGGCCACCTGCGCGGGTCTTGGTCAGCTTGGCTGGCACGGTCTTACCATGTCCCCCGAGTACGGTCCCCGCAACCGCTTCATCTCGATCATCACCAACGCACCTCTTTGCCCCACGCCCCTTTATGACGAGCGCAAGCTGTGCGATATGTGCGGCGAGTGCATCAAGCATTGCCCCACCGATGCCTACAGAAAAGAGTGCAACGGCACCAAGAGCATCGTGGTGGAGGGCAAGGAGTTCAAGTTTGCCAACAAGAATTTGTGGCGTTGCGCGTGGGCAGAGCACTTTGACCTTGACCTTGACCTGGATATTCCGGACGTTGTGGATGAAAAGGTCATTCTGGACCACGTGGACAAATACGGCATGCGCGGCGGCGAAATGGGCTGCTGCGTGAAGTTCTGCTTGCCCAAGCACCTGCGCAGTGACGGCGGCACGCACACCTCCGCACCCATCCGCAAGAAGCACAGCGTTGCCAACACCGAGCTGCCCGTGCACAGACGTCTTTACGACGACGTGGTGAACTTTGTCGGCCGTTACAGCGTGGACAACGTGGTCTTCCTTGACGAGCAGACGGTGGACACCCTTGGCGGCAAGAGCGCGTACGAGTACGCCCGCGGCGCCGTGGTGATGACGCTGTCCTGCAAGAAGTCCGCACAGGCACAGGGCGACAAGATCAACGCCAGAAACGGCTACGGTAACGAGAGCTTCGGTACCATCAGCGCCGAGCAGACCGCCCTTGCACACTTCTCCGGCTTTGCCCGCCTGGATGCCGCCAGAATCATTGACGATTACGGCTATAAGACGCTCAACAGCCCCGAGGTGGACACCGCCGCTTACCTGAAGGCCGCCGGCATCGAACCCCGCGAGGACGAGATCACCCTCACCGAGGTCCTGCTTTGCGACGCACCCTTTGCAAATTGCGAGTACTATGACCTCAACGAGCCCATCGAGCACCAGAGAAAGTCTCTGACCGAGAACCTTTGCGACCTGATGGAGAGCGAGGGCAGCGACCTTTACGCCATCGTGCCCGCTGAGCGTATGGACGCGCTTTCCAAGAAGCTGATCCCGATCAAGGGTGGCGAGGCCATCATCGACATGGCATCCAAGACCCCCCGCTTCCATATCTTTGAGCCCGTTTCCAAGACCTATACAAGAAAGATCTATAAGACGGCTGACCATCTGGAGGGCGCGAAGAACGTCATTCTGATGGGCATCCATTACCCCGAGATCGTGCAGAAGATGACCATCAAGCCGCCCGCCTTCGCCGTGGGTCCGTATATGTACTCCAAGTACGAGACGACCTTCGAGCTGGCGTACAGCTCCTTCAAGGTGGAAAAGTATCTGCAGGGCAAGGGCTATCGTGCCGTTGCCACCTACAACCTCACGGGCATCGGCGGCGACATGGGCACGCCCCGCGGCGCGCTTCCCGATGCATTCTGCAACCAGCTGGAGGCGGTTGAGGCAGGGCTTGGTCAGCTGACCGTGAACGGTATGTGCTATACCGAGGAGCACGGCTACAGCCAGGACTTCATCGCCATCGTGACCGACGCTCCCCTGGAGGAGATCGTCAAGGCGAAGGGCGCAACCGCAGCCGCTCCCTGCGAGGGCTGTGACATCTGCGTGAAGGCCTGCCCCGCAAAGGCATTGCGCGCAGAAAACGCCGTACGTATCAAGCTGAACGATACCGAGTACAAGTGGATCCCCACCGACGGCCGCGCCTGCGACTGGTCGAAGAAGTACGCACTTTGCGGCGAGGAGGGCCACAAGTACACGGGCTCCGACTCTGACTTTGAGGTGCCCGCCGAGATCACCGAGGAAAACCTTGCCGACGCAATGGGCAAGGCAGACCGCATCCTTTCCTACCGTCCCACCACGGTGCACAGATGCGTGATCGAGTGCCCCCTGACGCAGAGAAATAAGTAAAACATAAAATAGCAAACAGCCGCCCTTCGGGGCGGCTGTTTTTGTGTGAGCGCCCCCAGACCGTGTGCTTGGTTGCAAAAGCCGTATTGTTTGCGCAAAAGGCATTGTGCCACACGGGCAAGGTTCGCGAAACGCCGCACCGTTCGGCGGAAAATCGTACAAAACGGCTGCGCACAAATTTGTTTGCAAAGCGCACCAATGCGAAAAATGCGAACAAATCTTCCTACGGCTTCTCCTCATCCGTCAGCCGTTCGGCTGCCACCTTCCCCGCTGGGGAAGGCAAACGTAGCCGCACCGTTCGGCGGAAAATCGTACAAAACGGCTGCGCACAAACCCGTAGGGACCGGCCTCCCGGACGGTCCGCATCCACGACACACAAAACGGCTACACACAAACCCGTAGGGGCGACCTAGCTCGCGAAGCGAGGCGGATGGTCGCCCGCCATCCCTGCCGCACAGTGCGGCTACGCTCTTGACATCTCACACGCGATGTAGTATAATGAGATAAATTTCAAAAAAGGGGGGGACATATATGCAAAAAACGGTCAAACGCGGCATTTTTCTTGCCATCTTGGCGGCGGCGCTGTATGCCGTCAATTCGCCGTTTTCCAAGCTTCTGCTTCACTTCGTGCCCCCAACGCTGATGGCGGGGCTTTTGTACCTGGGTGCCGGTGCGGGAATGCTCTTGATCGCCGCCTTCCGCCGCGTGCGCGGCGAAAAGGGGAGCGAGCAACCGCTCACACGCGCACAGCTGCCCTACACGCTTGCCATGATCGTGCTGGATATCGCCGCACCCATTTTTCTTTTGATGGGGCTTTCTGCCACCACGGCGGCGAATGCCTCGCTGCTCAACAACTTCGAGATCGTGGCAACGGCCCTCATTGCGCTGGCCGTTTTCCGCGAGCGCATCAGCCCGCGCCTTTGGATGGGCATTTTGTTCGTCACGCTCTCCTGCGCCTTCCTCACGGTCGAGGATCTTGGCAGTCTGCAATTTTCCTACGGCTCGCTTTTCGTGCTGCTTGCCTGTGTGTGCTGGGGCGTGGAGAACAACTGCACGCGCAAGCTCTCGGGCAAGGACCCCATGCAGATCGTACTGCTCAAGGGTATCTTTTCGGGGCTGGGGTCTGTTTTGATCGGGCTTTTCCTCGGTGAGCGCATCGGCACGTGGTGGAGCGTGCCGGCGGTGCTTTTGGTCGGCTTTGTGGCATACGGACTCAGCATCTTTTTCTACGTGCACGCGCAACGCCTCCTCGGCGCCGCGCGCACCAGCGCCTATTATGCCGTCGCGCCCTTCATCGGCACACTGCTCTCGCTTTTGATCTTCCGCGAGCTCCCGCGCTACACCTACTTCGTGGCGCTCGGTCTTATGATCGTGGGCGCGTTCCTTTGCGCCTCCGACGAGCCGCTTTTCAAGCGAAAAAATCAAGCAAAAACAAAAAACGACCCGTAACGGGTCGTTTTTTTGTTGCTTTCCTGCAATTTTTATTCCACTGAAATAAATTCGGTGTCGGGGAAATCGGTGTAAAACTCTGTGGGAAATTCCGCGTCGCTGATGACCGTGTCAAAGGTATCAAGCCGCCCAAAGCAGCAGAGCCTTTTGGGAACAAACTTTTCCTTGAGACAAAGGCAGATCGCCCTTTTACTGTTTTTCAGCACGGCGGCGGTGCTATCCCAAAAGACCTCCGGAATCTGGAACGTACCTTCGTGTGTGATCCATCCGGGGGAAAAGAAGGCAACATTGAAGGAAAAGCGTTGCAGGGTTTCGGCGGCAAGCGGACCACCGAGCATCGCGGTGTCGCAAAGACGGCCGCCGGGCAAAAAGCAACTCACGTTCTCCTCCCCAAGCGCAACGGCGAGCTTGAGATTGGTGGTCACGACCTGCAGATTTTTCTTTTTTAGCAGGATGTCGCGCAGGAAATAGGTGGTGGTGGTTCCGTCCACAAACACGGCATCCCCGTCCTGCACCAGATCGGCGGCAGCTTGACAAAGCTTCGCCTTTGCTAAGGACTGGTGATGCTCGCGTACGGTAAGTGTCCACATGCCGATGTAGGAGGCACCGCCGTAGCTTTTTTTCACCAGCTTCCGCTGCGCGAGGTGCGTGAGGTCACGACGGATGGTCGCGGGGCTGTAATGCAGCTGCTCTACCAGTTCGTCCACAGTGCAGAATTTGCGCGATTTGATGATTTCTAAAACTTGCTCGATCCGCTCCTGCTTTTGCATAGGGGGCTCCTTTTTGTGATTATTGTTGCGCAGTTTGAAAAAATGCGATCACATCTTGATTTTTCTTGATCGCTTTGCTATGATGATTATACACCCTTTGTGGGAAATTTTCAAGGGTTTTGCGAGGTGATTTTTCGTGAAGGACTTGACAAAAGGCAACATTTCCAAGAATCTGTGGCTACTGGCTCTTCCCACCATGCTTTCAGCGCTGCTTAGCTACGCGCTTTCTGCCATTGATCAGATGATGCTGGGCAAGATCGTGGGGGACGTAGGCCTTGCCGCCGTGGGAGCGACGAGCAGCTACTTCAATATCCTATGGGGGATTGAAGGCGCACTGGTGTTTGCGTTTGGCTCGCGTTTGGCATTCCTTGTGGGCGAGGGTGATGGGAGTGCCATTAAGCGTGCGTATAAAATCAATATGCGCATGAATATGCTTTTCGGATTTGCGATTTCTATATTTTCCATCCTGCTTTGGCACCCGCTGTTTTCCTTTTTGAACGTGCCTGCCGACGTGTTTGAGGAGGCGAAGCGCTACTATATCATCTATGCCGCTGCATTTATGCTTTTCATAATCAAGGGAAATATGAGCACAGCACTGGTCTCCTTTGGCAACTCGGTTTTTTCGATGCGCGTCGGCATGGTTACAGGCGTGTGCAACGTGGCTTTGAACTACGTGATGATCGTTCCCTGCGAAATGGGGGCAGCGGGAGCGGCGCTTGCCACGCTGATCGTCAGCTTGGGGAGCTGTGTTGCCCATGGGCTGAAGCTGCGTGCTGAGCAGAATAAGCTGGAAGGGGAGAGCGGTCGCGTGGCGCTTACCGATTATGCGCCGATCTTCAAGATGGTGATCCCTACGGCGATTCAGCAGATGATGATGTATCTGCTTGCTTTTGCCGTGCAGCCCAGCATCAATCTGCTTGGCAAATCGGCGATTGCGGCGCTGGCGGTGGGGAATAGCGTGTTTGGGGTCATCACGATCGGCTATAAACATCTTTCCCAAGGGCTGTCGGTTCTGACGGGACAAGCGTTGGGGCACAGGCAACCCTCGCTTTCGCGCAAGGGGCTTTGGATCACCGTGCGGCAGATCCTGATGCTGACTGTACCGCTCGTCTTGCTGCTTTTGGCTTTCCCACGTAGTGCGGCGTTCTTGTTCTTGGATGACCCGTACGGCGAAACGGCGATGCTTTCGATCTATTACGTTTACTTGTGTATTCCGTTTACCATTTTGCTTGCCCTTAGCAGTATGTTCCACAATTTCTTCCGCGGTGTGCTTCGCCCCGGCTTTAATATCGTGGGTGGTCTTGCGTTGGGTGTTGCACGTGCGGTGCTGACGATCGCGCTGGTCCCCGTGATCGGTGTTTACGGTGCCTTCATCGGATACAGCGCGGGGTGGACGGCAGATTTTCTTGTGATGCTTTTCATTTATCTGAGCAAAAAATGGAAAACAAAGGAGTACAAGGAAGCCGAGCGCGCAGAACGCGAGGCAATGAACGAAATATAAGAAAAAACGACCCGTTACGGGTCGTTTTTTCTTATGTCACTCCTTCGGGATATCCCAAAGATCCTCATTGAGGTAGCATTTGATGGTGTCCTCCAGCCAGAAGTCAAACTCGATGTCGGGGAAGCGGCGCTCGTATTGCTTCATTTTCAGATACGGCTCGCGCCCGTCACCTGCATCGTGCCAGATGTCGGCGAACACAAAGTCAAAGTTGCCCGCCATATCATTTTCGGCGAAGGCGTAGGCGTCTTTTTGTATCAATTTGACCTTTTCCTTGTGCGGGAATTGGGGCAGGATGTGCGTGCGGAAAAGGTCAAGCACCTCGCCCGAAATATCCACCACGGTGACGCTTTCCACCTCCGGCTTCTCGGCCGCGTGGTAGGTGAAATAGCCAAGCCCCATGCCAAAGGTCAGCACGCGCCCGCGCGCTTTGCCGATGGCGGGCCAGGTGGTCACCATTTCGTTGGGCTGAAGCGTCATCCACTCGCGCCCGTTCTCAAGGACCGCAGTGAAGGGGTATTTTTCGGTAAAGAAGGCGATCTGCGGCAGCATCCGCCCGTCGGGCAGTACCTTGAAGTCGCGGCACACAAAGGGCTCAAAGGGGGCAAGAAACTCCTCCTTGAATGCCCATTTTCCGCGCACGTCTGCGGGGATCCTGATGTTTTTGAAGTAGGCGTCGCCGGTGTAAAGCGCGGGGGATTGCTCCTCAATGGAGGGGAGCAGCCAGTGGCGGAAGAACAGGCGATCTTCGCCCGCCGCATCCAGATCAAAATACGCCGCCAGACAGTTGGCGAACGCCTCGGCGCGCGAAATGCCGCAATCGGCGGCAAGGGGCTCGATCAGCTCCGCATCCAGCGCGCGGGGGGAAAGATTCATATAAAGCGAGTAAAGCTGTGCGAGGCGCGTGTTGAAAACTCGCACCGTTTCGGGGGATACTCCATAAATCGGTTCCATTTCGGCTCCTTTTCAAAGCGCAATTTCAAAGTGATTTTTGCCCGAGTGCAGGGCGTAGCTCTCACCGTTCAGCACCAGCGTGGCGGTTTGCCCTGCGGGAAGCTCGACGGCAAGGGTAAGCGTGCCTTCCTTTTTTTCATAGCAGACGGCAACGCGCCCCGTTTTCAGCGTGCGGTAGCCCGACACGCGGGAAAGCTGAGGCACAAGGACGGGGGAGATCACCAGCGTTTCACCCGTGGCGTCGCGCGTTTCGCGGATGCCGAGCAGATAGGTGTAAAGGTGAGAGACGGCCGCGCCGAACATCGGGTGGCTGTGCGAGCGGTCGCGGTAGGATTCGGGCCAATGCTCGTAGATCGTGGTTGCGCCGCGCCGCCGCATCTCGGCAAAGGAATGTACCTTTTCGGAGGTGAGCAGCTTCACGGCAAGCTCGCCCTCGCCGCGCTCGAAGAGCAAGCGCAGTAAAAGCTCCGTGCCGAAAATGCCCGTGTCAAATTCGCCCAGATTTTCATAGTAGGTGACCAGATTTTGCCACGTGCGCTCGTTGCCGAGCGAGAGGTCGACGGCAAAGGCGTTGGCACCCTGCACAGCACCGAGAAAGTTGCCGTCCCAGGTGTTGTGATAGGCGCTTTGTATTGCCGCCTTGCACGCCGCAATGCGCGCCTCGAAGCGCGGAACGTCGCCCTCTTTGCCGATGATTTTTGCGATTTCAAGCATACGTGTGAGAGATTTGATGTAAAAATAGGTGTTCACAAAGGGTGCGGGCAGCACCACGGAGGTGGGGCAGCACCAGTCGCCAAGGCACCACTCGCCCGCCTTGTCCGAGGTGACAAGATCGCGCTCGGAGTGCAACTCCATATAGTCAAAATAGCGGAGCATATTGGGGTAGTACTTTGCAAGCGGTGCGGTGTCACCGAAGTGCTGGTAGAACTGCCACGGGATCTCCACCATACCGCTGCCCCAGCCGCCAAGCCCGCCGCCCGAGTGGGTGTAAGGGGCGGTATTTTGCACGTGACCCGTGAGGCGATCCTGACTGTCGGCAATATCCTGCATCCATTTGCGGTAAAACGCCTCGGTATCCAGCATTTTCATTGCGGAAAGGCCGGCAAGATGCCCGTCACCCGTGTAGCCGCGTCTCTCGATGTGGGGGCAATCAGAGGGGATCCCTGCGTGCATATTGGCGCGCTGGGTGTTCAGAAAGGCCTCGTGCAGCCAGTTGAGGTCATCGTTGTCGCAGGAAAAGTCCGACGTGCGCGCGGCGCGCGTGTAGGCGGCCTGCACGCAAACGGGCTCGGCGGGGCCCTCTATCGCAAAATAGCGGAAGCCAAACCACGTGAACAAGGCGTGCGCCTCGCGGCGCTCGCCGTCGCAGGTGCACAAAAACTCCTGCTTGTGGGTGAATTTGGGGTCGATCTCACCGTCAGCGGTTAGCTCTTCGCCCAGTAAAACTCGTACCGTTTCGCCACTTTTTCCGAAAAGGTGCAACACGGGCCAGCCGCTTGTGTTTTTGCCGCAATCATACACGCGCACGCCTTCCGTCGCCTTCACAAGCGTGACGGGGAGCGTTTCCATCACCGCGTCGGCGGGGCAATCGGAAAACTCATATTTGGTCTTGGGCGCGCACACGGGTACGGCGTTTTCCCATACCGTTTCGGGGGCTTTTGGGGAGAGCGGATCGGGAACGGTGTAATCGTGGATCTCAAAGCGGTCAAAACGGTAGCCGGTCACAAAGCTTTTGGCGATCTGATCCTGCTCGGAGGAAACGAGATCAAAGGTGCCGCTTGCATCCTCGCCAAAAAGGCGCCAGATGGTCTTGGGATCGCCGTATTTTTTCTCGCTTTTTTTGACGTACTGCTCAAAGGTGTACCAGCCGCCGCCAAAATGGATCGTGAGGGTGTTTTCCCCCTCGCGAAGGAGTGCGGTGACGTCATACTCGGGTACGTATGTGCGAAAATCTGACAAAAGCTCACCCGTGGGGAAGTTTTCGCGTGCCCCATATTCACTGTTAAGGGGCAGAAAAAGGTCGTCGCCGACGCGCGTGCCGTTGAGATAGCAATGGAAAAAGCCGAGTCCCAGCACGCGCAAGGTCGCCTTTTTCACGCGGGAGAGCGAAAAGCATCCGCGCAGAACGAAAATATCCGTGTTCGTACATTCTTTGGCACAAAGCCACACGGCACTGCCAAACATCTCTTGCTGTGTCATTGGAAAGCACGCTCCTTTTTGGGATCTGCCCCCATTATAACACAAAAAAAGCGCGCGGGCAACCGCTTCGCGCAAAAAATCAATTCGGGACATCATTTTGAGGAAAAGAAGCAAAAACGTGCGGACGCATGAGAAAAGGGAATTTTTGATTTTGGACATTCTTCCAAAGAGAACGGACAAATCCCACGGCGGCGCTTGTCTTTTTTCGCTTTTTATGTTATATTTAAGCTAACGTTTATAAAAGGAGATGCCGCCATGCGCCGACTGAATACGTCCTACATCCAACGCCATTGCGGGGTAAGTGCCTGCGTGTTTGAGGAGGTCACCTCCACCAACGCCATCCTCAAGGAGTATGCCAAGCAGGGCGCGCCTGCCCTTTCTATGGTGGTGGCCGCGGCGCAAAGCGCGGGGCGCGGCCGGGGAGAGCACACCTTCTTTTCCCCCAAGGGCTCCGGCATATATCTGAGCGTGCTTTTGCATCCGGAGGGGGGCTTTGCACCCGCCGATATCACCGCAGCGGCCGCCGTGGCAGCGTGCGACGCCGTGCAGAGCGTCTGCGGCCTGCGCCCCGACATCAAATGGATGAACGATCTGTACGTGCGGGGCAAAAAGGTGGCGGGCATCCTTTGCGAGGCCGTGACACTGCCCGAACGCACCGCTGTGATCGTGGGCATCGGCATCAACCTTTTACCGCCCGAGGGGGGCTTCCCCGCCGAGATCGCCGCGCGGGCGGGCGCCGTGCTGGAGAACAGCCGCGTGCGCTTTTTGCGCGAAAAGGTCGCCATCGCCTTTTTTCGTGCGCTGGAAGCGCGAGTAAAAAACCAGGGGAGCGTTTATGCCGCCTATCGCCAAGGGCTTTTCGTGCTTGGCATGGAGGTCACGTATGAGGGCAAAACCGCCACCGTAAGCGACCTTTTGCCGGATTTCCGCTTGGAGCTGACCTTTGCCGACGGGGAAAAGCGGTTTTTGCACAGCGGCGAGATCTCCCTGCCACTTGGAAAAAGTGCACAATAAGGAGGGATCCTTATATATACAATTGTACGAAAAATATTTTACGGCTTTACAACGCGAAAATTTCGTGATATAATGTAAAATAAGGAAATATGGGCTTTGCCCACACAGATAAGGAGTGAAAAAATGAATCCAATGGTACAAAGCGTACTTGCAACCACACCACCCTCGGTGTGGCTTGTGGCCATTCTCGGCATCACCGTGGTTTTCACGGGGCTGATCGCCATCATTGTGCTTGTGCGTGTCATGAACAGACTGTGCGACCTGCTGGAGCAGGGCAAAAACGGCACCGCGGCTCCCGCCCCCACACAGCAAGCCCCCGCTGCCCCCGCGCCTGCTCCCATTCAAAATAAGCAGGAGATCATCGCCGCCGTTTGCGCCGCTGTCGCAGAGGAAGAGGGCGTTGACGTATCCGCCATTCGCGTATTGTCCTTCAAAAAACTTTAATGTGAGGTAAAAGAAAATGAAAGCTTATAAGGTTACAGTAAATGGAAACGTATATGAGATCACCCTGGAGGTGATCGACAAGGCAGACGTGAAGGTGCCCGCAGCTCCTGCCGCCGCACCCGCGCCCGCTGCTGCCTCTGCACCCGCCGCAGCTCCCGCTCCCGCTGCTGCTCCCGTCGCTCCCGCCGCTGCCGGCTCCGTCACCGTGACCGCGCCGATGCCCGGCACGATCCTGAAGGTCAACGTGCAAAACGGCGCCGCTGTGAAAAAGGGCGACGTGCTGATGATCCTGGAGGCCATGAAGATGGAAAACGAGATCATGGCATCCGCTGACGGCACCGTTGCCTCCGTGAACGTGACACAGGGTGCCGCCGTTGAGGCAGGCACCGTGCTTTGCACGCTGGCATAATCGGGGTTACATATGAGCGAAGCAATACTGAATTTTTTAAAGCAGACCGGCTTCTATCAGTTTTTCACTGTGGAAGAAGGATGGAAAAATCTGATCATGATTGGCATTGCCTGCTTGCTTTGCTATCTGGCCATTGCCAAAAAGTTTGAGCCGCTTTTGCTGTTGCCGATCGCCATCGGCATGCTGCTTACCAACCTGCCGGGGCTTGGCATCTTTCATGAGGCGTATTTCGCGGGCGGTCACGTCCATTGGGCGGAATTTGCCGCAGATCCGGGCCTGATCGACGTGCTGTATCTCGGTGTCAAGCTGGGTATCTATCCGTGTCTGATCTTCATTGGCGTGGGCGCGATGACCGATTTCGGACCGCTTCTTGCCAATCCGAAAAGCCTGATCCTCGGTGCCGCCGCGCAGATCGGCATTTTTGCGACCGTGCTTGGCGTCATGGGTGTCAGTGGTATCGCACAGGCCGCAGGCATTGAGTCCTTGATCTTTACCCTGAAGGATGCCGCCTCCATCGGCATCATCGGCGGTGCGGACGGCCCCACGGCCATTTACACCACCTCGATCCTCTCGCCCGGGCTCCTTGGCCCCATTGCTGTGGCGGCGTACTCGTATATGGCGCTGGTGCCCGTCATTCAGCCCCCCATCATGCGCGCGCTGACCACCAAGAAGGAGCGCGCCATCACCATGACGGCTCTGCGCCCCGTTTCCAAGACGCAAAAGATCCTGTTCCCCATTGTGATCACGATCTTCGTTTCCTTGATCGTGCCCAGCGCAGGCGTGCTTGTCGGCTGTCTGATGTTCGGTAATCTGCTCAAGGAATGCGGCGTGTGCGAGCGCCTTTCCAAAACCGTGCAAAACGAGCTGATGAACATCGTTACGGTGTTCCTCGGCATTTCCGTGGGTGCCACCGCTACGGCGTCCACCTTCCTCAAGGGCCGTACCCTTGTGATCATTCTGATGGGCGTTGTGGCATTCGGCGTGGCAACCGCCGCCGGCGTGCTGATCGCCAAATTGATGAACGTCTTTTTGCCCGAGGGCAAGAAGATCAACCCCCTCATCGGCTCTGCGGGTGTTTCCGCCGTGCCGATGGCCGCACGCGTGTCGCAGAAGGTCGGTCAGGAGGAAAATCCCGGCAACTTCCTTTTGATGCACGCAATGGGTCCCAACGTGGCAGGCGTGATCGGCTCTGCCATTGCCGCAGGCTTCCTCATCGCCCTGCTTGGCTAATCCGAATTTAGGAGCTTATTATGACGAAAAAAGTTTATATAACCGATACCATTCTGCGTGACGCGCACCAATCTCAGGCCGCCACCAGAATGCGTCTTGAAGATATGTTGCCCGCCTGCGAGGCACTGGACAAGGTCGGATTCTGGTCCTTGGAGTGCTGGGGCGGTGCCACATTTGACTCCTGCATGCGCTTCCTTGGGGAGGACCCGTGGGAGAGACTGCGCGCCCTGCGCCGCGCCATGCCCAACACCCGTCTGCAAATGCTGCTGCGCGGTCAGAACCTGCTGGGCTACAAGCACTACGCCGATGACGTGGTGGATATGTTCGTGAAGAAAAGCATCGAAAACGGCATCAACGTGGTACGTATTTTCGACGCGTTGAACGATTCCCGCAATATGGAGGCCGCCATGCGCGCCACCAAGAAGTACGGCGGCCATTGCGAGGCCGCGATCAGCTACACCACCAGCCCCGTGCACAACGAAGAATACTTCGTGGAGCTGGCCAAGAAGCTGGAAAACATGGGCGCTGACACCATCTGTATCAAGGATATGGCAAACCTTTTGTTGCCTTACGACGCGTATTCGCTGGTCAAGGCGCTGAAAAAGGAGATCTCCGTGCCGATCCACCTGCACACCCACAATACCACGGGTACGGGCGATATGACCTATCTGATGGCCATTCAGGCAGGCGTGGATATCGTGGATACCGCACTTTCCCCGATGGCAAACGGCACAGCGCAGCCCGCAACCGAGGCACTGGTCGCCACCCTGCGCGGTACCGAGTACGATACCGGCATTGATCTTTCTCAGCTTTCCGGCATCGCCACCCACTTCCGTAACATTGCAAACAAGATGAAGGCCGAGGGCACGCTTGACCCCAAGGTGCTCAACGTGGATCCCAACACGCTGCTCTATCAGGTGCCGGGCGGGATGCTCTCCAACCTGATCTCTCAGCTCAAGCAAGCCAAGGCAGAGGACAAGTACTATGACGTGCTGGCCGAGGTGCCGCGCGTGCGCGAGGACTTCGGTTATCCCCCTCTTGTGACTCCCACCAGCCAGATCGTAGGCAGCCAGGCGGTATTGAACGTACTGTCGGGCGAGCGCTATAAGATGGTGACCAAGGAGAGCAAGGGCCTTTTGCGCGGCGAGTACGGTCTGGTTCCCGGTAAGGTGAACGAGGACGTGCGCCGTAAGGCGATCGGTGATGCCGAGGTCATCACCTGCCGTCCTGCAGATCTGTTGGAGCCGGAGCTGGAAAAGTATCGCGCCGAGTATGCAGACCTCACCAAGTCGGATGAGGACGTGCTCAGCTGTGCACTCTTCCCGCAGGTGGCCCCCAAGTTCCTTGCCGAGCGCGACAAGCCCGCTCCCGATCCGAACGCCGTGCGCGAGCTGATCGTCGAGGATCTTTCCGTCTGATATGAATATTGATAAAAGCCGATATGGAGTGATCCATATCGGCTTTTTGTATCATTAATGTGCAGTGTGTGCATGGACGGGCACTTTTGCGCGGGTATAAAAGCGCAACGGAAAGAAAATGCGTGAAAATTAAAAAATAATATCCGAGTGCAAAAACAATATTGGAATATTTATATAAAAATATGGAATATAACGAAAAATAATTAGAAAATCAAAAAAGCGCCCCGAAGGGCGCTTTTTTGATCGACTTGTATTTTTTCGTCTTTACTCCTGCTCACCGTCTATGACGTCTGCCACGGTGTAGCAACCGGTGTCCTTTTCTTTGGCCTTTTGGATCTGGAAGGCGACGATTTGATTCAGGATCGGCTTGGAAAAGGTTTTGTCGGCATATTCCCGAATCAGCGTGTCAAACTGTCCGCTTCTGCGGAGCAGATCCGCTTTTTGGATGATGAGGTTCTCGTCGTTGTGCTTGGAGGCGATCACCCGATCTGCAAGGGAGAGCGCCAGCTTGCGGCAGAAAACGGCGTTTTCGCTATCTCCAACGTCATCGCAGGCCCACGCCGCGCGCAGAGCCGCGCGGAAGGCATCCTCGCGCTTGCTGTCAAAGTAGAGTGTCAGATAAAGCTTGTAATAGCGTGCAGCCAGCTTAGAATCAAAATTTCGCTCCTCGCAAGGGGAGAAGATCACTTCCCGCAACAGATCCCTTGTAAGGGAGGTGGTGTTTTTCAGATCCCATGCGACGTAGCCGCAGTGGGGGCATTCCTGCAACCACCAGCACATGGTACTGCGCGCCATTTCGGGGGGACGGAGATCCAGGTCAGAGGAGCCCATCCGGTTGGTGGAGAGAAGGATGATCTGCGTGGATTCCTCGCCGCAAAGGGCGCAGGTCACGGTGATCGGTTTCGGTCTTGACATGGATGTTACCTCCTTGATCGTAACGTTGGGGAATGGGGAGTTGAAGGGCGGGTTATCCGTTCATTGCGGAGTACAGTCGGTTTCTTTCCAGCGCCTCGCGGATCTTATCAAACAGTCTTTGGGAAACGTAGGCGGCAAATTCGATATGCACCTTGCCGTCCCCCACGAAAAGTGTGAAGGAGTCTGAATTTTGGCGAAGATCCTTGATCTCGGAAAAACGGTAAACCGTTTTCTTCCCAAGGAAGGTCGTGTACTCAAATCTGCTTTCATCCAGAATACGAACGCTTTGATTTTTCCAGCAAAGGTGTGCGGCACCTCCCAATATTGCCAAAAGGGCAAAGCCGATGAGCGGGTACCACATCATTGTGGCAAGTGCCAGGATGGCAAAGCCGATCGCCGCCAGATACAGAACCACGCAAAGGCCCATCACCCAGCCGGGCAAAAACATGTCGGCACGGGGTGTGGGGAATTCTTCGGGGGTGAAAACTTTCATGACGCATCTCCTTTCTCTGCTTGCAATCCCGTTAGTTTTTCCACGGTCTCCAGCTCATAGCAGGGGAAATAAAGACCGAAGCGCTCGCCCTCTCGCTCGATCTCCAAAATGTGATACGGCTTGAAGTAGATGTTTCCAAGACCGTTCACCGTCATTTTGTACGGCTTGTAGCTTCCTTTGCGCGGGTCCTCGTCCTTGTTCCACGTGGGCACGCAAATGCGCTTTTTCACGGTGGTGATCGCTTTGAGCGAGGATCTTTCAAAGGAATAGACGTTTTCCAGATCCGCGACGTGCACGCTGTCGGGGGTGGCATACATTTTCACGGTGACGTTGAGGTACGGGGTGGTTTGCAGTGCAACGGTGCGCGGGCAGATCTTACCGTCCTCTGCTTGATAGGCGAAGGTCAGCACGTCGATTTCCACGGCGTCTGCGGGAACGTCCATTTCCGCGTGGATGGATTGCAATTCTTCCAGAACGTGCTTGGATTGCTGCTCGGCGGTGCCTTCCTTCAGCATCTTTTTTTCTTTGACCTTGGAGAAAACCTGCAGCAGGATCCAAAGCACGCCGCAAAGCGCGCCGCCGATGACCAATATCGGCGCATTTTGAAAGGCAGTCGGGAAGCCGGTTCTGATGCACGCGATCAGCACGGCCGCAAAAAGAAAGCCGCATATGGGTCGGATGAATTGCAGCCAGGTGGGGAGCTTGCTTTTTTTGATGGTTTGCAACAGTGCCTCGTGCCTGCGCTCAAAGCTTTCAATTTTTTCTTTTGGCGCGGTACGGGTGACGAATTCTGCGCCGTTTATGACCTCGTTGTCCTCGTCGGCGGTGATATCGGTGCAGAAGATAGGTTTCATATCCTGCGGGGAAAAATCCATAGCGATCTCCTTTCCTTTGATAAGATCATTATAGCATAAAAAAGCAAAAACCGCAATCCCTTTGTATCGGAATTGCGGTTTATGTTTGGCTAATGGCTGTAATTTTGATACAAAGACGGTTGTTTACTTTATGATGCATTGATACGTGTTCCAATCATAAATTTCGTATTGTTTTTTTGTTTTCAGTAATTTTGAAATAAAACCTTTAGGGCCATGTATTTTTTGAACAGCTTTTTCAAAACCGTGTTTGCCAAAAAGATCATCATCGTCTTTTAAGCCAAAAGAAAAATCTGCCAGCCATTTTTTGTTTTTTAGGTCGTTGGCAACTATTACTGAAAAAGCGCCACCTTTAATTTCATTAATATGATCCAACAAATCATTTTCAAGTATTTCTTCTTTATAGTCGAACATTTCAAAGCAAAAGTCTCCAAAGCGTAGTTCTTCAAACAAAAAATCGTCATCGACAGCATTAAATTGGAGTTCAATATTTTTCTTTCCGTTATTGCTCGTAATAATCAGGGCAATTACCTTGCAGTTTTTTGCGTTTTTGGTGTAAGGAAACAGCATCGTATGATGCCAATATGTAGCTTCGTCTTCAAATTCGCTTATTTCGAAAGCAAGACCATTTTCGGTTAATAGTTTTTTTGCCTCAAACAACGTCATACTATCACATCCTTTTTGTATTATAGCATAAAAAAGCAAAAACCGCAATCCCTCTGTATCGGAATTGCGGTTTGTGTTTGGCTGATTACTGTAATTTTGATACAAAAACTACTCCTCGTCGTGATTTTGCTGCTTTTCACTCACATAATGTGCTATCACTTGATCCAGTTCGGCAGCGGGCCTGCCGCTTGCAATGGCCATGTGCGAATATTTCTCGGCGTTCGTCTTGTCGCCCTCCAACGTATATATGATGGCAAGCAAGGTAGAAGCCTGATACATTTTGTGATTGAGCTGCAACGCCTTTTCTGCGTAGATCTTCGCATTTTCAAAATCAGCGGTTTCAAAATAAAGGTTGGCGAGATTGTTGTAGGGGGCGGGGTTGTTCTCATCGTTCTGTATCGACAAGCGGATGTATGAGATGGCATCTCGGTGATTCCCCAGCGTCAAATAAATATTTCCAAGATTTCCGTATACCGTTGACGAGGTAATATTCATTTCAATCAGAGAACGATATACGTAAATCGCTTCGTTATAACACTCCGCCTTGGTCAGCACAAGTCCTGTAAACAGTCCGACGACATAAATGTCGTCTCGTGTTTGAGAAACGCTTTTCAGCTCCAAAAGATACTTGATCGCCTTATCGCAGTTCCCCTCGTCATAAAGTCGTATGGCACACAAAAGCTTTTTCTTATAAAAAGGACGGTCTGCAAAGGCGTCTTTGATGTGCTTTTGGTATGCACTTTCATAAGATGCAAGATTTCTTCTTCCTCTATTAGGCCAAAGACGAATGATGGAAGCAAGGCATGCAAAAATAATAGCCAGCGTCCTAAAAAGATTTTTTGTTGGTGGCGTATTATGGATCATGAGATCTACCATATAAAAGCCTAAGGTTGCAACCATCAAAGCGATCAAAATGATAACCAAAATGATTTTTATGACATTGGATTTTCTCATATATTCATCACCTCTCAGAAGAAGTGTAACATAATTTTTATAAAAAGTCAATAGTCGCAAAAGCATTGAGAATTTTCAAGTTTTCCGTCTCCATTCTAAGACAAAAACCGCAATCCCTTTGTATCGGAATTGCGGTTTATGTTTGGCGGAGAAGGAGAGACAAATCGCGCAAATGCTATGCATTTGCATGCTTTTGTAAATAAATCAAGGCGCAGCCTTGTATATCATCCGCAACCTGTTGCGGCATATCATCAATGCGAAGCATTGCATATCATCAAGCCGCAGGGAAAATGCACGCTGACGCGTGATGAGATACAAGGGCGGCGTGCCGCCCTTGATGATATACGCCGCACTTCGCGCGGTGATGATATGCCAAGCCTGAGGCTTGGATAAACAAAAAAGGAACTTTTGGTAGACAAAAGTTCCTTTTTTGTTGGCGGAGAAGGAGAGACTCGAACTCTCGCGCCGGGTTTAATCCGACCTACGCCCTTAGCAGGGGCGCCTCGTCACCAACTTGAGTACTTCTCCATACATCAAGCGCAAGCTTGCCGTTTACAAAACTTGCATACGATATTATACCTCATCACTATGAATTTGTCAAGGGGTTTTTCGAAAATAGATAAAATAAAAAACGCGGTATCTCACGTTTTCTCAAAAAGTGATTGCCAAGCACAGAAAAATATGCTATAATGGAGCTACAAAAGAAAAGTGAGGTATCGCTATGCTTATTTTTTATATCCGACACGGGGATCCCGTCTATGATCCCGACTCTTTGACCCCTCTGGGCGAGCGCCAGGCAGAGTCCGTTGCCAAGCGCCTTGCGCTGTTTGGCATTGACGAGGTCTATGCCTCCACTTCCACGCGTGCCATGCAGACGGCACAGCCGCTGTGCGAGCTTTTGAACAAAAAGCTCCAAACGCTGGAATTTTTGCACGAGGATCATATGGAGCCCCTGCGACTGAGAGAAGAGGGGAAAAAGCCGATCTGGATCTGGACACACCCGTACTACAGCCAGGTGTTTGCCCGCCGTGACGTGCGCGAGATGGGGGATAAGTGGTATACGCACCCCGAATTTGAGGCCTTCCATTTTGAAAAGGTGATCTTGCCCATCCAGGAAAAGATGGACGAGTTTTTCGCCGGTCACGGCTACGTGCACGATTCGGATCTCGGTCTGTATCGCGTGACAGAACGCCATCACGAAAAGCGCATTGCGATCTTTGCGCACGAGAACATGGGCAAGGTATTCATGAGCCATCTTTTGGACGTGCCGTACCCCTACTATACGGCGCACTTTGATATGAAGCACTCCGCTATGACGGTGATCCGTCTGGATGACGGCGCTTCCGCTCCCGGTGACACCGAGCCGCGCGAATATGCCCGCGCCCGCGTGCTGACGCTCAGCAACGATTCTCACCTGTATCGCGACGGCCTGCCGCTGGTGCACAGCAGCGCGCGCATCCGCGACCGATATTAACCCAAAAGGACAGAGAGCATAACATGCTCTCTGTCCTTTTTCATTTACAGGTGTCGCGTTTTTTAATTTTCAAAAAAGTCCTCCGTAGCCGCCCCGCTTTTCTCCTTTTTATTTCTTCTATACTTACTGGGAGTTGTTCCCGCGTATTCACCAAAGACACGTGAGAAATAAGACTGATTGCTAAAGCCACATCTTTTTCCCACCTCGCCTATGGGAATATCCTCCTGTAACAAAAGATTCCTTGCCTTCTCGCAGCGTATGATATTAAGGTATTCCACAAAGGAATATCCCGTAATGCGGCGAAACTCTCTTGCAAAATAATATTTGCTCATATTTATAAAGGAAGAAATATCGTCAAGAGAGATGTCTCTGTGACCCTCGGCGCGCATGTACCCTATTGCTTGCTTAATACATTTTGTGGCTTGTGATTCCATACGGGGTGTATCCTCATAGTGTCCGTACTTCAAGCATAAGCGGGTGGCAATATCCAATGCGATACACCGTAACCTTTGAACGCGCATGGGGGCCTTTTCATTTGTCCATATGTTGCCGAACTCCTCGATAAGGCGGGCAATATCAAGATCGGTCAGCTTCTCCTCAAAAGCATATGCATTACTGTCAAAATGATTGGCAATATAGAAGGATCGGTCGATGATCAGATAATAATAGTGCATCGGCTCCTCTTTGGCAACAAAGCCGTGAAGCCTGTTTGCATTTATGACCGCAATATCCCCTGCCTCCAACGCGATCCTCTCTCCATCACAAATGAGTGCTCCGGAACCGCTGACAGCATAAATGATCTCTATATTCTCGTGCCAATTATACATGCTTCTGTGTCCATCCGAACATATTGCAACATCCCGATGAAAGATAAAGGGCAATCGGGCATCCTGCATCGTGTGTGTTTCGTATCTGTTCATATTCGCCCCCGAATAGCAAGATTGTGCTAAAAAACCGCAAAAATGTGGCGTTGACACGTCTCTTTTTTTATTATATAATAAAATTAGTAAAAAAGCAATGCTTTTTTGAAAGGAGACAGGACCATGTACAATTTTTCCATTGGCGTTATCATTGACTCTTTGCGCACAGACACCCGTATGGCCATCGAAAAGGCCGCTTCCATCGGTGCTGATGGCATACAAATGTATGCCACCAAGGGGGACAACAGTCCCGAAGCTCTCACTCCGAAGAAAAGGCGCGAGCTTCTTGACCTTGTCAAATCCAACGGTCTGAAATTTTCCGCTATCTGCGGTGATATGGGCGGTGGATTCATGAACAGGGAAACAAATCCTGAACGTATTGAAAGATCGAAAAGGATCATGGATCTTGCTAAGGATCTCGAAACAGACATTGTCACCACACATATCGGAGCAATTCCCAAGGATCCCACACATGACCGCTACGGCGTTATGCAGGAGGCCTGCTTTGAGCTTGCGAAATATGCTGACAGCATCGGCTCTCATTTTGCGATCGAAACGGGCCCCGAGACATCCTGTGCTCTTCGCAGATTTCTTGACGGTCTGCACTCAAAGGGTGTTGCGGTAAACCTTGACCCTGCAAACCTTGTCATGATAACGGGAGACAACCCCGTTGATGCGGTCTATAACCTTAAGGATTATATCGTCCACACACACGCAAAGGACGGCCTCATGCTGAAACGCACAAATCCCGAGTACATTTACGGTGCAATGCCAAAACCCGATCATCTTGGCGGTGTAAAGCTGTTTCGCGAAGTACCTCTCGGAGAGGGTGCTGTCGATTTTACGGCTTATCTTGAGGCATTGGATGCCATCGGATACCATGGATTCCTTACCATAGAGCGCGAGGTTGGTGACGATCCTGCCGCAGATATTGTTGCGGCCAAGAACTATCTTCTTCATATCATCAAAAACAACTAAACAAGAGGGTGAACATCATGCAAAAAACGAAGGTTGCCGTCATCGGCGTAGGAAGCATTTCTAATGTCCATATCAAGGGCTATCTGGCATCGGGAAAGGCAGAGCTTTACGCTTTCTGCGACATTAACGAGAGAAGACTTCAATACATGGGGGAAAAGTACGGTGTTACAAGACTTTACACCGACGAGGAAACGATGCTTCGTGAGCTTCCCGAGATCGAAGCGGTCAGCGTATGCACCCCGAACAGCGATCATGCCCCCTGTGCCATCATGGCGCTTGAAGCAGGCAAGCACGTGATCTGCGAAAAGCCTATGGCGACCAATGCAGCTGACGCGCAAAGGATGCTCGACACTGCGAAGGCGAACGGAAGGCTTCTGATGATCGGCTTCGTTCGCCGTTTCGGCAATGACTGCGATACGGTTATGAATTTGATGGATAACGACAGACTCGGCGATATTTATTACGCAAAAGCCTCTTATCTCAGAAGAAACGGCGCACCCGGCGGATGGTTTGGAGACAAATCCCGCTCAGGCGGGGGGCCTCTGATCGACCTTGGTGTTCACGTGATCGACCTTGTGAGATACCTAATCGGCAAGCCCCGTGCCGTATCCGTATACGGAACCACCTTTACAAAGCTTAAAAACCGCCCCGGGATCCGCAGTCACAAGGAATACGTCTCCTCTGCCGAAGCGGAGGAAGTCATATTCGACTGTGAGGATCTGGCCTGTGCTCTTATCCGATTTGATAACGGCACCGTCCTGTCTATGGAAGCAAGCTTCAGCCTCAATACAGGCACAGGCGAAAACAGCGTTCAGCTTTTTGGCACAAAGGGCGGTGTTAAGCTTGCAGAGGAAGTCACCCTTTACAGTGAAATGGACGGATACCTTACCAATGTGACCTTTGACTATCCCACAGGGCTAAACTTCAATCAGATATTCGAGAAAGAGATGGCTCACTTTATCGCTTGCGTGCGCGGTGAGGTAACAGAATGCCGAAATCCCGCGGAGGACGGCGTTGAGCTGATGAAAATTCTTGATGCCATCTATCTGTCTGCCGAAAGCGGACACGAGGTCATGCTTTAAGCAAAAAAGAGGATGCAATTGCATCCTCTTTTTTTACCCCCTTGCTGCAAGGTAGGCGTTTTGCATATATAGGGCATCGTCCGACATCGTGCCGTCGGACTCGCAGATGATGCGCGGGCAAAGATCGTCGCGCACCAGCGCCTCGGCCAGCGGCTCGAAAACGGGGCCGTATTGCTCGTCCGCAAAGGTCAGGTGCTTTTTCTCACCTGCGCTTGTGTACTCGATCTTGGAAAAATGGCAGTGCATATAGCGTGCCTTTTCGTCCCCCAGCTTCTCCGCGATTTGGTGGAATACACGGCGGTAGGCATCCGCGTCGGGGAACTGCCCGCCAAGCTCGCGCGCGTTGATGTGGCCGAAGTCCACCACGGGGTACAGGTGCGGGTCCAGGAGGCAAAGCTCGATGACCTCCTCCAAGGTGCCCAGCTGATTGATCTTGCCCATCGTTTCAAGGCCCAGATGGATGGGCGTGTCGCCCACTGCCTCCAGGGTGCGGGAAAGCGTGTCCTTGGCAAGGTCCATGGCCTCGCGGCGGGTGATCTTGGCGGCGCTGCCCGTGTGGATGACGATGGTGTCCGCACCAAGATGCGCGGCGGCCTCCAGTGACTCCTTGATATAGTCGATGCTTTTCAGACGCTTTTCGGGCACTATGCCGGAAAGCGAGATGAAATAAGGGGTGTGCAAGGACATTTCGATATGGTGCTTTTTGGCCTCCTCACCGATCTTTTTGAGCGTCTCGGCACCGGCGCGCAGGCCGTTGCCTGCCTCAAATTCATAGGCGCCAAGGCCGATCCCCGAAAGAAATTCGGGGGCCTGCGTGGTGGATTTATAGCCCGCGGCATAAAAGCTGTCGCTGTTGCCGCCGGGGCCGAATACGGCGTTATTTCTCATACGTTTCCTCCTTTGGCGGCACGTGCTCCTTGGTGAGGGGACTGCCGAGACGAATATCGGGGGCATCGGGGTTGCGCTTGTAATAGCGGCGCAGCACGCCGCGCTCAAAATAGCGCTTTAAGCGCGTGATGCGGTTGGTCTTGTCCTTGATGGGGGGGACGAGGATGGCGCGGATGCCCATACTGCGGGCAAAGAGAACGTCGGTAAAGACCTGATCGCCCATGATGGCGGTGTCCTTGCGCGTGCCGCCCAGCTTTTTCATCACCTTGCGCCCGCGAAAGGGAAGGGGCTTGCAGGCGCTGTAGCGCGAGGGCTGCTGCAGGGTGGCGTTGAAGCGCGTCATGCGCCCCGCGCGGTTGTTGGAGACCAGTGCGGTCTTAATGCCCGCATCGGCCATGTTTTGCAGCCAGGCGCGGATGTGGTCATCGGGGTCAAGCTGCTCGTACGGCGCCAAGGTGTTATCAATATCCAAAAGAAGCACCTTGATGCCTTGCGCGTGCAAAAAGGCGGGGGTCAGGTCACGATAGCACAAAAACGTGTAATTCGGTTGTAAAAACGGCATACCGTCCCTCCTTTTTTCTTCATACCCTTTTATTTTAACACATTTTCCCCGCAAAGGCAAGAGCAGAAAAGAAAAAAACGGCGCGCTCCTTTTTGGAGCGCGCCGTAAAGAGCGATCAGACCTGTGCGAAATAGTCGCGGGGGGCCTGTCTTGCCTTCAGATCCTCATAGAAGGCGGCTTGTGCCGTCTGCATGTAGGGGGCAACGAAAAGCATGGCGATGCCGAAGGTGATGATGCCGAGCAGTATCCAGCCGAAGAAGCTGAGCTGCAGGCAGAACAGACGGAATTTGTGACCGTCCATCATACGGCGGGACTCAGTGATCGCGTCGCTGGCGGACATGTTGGGGTTGTCGTGCAGGATGTAGAAGGTCATGGCGTAGGAGTAGGTCTTGATAATACCGGGGATCACGAAAAGCATGCTCCACAGCGCAATGAAGAGGCTGTAAAGAATAGAAGCCACAATGGCGTTGGGCAGATTGAGGCGGAAGCCGTCGAACAGCTGCTCCAGGTCCGCTCTGCCATAGCGAAGCAGCGAGAGGGTCGCGGAGCACATACCGATCATCAGCGCACCGGAAAACAGGAGCGAGCCGATGAAAATGTAGGAGAGGACGCCGTTGATCAGCGAATAGAGGAAGTAGATCAGCACCATCGTGCCCCATTGGCCGGACAAGCGTTGCCAGGCAAGCTGGCGGAAATCTTTTGCGTACATCATAAAACCTCCGTAGAATGTATTTGAAAAGCAATATCATTATAGCATATTTCGCGGCGCTTTGCGCGAAAAAGAGCGAAAAATGCAAGAAAAATTTCGGCGCGGGCAAAAGTGCAAAGAAAAAACAAAAAAATTGCATTTTCCCTCTTGACAATTGCGTGAAAATATGGTATGATTGTAGGGCAGTTTTGGAAAAGCACCACAAGCGGGTGTAGTTCAATGGTAGAATTCCAGCCTTCCAAGCTGGCCGCGTGGGTTCGATTCCCATCACCCGCTCCATTGATGCGCC
>SVSG01000020.1 GCA_015064415.1 Oscillospiraceae bacterium | reverse complement strand
TTGCAATAGACTTGAGCATCTTATTGTACCATGTTAGGAGATTTTTTGGTATAACCTCTGTTGCCCACCCGCATAGCGGGTGGTTGTCTGTTTCGCGCTTCGCGCTCAACTGCCTAAAGGCACTAATACCAAAGGTGCGATGCCCCGCGGGGCACCGCACCTTCCTTTTTTACTGTTCGTTTACGCCGCTGTTCTTCACCCAATCCTGATACAATGCATGGAAGGATTGCTCAGTCTTGTTGTTTTCCTCGTCCAGCGCGGTGTTCATGATGCGAAGCGCGTTCGCAAGCTCCTCTACGGTCACGGTGGTGGCCGTCTCTGCGCCGGGAGCGGTGTAGGTCACTTCCTCACCGATCAGCTCAAGCAAAAGCTCGGCCATCTTGGTGTGGTCGGTGCTCAGGATGCTGGCGCGGTCATAGATCTCCTTGATCTGGCCGGGCACGGTCAGCTGATCCAGCACGTTGGTCTTGAACTTGGCGGATACGGCGTTCAGCACGCACATACCCTTGGCATCTACCTTGTAGTCCTCCAGGTTGAAGTACACGCCGACGGTGGGGTACTCTACGGCATCCAGATTCTGCAGCTTGCCGTACTCCCACGCTCTCACGGTCTCCTTGCTGTTGGGGTAAGCCACAAACATATTACCCGTCTTGGCCAGATCCATCACGTACTTGTTGGTGGGGGTCATCTCGGCATATACGCGGGAAACGCCCTCCTCGTCGGTAACGGACTTGAGCGTATAGTTCACGTTCTCCAGACCGTACTGCAGAAGGTTGCGGAGCTCGGCGTTGGTGTTGATGTAGGTAATGATCTCCATAGCGCGGCCCTCGTCTCTGGTATGAGAACCAACGGCGAACATAGAGCCGAACACGTCTTCGTCAGTGGCACGAGGTGCCTCAACGGTCAGGACCTTGTAGCCCATCTGCTCCAGCTCGGCGCGCTTTTCATAGCCGCCCTTGACGATGCGGACAGCCGCAGTCGCATTGGGATCCGTCGTGATGTAGCCGGGGGTGGTTTCGTAGTAAAGCTTAGTCTGGATATTGTTGGTATAAAGCTGGTCGGTCAGAAGGTTAAAGGATCTGATCGAGGAGCCCTGCACGGAATCCTTGTAATAGAAGCCGCCGAACAGCGAGAAGGTTGCGGGATCCTGAATGTACTCATTCCCCTCGACCGCGTAGGTCCAGTAATGCAGCATCTCCATATCCACCTTGCCGGTTTCGCTGTAGATGGGGTAGACCTTCTCTCCCTCGGTATTGTGGTAAACGTAATCCAGGAACTTCTTGCTCTCGTTGCTGAACAAGGAATTCTCCAGCTTTTCAGGGGTGGTGAGGTAATAGTTGGTCAGCTCCTCGTTGACGGCAAGATAGGTATACTCGCCGATCACGTTGTTGTTGGGAATGGCGTAGGATGCACCGTCAAAGTAGGTGGCGTTCAGCAGCACGCTGCTGACAAAGTAGGTAAGCTGAACAGCGGAGTCCTCCACCAGATCGTCCACGGTGGTGATCCATTCCTTTGCGGCGTACTCGCGATACTTCTGCGCGGAGCCGATAAAGAGAACGTCGACCTGGAAATCGTATGCGGTGGGGTACTTCAGCTCCGGAATGCCGTACTCGTTGAGCACGGTCTCCTCCTGCGTTACGTCGGGCGTCAAGCTGGTACCGTTCTTCTTTGCCTCAGCAATGGCGGCCTCATGCTCCACAAACGCCTTCTCGACGGCGGTGTAATAGCCCTCCTCGGTGACGTATCTGACGTTTACCTGAGTTTTGAACTGCTTCTTGGTGATCTTGTTGATGGCCTCGCCGATATCGTCAAGCTGCTCCCAAGCGGCCTTCACGTCCTCGCTGAGGGCGTTGACGGTGGCCTTTTCCTCCTCGGTGCGCTTGGCAAGCTTTTCCTCGGTGGCGTAGTCATCGGGATCGTAGCCGGCGGTAAGAAGAGCGCTTGCCTGCTCGACCAATTCACTTTCGGTGATCACCCAAAGGTTGATCGCAGAGGTGAAGCGAGACGCCTGATTCACAGTATCGTCAATAGCATCGCCGTCGTCACTGCAGGACGTAAACACGCACAATGCCATCAACATGGCCAGCATCAGGCAGATCAGTCGTTTTGTCATAATAACAGAACCTCCTTTCCCCTCGCGCGGGGAACCAAATATATAATACAAACCATATTTTACACTATTTTCTCGCTTCTGTCAAGACACCCGCTCGCGCGCAAGAGCGCGGCGGGAGTCAAAAACGGATAAAGTTGCCGTAACTTTTCACAAACCGAGAGGAAAAGTTTCTGCGAAGCAGACAGAAAAATCGTGATAATGTTGAAATGAACAAGTTTGGTTTTGTGCAGATTAAACGATAATTGTTAAGAATCAATCAAGAAATCCGCGCAGGTGGCGTGCACGGCTGGGATGGCGGAGCTTGCGCAGTGCCTTGGACTCGATCTGACGGATACGCTCACGGGTGATGTTGAACTCCTTGCCGACCTCCTCCAGCGTGCGGCTGCGGCCGTCAAACAGGCCGAAGCGCAGACGGATGACGTGTGCCTCACGGGGGGTAAGGGTGCTGAGCTCACGCTCGATCACCTCGCGCAGGATGGTGGTGGAGGCGGCCTCAGCGGGAGCGGGCGTGTCATCGTCGGGGATAAAGTCGCCAAGATGGCTGTCCTCCTCCTCACCGATGGGGGTCTCCAGCGAGACGGGGTCCAGCGCGACCTTCATGATCTCGCGCACCTTATCTGCGCTCATGCCCATCTTTTCGCCGATCTCGGCGGGGGTGGGCTCGCGGCCAAGCTCCTGCAGCATCTGACGCTGATAGCGCGACACCTTGTGGATGGTCTCTACCATATGTACGGGGATGCGGATGGTGCGCGCCTGGTCGGCGATCGCGCGGGTAATGGCCTGACGGATCCACCAGGTCGCGTAGGTCGAGAACTTATAGCCCTTGGTGTAGTCGAACTTGCCAACGGCCTTCATCAGACCAAGGTTGCCCTCCTGGATCAGGTCAAGGAAGAACATTCCCTTGCCCACGTAACGCTTGGCAATGCTGACCACCAGACGCAGATTTGCCTGCACCAGCTCGTCCTTTGCCTGCTCGTCGCCCTCTGCCATGCGCTGTGCCAGCTCCTTCTCACGCTCGGAATCCAGCAGCGGCACCTTGCCGATGTCCTTCAGATACATGCGGACGGGGTCATCGATCGAGATGCCCTCCTGCACCAGCTGGCGCTCGATGTTTTCACCGCCGCCAAAGGCCTCTACCTCATTCTCCAGCGTAGCGATATCCTCGCCGAAGGCGATACCGCTGTCCTCCAATGCCTCATAGAGCTTGTCCAGACTGTCCATATCATAGTCCAGACCCTCCATGGCCTCATCCAGATCGCTGGCGGAAAGAGAGCCCTTCTTCTTCCCCTTTTCGATCAGCTCTCCAAGGTCCAGCTTCTTGGTTTCGTTGTTCTTCGTGCTTGCATTCTTCTCTGCCATAATATATTCCACCTTTCTTTATTTATCCTTTTTTTTCAGTGCGGCGCGGCGGCGTTCGATCTCGCTTTGCAGATCACCCGCTTCGCGCTCGCTGCGCTTTTGGTACTCGTCGGCAAGCACTCTTGCCGCGTCCTCCAGTACCTCGATGCCGTTATTGGAAAGCTTTTGTCTGTCCTGCTGCAGTCGCACCAGCCGCCCCATCTCATCGGGGGTAAAGTGCTCGCCAAGCGCGGAAAAGACAAAGCCGCTCTCACTTTTTTCCATCTCGCAGATCGCCGCAAAGACGCGCTTGCCAAGGGACGTGAAGAAATGCGCCTCGGGCAATTCCACCTTCCCCTCACACACGGCACGCCGATGCTCGGGATACAGCATCAAAAGCCCCAACGCCGTCTCTTCAGCGGCGGCCACGGCGGGGCTTTTCGCCGCGTCCGGATTGACGTGATCACTGAAATTGCGCGCACCGAGCTGCAACTCACGGCGTTCCTTTTGCCGATACTCGCGTGCCGCCCTTGCGCGCAGGCGCTTCACGTCATTGGCAAGTCCCTCCGGGGAAATGCCGAGCTGCTTGGCGGCGGATTGCACGTAAAGCTCGCGCTCCACGCCGGAGGCGACGGCGGCGATGATCGCCGCAAGCGCTCTTGCCGCGCGGATCTTGCCCTCGGGCTGGCTGATATCGTTTTGCGCCAGCACGTTCCCCATTTTAAAATCAAAGCCCGTGCTTCCCTGCGCGATGATCGAGCGGAAGGCATCCGCGCCGTATTGCTTCAGATACTCGTCCGCATCCTTGGCCCCCGTCAGCTTCAGCACGCGCACCTCAAGGCCGACCTGATCCAAAAGGGCCATGGCCTTATTGGTAGCGGCCTGCCCCGCCGCGTCGCTGTCGTAATTGATCAGCACGCGCTTGGTATAGCGCGAGAGCAAACGGGCGTGCTCCTGCGTGATCGCAGTACCCAGCGTTGCCACCGCGTTCTCAAAGCCCGCGGCCTGCAGTGCGATCGCGTCCATGGCGCCCTCGCACAGGATCATCTGCTCGGCGCAGTGATTTTTGGCATAATTCATGCCGAACAAAATACGGCTTTTCTTGAACGCCGGAGTGTCCGACGTGTTGAAGTATTTTCTGTTCTTTTCGTCGGGATGGAGCGCACGGGCGGTAAAAGCCACCACGTTGCCCGCCACGTCGATCACGGGGATCACCACGCGCTCGCGGTACAGATCGAACAGCTTTCCCGTCCTTTGCGATCTGCCGCAAAGGAAAGCGACGATCAGCTCCTCGTCGGAATAGCCCAGCTTTTTCATATGCCGCGTCAGCATACCGAAATCATTCGGCGCATATCCAAAGCCAAAACGCTTGATGGTAATGCTTGAAAATTTACGGTCTTCGGTCAGATATCTCATACCGTCTGCCCCGATATTGGGGTCAAACAGGCACGCGCGGAAGAATTTTGCCGCCTCCAGATTCATCTCGTACACGCGCTTGCGCGATACGCTTTGGCGGTACTCCTCTCCCCTTGTGTCCTGCGGGATCTGGACACCCGCGCGCTTCGCCAGAAACTCCAGCGCATCCACGTAGTCCAGATTTTCGATTTTTTGAATGAACGTGACCACGTCACCGCCCGCGCCGCAGCCGAAGCAATAAAAGCTTTTCGTGCCGGGAAAAACGGTAAAGGACGGGGTCTTTTCGCTGTGGAACGGGCAAAGTCCGCTCCTGTTGGAGCCCGCGCGCTTCAAGGAAACGTAGGTGCTGATGACGTCCTCGATATCACAGCGATAGCGGATCTCCTCCACCACTTCTTTCGGTATCATTTGACGCGCCACACCTCCGGAATAAAGATTTCGTGATACAGGTCAAGGGCGTAACGGTCGGTCATGCCGGATATGTAATCGCAAACGGCACGCCCCACCGACTCCTTGCTGATCGTTTCCAGATAATCGATCGGAAGCTTTTCGGGGTGCTCCTCGAAATATTCAAACAGCTGTACCAGCATATCCTTCGCCTTGATCTCCTCGTCCTTGGCAATATTGTCGCGGTACACGCGCTCGAACAGAAAATCGCGCAGACGGTCGGTGGCTTCCCCGACCTCTGCCTCCATTTCAATTTTCGGCTTATCCTTGCTGGCGCGCACGACCGAGCCCACCATCGTGTTGATGCGGGCGCTGTGCGTGTACCCCAGAATATCGCAAAGCGGACGGGGCAACTCGTCGGGGTGCAGGATCCCTGCGCGAAGCGCATCGTCAATATCGTGATTGATGTAGGCAATGCGGTCCGCATAGCGGATGATCGCCCCCTCCAGCGTTTGCGGCATGACGGGGCCGGAATGGCAGGCAATACCGTCGATGACCTCAAAGGTAAGGTTCAGGCCCTCCCCGCCGTTTTCCAAGCGCTTCACCACGCGCACGCCCTGCAGATTGTGCGAAAAATCGGGTGAGTAGCACTGTTGCATCACGCTTTCCCCAGCGTGACCGAAGGGTGTGTGCCCGAGATCGTGCCCGAGCGCGATCGCCTCGGTCAGATCCTCGTTCAGGCAAAGGGCGCGTGCGATGGTGCGCGCGATCTGCGTGACCTCCAGCGTATGCGTCAGACGCGTGCGGTAGTGATCCCCCGCAGGTGCCAGAAAGACCTGCGTTTTATACATCAGGCGGCGAAAGGACTGGCTGTGAATGATACGGTCGCGATCACGCTGGAACTCCGTGCGCAACGCGCTCGGTTCACACGGCTTTTCGCGACCCTTGGTATCCGCTGTGCGGAATGCATAGGGCGAGAGCGTACGTGCCTCGTGCTCATTCTGCATTTTTTGCATGTCAAACATAAAAAATCCTCCCTTCGTGCCGTCATTTTGCCTCGATCATAATAAATATACGATGAAAAACGCGATTTCTCTTTTTTTCGGCAAAAGTTTTTTTAAGGAAGAGCCCTTTTTTTAAAAAAGGCGGCTTCCTGCTCATTGAAATCTCGACCGGAAACAAAAAGCGGTCGCACCGTGTCGGTGCGACCGCTTTTCGCAACATATTAATATAGGTAGCTTACAGCAACACGCAGATCAGGCCGTTGGCGCCCTCGTTGACGATGCGCTCCAGCGTTTCGGAAAGCTTTTGTCTGGCTTCCGCCGGGATATGCGTCAGCTTCTCGTGCAGGCCGTCGTTAACAAGCTCGTAAAGCGATTTGCCGAACATATTGCTCTCCCAGAGCTGTTTGGGGTCGCTTTCAAAATCGGCAAGGATGTTTTTCACAAACTCCTCGGATTGCTGCTCGGTCCCCACGATGGGGTTGATCTCCGTGCGGATATCCGCGCGGATCATGTGGATCGACTGCGCCGAGGCGCAAAGGCGCACCCCGAAGCCCCCCGATTGCTTCACGATAGTCGGCTTTTCCAGCACCAGATCCTCGATCTTCGGCATCACGATGCCGTAGCCGTTCTCATCCGCGCACGCCAGCGCCTCCTTGACGCGGGCGTATTTTTCCCGCACCTCGGCAAGCTCGTGCACAAGGGCGAACAATGCCCTCTCATCCCGCACCTCACTGCCCGAAAGCTCGCTCAGTACGTCGTAATAAAGCTCGGGTCTGAGCGTGACCGCAAGCGTAGCGGCGCCGCTTCCCATGTCCAGCTCCTCGACCGCAACGCGCGTGACCGACTCCTGCTCGGCAAGCGCCCCAAAGCAGCTTGCAACCTCCCCCATGCGCCCCACCGAGGCCGCCAGACGGCAGATCTCCTCACAAAGCCCCTCGCGCAAGGGGTGATCGGCGGGCAACGCCTCAGCAAAGGGCGGCAAGGAAAAGCGCACACAGCTAACGGGAAATTCGCCCAGCACCATGGAAAGGATCCCGCTGATATCCCCCGCATCCAGCGCAAGGCAGTTCACCAGCGCCACGGGCACACCGTACTTTTCTTCCAGCGCGGCGGCCAGCTCGCGCGCCTGCGTCTCGGCGGGCTTGGCGGAGTTCAGCACCAGCGCAAAGGGCTTGCCAAGCGCCTTCATCTCCTCTACCAATCGCTCCTCTGCCTGCGCGTAGGAGGCACGCGGGATCTCCCCGATGCTTCCGTCGCAGCTTACCAGCATCCCGATGGTCGCATGCTCGTGCATCACCTTTTTCGTGCCGTACTCTGCGGCCTCGGCAAAGGGCATCGGGCTTTCCTGCCACGGGGTACTGACCATTCTTGCCACACCGTTTTCCTCGGTTCCCATGGCCTCAGGCACCATATATCCCACGCAATCGATCATCTTGACGCGAAGGCCGATGCCGCCCTCCACGGTAAGCGACACCGCCTGCTCGGGCACAAATTTCGGCTCGGTCGTCATGACGGTCTTGCCTGCGGCGCTTTGCGGCATTTCGTCCCTTGCGCGCTCGCGGGCGGCCTCATCCGTCATATTGGGCAGGACCATCTCCTGCATAAAGCGCGTGATGAAGGTGGATTTTCCGCTTCTGACGGGGCCCACCACCCCGATGTAAATATCGCCGCCCGTCCGACGCGCGATGTCCTCATAAATGGAACGTTCTGCCATAAGATCCCCCTCCGGCATTCAGATTTGTCGCTACTATGCTATGCAGAGCGGCGGTGGGATATGACAAGCGCGTAAAAAAAGCCCCCTCACGTGAGGGGGCGTGTGTTCAGTGATGGATGCGCACAAGCTTGACGACGCCTTCCGAAAGTGCCGCGACAAGCGTGTCCACGTCGCTCTCGGTATTTTCCATCGAGAAGCTGACGCGCAAGGAAGAGGCGGCTTCGGCCGCACTGAGCCCGAAGGCAAGCAGCGCGTGGCTGGGTGCGGCGGCGTGCGAGGAGCATGCGGAGCCCGCCGACACGGCGATTCCCTTGCTGTCCAGAAAGTGCAGCATCGTCTCGCTTTTGATGTCGGGCAGTGTGATGTTCACGATATGCGGTGCACGCTTTTGGGGGAGATTTGTGCGGATCTCGCCGCCCTCAAGCGCCTTGATCAATCGCGCGGAAAGTGCGGCGGTATGCGCGGCGAACTTGGCCTTGCTCGCGTTTGCTGTCGCGCAGGCGGCGGCAAAGCCCGCAATGCCGATCATGTTTTCCGTGCCCGAGCGCAGGGCAAACTCCTGCCCGCCGCCCCCGTAAACAGGGATGATGGCACGCGCCGTCAGAAGACGCGGCGACACGTAAAGCGCGCCCACCCCCTTCGGGCCGTGGATCTTATGCGCACTGACCGTGACGAGATCGGCCCCGAGCGACTTCACCGTCATCGGCACCTTCAAAAATCCCTGCACCGCATCGCAATGGCAAATGCACGCGGGGTTGGCGGCGCGGGCCGCGGCAAACACCTCAGCCACGGGAAAGATCGCGCCCGTTTCGTTGTTCACCAGCATCATCGACACCATGAAAAGATCCTTATTACAATGCGCGCGTACGGCGTCCATATCAAGTGTGCCGCCCCGCGTGGGGATCTTGACGATGTGAAAGCCCTCTTTTTGCAAGATCTCCAGATTTCGCAAGACCGAGGGGTGCTCGGCATCCGTTGTCAGAATGGTGGTGGCCGTGCGGCGCTCCTTGGCGCGCGCGGTGCCCAGAAGGGCGATTGCGGTGGCCTCCGTGCCCGAGCCCGTGAAGATCAGCTGGCCGTCTTTCAGATAGCGTTCTCCGAGTGCCTCACCAACGGCGGCGCGGCACTCGCGCAAAAGTGCGGCGGCGCGAGAGCCGCCCGCGTGCAGGGAGGAGGGATTGCCGAAGCACTCCATGGCCTGCAGCATGGCA
The DNA here is from genome assembly GCA_015064415.1 of Oscillospiraceae bacterium. GTDB lineage: Bacteria > Bacillota > Clostridia > Oscillospirales > CAG-272 > Firm-07. The sequence goes on along the minus strand of SVSG01000020.1, from coordinate 30,984 downwards.
TCTTTTGCCTCGCGGCAAAGCGGCGTGGTGGCACTGTTATCCAGATAGATCATATCAGCGCAGTGCAAAGTTGCTCACGATGCTTGCCACATCGTCGGCGTAGTTGCCGTACACGGAAAGCTCTGCGGTATACTGCAGAACGTAGGCCATGTTATAATCCAGAATGATCAACTGCTGATATTTATAAGTAGCGTTTCCCTTTTTCATCGTAAACACGTACTTCTGCGCATTGATGCCGCCCATGATCGCCTCGCCGCACTCGGCCTCAACAAGGGTAAACTCGGGCAGATACGCCGCGTATTCCGGCTCGCATCTTTTCTGCCAGAAGACCTCGGGCGTTCCGTAATCCTCCTCCAGAAGGTGCGCCGTCACGATGACGTTGGCGTCACCAAGGGGCGCCAGCGCGCCCGAAATGCCGTCCTCGGCCTGAGAAAACCACCCCTCGGGCACGTAAAGGTTGAATTTTGCCGAATCGGTGGAGGCGTTGATCATTCCGTCCGGCGCGGTCTCGTCCGCGCAGGCGACAAGCCCCACGGCAAGCACCAGTAAAAGCAAAAAGGCAAGCGTTCTTTTCATTGTTTTCACTCCTTGTTTATTTGACACTGCGAAGCACCTCGGCGGCGGCAGAAAGCACGCCGATCCGTCCGCTTTCAAAGGTAAGTCCGCCCTGGAAGAAGGCAGTATAGGGGGGCTTCAGAGGGCCGTCGGCCGACAGCTCGATCGAGGCACCCTGCACAAAGGTGCCCGCCGCCATGATGACCTTGTCCTGATAGCCGGGCATAGCCCAGGGCTCGGGCGTCACGTAGGCATCGACGGGAGAGCCCGCCTGAATGCCGCGACAGAAGGCGCAAAGGGCCTCACCGCTGCCCGTGATGACGGTCTGAATGATATCGGAGCGCAATTCCTCGGGCGCGGGCTCGACCTCGTAGCCGAGCGCACGGAACACGTACGCGGCAAAATGCGCGGTCTTGAGTGCCTCAGCCACCGTGTGCGGCGCGTAGAAAAGGCCGCGGTACATATTCTTGTTCTCCCCCAGCGTGGCACCCACCTCAAGCCCGATTCCGGGGCAGGTAAGGCGGTAGGAGCAAAGCTCCACGGCCTTCGCCGTGCCCGCCAGATATCCGCCTGTTTCGGCCATGCCGCCGCCCGGATTTTTGATCAGCGAGCCGATGGCAAGATCTGCCCCCACGGCGGGCGGCTCGATCGTTTCGGTAAACTCGCCGTAGCAGTTGTCCACCACCACAAAGGCGTCGGGGCGCACGGCCTTGACGCACTTGACGGCCTCGCCGATCTCGGCAACGGTCAGCGTGCGGCGGTTGAGGTACCCCTTCGAGCGCTGAATGAAGCAGACCTTGACGCGCTTGCCCTCCTCGCTTTCAAGGAACGCGGTGATGGCGGCAAGATCCAGCGTTTTGCCCCCCACAAGGTCGATCTGGCGGTATTCCACGCCGTAGTCGGCAAGCGAGCCGTTTCCGCGCTCGCCCGCGATGCCGATGACCTCCTCCAGCGTATCGTAGGGCTTGCCCGCGATGGAAAGCATGATGTCACCGGGGCGCAAAAGCCCGAAAAGGCCGATGGTCAGCGCGTGCGTGCCGTTGACGATGCTGTGACGGACGAAGGCGGCCTCCGCTCCCATCACGTCGGCAAAGATCTTATCCAGCGTATCGCGGCCGCGATCGTCATAGCCGTAGCCGCTGGAGCCCGCAAAGCAGGCGGCATCCACACGGTGCTCGGCAAAGGCGCGCATCACCTTGGCGGTGTTTGCATGCGCAATTTTGGAAATGGCGGCAAATTGCTCGGCAAGGGCGGCCTCAGCCGCCTCGCCCAGCTGCAAAAGCTCTTCGGAAAACATCATTTGACACTCTCCTTCAAAAAGGCCAGCGTCAGCGCCACGGCGGCGTTCGCATCACGCAGATCCAGCATCTCCGTGCCGGAATGGATATAGCGGCAAGGGATGGAGAGTGCACCCGCGCGACAGCCGTAGCCCGTCATCTGCACCGCAGAGGTGTCGGTGCCGCCGAAGGTCAGGATCTCGCACTGCGCGGCGATCTTTTCGCGCTTGGCGGTCTCCAGCAGCTCGTCCACCAGCCCCGTGTGACAGATCACAGAGGCATCCTTGATCTTCACGGCAACGCCTGCGCCCAGCTTGACGGCCATCGGCTTCGCGCCCTGCGCGTCGCCCGTGCCCGTCACGTCATAGATGAGCGCAAGATCGGGCGCAATCCCGAAGGCGGCAGGACGCGCACCGCGACAGCCGACCTCCTCCTGCGTGGAGAATACAAAGTAAATATCATCCTCGGGGGCGGTCAGCGCCTCGGCGATCTTTACAAGACACGCACAGCCGATGCGATCGTCAAGCGGACGGCCGACTACGCGATTTGCATTCAGCTTGGTGACGTGCGGCAAAAGGGCGCAGCAGTCCCCCACCTTCACGCGGCGGGCGGCCTCCTTGTCGCTTGCGGCACCGATGTCCACCACACACTTCTCAGCCGTGGGGGCGTCCTTGGGCGAGCCGCCTGCCTCGGGCACCAGCACACCGCGCAAGCCGCTCTCAAAGGAAACCTCCGAGAAGGCGGCGGCCGTGTAGGAAATGCCGCCGATGGGCGCCACGCGCAGCATACCGTTTTCCTCGATAAAGGTCACGATAAAGCCGATCTCATCCATATGGGCGCAAAGCATCACCTTGGCGGGGTCCTTCGCCTTGCCGTGCTTCACACAGATCAGGTTGCCCATCGCATCCGCGCGGCACTCGTCCACAAGGGGGCGCATGATCCCTTCGATCACACCGCGCACGTATTCTTCTCTGCCCGACACGGAGGGGTTCAAGGGCAGCAATTTTTTCAGCGTTTGATACATGTCTTTCATCCTTTCCAATCCTTAAGCATGGCAAGCACCAGATCGCGCATTGCCTCATAGTCGCGCACTGCCGCCACGGAAATGGGCGCGTGCAGGTAACGCGTCGCGGCCGAAAGCGCAAGACAGCGCGTGCCGCTGTTACTTCTTTGAACGTGGGCGGCATCGTTTCCGCCCGCAACGTAGCGCTTGATCTGCGCGGGGATATCATGCTTTTTGGCAGTTTCCAGCGCAAAATCGACCAGCGCACGGTCATAGATGGTACCGCGATCCAGAAGCGAGAGCACCCCGCCCGCGCCCACCTTTGCCACGCGGGAGGAAACGTCCACGTCGGGGCGGTCGGCAATGGCTGTGGTCTCCAGCACGATGGCCACGTCGGGGTCGACGCGGTTGGCGGTCACAAGTGCACCCGACTTTCCGATCTCCTCGCGCACGGTAAAGCAGAACCAAAGGTCAAGCGGAAGCTCCTTTTGCTCCACCTCGCGCAGCACCTCGATCAACAGCGCGCATCCGAGGCGGTCATCCAGCGCCTTGGAGCGAATATACGCACCGTCCTTGCCAAAGGTGGCGAAGGGCGTTTGGAAGGTGCCAAGGTCGCCCGGCTGCACCAGCGCCTGTGCCTGCTCGCGGTCATCGGCACCGATGTCGATATACATGTTGTCGTAGTCCGGCACCTTTTTGCGTTCCTCGGCGCTTTGCAGGTGGATGCCCTTGGCGGCGATCACACCGGGCAGATATTTTTCCCCGTTATAGATCGTCACGGGACGGCCGCACAACACGCGCGTGTCGATGCCGCCGACATGATCGAAGCGCAAAAAGCCGTTATCGTCGATCTCGGTGATCATAAAGCCGACCTCGTCCATGTGCGCACAAAGCATCACGCGCGTGGCCCCCTCGGGGCCCTTCAGATGCGCCGTCAGATTGCCCATGCGGTCGGTATACAATTCCGCGCGGGTGCCCGAAAGCTCCTCGCGGATGGCCTTTTCCACCGGCTCCTCAAAGGAGGTGGGACCGAAGCAAAGGCAAAGCTTTTCCAACAGTTCAACGCCCTTTTTCATGGTACACCTCCGCAATGTTTTTGTCTGTGATGAAAAGGCGGATCATGGCGCAAAGCTGTGCGGCGTCCGCCATATCCAGCATCTCCACAAAGGTGTGCATGGCGCGAAGCGGCACGCCGACGTCCACAAGAGGGATGCCGTGTCGCACCAGATGCAAGGCGGGGGCGTTGGTGCCCATATTCATCGCGGCCACGCTGACCTGCCAGGGGATGCCCGCCCTTGTGGCGGCCTCCTCAACCAGCTTAGTCAGTTGCCTGTCCCCCGCAGAGCTGCGCGTGATCGACGGGCCCTTGCCCATCACGATGGTGTCACGCTTTTTGGTGTCGGGCGTGCGGGCAAGGTTGACGTCCACCACCATGGCGTAATCGGGGTCAACGGCAAAGCCACCGGGGGCGGTGCCGCCGATGGGATCTGTCTCCTCGTGCACGGAAAGCACCAGATACACGTCGCCCGCCAGCTCCTCGCGCGGGGTCTCCAAAATGGCGGAAACGGCACAAGCGGCGCAGGCCTTGTTGTCAAGCCCCTTGCCCACAAGGCGATCGTTTTCCAAAAATTGATAATGCGGTGCAAAGCCCACGGGGGTGCCGATGCGGACAAGCTCGGAAAGCTCCTCCTTTTCGTACCCCGTATCGATCAGAAGCTCGTCCACGGGCACCAGCTTTTTTTCCTCGCCCGGCTTTTGCAGGTGGGGCGGGGTGGAGGCGACCACGCCGTCCAGCACCTCTTTGCCGTAGATCTTTACCTCGGCGGCGGGCAGGGTGCGCAGATCAAGCCCTCCTACGGGTACGACCCGCAAAAAGCCGCCCTCCAGCACGTCGCTTACCATCATGCCGATCTCATCGAAATGCGTGTCGATAAGGATGCGCGGCGCCCCCTCGCGTCCGCAACGGCGCACCAGCGTGCGGTTGCCGACGGCATCGGTGCGCACCTCGTCAAATCCTGCGGTCAGCTCGGCCAATGCCTTCGCATCATAGCATTCATAGCCCGTGATGCTCATCAGCCCCGCCATGGCAGGAATCAGTTCTCGAAGCTCCAATTTTTTATCTCCTCTCTTCGGCCAGCGCCTCCACCAGATGGCAAAAGCACTCGCCGCGTTTTTCAAAATTATCAAATTGATCGTACGCCGTGCACCCGGGGGAAAGCACCACCGTATCCCCCGCGCCTGCCAGCGTGGCGGCAAGGGCAAAAGCCCTTGCAAACTCCACCGTGCGGTGCGAGCGCACGCGCCCGTTCAGTTCCTTTTCGATTTCCTCTGCCGTCTCACCGTACAGCACCACACATTTGGCATGACGCGCCAGCGCGTCGGCAAGGGGCCGAAGCGGGATGCCCTTCCCCCGACCGCCCGCGATCACAATGGGTGCGCACGCAAGGGCGGCAAGCGTGGCCGCAGTGCGGGTGGGTGAGGTGTCGATCGAGCTGTCGATATAGGTCACGCCCGAAACACATCCCACCGTTTGCATGCGGTGTGCCACACCGCGAAAAGTTTGCGCCACGCGCACGAGCGCGCCCGTGTCCACAAAGGGATATACGGCGCCATACGCCAGAAGCAGATCCTTGCGGTTGTGCGCCCCCGGCAGTCGGTAGGCGGCAAAAGCGGGCATACGTACCTCTTTTTCACCGTCCGAAAGCACAAGCTCATCCCCCGCCGTGTGCAAAAAAACGTCACCGGCTTTGGGAGTGATCGGCAATGGGGGCGCACACGCGCACCACGCGACGGGAACGCGCGTGCGCGCGCCAACAGCGCGGGAGTGCGCACACTCCGCGTCCGTCACAAAGCGCGAGCACCCCGCCAGAATGCGGCATTTTGCCGCTGCGTATTCCCAAAAATCGGTATGCCAATTCAAATGATTGGGGGTGAGATTGGTCAGCACGGCCACGTCCGGTGCGGGCGCGGTCATCAGCTGGAAGCTGGAAAGCTCCACCACGGCAAAATCCTCCGCCAAAAGCGTATCCAGATGCGGCAAAAGCGCATCCCCGTTGTTGCCGCCAAGCACCGCGCGGTGCCCCGCCTCGCGCAAAAGCGCTGTGATCAGGTTGGCAGTCGTGGTCTTCCCGTCGCTCCCCGTCACGCCGATCACACGGGCGCGGGTGTGCGAAAGGAACCAATCTACCTCACCCGTAAGCGTCGCCCCCTTGGCGACGGCGCGGCGAATGGCCGCGTGATCGGGGCGGATCCCGGGGGAACGGAACAGAACGTCCTCGGCAAACTCCTCGGGAAATTTATCGCAAAAACTCACACCGTTATGGGGGTAATTACCTTTTTGCGCCTCGGGAACGCCGCCTGCGGCGTACACGGTCGGCACGCATCCGTGCGAAAGCAAATAGTCGGTCACGGCGCGCCCCGCGCGCCCAAAGCCCAGCACGGCAACCGAAGCGTTTTGCAGATCTTTCAAAGAAAAAGCGGACTCTCTCATCTCGCGCACACTCCACGAAACAAATTCATCCCTATCATATTATACTCCTTCTTGGCGTTTGGTGCAAGGGGATATACAATTTTTTCTAAAAAATGTTTCCTTGCCTTCACAAAGTACTTTACAAAAAGCACAAGATGTGGTATAATGATAAATTGATGAACACAAAATATGCGTAGATGGAGGTAACGAATGGCAAATACACCCTCTTATAACAACGACTATAACAACGACACGATCACTGCCTTAAAGGGTCCCGACCGTGTCAGAAAGCGCCCCAGTATTATTTTCGGCTCGAACGATCTTTACGGTTGTGAGCATTCTTTTTTCGAAATTCTCTCCAACTCTGTGGACGAGGCACGTGAGGGACACGGCAACGTGATCACCGTTACCGCCTATCGCGACCATTCCATTCAGGTGGATGACAGAGGCCGCGGCATCCCGCTTGGCTACAATACCAAGGAAAAGCGCTGGAACTGGGAGCTGATCTTCTGCGAGCTGTACGCCGGCGGCAAGTATAACAACAACAAGAAAAACGCGACCTATCAGTACTCGCTCGGCACCAACGGCGTGGGCGCGTGCGCCACGCAGTACGCCTCCGTTTACATGGACGTGTGGTCCTATGACGGTGAGCAGGTGCACACCATCTCCTTCCAGAAGGGTGAGCCCGTTACCGAGCTTACCAGCCGCCCGCTGGACCGCCGCGAGCGTCGCCGCGGTACTGTGATCCGTTGGCTCCCCGACCTTGAGGTCTTTACCGATATCAACATTCCGCATGACTTTTTCCGCGAAACGCTGCACCGTCAGGCCGTGGTCAACGCAGGCATCACCTTCGTGCTTCAACTGGAGGGCGAGGACGGCAAATTCACCGAAGAAAGCTTTTTATATGAAAACGGCATTTCCGACTATATTCTGGAAAAGGCCGAAGGCAGCGAAAGAACCGCACCCGTGCTCTGGCAAATGGAAACGCAGGGCCGCGACCGCGGCGACACGGAGGAGTATAAGCTGAAGGCCGAGGTCTCCTTCTGTGTTTCCAACACCTGCCCCTCCCTGGAATACTTCCACAACTCCAGCTATCTGGAGCACGGCGGCTCCCCCGACCGCGCCGTGAAGAACGCCTTTTTTGCGGTATTGAACAACTATCTGAAGGAAAAGGGCAAATACAACAAAAACGAATCCAAGATCACCTTCGTGGACGTGGCCGACTGCCTGTTGCTTGTCATCAACAGCTTCTCGACGATCTCCTCTTATGAGGGGCAGACGAAAAAATCCGTCACCAACACCTTTATTTACGAGGCGCTGAACAACTTCCTGCAGGAGCAGCTGACCCATTACCTTGTCGAGCACCCGATGGAGGCCGAGCTTTTCGCCAACCAGGTGCTTGCCAACAAGCGCAGCCGCGAGCACGCGGAAAACACGCGTCTCACACTCAAAAAGAAGCTGACCGGCTCGATCGACAACATCTCCAACCGCGTGGAAAAGTTTGTGGGGTGCCGTTCCAAGGATGCAAGCGTGCGCGAGCTGTATATCGTGGAGGGTGATTCGGCGCTGTCCTCCTGTAAAAAGGCACGCGACGCCGAATATCAGGCCATCATCCCCGTGCGCGGCAAGACGCTGAACTGCATGAAAGCCACCTATGAGCGCATTTTCAAAAGCGAGATCATCGTGGACCTTCTGCGCGTGATCGGTTGCGGCGTGGAGATCGACGGAAAGGTGAAAAGCAACCTTGACAAGTTCGACCTTGCCAAGCTGAACTGGTCGAAGATCATCATCTGTACCGATGCAGATGAGGACGGATTCCAGATCCGCACGCTGCTTTTGACGCTGTTCTACCGTCTGCTTCCCACTCTTCTTCGCGAATCAAAGGTCTATATCGCCGAATCCCCCCTCTTTGAGATCACCACAAAGGACGATATTCTGTTCGCCTATAACGAATTTGAAAAGGCCGAGATCATCCGCGATCTGGAGGCCAAGGGCAAGAAGTATTCCCTGCAGCGCTCCAAGGGTCTTGGTGAGAACGATCCCGACATGATGTCGCTCACCACCATGCACCCCGCCACGCGCCGCCTTGTCTCCGTCACCCCCGCCGATGCCGCACGCACCGAATATATGTTCGACGTGCTGATGGGCGACAATCTGGCAGAAAGAAAGATATTCATTGCCGAGCACGGCAGCGAGTACGCCAAGGACGCCGACATTTAAAAAAAGAGCAATTACCCGCACCGTTTGGCGGGTAATTGCTCTTTTTTTATTTTTTCAGCATTTGCTTGATCGTGGGGATCATCGCGCGCGCCATGCTGACAAAGCCCGCGTCATTGGGGTGGCAATCGTCCACCAGGCCCTCGTTTTTCATATCCTCCATCAGCGCGGGGCCGGGGATGAAATATACGTTCCGATCCCCCGCGGCAAGCGCGTTTTCATAGGTGCGTTTGATGATTTCCAGGCGTCTTACGTCATCGGGGTTGAGAAGATAGTAACGAGGACGCGAAAGCAACAGGATCGGCAGCTCGGGCTGTGCCGCACGGATACGCTTGAACATTTTTTCGTGTGTTTGCTCCAGGTACTCGGGTGTGGGGGCATTGTGATCGTAATCGTACACGAATGCGGACATCTCCAGCCCCGCGATATAGTCGATCATGGCATCCTCTGCCTTGGCGGCGCCCGAAAAGCCGAGGTTGACGTAGTCAAAGTCAAGCAAGCGGGAAAGGATGTTCTGATACGAGTTGCCGGGGCGGCTGGCGCATCCGCCCTGTGTGATCGAGGAGCCGTAGAATACCACGGGCGCACCTGCGGGATAGCCCGCGGTGGGCTCCAGCACGCTCCCCTCCTCCAAGCCGATGTAAAGATGCTTGACGTTGGCGTAAAGCGGAAAATGAATGAGGATCTCTGCCTTGCCCGTAAGGCGCGTTTCGATCACGCTTTCAAAGCCATCCTTCGTGTCCACGGGGGGCATAAAGGTCTTGCGGTACATACCGTTCTGGTAAACGTCAAATCCCGCCTTTCCCGCAAAGGCGAAGTGCGGGCTTGGATAAAGACCGTCCATAGAGGCGTGAATGGCGATGCGGGGGCTGTCCGTCACAAAGCGTACACGACCGCCTGCGGTGTTGGCGTGCAGCACATGCACCCCTTCACTGGTGGCGCGCGCCACCTCCTCGGGCAAGCGGCGATATCGGCCGTCCACCATTTTGATGCCGTAAACGCGAAAGGGCGCCTCCTCTGCGTCGTAAAAATGCAGACCCGTTCGGTCGATTTGTGTCTCCACCGCAAAATTTTTGTCGATCTTGGTAAGCTCCATTTTTCTTTCCTCTCAAACAAAAATCATTTTTTTAAGCACGGGCGCGATGACGCGCGCCATGCTGAGAAATCCCGCGTCGTTTGGGTGGACGTTGTCCACAAGTCCCTCGTTTTTCACATCCCGCATCAAATCGGAGCCGGGGATGAAATACACGTTTCGATCCCCCGCCGCCAGCGCATTTTCGTAGGTGGCGCGCACCACGGCAAGACGCTCCTTTTCCTCCGCGTTGGGATAGGGCTGCGGACGGGAAAGCAGCAGGATCGGCAACGTCGGCTGCGCTTCGCGAATGATTTTGAAAAAGCGCTCGTGGTGTTTTAAAAGACTTGCGGGCGAGGGGGCGTTGTGATCGTAATCCAGCACGAAGGCGGACATTTCCAGCGTGGCGATATGATGCGCGATCGCATCCTCGCCGTAAGCACTGCCCGAAAAGCCGAGATTAAGAAAATCACAATGCAAAAGACGCGCCAATATGTTTTCGTAACAGTTGCCGGGACGGGAGGCACAAGCACCGTGCGTGATAGATGAGCCGTAGCACACCACGGGCTTTGTGACCGCGTATTCCGCACAGGGCTCGATCACGCTGCCTTTTTCCACTCCCACAAAAAGACGCGTAACATTGGCAAACAGCGGAAAATGAATGAGGACCTCCGCTTTTTTTGAAAGATGCGTTTCGATCACACTTTCGTATCCGTTTTTCACCTCGCGCGGATCGTGCGGCGGGATGAAGGTATTGCAATATTCCCCATCCAGATATACGTCAAGAGCGGCCGAGCCGCAAATAGAGGTACGCGGCTGCAGCAGAAAGCTGTCGATCACGACACGGATGGCGATACGGGAGCTATCGGTCACGAAGCGCACACGCGCGCCTGCCGTATGGGTATGCATCTCGCGCACGCCGTTATTCGTAGCGGTAGCAACCGCCTCGGGCATGCGGCGATAGCGACCGTCCAGCATTTTAGTGCCGTACACGCGAAAAGGAAAATCCTCCACGTCATAAAAGCAAAGACCCGTGCGATCGATCACGGTCTGCACCGCAAAATTCTGATCCAACTTGGTAATATCCAAGATCTTTTCCTCCGGCATAAGCGTTGTCCCCATTCTACCACAAAGCAGATGTGATGTCAAGCCAAACACTACATTTCTCTTTCGCATAAAATGGTAACGACGGGCAGCATCGTCGCCCGTTTGAAGGAGGAAAATATGGCAAACAAGAATTGCTTTGATAACGGCAGAGATCGCGCCCTTGGGAAAGAGTGCGAGGAATGCTGCGTGAATTTGTTAATAGGGGAGCGTGGCCCGGCAGGGCCGCGCGGGCCGATGGGCATTCGCGGGCCGCGTGGCCCTGCGGGAGAGGAAGGGCCGAGAGGCCCGATGGGACTCCCCGGTGTCCAGGGTCCTGCGGGAGTACGCGGTCCTGCCGGGCCGCAAGGTCCTATTGGTGAACAAGGCCCCGTCGGTGAACAAGGCCCCGTCGGTGAACAAGGCCCCGTCGGTGAACAAGGCCCTATTGGTGAACAAGGCCCTATCGGTGATCAGGGGCCTATCGGTGAGCAAGGGCCTGTCGGTGAGCAAGGACCCGTAGGTTTGCAGGGGCCTGTCGGTGAGCAAGGGCCCGTTGGTGAACAGGGCCCCGTTGGTGAGCAAGGACCCGTTGGTGAGCAAGGCCCTGTGGGTGAGCAAGGACCCGTAGGTCTGCAAGGCCCCGTGGGTGAGCAAGGCCCCGTGGGTGAGCAAGGCCCTGTGGGTGAGCAAGGCCCCGTCGGTTTGCAGGGGCCTGTCGGTTTGCAGGGGCCCGTTGGTGAGCAAGGGCCCGTTGGTCTGCAAGGGCCTGTTGGTGAACAAGGCCCCGTTGGTGAACAGGGCCCCGTCGGTTTGCAGGGGCCCGTCGGTGAGCAAGGACCCGTCGGTGAGCAAGGGCCTGTCGGTGAGCAGGGCCCCGTAGGTGAGCAAGGGCCTGTCGGTGAGCAAGGACCCGTAGGTCTGCAAGGGCCCGTAGGCGAGCAAGGCCCCGTAGGTCTGCAAGGGCCCGTTGGTGAGCAAGGGCCCGTAGGTCCGCAGGGCCCCGTTGGTCTGCAAGGGCCCGTCGGTGAACAAGGGCCCGTAGGTCCGCAGGGGCCGATCGGTGGCGCGCTCAACTACGCGGATTTTTACGCGCTGATGCCCCCCGATAACGCTGCAACGGTCGCACCCGGTGCTGACGTCGCCTTCCCGCAAGACGGCGCGAACACGCCTGCCATCACGCGTGTGAGTGACACCGCCTTCAGCGTCTCCGAGGTCGGCACCTACCTGATCCTCTTCCAGGTCGATGTGACCGAAGCAGGACAGCTGGTGTTGACCCTTAACGGCGAAGAGCTCCCCTACACCGTTGTGGGGCGCGCCACGGGCACCTCGCAGATCGTGGGAATGGCACTGGTCACCACAAGTGTGGCGACCTCGGTGTTCACGGTGCGCAATCCTGCCGACAACGCTGCCGCCCTGACGATCACACCCTCGGACGGCGGTACCGAGCCCGTCTCGGCACACCTCATCATTCTGCAGATCGCCTAAGACGTCAAAAAAGCCCCCGAACGGGGGCTTTTTTCTGTGATTTACCCGATAAAAGTGATCGGGATCATCATGGGGTAGCAAATGTGGGGGCTGGTGATCTCCATATAGGCGCGGTTGACAACGTCAATGCGCTCACCCGCGGTGATCTCAAACTCCACGGAGGCGTCACCGTACAGTCCGTGGATCGCCTGCGGGTAAAGCAGGTGCATCGTGCGGGGGTAGTGACTTGACGTCCAGCCCTCGGGCAAAAGCAAGCGCAGCTGGAACTTGTGCGTTTCGCGCAGGTTGGGATTGGAATGAACGGAAAGCTTCACGCGGCGCGTATCACCGGGGGCAACGCGGGGGGTGTCGCTGAGTTCCACGCGCGCGCTCAGGCAATCGTAATGCGTCACCTCGTAGGACCAAGGCGAGTATGCGAAATACTTCTCGGGGGAAACACTGTTATGCACGGCAGCAAGCTCTGCGGGATAGTCTGTCTCGCCGTCGGTCAGTTCAAATTTCACCCCATTATCCTGCATCACGCAGGGCATCAGTGCCGCAACGCGCTCGGTCAGCTCCGTGCAGGATTTGGGTGCGCGGTGCTGATACATACCGGAAATCGAGATCGTGATGATGCGATCTCCCACGTACTGCTTCCAATCCTCGGGGATGGCGGCGGTACCGCCGATGATGCCAAGCGTTGCACCCACCGTGGCGGCGGTGCAGTCGGTGTCGTCCCCGCAGTTCACGGCATAGAGCATAGATTTTTTGAAATCGCCCTCGCCGTAAAGCAGACCGATGGTCACAAAGCCGAGGTTATTCGGGGCTTGGAACCAGCCAAGCGCCTCGTTGAATTTGACCACGCGCTCGCGAGTTTCCTTATAATCCACACCCTGATCGTAGCAATCCATCACAAGGCGCACGGTCTGTGCCACGGCACCGCTTGCGGGAATCTTGGCAAGCGCCAGCTCCAAGAGCTTGCGGATATCGCTTTCCACATAAGCCATTGACTGCAGCGTAGCGGTAAACACCTCCGCCTGCGTGCCCTCAGCAAGGCCGTGATCCACCATACCGTCCGCAACCGCGTACTTGATAGCCACGTCGGTGACACCGGGGGCAAGCGCCGCCCACAGCTCACTGCGGATCCACGCACCGTTGGAGGTCTTCCATCTCTCGTTATCCACCTCGCCGCTCATCGGAGGCAACAATCCAAGGCGCAAATTGGTCTTGCACGTGCCGTACTCGTTCCAGTAGGGCGGCAACCAAGCCAGCCAATAATCCGCCAGCACGTTTGTGTTCACGCGCGCGGGACCGTTACGCTCCATCGCCACCAGCCACACAAGCTGCAGATCAAGATCGTCATTGGGCAGCGGCTCGCCCGCCTTGGATCTGAAGCCCTTGACGTCAAGAAAGCTGTGACTCCCCTCGTAGGGTGCGCCCAGCGTGCCGCCGATGTTTTTGCCAAGCCAGCAGGCGTGCAGCTTATCCATATAGGTTGCTCTGTTTAATTTCAACATATTTGCATCCCTCGCTTTTTGATTTGATACTTGCATTATAGCACACATTGTGATACAATGATAGTAAATAAACCTCTTTTTTTGGTAAAATCAAGTCACGGAGGGCAAAATGTATCCGCAAAAGCTGGAATTTGAAAAAGGAAAGGTCTATTACCTTGAAAGCAACTGCTTCACCGACGCCCCGATGCACCTGGTGCACGCCTATCCCCATCTGAACTATACGCTGAAGATGCACGCCCACCAGTTTTACGAGATCAACATCATCGTGAACGGCGAGGGGCGGCATTACGTCGGCGACACCTCGCTCCCCGCATGCGTGGGGGACGTATTCATCCTCCCTCCCGAGGTCCCGCACGGCTATTTTTCAACAGGCAAGCTGGACATCACGCACGTTCTGCTGCGCGCCGATTTCATGGCACGTTACCGCGAGGAGCTGACAGGGTTCCCCGGCTTTTCCCTGCTTTTTGACATTGAGCCACAGCTTCGCCGCAGCTCCGGGCGCAGCTGCAATCTGCGCATTTCCCCCCGCGAGCTTGCCGCCGTCAGCGAGGAGATCACGCAGGTGATCCGCACCGAGCAAGAGGGGCAGTTCACCTATGCAAACGTGCTGACGCTGGGACTGATCGGGCGGCTTTGTGAGCGTCTGCGCCAAAAGATGCAGAAAAACGTGCTCAACGCCCACGGCGGCGAGCTGCTTGGTGTGATGGAATACATCAAGGAAAATATGGAGCAAAAGCTGACGCTGCAAGCGCTTGCCGCCAAGGCGAATATGTCCGTGGCAACGCTCAACCGCCATTTCCGCGATGCCTTACATCTCTCACCGATGCAATACGTGATGCAATGCCGCCTCGCACGGGCGCGCGAGCTGCTTGCCAAGGGCGCGCAAAGCAAGACCGAGATCGCACAGCTCTGCGGCTTTTTCGACGTGTCACATATGAATAAATATCTGTAACCACCCTCATCAAAACGCCGACCGGACGCTATAGGGGGCATACAAAGAGGAGGCCCTGCAAGGCGGGCCTCCTCTTTGCTTTTACTGTCATTTTTATCCCAAAAACGCATCATTGAATACGGTTGCCGCAACGTTGGCGGAATACAGCCGCGTAAAACGGGGACCGATCAGCACCGCGGGCGAAGCACCCTCGGGGATCGCGGTAAAGGGAAGGCGCTCCTCCTCCAGCTCGTCAATAACATAGCTTGCATCCTCAAAAAGTCTGTCAAGCTGAAATCTCAAGGTCTGAAATCTCGATCTCAGGGCACCGTATATCATGTCGAAAACCTCAAATCCGTTCGCCTTGTTGTAATACAGCCAGGATGCGCGATGTACGTCCTGCAGATGTGAAATTCTGTTTTCGATCTCAAAGCTCAGCTCATACAGCGCCCGGAGCGCAGAAATATCCCGCGCATCATACGCCGCCTTGAGCTTCAAGCCGTAATCTCCCTTTACCTCCAGCACGGCGATCACCGCCCGATAGTAGGCAAACGCCTCAAAGAAAAATCCCTCCTTTGGAGCTTTTTGCGCATATTTTTTAGCGATTCCGCCGTAAAACTCAGACAGGTCAAGCCCCTCGGCGTGCTTATCCAAAAGCCCCGCAAGCGGGTCGTTATAAAGCAAATATCTGGTGGGGTTTTTGACCTCGCCGCGATCATCCCCTGCGGGATGGTCGGCAATATCCATATCCAAAATATCCTCCGCATCTACGCCCGTGATAAGCTTGAAAATTTCCTTAACGGCATCCGGATCCGCCTTGCCCGTATAGTCCATTTCGGCATACAGCACAAGCCCGGGTACAGAAAGCACCAATGGGCACTCGGCACCGTTGTGCCACACCGTTGCAAACACCTCGCTGACGTTTTGGTTGATGCACGCCGTCAAAGCCGCCTTGGTGGCCCGCATTGTTTTGGTATATTCGGGGCAAGGACCACTCCAGGTCCAGATACCGCCCGCAAAGATCACGTTGTCGGTGATCTCGCGGTGCTTTTCCAGCATCATTTCATACGTGCTCTGATCCGTGCAGCTATACGCCCAATAGACCTGATCCACGTCCTTCGGGGCGGCTGCCTTGACCTCCTCTGAAATGCCGGCCGCCGTGCTGTAACCAAACTCCCCTGCATTTTCAAAGAACATATCGCTCCACATCATCGGCTTGAGGCCGTACTTCAACGCGATCTCGCGACATCTGTTCAGGTGACGGCAGAAAAGCTCGGTTTTCTTGCAATAGGGGTGCTTTTTCAGATATCTGCCTTGACCGAGGAATCTTGCCTCATCCATGCCCACGTGTACGCGGCGACTCTTATACATTTTTGAAACGCTCTTCAGCACGCTATCGATAAATTCATAGGTTTTTTCGTCGTCTGTCAGCAAAATATCGTGTGTGTCGCGCATTTTGCTGAAGGCATCCCAGCGCAATGCGGTTGCAAGGTGCGCCAGCAGCTGAATGCAGGGCACCAGCTCAATGCCAAGCTTTTCTCCAAAGCTCTCCATCTCCCCGATCTGCGCCGCCGTGTATCTGCCACGCATATGACCGAAGTAGGGGTACCCCTCCACCTCATAGGTGTCCTCGGTATAAAGCATAAACATATTCAGACCCATCAGCGCCATATAACGCATCAGCATCTTGACGGTCTCGGGCCGAAACACCGAGTTGCGCGACATATCGAACATCGCGCCATTGGTTTTGAAGCGGCGCGTTTCCCGCACCTCAAAATCGGCACCGATGTTCTTGCAAAGCAACATCAGCCCTCTGAAAAACGCTGCCCTTTCCCCGTATTCGATCACACCCTCTCTGCCCCGCAATGAGACGTTCAGGGTTGCGGCCTGCGACACTTTTTTTGCGCACACACGATAATCATAACCTTCGCTTACCGCTTCGATCTTCAAAATGTCCGAAACCTCGCGGATGCCGTCCGCAAGATCGGCGGCATTTTCAAAGAAAATTTTGATCATAAGCTCCATCTCCTTTCTTCGATAATTATATCACATCCCCCCCGTCTTTTCAACCTCTCCTGCGATTTTCAACGAACCCGATACCCGCAACAGCATTTAACTACAGGTTACATTAGAAACGGTGCAAGGATAACGACAAAAGCACGGGCAGACGTTAAGGACTGCCCGTGTAATTTTTAATTTGTTTTTTCTTCAAAATCGCCTCGGCGATGCGCGTGGCGATCATTTCCATGCCCTTATCACCGGGGTGCATTGCCACACCCTTGTGCGCGAAAAGCCCTGCGGCGGTCTGTTCCTCGCCCTCGCACGTGATGCTCACACAACGCTCCCCGCGCCGCTCGGCAAGGTCGCGGATGGCGTCGTCCACGATCTCGTTTTTCCAAAAGCAAGTGGTAAAGATCACCTTGCCGCGCGGACAGATGTGGTTGATAAACGCCTCCACCTTCTCCCGGAAAGCGGGCTTCATCTCCTTTTTCACGTTCTCGCCAAGGCGATAGATCACAATATCCGCATCAAAGGCGCGTTCCTCGGCAAATTTATCCAGAATGTCCTCGTTCAGATAGCCGATCTCCCACCCCGATGCCTGACGGATCATCATATACGCCTCTACGCCCGCCACGCGCAGCTTTGCGTACAGCAAATGCACGTAATCCTTTTCGGGCGCGCTTGCGGCCATCCCCCAGTCGCACTCCCAGCCGATTTCCGCTTTTGGGCCGTGACGGGTGATCGAATTTCCGACCACAAGGATCTTTAAGGGGGCGTTCGGATCCCCCATATAGGAAACAATCGAGGACACGTTGACCATCTGATCGCGCGCATCCACGGTGTTGTTTTTGATGTCTATCATACGACGTTCTCCTTTAACGCTTGGTCTGCACCACACGGGCAAAGGTGGTCTGCTCAGCGGTCAGGACAGACTTGATGATGCTGACGTAAAACTTGGTATCCAAGCTGCCGAAGGTCTCCTCATACATCGAAAATGCAAGCTCACGGATCTCCTCCGCCTTTTGCGCGGCGCCCTCTGCATCCCCTGCGGCGCGGGCGCAAAGCCCCTCGGCAAGCAGCGCGTCAAGACGCGCGTGGCAATAGATCTTCTTCCACGGCTCACAGGTCTCGGCAAGTGCCTTCAGCTCGGGCAGCTTCTCGGTGATCTCACGCGCAAGTCGCTCGTAGCGTACACGCGCGTCCGCGTCGATCTCCTCCTTTTCGTGGCGGAGATAGGGCGGATCGAAATCGTCCGACATTTTTTGCAGCCACGTCTCTGCCGCCTCGGCGCTCTCTCCGAACACGGCGGTGAAATACTCCTTTGCAATATCCGCAAAGTCAAGGCGATTGTTCCACATACTGACACCGTGGGTGTAGGTCGGCAGCCATGTGGGGGAGCCCACCTGCGTGAACTGACAGCTGTGCAGACCGTTCATTCCAAGCTCGCGCAAAAGGCGGTTGTCCCCCGCAATGCGCGCCGCGCAGTGCATATAACCGGGATCCTTGTAGTGATCCCAGATCTGGTTGTAGTCAAAAAGGAAGCTGTCACCCTTGAAGACCTCCTGCCACTTTTTCACCATAGCGATGCTGTCCTCGTTGTTGCGCGGCACCTCGTTTTGGTTCAAGCGGTAGGGCTGCGGCGAAGGCACACGCTCCATATGGTTGATGGGCTTGGAGTAAGAGTGCGCGATGGTCGCCATAAAGACGAAACGGTCCTCGTTTTTAAGGCGCTCGACAAGCGGTGCCCAGGTCAGATTGGTATAGCAAAGGAATACGATCTTCGCGTCGATCCCCTCTTTTTCAAACGCCTCATCCAGTTCGTTGAGCAACGGAATATACAGATCGGCCATCGTTTTGTCGCGGCATTTTTCGCACTCACAGCAGTTGTTCGTGGCATCCGATTGCCAGAAATGCAGATAATCCACCTCGGGGTGCGCCTTGCAATAGTCCACCGCGGCGCGGATCATAATGTCGCGCGCCTCCTTGTCGGAATAGCACACCTCGGTCGCCAAGGGGTTGTCGTCGAATAATCCCCGCTTACCGTTGACCAGCGCCAGATACTTGCGCGATGCCTCTGGCACACTCACTCCCTTTTTGCCGTAGCTCCCCTCAATGCCAAAGGGGACGCATTGCCACGTGTGACCCACCGCGTGATAGATAAGATCGCGCTTTTTGATCTCCTCCACCAAACGCGCTTGCATCCGCAAGGTCTCGGCCTCGGTCAGCGTTTCGCCGTAATGCTTATACACGCGCCAAAAATACTGGCGCGGCACAAGGTATTGGATGAAATACTCGTTGAGCCCCAATTTCGGCATCCATTTGATCATATTTTTCGCTTGGGTATAGTCCAGACTCCCCTCCAGCACGATGCCGCGGTGGCGATAGGAAGGCGTTTCATCAAGCTCGGCGGTGATGTCTGCCAAGCTCAGCTTTCTTTGGGGGATCACGTCGCCGTCATCCTCCGGCGTGGGAAAGCGACAGCCGAGCGCATACAAGAAGCGGTATACGGCGAATAACACCGAGCGGGGATTCGAGCCCGTGATCACGCCGTTGCCGTTTTGCACCGACACGCGGATGTGGTCCTCCTCGCCGCACGCCACGCCAAGCCCTACACCGATCGCTACGGTCTCGCAGGTGTCGTTTTGTACCTCCTCGTAGCTCTCGCAGGTGAACTCGTCCACGGGAAAACGGTTGTCCATCAGATGGATATAGCGCGACAGCTCCTCGGTGGCATAGGCAAGCGTCGGATGCGTGCCGATCTTGGTCAGTCTCAGTCTCATTGCGGGATCCCCCTTTGATTTCTTTTCCTCATTATAGCATTGAAAAGCGCAAAAGTAAAGGCTTTTTTCATCTACTTTCGGTAGATTTCTTCCCCGCGTGTCAAGTTACTTTTCCTCCTCCCTTTTTTCACAAAATGCAGAAAAATCAGGTGTTTTCCATGATCTGTTATAATCCCCGAAGCCCGCATCGCGCGGGGTGATGTAATCGGGAAGATTGTTGCATGCCGTAAGTGCCTCGCGAATGGCCTGCAAATACTTAAAGCCGAACTTGTGACTGGGGGCTACGAAATGCCCCTCATCCCACTCGTTCCAGTTGTCGATCATGATCATCTTTCGCGCATAGGCATCCTCCGGGAGCGTATCACACGTCTCCCTCAAGCGCGTCAGTAGCTTTTTGAAGCCCTCCGGCTGCAAATACCAGATGTTCCAGTTGCTCCGAAAATCATATCCAAGCTCCACCCAGCGGCGGCTGAATCTCGGCGTGGGGTCCCAGAAGCAGGAGGCCGTGGGGACGAAGTGCTTTGGGTCAAAGGCAAGCTCCTTGCAAAAATTGTCAAGCTGCCCTTCTATGATCGCCTCCTCGTCTGAGAAGAAATCATAGGGCGAATTGTAGCCCGCGGTATAACCAAAGCGGAAATCGTATCCGCGCGCCGCAAGCTCGTCATAGTACTGCTTGTCCCCCGCGATCTTGCACACGGCAAACAGCATACCGTCAAAGCCGCATTTTCTGGCATATTCGCGGCACGCATCAAAGGTTTTACGCTGTGAATCGACACTTTCAAAGCATTCCGTGGCAAGGCGGCGCTGTTGAAATACGAACAAAACGGGCTTGTTGTCGATCAAAAGATAATTGGGTCTTTTGAAGTAATTCTCCATCCAAAAAGGCATCAGATGCTCGACCATATCCGTTTCATTTGTGCCGCACCAGCGGGGCGATGACTCCAGCATGATGGCAAACCTCATTTTTTGCGCAAATCTGGCGTTGAAAAGCGCCTCGTGCAGTCCGTGCCCACAGCGCAGATCCTGCAGTGTCACCGGCTTTCCGAGGTTTCCGGGCTTGCGGTACCAGCAGTAGATAAAGCAGTTGATGCCGTGCTCGCTCGCCCATTTGATCTCCCAATCGCACACCTCGGGATTTTCCTCGTCATAGTAGCCCATCAACGGGGTTCTGTCGGGATACTCCTGTGCCAGATCATCAAACCCCTCGTGCACACCTGCGGCACCTTTTTTCCAAGCCGCATAGTAATGACATGCAACAATGCGGTCACTTTCGGCAGGATGGGGCTCGGGAATATAGGAATTCAATTTGATGTGATACATAAGCACCTCCTTATTTCACGATGACGTACTCGATGCCAAGTGCCTGTGCGATCTTGGCGATGGTATTGGCGTGATGCCCCACTCCGAGCGCGAAGTGGTGCGTGGGGCCCTCCATCACCCACTTTTTGACAAATTCCTTCGTGCTAGGGGCGAAAAATCCTCTCGTGTTGGTGTTACCCGTCGGAGGAATGGGGCCCGCCTTGGAATACCCCTCTCCGATCACGAACTTGAACTTGTTTTCGGCGGTTTGAGTGATGCCAAAAATGGTGATCTCCCCCTCCTTGATCTTGAACTCGACCGAAGCGCCGCTACCGGGCTTTCCGTGGTACTTGCAAAGACTGCGCAGTACGGGGCGCCCCTCGGCAATTTTCAGGTGATGGGGACCGTCATGACCGACCAGAACAAAGTCCTTCGCAAAGTCGAAAGGATGGAATTCGGCAAAGCTGCCGCCGATGTCCAATCTATCCATGATCAGCATCGCGATGCAGGTCTTGATATCGTACTCGCCGCACATGGGGATCCCCTTGGCATTGAGAATGGAATTACCCACGATAAAGGTGGTGGCAAGTTGTCTGTGCATCGTGTCTTCTCCACCCTCATAATAATAGGCAAGTCCCGTCAGACCGTACGCCTGCACCAGCTTGTCCAGCGCCACCGCCGTTCTTGCCGCCTGATCAAGATCCGCCTCGGTAAGCTTAGAGGCGATCGGGTCAGAGCCGGGATCCGGCATGTCGAATTCCGCCTTGATCTGCCCGATCTTTTCCGCCACCTCGGCTTCGCTGATCTCGCCGTACAATCGGATCACATCATCGATCTCCAGAAGAGGCACGTGCACGCCAAACGCCGCCGATACTGCCGTGGGATCGGTGTGCATATCGTACATAGCCTCCATGGTGTGCCCCATCAGCCCAAGGCGCGCCCCCTTCAGATCGTGCAGAACCTTCGCTATATCGCACCACTCGGCAATCTCCGGCAAGCACTCTCCACCGTAAAGCGTGCCAATGATACAATCGCTGACTCGCTTACCCAGACGGTTTGCCACCCCGATAAATTCGGGAACCGAGCAGATATTATCGTTTTCCAGCTGCATAAAGGTGTTGGCCCTGCTATAATCCAAAGCCGCGCGCGGCTGTAATGCAAGTAGCACCACAGGACACGGCAGTGCCCGCATGATTGGGGCGAAAACCGACGAGGTGGCATAGGTGATCATATTGCAAAACACAAGATCAAGCCGCGCCCCCATCATTTGATCTGCCACGCTGTACGCTTTTTCGTTGCTGTCTACCATACCGAAGTCGATCAGCTCAACTTCATTGGCACTGACAATGCCGCAAAGATCCACGTGATAGCGCAAAAGGTTTTCGAAAAGCCCTTCAAACTGAGTGAAATAGGTGCCGTGCGCCACCGCAAAGATCCCCACCCGCGCCGTACGCTTTTTTTGTCTTTCTATCATGAGAAAGCCCCCCCTAAAAATTTTCTTTTCTACTTGATTTTAGCACGTGCAGATGATATAATCAATATATAATTCAAACACAAGTTTGTGTAAAATAAAGATTGGGTGAGAGTATGCTTTTTTCACAGATCAATCCCTTTGTCAGGTATGCAAGATACCTGAAGCTTGACAGATCAAGCCGCTATGACGAGGTGATCGCGCCGGATGCGCGACTGTTCTACGCCATTGGCGGATACGGTAAAATAAAGGTCGGTCATATGACGTATGAAATGGCTCCTCACGCGCTTTTGCTGATTCATTCGGGAATTCCCTATCACATCGAAACGCCTTTGGATTTTGCGGATTATATTGCGATCAATTTCGACCACACGCGGACAGCGGCACATCTGAATATTCCCATCAAGCCGGAATCAAAGGTGAATTTCAAGGAAAGCATGCGCACCGACCCTCGTCAATTTGAGGATGCCACTCCGCTTTCGGGTGTGCTTTATCTGCGGGAGATCGACAGCATCCACAAAAATCTGGTGCGGCTTCTTGGCGAGTACACGCGGCAGCTGCTGTATCACAGTGAAAAGTGCGGGCATTTATTGGCGGAATGCATTGCCGATTGTCTGCGCTGCCAGCAGATCGGTCAAGCCCCCAACGCGACCGAAAGCTCCCATGCCGTCATTTCCTATGTGCAAAAGCATTATGCAGAGGAGATCACCAACCAAATCGTTGCCAAGGCCTTTGGCTATCATCCCAATTACATCAGCGCGCTGATCAAGCGTATGACGGGGATGCCGCTTCACCGGTACGTTCTGCATCTGCGACTGATGCGCGCCGCCGGATTGCTGGAGAACACGGGAATGTCGGTGGGAGAGGTCGCCTTGGCGGCAGGCTTTTGTGACATTGCCTACTTTTCCGCCTATTTCAAAAAGCATTTTGGCACACCACCCTCCAAATACCGCATGGGATGATGCAAAAGGGATGTAAATCGCGCACTTTGCCGCGATTTCCATCCCTTTGTTCAAAAAAGTGCAAAAAGTGCAACTTTTTTCAAATACCCCCTTGACAAGCAGCGCAAAATCTGTTATAATGTGTGGGTCGCGTGGAGAGATGGCTGAGCTGGTCTAAGGCGCACGACTGGAAATCGTGTTTGGGCTAATACCCCAACGAGAGTTCGAATCTCTCTCTCTCCGCCATATACAGAAAAACCTTGGAACGCCCGATTTTACTGGGTTTCCAAGGTTTTTTCTTTTCTTGATTTTGTAGAGATTTTTGGTGCTTTACCCCTTATCGTACCCCTTATAGGTTTTTTAGGCGTTGATTTTCTCAAAATAGGACTGCATTCGGGCGGCGCTTTCCTTCTTCATCTTTTCCGACACATGGCCGTACACGTCGAGCGTAAAGCTCGCGGTTGCGTGCCCGAGGTTTTGCTGCACAGTCTTAACGTCGTCCCCCTCCTGCAGGGCTGTGACCGCGTAGGTATGGCGCAGGTCGTGAAAGCGCGCATCGGGGCGCCCGATCCTGCTCGCAACCGCTTTGAACCGTTTGAGGGCGGTTTGCGGCACGATATAGCGGCCCGCCTTATCGGTAAACACGAGATCAAATTCATTTTGCCAAGCCAAGCCCGCCGCGCGGTGGTTGGCAAGCTGCTCCCTTTTTACCCTTCTCAAAATCTCTATAACAAACGGCGCAACGGTCAAGGTCCTTGCCTTGTCGCTTTTGGTGGGTGCGATATAATGCCGCCCGCCTTTTTCTTTTTCCTTGCAAAGCTGCTGCTTGACCGTGATCGCTCCCTCTCGAAAGTTGACGGCGCTCCAGGACAAGCCGCAGATCTCGCCCTTACGCATCCCCGTGAACAGCGCGACGGTAAACAGATCTCGCAGGGGCTCTCCCTCTCGGATCAGATCCAAAAACGCTGAAATCTCGCTCTCCGAGAGGGGCTTAATCTCCTTTTTTTCAATGCGCGGCAGTGTGCAGGCATCCGCGGGATTGAAGCCGATATAACGGAGCTTCAGCGCCTGCTCTAACGCCTTGTGCAATATGCCGTGAATGTTCTTTATCGTTTTCGGGTGCAGCGCTTGCACTCGCAAAAGATCGTTGTAAAATGCTTGTATTTGCGTGGCGTTCAGCGTTGTAAGTTTTTGCCTGCCAAGCGCCGGCTTTATGCGCGTTTCCGCGCGGCTTTTATAGGTGGAGTAGGTCAACGGCTTCACCGAGGGGCGAACGTATTCCTCGAGCCATAAATCAAGCCATTTCGAGAGGGAGGTTTTCGCCGGCTCAAAGTACGCGCCATCGTCCGCCGCCTTTTGCGCGGCGCGCATGGCCTTTAATACGTCCGCTTGCCGATCCCCGTAAAAGCTCTTGCGCTTGCCGTTGATCATGCAACGAGCTTCCCACGAGCCGTTGTCGCGTTGGCGCACAGATCCGCCGCCTTTGGCGTTTCTTTTATTTGGCATATCCCTCACCTCTTATTTGCTTTCTTTGCGCCACTGTTCCCATTCGATTTTCTCCACTTGTTTGACGGAGATCGAACGCAATAGTTGCGTAATGTCATAAATAATATCGTTGGTTACTGCCTCTATCAAAGAAGTTGAAACAAATCCGCGCAAGCCCGTCATTTGACATTTGAGGGCGTTTTCTTCATTGAGAGAGTTTGTCGATATATCCGACAAACGAACTGTTAATTCACCGTCTAAATTTAGACCTATCATTAAATCTTGCGTTGCATTCTTCAAATCACAAAATCGAGATAGAAGTTCTAAAAAAGAAGTGTTTTTTTCAAAGGCATCGTCTGCAGGTTTGGCTTTCTTATATTGCTCGTGTTGCCAAAAAAGGAAATTAACCGCATCACGAACGCTCCTTTCTTGATCGTTCCGCAGGTGTTCTATCGCAATGTCGGTCAATCCCAAAGTCAAGCACAGCTCGCGTGTGGCGGTGTCTGTCGTCATTACATCCGAAACGCCCAAAAGATAATCCGCCGAAACTTCCAGACGTTTGGCAATCTCGGCAATTTGCCGCACATTCGGCGTTCTCTTGTCTTTACAGAAATAAGAAATGGTGTTATCGGGGACGTTCAAATACCGAGCGAGCTCTTTCTGCTTCACATTACGGCAGGCAAGTGCGTTATTCAAGCGTGTTCCAAGGGAAATTTTGTTATCCATACAATTTACCTCTTTTCCAAAATATCACATTTGCTATGTTGTTGCTCGACATAGCAAAATCTTGTTGACAATGATTGATTGCTATGTTATAATTGTACCATAACGAACACGTTATGTCAACAAGAATTAACGAAAAGGAGAAAAAATAATGTTCAACATTGAAATTCGAGATGCCATCAAAAAAGCAAGAGTGTATAATTACGAGGTCGCCGCCGCGCTCGGGATGCATGAGGCCTCCTTCTCGCGTCTGATCGCGCGCAAGGAGCTTTCGGCGGAGCAGAAAGCCAACGTGATGGCTGCTATTCAAAAATTGAAGGAGGGGGACAAATGAGCGAAGAAAAATTAACGTTATCGGTGGATGAAATGGCGGCAATGCTGGGGATCTCGCGCCCCGTTGCCTATGAGCTATCCAAAAAAGAGGGGTTCCCCGCCATCAGAGTGTCGGAACGGCGTATTATTATCCCGGTGGAGAGCTTGAAGCGGTGGCTGGTGAAGCAAGCGGAAGGGTTTTAAGGTGTTTTGGTCATGAATGACAAAAACGGAAAAAACTCGTTTGTTCTTTATAAAACTCACGAGGAACAATTTAAGCTACTTGCCTTGGAGGATCGCGGGCGGCTCATAACTGCCATTTTTGAATACGAGAGAAGCGGCACGGTCGAAATCGAGATGTCGCCAGTTGTGGGGATGGCGTTTTCATTTATCAAAACTGCTCTTGATATCAATAGGGCTGAGTACGATAAAAAATGCCAAATAAACGCCAAAAACGGCGCCAAGGGCGGCAGACCGAGAAAGCAAACGGTTTTATCAAAAACCGAACGGTTTTTAGAAAAACCGAAAAAAACCGATAATGATAATGATAATGACAATGATAATGATAATGACAATGATAATGATAATGACAATGATAATGATATTACTCCCTCTCCCGAGGGAGAGATAGAAACAGAAACCGCATTTGATCGTTTTTGGGAGGCATACCCGAAAAAGGTTGCTAAAAAAGAGGCTCAAAAAGCGTTTGAAAAGATCAAGCCGGGCACTATCCTATTAGATACCATACTCGTAGCC
This sequence comes from Oscillospiraceae bacterium, assembly GCA_015064415.1. GTDB lineage: Bacteria > Bacillota > Clostridia > Oscillospirales > CAG-272 > Firm-07. Next base: position 4,625 of record SVSG01000020.1, on the reverse strand, counting down.
ATTCAAGCCCAAAAACAAAGCGGGCAATGGCAAGATAAACAATACATTCCCAACCCTGCGACTTGGTTAAGGCGCGAGCAATGGGAAGACGAGCTTCTCCGGGAGCGAGAGGGATCTTCTTTTGATGTTGACGATTTTTTTCAAGCTGCACTCAATCGCACATACGGAGAGGGCGAACAAAAAGCCGACAAGGCCTAATCTTGCCGGCTCTGCACTTTTATTTCTCCGTTTCTTTTTGGGTGTCTATGATCGCCTGCTTTTCCCTTGCATTTGCCATGTATGCTTGCACGGCTGGGCAATCGGGATCCGCGAACACACCCAATTCCTTTTTTACCTCGTAGAGCAGGTGAAGAATTCCATACAGCTGGTTTCCAACGAAATCGGGGCGGTCTTGGGCATCAGAAACAAGCTCGCTTCGATGGATAGGATCTGTGTAACCAAAATAATGTTCCCAAAAAGCGTGCAAGCTATCGTATGCGGTATCAAGATAAACTCCGGCATCGTATGTGGCGATCGCAATTGTCACGATCTCTTGCTTTGTGTACTGCATCACGCATCCACCTCCGAGAGGGCGACACCGAGGTTCTTTTCTGCGGTGTTGAGCAGGCGAAGCACGGTGCAAACGAAATTGCCGATCATTTCGGGGCGCGCTTTGACATCCTCGGAGAGGGCGGCGGCTCCGCCCTCTCGGTTTTCAAAGTATCGGTCATAAAATACGGTCAGTAAGCTGCTTGCGCTTTGCATATGGTCGTGTGCGTTGTTCAAGAGGCGTTGTGTGTTCTCGGTCATTTTTTGCCTCCTTACGCGATAGAAAAGCGGCGGGTGGTCGTTTGCTTGGTGTAACGCTCTGCAAGCTCGGGCATGGCCTTTTTGAAAGCCGTGGTATCAAAGCGGCTGCTGTTGACGGTGGTCCATCTGACCTTGTAAACGTCCACGGTCAGCTCCTCGGTGTTGCGGGCGGTCATTTCCGCCTTAATGGCATCCTCCAGGGCGGTGATCTCCTCGGCAATCTGCTCGGCAAATGCTTTCAGCTCCTTCAGCTCGCGGATCTTGCTGCTCATTTCATTAACGCTCATTTTGTGTTCCTCCATAAATTTTGATTTTTGACTTGACTTTGTCGCCTTACTCGTGTATAATGGAGGGCGGCAGGGGTAAGGCTCTCTGCTCGCCCTTTTTGGGGGTTAGGTAGCGGTTTGCTTGGTTGGCGGTCGCTACCTTTTTCTTATGCCTTGGCTTGCCGAACGATCTCGGCGGCCTCGGCAGGTGTCTGCGCTTTGCTCTCGATCAGCTTCGCCAGCGTTTCAAGAAAAGCGTTGAACTCTGCATTTGTCATGCCATCGGTCATTGCCTCACTTCCTTTCGTATCGGGGTGGCTCCCTTGCCTTACACCTATATTGTATCATACTTGCGCAACTATGTCAAGCCGGAATTTTACACGAACTTGCGCAAGTATTTTTGTGCATTTTGCATACTTGCGCAATCCCCTTGGGTATAGTATAATATATGCAGGAGGTGAAATCATGGGAAAAACATCAGCCGCAGTTAAAAACCGATACAATGATAAAAACTATGATCGCATCAATCTAACAGTGCCCAAGGGCGAAAAAGAAACGTTAAAGGCGCACGCGGACAAATATGACAATGGTAGCGTTAACGGATTTATCCAAAGAGCGATACGGGAAACCATAGAGAGGGATAAAAAGCTATGATGAAATACCAAGACAAATACCATCTGACCCCCGAGCAAAGCGCGTTCCTTGCCAAAAAGAAGTGGGACGAAAACGTGTATTGCGGTATGCGGATGGAAAACCGCGCCGTGACCTTCCCACAAACGCGCACGATCTTAAACGGCGTGAACGTGCCGAGCGTGCAGCTCGATGATATTCAAGCCATTCTCAATATGCGCGACGCCTGGCGTTATCTGATGGGTAGCATCGACGCCCCACTGACCGTGGAGTATATTTGCAAGCTCAATGAGTTTATCGCGCGAAATGAGGCGTTAGAGTGGGGAAAGCTCCGCACAGGTACCGTAGGCATATCCGGCACCGACTATTTGCCGCCTATCCCCGAATTTTCGAGCGTGGAGGAGCAATTAGTCGCACTCCTCGCCTCCGATACCACCGCCACGGAAAAAGCGCTCAATGCTTTTGTTTGGGGCGCGAGAGGGCAATTTTTTTGGGACGGCAACAAGCGCACGAGCTTGACGGTCGCTAATAAGATCCTGCTTGAAGCGGGCGCGGGCATACTGACGATCACAGACAAACACATGGAGCAGTTTAACGGTCTGCTGTTTGATTATTATAACAACGGCGAGCCCGAGGCACTGAAATTATTCCTATACGAGAATGCCATCCAGGGCTTGGAAATATGACCATCAAAAAGGGGCGAGATCTCTCGCTCCTTTTTCGTTGGTCTTTGAACAAGTTCGAACACAAAAACGCGCAGGCGCGCGTTGGGGCGTTCGATGCTCGTCGAAGTTCGAACGCTGACCACTCCCCCAAAAATACGAAAATCGCCCGAGAGGGAACGCAAAAACGTAGACGTTTGTGAATTTCATCCGCTACGGCGAGGTCACACAAGAAACCACCGACGCAAAGGAGCCACCACCCCCGTTTTCGGGCCGACAAAGCGCGTGCGCGCGAGATATTCACGCTCCATTTTCATACCCCTTATCGTACCCCTTACCCCTTAACTTTCGATTTGCCTCAATTTCACAAGAAAACCTAAAAGCCCCGATTGCGCAAGGATTTGACGGCATTTGATTGCACTCGTTTTTATCCGTTTTTTCATCGGTTGGAAAATTCGAATCTCTCTCTCTCCGCCATAAAAAAAGCAGGGCAATCGCCCTGCTTTTTTTGTGCCGGAGAGAGAACTCTGCCCCGCATAGCGGGGCGAGAGTTCGGTTTCGCCGCCCGAAGATCGGGGAGCGCCGCGCAACGCGCGGCATTCACTGGGCGAGGGCGTGCGAATTTTCGCGCATCGCGCGAATACCTCTCTCTCGACGCGAAATCGCGCTTGCACCCAATCGGGTGCTCTTTTTTGTTATTTTGGCAGAAAATCGACACAGATCTGCTGCATGGAAACGTCCGGGTGAGAATAAATATCAAGCGTGACGTCAACACCGCTAATACCTTTTTGCCGTTAGCCCTTTAATAATATCTTTTACTATCTTTTACAAAAACGCCTACTGAATATCGACTGTAAATAAACGCCGAAAATCCACGTAATGTAGCCCTCAATTGTTGACTTTTCTAAAAGTGTGTGCTATAATGGGGTCGGACCATTGCATATTGAGCTATTATTATAAGGGGAGTTCGTATTATGAAAAAGTTTTTCGCATATGTTGTTTCCATTTTTCAGACAATCCTTGGCATGAGCATAATCGGGATTGCAACGTCGAGCATGCAGGACAAGGCCGTGCCCATTATCTTCCTTGCAGTTCTTTTGGCTGCCCTTGCATTGGCTATGGGGCGGCTTAGAGAATGTATTCAGATCTTCCCCTATCTGATGGAGTTCCTTTTGGCCCCCATCGCCTTCATTCGCATTCTTCTCGGAACGATTGTTAGCACGCGCTTTCAAGAAAGTAGCCTTGAGTTGACCTTCGATGATGACAACGTGATCGCCGCCATCTTTGGATACCTGTTTTACATCGAACTCGGGAGTGAATTCCGTATAGGGCGGGTGGCAAATCTAATTCTGATGGCTTTCTTTGTTCTCCCCCTATCCCTTTTGATGGCATATGGTCTTTTCGGAATGATAGGTAGCGTTCCCTCTTTCCTCGCGGGTTTAAATATACCGCTGCTCAACCCCATTTTATCATTTTTTATCCTCTTCCTCTCGGCAGCGTTCTTGGTGTCGATTCGCGGTTGCGCTGTGACGGTTGAAACCTACAATGGCAACTATAAGTTTGAGCATCGAAGCGGCGCGAAGTTCAAGACGTATTCCTCCAACCCCCTTTCTCTGACCAATGACGCCATCGAAGCCGGCTGGGGTAAGGTAAGCGGTGGCTTTGAAATGCATATTTCTATCTACTTGATTCTGACACTTTTGTTCAGCCCCATCCTTTGCATTACATTGACGATCGGTACCATCGTCGCTATCCTTTCCCTATTCATAGAGCCCATCTACTCCAATGTCGGACAATTGGACTTCTATGAGGTTCCCCTCGGCTTCCTGCAAAAAATTCTGCACTTTTTCTTCGCATTCGTTATCTACCCTTAATCCGGATGCTGAAGCGGTTTATTGCTCTTCAAGCTCTTATTTAACTGCTCCGTTTTATCGCCGGTTACGCCTTTGTAATACAAAGGCGTAGGGCAAAGCCCATACCCCTTTGGTTGTGCGCATTCTAAGTCTCCCTTCGGGAGGGAACTGTCACAGACGGTGACTGAGGGAGAGTGCGTTACAATAAAGTCAAGCTAAGCTCAAGGTCACGCAGGCTCTTTCCACCGCTATCGCGGTCCCCCTCCCTCTCGGAGGGTAGCTTTTCGCTAATCCCATCATAATCATAACCACCCGTCAAACGGGTGGTTTGCACAAGGGCTAAAAGCCCAATACTACCGGCCAGCGGCTCAAGCCGCTGGCTTTCGTATACTCAAGCCTATTGCCTTTGCCTCTTTTGCCGCCCT
>SVSG01000002.1 GCA_015064415.1 Oscillospiraceae bacterium | reverse complement strand
GCGGTCCCCCTTCCCCCGCTTGGGGAAGGCCTTTTTCAAGGTATAACCTCTGTTGCCCACCCGCATAGCGGGTGGTTTCTTGTTTCGCACTTCGTGCGGGGCCGCCTAAAGGTACTAAAATGAAAAAAGCCACCGTGGCGGTTAAACACCGCCACGGTGGCTTTTATATTCTTATCAGCGCTTCTCCAAATAAACGCGCCCTGCGCGCGTGCCGTTGTAGATGCCGTCCTCCACCACGATTTTGCCGTCCAGGATCACGAAGAAAAGCCCCTCGTTTTTGCGGGTGGGCTCGAAGAAATCCGCGCCGTCGATAATGCGCGCGGCATCAAACACACAAAGGTCGGCATCCGCGCCCTCGCGGATCACGCCCTTGTTTGGGATGCCGTACACGGCGGCGGGCAAGGAGGTCATTTTGCGGATCATTTCGGGGAGCGTGGTCACGCCGCGCTCGCGCACGTAGCGTCCCAGCACACGCGGGAAGGTGCCGCGCAAGCGGGGATGAAAAACACTCTTGCCGCACGCGACTGAAGAATCGGTGCCGATCATCACGCGCGGATGCGAGAGCACGTATGCCACGTCCTCCTCGCTCATGCTGAAAAAGCATGCGCCCTGCGCCTTGTTCGTTTCGCGGATCAGATCGTAGATCGTGTCCATGCGGTCTGCTTGTCCTCGCAGATCGGCGATCTCGTTGATATTCAATCCCGCGTACTCGTCATGCCCCGGAATGCGGTAAGGCAGTACCCAGGAATAATCGTTGTCCCAGCGCCCCTTTGCCCACGCTCTGATCTGCGCGATCCGCTCGGGGTCCTCCAGAAGCTGCAAGGCATCCGTCATGCCCTCAAAATGGAATTGCTTGGGCAGAAAAGTCGCAACCAGCGTGGTGCCCGATGCCACGTAAGGGTACGCATCCACGTAGATATCCGCGCCCGCGGCGTTGGCCGCGTCGATCATGGCAAGCGATTTTTTCACCTTGCCCCAGTTCCATTTGCGCGCCGCCTTGTGGTGCGAAAATACCGCGCGGCATCCGGAGGCCTTGATCACCGCCAAAAACTCCTCCACCGCCTCCAGAAGCTCATCTCCCTCGTTGCGGATGTGGGCGGCCAAAATGCCGTCATACTCCGCGACCACGCGGGCAAGCTCGATGCACTCCTCGGTAGTCGCATAACAACCGGGCACGTAAATAAGGCCGAAGGAAAGCCCCAAAGCACCTGCCTCCAGGCCCTCTCGCAGCAGTGCCTTCATCTGTGCCAGCTCCGCCTCGGTGGGCGCGCGTTTTTCGCTGCCCATGACCACGCGGCGCAGGGAGCCGTGTCCGATCAGCATCTTCGCACTCGATCCCTGCGGCACGCACGCGATCTCCTGCAAAAATTCCTTTGCAGTGGTCAGCTTTCCCGTGTCCTTATCCCGCGCAGGTGCCACCGAGCTGCCGCATTGTCCTGCGATCGACAAGGTAATCCCCTGCTCGATCTTTTCGCGCTGGTCGGGATAGTCACGCATGGCTCTGTCCGAGTGGCTGTGCGAGTCAATAAATCCGGGCGTGACGGTAAGCCCCCGCGCATCGATCACGCGCACGGCCTCGCCGCCCTCTCCCACGCTGACGATCTTCCCATCCTTCACACCAATATCGGCCAAAAAGCCCTCGCGCCCCGTACCGTCCAGCACGGTAGCGCCACGAATCAAAAGGTCCAACATATTTTCTCCTTTAAATTTGCCGGCCATGGCATCCACCATAGCCGGCAAAAGTGTTTTAGTTCACAAACAGACAATATAAATTTCAGCGATCCGTAAGACCGATGAAAGCCAAACTTCCCCGATCGTTAAAAATCAAAGCAGTACAATGGCGCCCCATCACGGCTTTGCCGTGATCGCATATCGCTTGCGCGATGATGCACCACAGCGGACGGACGACGGCGTAGTAACCTACGCCGAGTTTGTCCGCGAGGAGCAACGCAGTAATGCGAAGATTTTCAGCGATCCGTAAGACCGTTTAAATCTAAGTAGTGCAAGGCGCACCACAGCGGACGGACGACGGCGTAGTAGCCTACGTCGAGTTCGTCCGCGAGGAGCAACGCCGCAATACGACGATTTTAACGGTCTTTTATAGCGTCGACGGGCTTCTTGCGGGCAATACTGTAAACCGGCAGGAAGGACGCGGCAGCCGCCACAAAGACGCTGATGGCAAGCATCAACAGCGCCTGCGGAATGCCGAAGGACAACAGCGTGATGTTAATGCCCTGCGTGCGCATATAGTTGTTCAGAATGATCACCGTGGTAAGAGAGGCCGCCATGGCCAGCAGGAAGTTGATGAAGGCGATGATGAACGCCTCGCTGAAGAAGATCTTGAACACGTCGGAGGATCTGGCACCCACGGCACGCAAAATACCGATCTCGCGCTTCTTGTAGGAGATCGAGGTCGCAATGAAGTTCATCAAAAGGAACGCGGAGAACACGGCAAGCGCAAGACCCACCCAGAAGAAGACCTGTGCCACGACCTCAATGATCTCGTCAAAGGAGCCGAGCGTCGCCATCACGGCGCTGTTCAACTGGTATTTCAGATCAACGGTGCCATCCTCTGCATAGTGCATCGTGGCAAGCTTTTCGATCACGGCGGCGTCGCTCGGCATCGGCGCAATGGCAAAGGACCAAATACCATCCTTGTGCACGGCCACGTCCTCCTTATAGGCGCTGCCCGTGTTTTCCTCCATGATCTTGCTGTTCCATTCCTGATAATAAGCGTACATCGTGTCGCTGACGAACACGTCACCGTTTCCGCTGTTTTGGAAGAAGCCCGCGATGCTGTATTGCAGCTCGCTCAGCACCTTTTCGGACTGCGTCTCATAGTTTTGCTCCACGATCTGCGTCGTGATCTGCTTCAGCATATCATCCATGGTCATACCGGACATGTGCATGAGGATCTCCATGCCAAGATCGTTGTACTGCTGATAGGTGTAGGTGGGCTTGATATACCCCGCCTGCTCGTAATATGCAGCAAATCTATCATCCGAGATATACCAGTCGCGGTAGAAGCATTCCATCTGCCATTGCTGCTCCCCGCCCAATGCGTTCCAGGCCTGGATGCTGTCGATGCCGGCGTACTTCGCACCGATCAGAAGCTCGATCATCTTATCATTCAGCCAGGGCTGATGCGTTTCCAGTTCTCTGGCCACGTACATGTCGCGCAATCTGTCATACAGCTCGTAAAGCTGGAAGGTGTGTGTCAGATCCTCCACGTAAAAATCAGCGGTCAGCGAATGGAAGAGCTCGCGCACCCGATCATGATCCATGTCATCGGGCAGGTCGATACCCATAAATTCTTCCACGAAGGCGAGGAGCTCCGGCTTTTGCCAGAGCAGCTCCTCCACCTGATCAAAATTCAGATTGGGCTCGTTGTTGTCCGACATGATGTACCAGGGGTAACCGGGTGTGCCTTGGTTAAACCACATATCCTGCCAGTAGGCAAGTGCGTCACCCGCAAATTCCTTATTTTGGATCTCCTCCTCAATTTTCGCCTTCAGACCGGACTCCTTTTCCAAGGACTCGATCATGTAAGCAGTGGCCGCCGCGCGGCGCACACGGTCGTAAAGACTGACCACGTTTTCGGGGTCTGCCTTGTTCCAGTTTTCCTCGCCGCAAAGGGCAATCAAGGCGTTCAGGCGTGCCTCGCTGAGCGTGACCTCTGCCGAATTGATGCGGAACCAGTCCTTGTATTGCGAGGAGATCAGGATCTCGTTTTCCTTCAGCGTGCCATCGGTGCGGCCGTCCAACCACTCCACGTTTTCCGCGCCGCCAAGGTTGGCAAGATCTGCGATCTTTGCCACGCGGTACATCGTGCGCGTGTCTTTATACGTTTCCTCTTTTTCGCCGCCGATGGTGACCTCTTTTGTCAGCACCAGCTGCAGCTGTGCGTTCCAACCGGACATATAGGTGCCGACCTCAATATAGTGCGAGGTGCCTGCGGCCGCAATGGCGGTCACGGTATCCGCAGTGGTGAAGGCCAGCGCGTGGAAGCCGTAGCTCAGCTCGTAATTCAGCTCGTTTTGCAACACCATATCCACAAGGCCCGTATCGTTGTTTCCGCCCATCTGCGGCTCGTTCTTGTCCTTCGGCAGGAATGCCTCGTAACGGGTGTAATCAAAGCCGGTATCCACCACGCCCACGATGGTCAGCACGGCACCGTTTGTCTGCATGCCGCCGATCTGGATCATATCTTTCCAGAAGCCGTTGCCGGAAAGGATCAGCTTTTTGCCGATGATGCCGGTCTCGGCGTTGTTATCCATCGTCAATTTATCCTTGGCGATCGTCACCTCGCCGTCGGTGTAGCCGTACGCCTTGAACTGACGGAACAAGAATTCGCTGATGACGATCTCGCCCTTTGCATCCGGCCACTCACCGACAAGCGCGAAGCCGGTCTTTTGCATCTGCTCAAAGGAAAGGTCCACAAAGCCCGTCAGCTGGCCGTTAAAGGCCTGCGTGCCCTCATAAGCGGGCATTTGCCCGTTCAGGGAGAAGCCACCACCGTAAGCATAGGGCGAGCCCGTGTAAACGGGCACAAAGTTCAAGCCCGTCTCGGCATTGAGGTAAGCGATATCCTCCTCGTTGATGCCGGCATCGTTGTACCAGTGGCTCACGTCGCCGTCGCCGTAATCGACCGTATGACGTACCGTCACGGTCACAGAGGCGTTGCGCACGTTCGAGTCGATCATCGATCTTGTGGCGGAGGAGATGTTCTCATACGCCGCCACGGTGCTGGCAAGACCGAACATGGCAAAGGAAATAAAGGAGAGCAGGATCGTCATAAACAGACGGAACTTTTTGTGCTTGAGACCGGAGGCACCGATCTTCACCGCGTTCTTCATCGGCAAGCGGGAACGGATGAATTTCGAGTCGCGCTTTTCATAGCTCTTGATCTCGATGTCCTCTTCCGGCTTCGTACGTTCAAATACGGTGCTGTGTCCCTCCTTGGAAATACCCACCGCCGAGCGCAGCTCCTCGTTGACGCGGTTGTCACCCGAAAGCAGCACGTCGCCGTGATTTTGGGCAAGATAGGCGTTGATCATATCCAGATCCTTCGCCGTCAGACGGTACCCGCTTTCGATGCGCAGAATGTGATCGTTGATGCGGTGCACGCCGTCGGAAATCTTTTCCGCCTCGCGCGCGTGCTTGGTCACGTCCTCGATCACCTGCCCGTCGGCCAGCTCAATGATACGGTCGGCATATTTTTCCGCAAAATCGCGGTCGTGCGACACGATCAGCACCAGCTTGGTCTTGGAAAGCTCCTTGAGGGTGTCGAAGATCTGCTTGCCCGTATTGGAGTCCAACGCGCCCGTCGGCTCGTCTGCCATGATGATCTGCGGATCCTTCACCAGTGCACGCGCGATGGCCACGCGCTGCTTCTGACCGCCGGAAAGCTCGTTGGGCTTGCGGTTTGCGTAGCCCACAAGGTCCACCTGTGCAAGGATCGAGGTAATGGCCTCAGAGGTGGCCTTTTTGCCCTGCAGCTCTAAGGCAAGGCCGATGTTGGCCCCCACGCTGAACTCGTCCAGCACGTTGTATTCCTGGAAGATAAAGCCGATAAAGGTGTTACGGTAAGCATCGAAATCAGAGCCGACAAAATCCTTGGAGGATTTCCCCTTGATGATAAACTCACCGCTATCGGCGCTGTCAAGACCGCCGATGACGTTGAGCAGCGTGGACTTACCACTGCCGGATTTACCCAGCAGAAAGACCATTCCCGTTTCGGGGAATTGGATGCTGACGTTGTCCAACGCCTTCACGCTCTCGCCCGTTTTCGAGCGATACACTTTGGTTATGTTGCGAATTTCCAACATGTACTTGGGTCTCCTTTCCGCAATCGTTAATTTAGAAAACGATCGGTTCTTTTATTATACACGATTTTTTTACCGATTGCAATAGCAAAATCAAAGCTCAATTGCCGTTTATTTCCCCCTGATCAGTGCAGCGGGCGAGAGGGTATTCATGCGCCAAATGGGCAACACTGCGGCAAGCAGGGCCGACAAGACGGCCACGGCAAGCAAGGCCAAAAGCTGTACGGGCCCAAAGTGAAGCAGGGATAGCCGTACTCCTGCCAGATGCGCGCCGCGATTGATCAGCCACGTGGCAACGATACTGACAAGAACGGCGGGCAGGGCCCCCAGCATGGCCAGCACGCCCGCTTCCGCAAAAAACACACGGTAAACGTCGCCCGAGCCGGCGCCAAGTGCACGCAAAATGCCGATGTCCTTTTGTTTATAGGCAACCGAGGTGCCGATCAGCGTGGCCATCAACAGCCCCGCAAACAAAAGAAAGCCCAGCGCCACAAAGCTGATGTAAAAGGTGATATCCTGCACATCATTTCCCACAGCATCCAGCGTGGAGACCACTTGATTTTTCAAAACAAAAGCAAGATCGCTCTCCTCGCTCTCTAAAGCCACCAATGCCTCTACTGCCTCTCTCTTTTGCGGCATAGCACCAAGCGCATAGCACCAATGTCCGCTCTCCTTCACGCTATCTGCGTTCCAGGAAAGCTCCTGCTCGATCAGCTCCGTTTGCACGGCCTGCATCAAGCGATCCTGCACCGCACTACCTGCGTAAAGATTGGCATCGTAAACACCCACCACACGAAAACGGCACGCAGAAAGCGTGTTTTGAAAAGCTGCGCTCGGTTGCCAAGTTCCCCCGGGATAAGCCCGACAGGAAAGCGCTATGTCACGGTACAAAACGCTCTCGTCCCCGACTCCCGCGATGCGGCAAAGCTGACAAAATGCCTCTAAGCGAAGCGAAAAGGCGTTAAGCGTGCCGTACAGATTTTTGTCCGCGCCGATCCGATATAAATATTCCGCATAATGCGCGGTGGCGATTTCCAGACGGCGTGCCTCGGTAAACCCTTCCCATTGCGTCTCGGAATACCCGGAAACCGTATAGATATAACGCAAGAATGCCTCGTCGCGCCACAGCTCCGCTTGCGAAAGCTCCAAGGCGGCGTAATAGCCGCAATAAACGCTTTCCAGTTGTGCCACCGTCCACAAATGCATATTTTCTGCGCTCGTATCCTTCGATGAAAGCGGCGCTGCGCTCGCACTTTTCTTGTCCACTATCTTTTCATCATACATTTGCACCAGTGCAAGAAGGACCGCCTTCCTCATTTCCGCATTTATCGGATAGGAGGTGTCCAGACGAAAGAATGCGCAAAGCGTCGGCAAAAGTGCATCCATAGCCGCGCCAATCACCGCTTCACCCGTGGCACTTTGTGCAAAGGGCGAGAGCTGCCGTTGCTCATAAAGCGCGTTCGCCCATTTTTCGCCAAGAATCGCATCGGGCAACGCTCCCCAGGTGGTCTGCAAAACATCTCTGTACTCCTCCAAATGCTCCTGCACATAGCGAAGGACTGCCGCGCGCGCCACACGCACATAATAGGTGTCAGTCACCTCGGTAAGCTCCCAACAAGCTTCGCCGACCACCTCGTAGATCTTTTGTAAAATCGGGGCATAATCCAAAGGGATCCGATAGGAAAGCAACGCACTGCTGATCACGATCTCGTCATCGGCAAGCGCATCACGCTTCCTACCGTCCAACCAAAGCACCTCCATTTGCGTCATCGTCTTCTCGCTATGAAAGGAAGAGATGCCATTGACGGCATCTACCGTCGGATACTGCATCATAAGATCAATGGAGGCCCAAGGAAGATCCGGCTCGCGCTGTCCGTAACCGCCCGCCCGCGTCACAACGTCCTGCGCCATCGTGGCAATATCCCCAACACTGAGGATCCCCAGCGTGTGCGGACTGCAGGCAAGTGCCTCCTTCAGCTCCTCCAAAAGCAGTGTATCGACAAGGTCACCGTCCGCCGCAGGGGATCCACCCGGCAAAAAGGAGGCATACCGTTCGTAATCAAAGCCGGTGTCCAGTACACCGACAATGGTATAATCGTATTTGGGCAGCTTGCCCCGGTCGCCCCCCAGCGTGAATGCCATGTTGGAGGAGGTGTAAACGGTAAAATGCTTGCCCAAGATCGAGCTCGCGTCCCCCTCGGTCATATTCAGCTCGTCGGCCTCCACCGACTCGCCAAATCGCGTATTTTGAAATCCGCAAGTCTTGAATTGCCGGTAAACGAACTCCGTGATCACGATTTCGCCGTTTTTCTGCGGCATCCTGCCCGTAAGGGTATAGCCAAATGCCTCTACGGCACTCGCGTCCAAGGGTGTGAAACCGTACAGATACCCGTCAAATGCTTGCGTCGTTTCTTTCGACTGCTTTAAATTTTCAAAGGAAAAGGCAAAGCTCTGCATGTCTCGTGCGGCGTTGGATGCCGTAGCCCCGTTGAACACGGGATAGAAGGAAAGACCCGTTTTTTGCTGTAACGTCACCAGCTGTGCGGCGCTCATTCCTACCGCACGCCTTTGCACGTTAACGACCTCCTGCCCCCGATAGCTTGTTAACGTTTCGATGGGTGCAAGCATCGCATAGGATATCTGCGCATCCAGAACAGAATCCACCAGCACGCGCTCCCGATCATAAGACGCCATTGTGCTGACCACGCCGAAAAGAGAGAACGCCATGGCGCAAAGCAGCACGGTGGCGACCAGACGAAGCTTTTTATAGAACAGCCCGTGCAGCCCCATGCGAACGGCGTGTCGCAGGGAAAGCCGTGCCCGTTCCCGACGTCGGGGCGGATCATCCTCCTCCGTCATTTCACACACATCCTCGTTTTCCGCATCGCTATCCCCGATCACGCGACCGTCAGACAGCTCGACGATGCGATCTGCATACCGCGCGGCAAAGTCGCGATCATGCGACACCACCAACACCAGCTTCTCGCGAGAAAGCTCTTGCAAAAGTGTAAGGATCTGCTCTCCCGTTTGGCTGTCAAGCGCGCCCGTCGGCTCATCTGCCAGCAATATCGGCGGATTTTTGATCAGACAGCGTGCAATGGCTACGCGTTGCTTCTGCCCTCCCGACAGCTCGTTCGGGCGACGGTCACCATACCCCGCCATCCCCACACGCTCCAGTACCTCCTCGACCTGCGCATCACTTGCCAAGACACCCTGCAACGCAAGGGCCAATGCCACGTTTTCACGAACGGAAAACTCCTCCAGCATATGAAATTCCTGAAATACAAACCCGACCCGGTGATTGCGATAATCATCCAGGTCACGGCGGGAAAAATGCTTGGTGCTCCGTCCCTCCACGATCACCTCGCCGGCACTTGGGGGCTCCAATCCTCCCAAAATATGTAATAACGTGCTTTTCCCGCACCCCGATCTTCCCACAATGAAAACAAGCCCCTTCGATGGGAAGCGCAAGCTGACACGATCCAGGGCAAACACCCGTTGCCCCTTTTCGCCCACGTATATCTTTTCCAGATCCCGGATTTCAATCATAACACTCACTCCCCTCCCGTATCTACTTACACTATACCAAAAAAGGTAGTTTTGTGCAATAAAGTTGCAACATTGTTTACAAAAAAGAAAAGAGTTGTGCAACATGCACAACTCTTTTCTTTGAAATAATCGACGTCAGATCGTTTCAAAACGGATGGTATTGGTGGCGCCGGGCTTGTTCATCTGCGAGCCGCCCGTGATGATCACCTTGTCCCCCGCCTGCAACGCCATCTTCTGCTTGGCAATGCGTGCGGCGGAGTAAAAGAGCACCTCCTGCGAGGGGTAAAGCTCGCACATCACGGGGATCACGCCCCAGGAAAGCGCAAGCTGATGGAAGGTCTTTTCGTCCACGGAAAGGCCCAGAATATCCACGGGAGAGCGGAAACGCGACACCATGCGCACCGTTTTGCCGCTGACAGAGGCCACCACGATGGCCTTGGCCTGCAGATCGATCGACATGCCGCATACGGTGTGCGAAATGGCGTCCATTTCGTTGCGGATGCGGAAATTGGTGGTGCGGAAGCGCTCGGTATAATCGATGCTTTTTTCCGCCTGCTCTGCAATGCGAGACATCGTTTCTACCGTCAGCACAGGATACTTGCCGGCTGCCGTCTCACCCGACAGCATGATGGCGCTGGTGCCGTCAAACACGGCGTTGGCCACGTCCGAGATCTCCGCACGGGTGGGGCGGGGGTTGTGGATCATTGACTCCAGCATTTCGGTGGCGGTAATCACGCGTTTACCCATCATACGGCATTTGGTGATCAACGCCTTCTGGATGGCGGGCAGCTCCTCAAAGGGGATCTCCACGCCCATATCGCCGCGGCCGATCATGATGCCGTCGCATTCGGCACAGATCTGCTCGATATTTTCAATTCCGGAGCGATTCTCGATCTTGGCAATCAAGCTGATGCGCGTCGCACCGTTTTGCGCAAGAAATTCCTTCACGTCGCGGATATCCTGCGCCGTAGAGACAAAGGAGCAGGCCACGTAGTCCACGTCGGTCTGAATGCCGAACAACAGATCCTTTTTATCCTGCTCACTGAGATACTTCTGCTTGAGCACCTTGCCTGGGAAGCTCATGCTCTTGCGGTTGGAGATCTCACCGCCCGCCAGCACGCGGCAATGCACGTCTGTGTCGGTCACGTCCTGTACCTCAAAGATCAGAAGACCGTTGTTCACAAGGATCCGATCCCCCTTCTCCATCTCGCGCGGCAGGTCCTTATAGCTCACGGAAACGCGGGAGGCGTCCCCTTCGACGTCCTGTGTGGTAAAGGTAAAGCAATCCCCCGTGTTCAGTGTCTCCTTGCCGTTTCGGAACAGCCCCAGGCGGTATTCCGGTCCCTTGGTATCCAGCATGATCGCAAGGGGGCATCCAAGCTCTTTTCGAATGCGCTTCAGCTTTTCGATATTCTCCAGATGGTTTTCATGGGTGCCGTGCGAAAAATTCAGTCTCGCCACGTTCATGCCGGCGCGGCACATATCCATCAGCACCGCCGCATCCGAGCAAGCAGGGCCTATCGTACAAACAATTTTCGTCTTTCTCATCTTTTTTACCTTTCCACGTCAAAAAGCGGATACGTATCCGACTTTTCCGTCATTTTTTCAAAATCAACGCTTTTCGGCAAGCTCGGATTCCGCATCTTCCTCGCCCGGAACGGCGTACAGCTTGCGCACCAGATAAAAGATTGCCGCGAAGGCAAGCAGCGCAAGCGCGGCAAGCAACAAGGGCAAAAACAACGCCGTCACGCCGGTGGCAAAGGCACGCAGTGCCCCCAGTGCCACGCGTCTTACGCGCGCGTCCAGCAAAAACAACACCCCACAGCACAAAAGTGCCGCTCCCACGTACAAAAGAATGCCCGTGAACGCATCTACCAGCTCCCTTAGCGAAACAAACGCCCCCATGCTGAGCAGCAACAGCAACAAAGCGCCCAATATTTTCAGTGCGGCATGCTCCTTCATAGAAGAAAACATCGCGGGCAGCAGCCCCCACGCGGCGCGCGCGTAATCGACAAAGGAGCCACTCCCCTCCAGCGCGGAAACCGTTTCGACAAGCCCCTGTGTCACCCCGTCAAAGCACAGCAAAAACACCGCCAGCGTCAGCGCAAGACTAAGAAAAGCGGGCGTCAGCGCGTAAAAGAAATTGCCAAGCAGCGCCACGGGATTGCGCGGATGATAGGAATGCTCGACAAAGGCGAGCTCGCCGTCAGGGGCGTTCCAGCGAAGAAAGCGCACGCGCTCTACCCGATGCCAGAACAGCACCGCCGCCATCACGTGCCCCGCGGCACGGACGGGGGCCGTGCAGGCGAACAGAAATTTCTGCACCTTCCGCCCGACGGGGCCGCCAAGCAGGAAGATGATCATGTGGCGGATCAGCCACAAAATAAGCCCGAAAAAAAGCACGGGCACGGTGCCGAGAAACAGTATTTGCGCCAGAAGTATGAGAAATTGCACGCCGTCCCCTCCTTTTTCGTCATTTTTCATTGCATCAAGTATATCATATTTTACTTTTAATGTCAATGTGTTGCCTTGACAAAAAGGCCTCCACATGTTATAATAGCGGCATAACTCCGCCAGGCGGCCGCGCGCTATCATGCCGAAAGGTAGTAGCGTGAGGAAAGTCCGGGCTTCACAGGGCAGGATAGCTGATAACGTCAGCCGCAGGCGACTGCCGGGAAAGTGCAACAGAAAGAAACCGCCCGCAAGGGTAAGGATGGAAAGGCGAGGTAAGAGCTCACCCACTCCTATGGTAACATAGGTTTGCTGTAAACCCTATCCGAAGCAACACCGCATGGGGGACGTTGGCCCGACACATTCCCCCGGGTGGCACGGGAGAGATCCCGAAGCGTCACGGTGACGTGGCGCGCAGATTGATGGCCGTCCCACGACAGAACCCGGCTTATCGGCGGAGTTATTTTTAAAAAAAGAACGGTTTACCCCCAAAACGGGTGGAGAAAACCGTTCTTTTTTCTTCATTCCAGCGTGATCTTGTTGCTGTCGATGCGCGGCTTCCAGGGGCGACCGCAACGGTCATAGCCGTCGGAGCCCGCCACGTCGCGGTAGGTCACGCCGCAAAGCATTTCTGTCTCGCTGCCCTTGATGTCGATGGTCGTGCCCGTAAGCTCGATCACGGCATACAACGGACTTTCATTGACAATGAGGTGGTGCAGCTTCGTCACCTTTTCGTGCAGCTCATCGGGGTAGCAGTGGTGGCGCTTTTCGATCCAATCGCTCGATGCGCCGTTGAGGTCGAGATAACACACACCCTCCATCACGCGCAAATTGTCGCGGTGATAATGCCCGTTGATACACAAGATCACGCTATGCTTTTTGCGCTTGTTGGCGGCGTTGATAATATCCAGCGCCGCCTGACGGTTTTTCACACCGTCCACGCGCTCCAAGCTCTGGTGGCTGACGATCACGCACGGGTACGGGGAGTCGGCGATCGTCTTTTCCAGCCAGTCCAGCTGTTCCTTCGGGAACCAGTCGCGCTCAGTGTTGTGCTGGAGCCAATTTGCCATGGAAAAATGCACAAAACTCGACCCGTCCCGGTAGTAATTGGGGTTAAGGATGATCATACGGTACCCGCCTACGTCAAAGTGATAGTACTCGTTCGGCATGCCGTAAAGTGCTACCGTTTTCTCGTAAGGGGTAAACTCCGCATCGTGGTTGCCGAGCACGTGATAGGACGGAATGTGGAAATTGTTGTACGCCTCCAAAAGCTCAGGCACGTCCTTTGCGCTGTGGCAAAAATCCCCCGCCTGCATGATGAAGTCGCATCCCTCCTCCTCGGCGCGGCGTTGCATGTGTCTGATGCCCTCCACGCCCGTACAAAGAAAGCGCGGCGGCTCATAGTGAAAGTCGGAAAAGATCAAAAATTTCATACCGTTCTCCTACTGATTCGCAATTTTGCTTTTGCAGATCGGCCCATATGCAAGCTCTTGCAAAAATCTCACCTTCATTATAAAGCATTTGGCCACCGCGGTCAAGCCAATTCCCCAAAAACAAAGAAAAAGTGGACGGATTTACATCCGTCCACTTTTTTGCTTAAAACTTTTTCACCATTCCGGCAACTGCCTCGATGCACTGCTCCTCAAGGCAGGGGGTGAAGAAGGAGCTGCTTGCCTCGTAGCCGCCCTCCTCAAAGGCGCGCGCGTGAGGCAGATAGCCCTCGTAGCCGTTGGTGCAGCAGGAGCAGAACACAGTCTTACCCTGTGCCACCGCGTGGCTTTGGTGGGTGTAATCGGTAAAGGGCTCGCCGCCAAAGCCGACGAAGGCAATGTCACCAAGACCCAGCACCGTGACGGGAACGGCACGGTAAATGGGGGAGGTGCGCAGTCCGATGATGCGCTTGGCGTAGGCAAGCTGGGTGATGTGCGGGGCTTTTTCAAACTTGCCCGCCTCGTAATCGTCGTAGAACTGCTTTTGCTCGGCGTACTTTTCCTCGCCCTCGGTATTGGTCTTGTTATAAACGACCTCAAAGCCGCCAAACACGGTCTCGCCCGTGTGCGCGACGGTCTTATCCCAGATCAGCGCGACGGTATCCGCGATCGAGCGACCCATGTACTCGCTGTGCGGATAGCGCTTGCCTACGGGGAACATACAACCCTCGCCTTCCGTGGCGGGCTTAAAGTAATCACAATGGTTGCTGTCACCCTGACAGCCAACCACGCAAAGGCACAGGGCGTCCTGCTCCTTTTCCACGAAGCGGCGCACAAATCCGGGCCAGTCAGCAGAAAGCTTACAGCCGGAAATGACGTCGGGGTGGGTGGAGAAATTGACGTAGGCGATGTCCTTTTTGCCCTCTCTCTTAAAGCGGATCAGGCGTACGGTATTATCCGACTCGTCGCAACGGCGCACGGGCTTGGGGCCCTTGCTGGACGGGTTGGTGGCAACCGTACCATCCTCCAGCCAGTAGCGACGCACGAAGGCGATGTCGCGCACGGCCTGCGCCTCAGCGGTGCAAGGTACTGCCTCGCTCATATCGTCGACCGCCATTTTGGCAACGTCTGCAAAGCGACGGTACAGCATCGACAGATAGGAAGGATCGTCAAAGCTGCTGTAATCTTTGTTCCCCAGCTTATCACCGATGCGGATGGAGGTGTGCTGATGCAGACAGCACAGCATGATGCGCTCGGCGGGCACGCCCGTCTTTTCCGAGATCAGTGCGCGCACCTCGTTGCCGCTTGTCATCACCATACCGATCAGGTCACAGGCAATGATCAGGGCGGTGTCCTCGCCGTTGCCGAATGCCAAGGCATTCAGCTGCAACGGGTCCAGCACGCCGTCAGCGAGACGCTGGTAAAAATAGCCCGAAATGGGGGTGCCGAGAGGGGGCGTGATGTCCACTCTTGCAAATCCTGCTTGAATCATAGTTTTACTCTCCTTTATCCTTATTAAAATTTTTCCAACATATCCTTCACCGTCGAAAGGATCTGACCTTGCAGCTCCTTGGTAAACACGGTGCTGCTCGTTTCATAGCCGCCCTCGCTGTATGCGCGCTCGTGCGGCAGATAGCCCACGTAGCCGTTGCTGTTGCTGGAGCAGAACACGGTCTTACCCTTCGCCAGCGCCACGGTGGCATAGGTGTAATAGGTAAACGGCTCGCCGCCAATGCCGACAAAGGCAAGATCCCCAAGGCCCAGTACCGTAATGGGGATCGCGTGGTACAGCGCCGTGGTGCGCAGGTTGATGATACGTTTGGCGCGTGCGAGCAGCGAGATGTGCGGGGGCTTTTCAAATTTGCCCGCCTCGTAATCCTCGTAAAACGCCTTTTGCGCGGCATATTCCTCCTCGCCCTCGGTGTTGGTCTTATTGTAAACGACCTGCTTTTCGGCGAAGATCGTCTCCCCCGTGTGCACCTCGGTGTGATCCCAGATGCGCTTCACGGTATCTGCGATCACGCGTCCCATATGCTCGCTGTGCTGATAGCCGAACTCGCGGGAGAGGGTGCGCTCGTTGCGGGTGAGATGGTCACAATGGTTGCTGTCCCCCTGAAAGCCCGTGATGCAGATGCAATGCACGTCGGCATTGTCCTCCTCGACAAAGCGGCGCGTAAAGCCGAGCCAATCAGCGGAAAGCTTACTGCCCGAAATGACGTCGGGGTGGGTGGAGAAGTTGACGTAGGCAATGTCCTTTTTGCCCTCGCGCTTGAAGCGAATGAGGCGCACGGTGTTGTCCGGCTCGTCACACGGGCGCACGGGCAGGGGGCCGCGGCGGGAAGGATTGGTCGCCACCGTGCCGTCCGGCATCACGTAGCGGCGCACAAAGGCGATCTGCTCTGCGGTCTGCTCTGCGGCGACGGAGACCTCCGCCTCGCTCATATCCTTCACCGCCATCACGGCGGCGTCCGCCATTTTGCGATACAGCATATGCAGATAGACGCTATCCTTGATCGCATCGTGATTTCCATTCGGTGCCACGCACACGGAGGTGTGCTGATGCAATGCGCAGATCATCACGTAAACGGCAGGCACGCCTGTCCTTTGCTCTACCAGTGCGCGCACCTCGTCCGCGTAATTTTCCGTCATCCCCGCAATATCGGCGGAAAGGATGACGGCAGTTTGCGCGCCGTTGCCGAAGGCAAGCGCGTTGACCGACAGCGGATCCAGCACGCCCTCGGCAAATCTCTTGTAAAAATACCCCGACATCGGGCTGCCAAGCGGCGGCGTAATATCCACTCGTGCAAATCCTGCTTGTATCATAACAGTCCCCTTTTTTAATCAAAATTCCCCAGCATTTCGCCCATTTTTTCCACGATCTGCGCTTCAAGCGAAGGGGTGAAGAAGGTATTGCTCACCTCATAGCCGCCCTCTTCGAAGGCGCGCTTGTGCGGCAAATACCCCTGATAACCGTTGGTACAACAGGAGCAGAACACCGTTTTGCCCTTTGCCGCCGCGTGCGCGGCGTGGGTGTAGGCCGTGAACGGCTCGCCGCCAAGTCCCGCAAAAAGGATGTCACCAAGCGACAGCACCGTCACGACCACGGGCTGATACAAGGGTGCTGTGCGCAAGTCCAGAATGCGGTACGCGGTGGCCACGTCACCAATGTGCGCAGTCTTTTGCGGCATGCCCGCCTCAAAGTCCTTGACGTATTGCGCCGCCTCGTCATAGTATTCCATCCCTGCGGTATTGGTTTTGTTATAAACGGTCTGCACGTCACCGCAGATCGCATCTGCCGTATGCTCCGTGCCCCCGTTCCAGATCTTTTTCACCGCATCGGCGATCACGCGCCCCATATAGCGGCTGTGATCATAGCCCTTGCCGTGCGGGAAGCGCTCCTCCTTGGATTTGAAGAAATCCAAGTGGTTGCTGTCCCCCTGAAAGCCCGTCACGCTGATGCAAAGCGCATCGTTTTCCGTCTCCACAAAACGGCGCACAAACCCGGGCCAGTCGGCGGAAAAGCGGCTGCCCCCGATCACGTCGGGGTGGGTGGAGAAATTGACGTAGGCGATGTCCTTTTTACCCTCGCGACAGAAACGGATCAGGCGCACCGTGTTGTCGGATTCGTCACAGCGGCGCACGGGCTTGCCGTGCTTTTCGGTGTTGGGATTGGTGCGCATCTTGCCGTCCGCCATCCAATAGCGGCGCACGAAGGCGATCTCCTTTGCAGTTTGTGTCTCGGCGGTGAACACGCGTGTCTCGGTCATATCGGCAATGGCCATTTGTGCCGCGTCCACGACCTTGCGGTAGAAATGACGCAGATACAGCTCGTCCTTTACAGGCCAGAATATCTCACGCCCGCCAAGACAGATCGCGGTGTGCTGATGCAGGGCGCACAGCATCACGTGCGAGGCGGGTACACCCGTTTTTTGTGAGATCCTCTCGCGCAGCTCGTCCGCGTAATTCTGCGCAATGGCGACCACGTCAAAGGAAAGGATCAGTATGCTTTCCCTGCCGTTGCCAATGGCCAGCGCGTTGATCTGCAACGGATCGCGCACGTCCTTGGCGTAGCGCGCGTTAAAATAGCCGGAAATCGGCGTACCCAGAGGGGGCGTGACGTCCACTCTGGCAAATCCTGCTTGTATCATGAACAATCTCCTTTTTGGGGGCGAATGCCCTACGGGCATTATAATGCATTTTTTCTGTCAAGTCAACCCCAAAGCCGAAATTTGCACAAAAGAAAAAGAAAAACGCACCCGTACGGGTGCGTTTTTCAAAATGATCAGATCTTCTCAAAAAGCTCGGTGGCGGCGGCAACGCACTGGCTCTCCAGCTCAGGGCTGAAGGGCGAGCTGATCGCCTCGTAGCCGCCCTGCTCGAACGCCTTGGCGGTGGGCAGATAGCCCTGATAGCCGTTGGCACAGCAAGCGGCGATCACGATCTTGCCGGGGAAGTTCTCGCGCACGGCGGTGGCGTAATGGGTGAAGGGCTCGCCGCCAAAGCCGACGAAGCCGATCTCGCCCACGCGCAGCGTGGTAACGGGGATCTTCTGATACAGCGGCGACTCGGTGCGGATCTTGACCACACGGTAGGCCTCTGCCATCGCGATGCCGGACTTCGATTTGCTTACGCTGTAATCGTGATTGAGCGCGCGTGCCTCGTACACGTCCCAGCACTCGTCAAAGAACTCCTCCTTGTCGGTGCGGGTCTTGTTGTAAACGGTGGTCACGCCGGCACCAATGCCCTCGCCTGCCACCTCACGGGTCTTATCCCAGATGGTGTTCACGGTATTGGCAATGGTACGACCCATCAGCTCGGCGTGCGCGTAGCCACGGCCGTGGGGGAAGCGCTCCTCCTTGGTGGGCAGCATAAAGTTGATGTGGTTGGTGTCGCCCTGACAGCCGTTGAGCAGCATGCAACGGGTGTTCTCGTGCTCTTGCTCCACGTAACGGCGCACGAAGCCGGGCCAGTCGGCGGAATACTTGGTGCCACCCACCACATCGGGGTGGGTGGAGAAGTTGACAAGCGCGATGTTCTTGCCGTCCTCGCGCACGAACTTCACAAGGCGTACGGTGTTATCCGAATCCTCCGTGGGACCCAGGATCTTCAGATCACCGATCTTGTCGGCGTTGGGATTGGTCTTGACCGTTCCGTCCGACAGCATATAGCGGCGCACGAAGGAAAGCGGCTTTTCCGCCTGCTGCTCGGCATAGGTCATCTTGCAATCGGCCATATCGGCAAGTGCCATCTGAGCCACGTCCGCAAACTTGCGGTACATCAGCTGCATGTAATCGTGATCCTCTAACACGTTGTTATCGTTCGCCTCGCGCAGGCAGATCGAGGTGTGCTGGTGCAGTGCGGTCACCATCACGTGATCCATCTTGATGCCCGTGCGCTCTGCGATCACCTTGCGGATGCGGGTGGCGTAGTTTTCACGGATGCCAAGGAAGTCCGAGGCGATGATCAGCACGCTGTCCTCGCCGTCGCCCACAGCGATGGCATTGAGCTGAATGGGGTCCAGCATACCGTCGGCATATCTTGCCTCAAAATATCCGGACAAATAAGTACCAAGCGCGGGCGTGACGTCCACGCGGGCAAATCCTGCTTTCAACATATGAAAATCCTCCTTGGAAGTGTCTTCCACGGTCATTATACCCTTTTATACGCGCAATGTCAAGTAAATAAGCGAAAAAGAGAGGGAAAATCCCTCTCTTTTTGTGTTTCTCAAAGCATTTTCAACAGCTCCACGGCGGCGTCGACGCATTGCTGTTCCAGATCGGGGGTGAAGGCAGAGGCCGTCGCCTCGTAGCCGCCCTCGCGGAAGGCGGCGGCGGTGGGCAGATACCCCTCAAAGCCGTTGGCGCAGGTCAGCGAGATCACCATTTTGCCCGGTGCGCCCTCGCGGATGGCCGTTGCGTAATGCGTAAAGGGCTCGCCGCCAAGACCCACAAAGGCAATATCCCCCACGGCAATGGCGGACACGGGCACGCGGCGCCAGATCGGGTCGGCGCGCATCTCCACCACGCGGCGCAGATAGGCAAGATCCGTGATCGCCGCATCTGTGGGGACTTCAAAGGTTCTCATAAACTCGTCGTAGATCAGCTTGCAGATCTCGTAATCCGCAGCCCCGTCGGTGCGGGTCTTGTTGTAAATGGCGGTCTGCGCGGCGCGCACGGCACCGCCTGCCTTTTCCTCACCCTTCTCCCAGATCAGATTCACGGTGTCCGCGATCACGCGACCCATATATTCGCTGTGCTTATAGCCACTGCCTGCGGGGAAGCGCTCCTCCTTGGGCAGCTGGAAGTTGATGTGGTTCACGTCGCCCTGGAAGCCGTTGACAAGAATGCAATGTGCATCGTGCTCCTCCTCGACGAAGCGGCGCACGAAGCCGGGCCAGTCGGCAGAGATCCTATGTCCGCCGATGACGTCGGGATGCGTGCAGAAGTTGACCAGCGCGATCTCGCGCTTCCCTTCGCGCACAAAGCGCAGAAGGCGCACGTCATTGTCCGACCGGTCTGCGGGCCCCACGATCTGCCCTGCGTACTTTTCCCCGTTCGGATTGGTCTTGACGCTGCCATCCTTCATACGGTAACGGCGCACGAAGGAAAGGGGGGCTGTGGCGGGTGCCACGCTCACCAAAAGCTTCGCGTCGGCAAGATCATCCACCGCCATCTTCGCCACGTCCGCAAACTTGCGGTACAGCACGTCGATGTAATTTTGATCCTGCAGAGCACACGTGCCGCCCTTCGGGCGCATCACAAAGGAGGTGTGCTGGTGCAACGCGTTCAAAATCACGTGGTCGGCGGGCACGCCCGTCTTTTCCGCGATCAAGGCGCACACCTCATCGCAGAACATATAGCGCATACCCAGCGCGTCCACGGTGATGATCACGGCGGTTTCCTTCCCGTCCGAAAACGCGATGGCATTCAGGGAAAGGGGGTCCAACACGCCCTTGGCAGGACGGGGGGCAAAATAGCCCGCCATCCCCGTGCCAAGCGGCAAGGTAATATCCATTCTGGCAAATCCTGCTTGTAACATAACTTTCTCCTTAAAATTGCTTCAACATTGTAAGTGCCGCATCGACACATTGCTTTTCAAGTCCGGGGGTATACAGCGAGGTCGCGGCCTCATAACCGCCCTCGCGGAAGGCCTGCTCGGTCAGCAGATACCCCTCGTAGCCGTTGGCACAGCACGCGCAAAGCACGGTCTTATCCTCAGCCCCCGCTCTTGCGGCGGTGCCGTAGTGAGTAAAGGGCTCACCACCGTAGCCGACGAAGGCCACGTCACCGATCCCCAGCACCGTGACGGGCACGGCGCGGCGAATGGGAGCGGTCAACAGGCGGCGCACACGCATGGCGTAGGCAATATCCGTGACGTGCGCGGTCTTTTTCGGCTCACCTGCCTCGTAATCGGCAATGAACTGTACCGCCTCGTCATAATACTCCTCACCCGCGGTGTTGGTCTTGTTATAGATCAGCTTCACACCGCCAAACACGGTGTCACCCGTGTGCTCGGTGCCATCCTGCAAAAGCGCGCCGACGGTATCGGCGATCATACGCCCCATATAGCGGCTGTGCGGATATCCCATCCCTTCGGGGAATCGCTCCTCCTTCGGCTTGAAAAAGTCCAGATGGTTGCTGTCGCCCTGACAGCCGACCATACAAAGGCAAGCAACGTCGGGACGGTCGCTTTCCACAAAGCGGCGCACAAATCCGGGCCAGTCTGCGGAAAGAAGATTGCCCGAGATCACGTCGGGGTGGGTGGAAAAATTCACAATATCGATCTCGCACTTCCCTTCGCGCACAAAGCGCAGCAGGCGCACGGTGTTATCCGGTGCCTCGGTGCGGCGCACGGGAACCCCGTATTTGCTTGGGGGATTGGTGCGGATCGTGCGATCCGGCATCACGTAACGGCGGGTGAAGGCGATCATTTTTTCCGTCGCGCCCTCATTTGCCAAAAGGCGTGCCTCGCTCATATCCGACAGCGCCATTTTTGCCACGTCGCAGAATTTGCGGTCCAGAAAATCCAGATACGCACCATCCTTGATCATGGCGTAATCCTCCGCATCACCGATCTCGTCACCCACGTAGATCGAGGTGTGCTGATGCAGCGAGGTGATGAGGATCCGCTCGGCGGGCACGCCCGTCATAGCGGCGATCCGTGCGCGAAGCGGCGTGATGCGCGCCATCGTCATTCCCGTAAAATCCGCGGCGATCAAAAGGGCGCTCTCGTGCTCGTTGCCAAAGGCAACGGCATTCAGCTCAATGGGGTCCAGCACCCCTTCGGCAAGGCGCACGCTGAAATACCCCGCGATGGGGGTCCCCAAGGGTGGCGTCACGTCCACCCTGGCAAATCCGGCCTTTATCATAACACCGCCCTCTTAAAAGCTTTTCAGCATCGCAAGCGACGCCTTCATGACGTCTTCCTGCAAATTGGGCGTGAAGTTGGAGGTTACGACCTCATACCCGCCCTGGTCGAATGCCTGCTTACTGGGCAGATACCCCTCGCCGCCGTTGGCGCAGGTCGCGGTCAACACAAATTTGTCGGGGCACGCCTCGCGTGCGATGTAGCCGTATTCGGTAAAGGGCTCGCCGCCAAGGCCGAAGAACGCCAGCTTGCCGATCCCCAGCACCGTGATCGGGATCTTGTGGTACACGGGCTGCTCGGGGATGCGCGCAATGCGTGCCGCCTCGGGCAGATCGATGCCGCTTTCCGTCTTTCTTACGCTGTAATCGCCGCTCTTGTAGCGGAGGTAGAAGGCACGGCATTCCTCGTAATGCTCCTCGCCGCGCGTGCTGCATTTGTTGAACACGTGGCGCATTTCGGCATACACGTTGCCTGCTTCCTGCTCCTTGGTCTTATCCCAGATGAGGTTCACGGTGTCCGTGATCACACGCGCCATATAGTTGCTGTGCGTGTAACCCTTCTTGCAACCCTCTTTTCCTTTGAAAAAGTTGTAATGGTTGGTGTCACCCTGGAAGCCGTTCATCAGGATGCAATGTGCATCCTTGTGCTCCGCCTCCACAAAGGTGCGCGTAAGACCCGGCCAGTCCGCCGAGATCTTGGTACCGCCGATCACGTCGGGATGGCAGGCAAAATTCACAAGGGCGATGTCCTTCTTCCCCTCGCGCTTGAACAGCACCAACCGCACGTCATTGTCGGATCTTGCCGCGTATCTGTCCAGCTCTTCCACGGGAACACCGCCGGGATTTGTCTTGAGGGTGCCGTCCTTCAGGAAGTAGCGGCGCACGAAGGAGATCTCCTCCACGGCGCGCTGTACAGCGGTGCCGTAGGTGGCCTCCGTCATATCATCCACCGCCATCTGCGCCACATCACAGAATTTGCGGTACAAAACGTCCAGATACGCCTGATCCGTGACCACCACGCCGCCCTTTTCTACCTTACCGCCGATGCGCAGCGAGGTGTGCGGGTGCAAGGAGTTGATCAGAATGTGATCGGCGGGCACCCCCGTCCTTTCCTCAATCATTGCGCGCAGCATATCGCACACGTCCATGCGCACCATCAGCACGTCGGCGGTGATCACCACGATCGTCCCTTCCCCGTCCGAAAGCGCGAGGGCGTTGAGGTACAAGGGATCCAAAATGCCGTCGGCATAGCGTGCCTCGTAATACCCCGCAAGGGGCGTACCGAAGGGGGGCGTCATATCCGTTCTTGCAAAACCTGCTTTCAACATATCTTTTTCTCCTTAAAACTTTCCAAGCATTTCAAGCGATGCATCCATCACGGTCTTTTCCAGCGTGTCGGTAAAGTGCGAGGAGATCACCTCGTAACCACCCTGCGAGAATGCCTGCTGGCTCGGGAGATACCCCTCGCCGCCGTTGGCGCAGGTTGCGGTCATCACAAACTTTTCGGGGAATGCCTCACGGGCGATGTATCCGTATTCGGTAAAGGGCTCGCCGCCGATGCCGAAGAAGGCAAGCTTGCCCATGCCAAGCACCGTGATCGGGATCTTGTGGTACACGGGCTGCTCGGGGATGCGGGCGATACGGCACGCCTCGGCCATCGCGATGCCGGATTTGGTTTCCTTCTCGCTGTAATCCCCACTCTTATATTTGACGTAGAAGGCATGGCATTCCTCGTAATGCTCCTCGCCGCGCGTGCTACACTTGTTGAAAATATAGCTCACCTCGGCAAAAATGCCCGTCTTATCCTCGGGCACGGTCTTGTCCCACATCAGGTTGACGGTGTCGGCAATGACACGTCCCATATACTCGGAGTGCAGATAGCGCTTGCCGTTCGGGAAGCGCTTTTCCTTTTCCACCATAAAGTTGATATGGTTGGTATCACCCTGGAAGCCGTTCATCAGGATGCAATGCACATCCTTGTGATCCTCTTCCACAAAGCGGCGCGCAAACCCCGGCCAGTCGGCAGAGATCTTTTTGCCGCCGATGACGTCGGGGTGGGTGGCAAAGTTGACCAGCGCAATATCCTTCACGCCCTCGCGTCGGAACAGCACCAATCGCACGTCATTGTCCGATCTTGCCGCGGGTCTATCGATCTCCTCGGGGGCGTGACTGCCGGGATTGGTCTTAAGCACGCCGTCCTTCATAAAGTAACGGCGCACAAAGGAAATATCGGCAACCGCGTGCTGCACAGCAGTCTCATAGGTGGCATCGGCAAGATCGCTGATCGCCATCTGCGCCACGTCGCAGAACTTGCGGTAAAGCACGTCCAGATAAGCACGGTCCGTAATGATGGAGGTGCCGGGGCCGGGCTTGCCGCCGATACGCAGCGAGGTGTGCGGGTGCAACGAGTTGATCAGAATGTGATCGGCGGGCACACCCGTGCGCTCCTCGATCATGGCGCGTAAGGTGTCGCACACGTCCATACGGATGATCAGCACGTCCGCGGTGATCACAATGATGGTCTTTTCTCCCTCGTTCAGCGCGAGAGCATTGAGATACACGGGGTCCAGCACGCCCTCCGCTTCGCGCGTTTCATAATAGCCCGCCAGGGGAGAGCCGAAAGGGGGCGTCATATCCAATCTTGCAAATCCTGCTTTTAACATAATGTTATCCTCCTTGTGGTAAAGGTTATAACCTTTAAGGGCATTATAACGCGTTTTTGTGGGGGTGTCAACCCCAAAACGAAAAAACACCCGATTAATCGGGTGTTTTTTCACTCAGATCTGCGCCAGAAGCTCGGATGCCGCCGCCACGCAGTCACGCTCCAGCCCCTTGGTGAAGGCGGTGCTGGTCGCCTCGTAGCCGCCCTCGTCAAACGCCGCATCGGTGGGCAGATAATCCTCATAGCCGTTGGCACAGCAGGCAACGATGACGTGCTTGTCGGGCGCCGCCTCGCGCGCGCCTTGCGCATAATGCAGAAACGGCTCGCCGCCGTAGCCCACAAATGCCAGCTTGCCGAAGCCGATCACGTTCACGGGCACGCATTGGAAGATCTGCCCGCGCTCGCGTAGCTTCACGATGCGCTCGCACTCACCAAGACTGTAGCCGTGCTCGGTTTTGGAGGGCACCTGCTCGCCGTTCCAATGCCCGTAGTACAGCGCGGCGCACTCGTCGTAATATTCCGAGCCCTTGGTGTTGGTGTAATTATACACCAGCTTCACACCGGAAAACAGCTTCGCATCATGGCAAACGTCGCCGTTTTCCCACACCGTATTCGCGGTATCTGCGATCACGCGCCCCATATGCTCCGCGCGGAAATAGCCGCTTTGCTTCCCCTCGCGCCAAGGGTCCACGTGGTTGCTGTCCCCTTGCGCGCCGTTCACGCAAATGCAATGCGTATCGGGGTGATCCTCCTCCACAAAGCGGCGCACAAAGCCGGGCCAGTCTGCCGAGATCTTTTTGCCGCCTATCGTGTCGGGGTGGGTGGAAAAGTTGACAAGGGCGATATTTTTCGCGCCCTCGCGCACAAATTTCACCAGGCGCACGTTGTGATCCTGCTCACCCACGGGTGCCACCACCTCGTCGCGGTGCTTGCCGGGGTTGGTGCGCACGCTGCCGTCCTTCATAAAATAGCGACGGATGAACGCGATCGGCTCCGCAGTTTCCCGCTCGGCATAGCTCACGGTGGCGTCCGAAAGATCCGCGATCGCCATCTGCGCCACATCACACACCTTGCGATAAAAAACGTCCAGATAGGTTTTGTCCGTCACGGCACTGCGCTCCCACGCGTCCGCCAGGCGCATCGAGGTGTGCTGATGCAGGGACATCAGCATCACATGATCCACGGGAATTCCCACCCGTTCGGCCACTAAATTGCGAATTTCCTCAGAATAGGTACGGCGGATGCCCAGCATATCTGCGGTGATCATCACAGCGGTGCTTTCCCCGTCCGAGAGGGCCAGCGCGTTGAGAGAAAGCGGGTCGCGCACGCCATCGGCAAGGCGCTGCTCGTAATATCCCGCAAGAGGGGTGCCCAAGGGGGGCGTTATATCCAATCTGCCAAATCCTGCTTTCATTTTCCATTCTCCATTTCCTTGAATGCGTTTTCCACCGCCTCCATCGCCTGCTCTTGTAGCGTGGAGGTGAAGTGCGAGTTCGCCGCCTCATAGCCGCCCTCCGCAAAGGCGCGGGCGTGCGGCAAATAGCCCTGATAGCCGTTCGTCAATGCCAGCGCGATGGCAAATTTTCCACCCGCAAGCGCGCGCACGCTCTCCCCGTAGGCGGTGAAGGGCTCGCCCGCAAAGGTGACGATGCGCACGTCCGAAATACCGATCACGCCGATCGGCAGCTCGCGGTAAATGCCCATACTCTCGCGGATGTGGATCACGCGGCGCGCAAACGCCAACTGCTCGCCCGTGGGCTTGTAATCCAGCTTGCCCGCATAAAAATCCGTATACATCTTCTTGCACTCATCGTACTTTTCCTCACCGACGGTGTTCGATCTCACGAACACCGAGGTCTGCTTTGTCTGCAAGGCGCCGTCCGCGTGCGCGGTCATGTTCTCCCACACGGCATTCACCGCATCCGCCCCATATAGCGGCTGTGCGCATAGCCCCTGCCGTGTGGGAAACGCTCCTCCTCCGGCTTCAAGAAATCCACGTGATTGCTGTCCCCCTCCGTGCCCGTGAATTGCAGGCAGTGGGTGTCGGGGTGCTCCGCCTCCACGAAGCGACGGGCAAAGCCGGGCCAGTCGGCGGAATAATACTCACCCGAGATCACATCGGGATGCGTGGAGAAATTCAGCAACGTAATATCCTTTTTGCCCTCGCGACAAAAGCGCAAAATGCGCACCGTATTGTCGGATTCGTCACATCTGCCCGTGACAAGGGGCAGGACGGCGGCACCGGGATTGGTCGCCACGCGCCCGTCGGAAAGGCGATAGCGGCGCACAAAGCCGATCGGCGCGGCGGTTTCCTTTTGCGCGGTATAAAGCGTGGCATCCGCAAGATCGGAAAGCGCCATCTGCGCCGCATCCGCGAACTTGCGATACAGCATATTGATGTACTCCTGCGGCAGATTTTTCGCAGGATTTTCTCTTACGAAAACCGAGGTGTGCGAATGTGTAGCACTGATAAAGATCTCCTCGTTTTTAAGACCCGTTTGGCGGGTAACGTGCTCCTTGATATTGGTCACGTGGAATATTTCAATGCCGAGAAAATCGCCCGTGATCATCACGGCACGCTTCTCGCCGTCCGAAAATGCGATGGCGTTCAGCTCGATGGGGTCAAGGATCCCTCTCGCCACGCGATCCTTGAAATAGCCGTCCACGGGGCTGCCCATCGGGGGCGTGACGTCCACTCTTGCAAATCCTGCCTGCAGCACAGCAAATTCCTCCTTGCATGGAAAAAGATTTCTTCAAGGGGTATTATACCCCCTTTTTCGCGGGGTGTCAATCCCAAACGCAGAAAAACACCCGAACACGTCGGGTGTTTTTTCTTATTTTATGTCAGTCTCTGACCTTGATCGCGGCGCCGCCGATCTGCACGTTGGTCACGTACTCGATCACCGTCTCGGGACCTGCAACGCCATCATAGATCTGATCCAGCATCGGCTTGTTATCTGCATCGAATCGGATCGTGGTATGATACTCGTGCGCCACAAACACGTATTTGGTGTTGGGATTGTCATAGATAAGTGCCTGATCCACCTCGTAGGGCACAGACTTCTTTCTGTTGGCGGGATCCAGATACATCTGATAGGACTCCAGACGGTTGGGGAAAAAGACCACGGGGGCGTTCACGGTGCTGTACAGGTCGGTTTCACAGCCCGTATTGCCGTGGTGCGCCACCTGTACCATATCGGATTTCAGATAATTCCCGTACATCGCACACATAAAGCGGCTTTGTCTGGCGTTGGCGTCGCCCAACCACAGCATCGTGTAATCCTCCTTGCCCTGCTTTTTGAGGGTAAAGCGAAGCACGGTGTTGGTATCGTTCTGCACGTGCACACGGGTGGGATTGAGATCGTCATAGGTGGTGATGACCTCGATCTCCAGATTGGCGAAATAGTACTTCTGCCCTGCATGCACCTTCAGATAGGTGAAATCCGTCACCCGCTGCAGACTTTCAATGGTACCCTCTTCCGTCATCATACCGATGTCAGCGTTATATATGGGCCATACGGCGGACTTGGAGGGATAGTTGCCGATCAGATACTCCAGATCAAGCAAACCGCTGGCACCGTAATTTTTCAGCAAACTTTTTGCCACGTTGTAATGGTCGCCGTGAGAGTGTGTGATGACCCAGGCCGCCACGCGTACGGGATCGTTCTTCGTGGGTTCCTTGCCGTAGATCCGTTTATACGAGGCATTGAGTACGTCCCAAAGATGATCTGCGGCCAGGGAGCCGCTACCCGTCTTTCCGCCGTCAAAGATGATAAAGCGCCCATCCTCCAGCGTGATCACGTAGCTCATACCGACGTAGCCCTTCTCCAGCGCGATCTGGGTCACGGCGGTGTCGGTCACCTTTTTATAGTTTTGATTGGCATTCAGGATCGCAGCATCCGGTACGGCATGCGTGCTTGTGGGGCAGACCACCACGCGCAGCGCGCGCTCGTACTTGTGGGCATACTCACTCTGGTGCGCGTAGGCATTGTACGCCACGTAGATCATAAGGCCCGCCTCCTTGTTCACAAAGGTGGCGAACAAGCTTTCCTCGATCTCGTTTTCGGCAAGGACGGTGTACCCCTCCCCCTTCAGCTTCTCGCCGTAGGCACGGAAGGCCTCCGCGCTCACGCCCTCGCCAAGGTAAAGATACTGCAAGGAATTCTCTGCGGTATCCAACGTATTATAAAGCTGCAGGCCGTCGGGCTTGGGGAAATCCGTCACCCACGCGGGGTTGCCGTTGCCAAACAACGTAAAGCCCTCGGGCAAGGCGACCGTCACGCTGCCATCCTCTGCCGTGATCGCGGCGATCTCCAGAAAGCCCTCCACAAAGGTATAGCAAGCCGCAAGCGCGGCATCGTTCCACGCGGTCATATAAATCTGTCCGTTCTGTACACAGAAGCAATATTCACTTCCCTTCAGCTTGGAAAGCGCTTGCTTTACGGGCTCGCGCTCTACGATGCCCACCATAAACTCCGCGCCCGCGGCGGCAGTAGAGTCCTTGTATTTCGTCACGCCTCGCTTGCCAAGCTTCGCCATATCGGAAAGCTTATTCACGATATTCTCCACGGCAGCAAACGGATAATCGCGGTGGTCGTGGCCGGTACCGCTGACACCGGGGGCGCCGGTATACTTGGTAGAATCGTTCAGATCCGCGCCGTACACGAAGGAGACCGCATAGCCGTCCTTATTTGCCAGCGGCACAAGCGGAACCTCATCGGCGTGGATCTCGACAGGCAGCGTCACGGTCGCGCCGTTGCCCTCCCCGCTGAAATAATTGTTGAAGAAATAGCAAAGCGCATACATCGTGAACATCTTGGAGCTGCCCGTGATCGCGATCTTATTTTCGCTTGTGTAAATGGCAAAGCCGTCGCCGTCCACAGAGGCCAGCGCGTTCACGCTTTCCGCACGCGACGTATTACCGATCAGGATCTCGGGCTGATCCGCCTCGGCAGGCGCCTTATCAAAGGTTCTTGCGGTGATCGCCTTGCCCGTTCTTGCGCTCACGGCCTGCGCCAGAAGCGTTGCCATATCGCGAAAAACGTTGTTTTCCTGCAGATCGTCGCTGTAATAAATGGAAAATTTGCTCAGATCCACGCTCTGTTGCTCGTTGCTGATCTCAATACCGCCATCGCCGCCGCAGGAAGCCAGCAGCACCCCACAGGAGCAAAGCATCAGAATAGCCAAGAAAAAGCTGAGTATTCTCGTTTTTTTCATTGAGATATCCTCCCTTGATATGATTGCCTTCATTATACCACAAAAAAAAGCAGATTAATGTCCTTTTTCACGCAAAAAGCATTCTTTAAGCATCACTTATTTTGCAGCATCCCTTCAAAGGCCGCCATCGTCTCACCAAAAAGGGCGGGGGTAAAGCGGCTGCGCGTCACGGCGTAATCCCGCTTTTGGAAATCGTCGGTGTGCGGCATATAGCACTCGTACCCATTCATCAGGCACGCCGTCATGACAAGCGCCTTGTCCCCCGCCAGCGCGCGGATGGCGTAGCCGTATTTGGTAAAGGGCTCCGCGCCGATGCCCGCGATCAAAAGACCGCCGAGCTCAATGGTGCAAACGGGGATCTTCTGATAGATCGGCGCGCTCTCGCGGATCTCCACAATGCGCTGTGCCTCGGCGATCCCCATCGGCCCCTTGGCGTGATGATCCAGCTTATATGCCTCGCAGTACGCCTTCGCCTCATCGTAACGCTCGATGCCATCCGTGCGCGTGCGGGTATAGACCATATCGGTCTGCGTTTTCACAAACTGAGCATCACACGGCACAAGATTTTCCCACATCTTCTCCACGGTATCCGCGATCACGCGCCCCATCTTGGCGGCATGCGTATGACCTCGCATCAGCTTGCGCTCCTCTGCGGTCGCGGTATAATAATTGAAATGATTGACGTCTCCCTGGAAGCCGTTGAGCAGCATACAATGCACCTGCGGCATATCCCCCTCCACAAAGCGGCGGGTGGCACCCAGCCAGTCGTTTGAGAAGGACTTTTCATTGACCACGTCGGGGTGCGTACCGAAGTTGACCAGCGCCACGTCCTTCTTCCCCTCGCGCACGAAGCGCGCCACGTACACGTTCTGATCGGGCTCGGGGCCGTAGGACACGAAGCGATGTCCGTCGGGCGCCGTGGGATCCTCCACCTTATCGTTACGACGGATAAAGGTGATCTGCTCAGCGGTCTTCTCTGCCCCCACCAGCATGGTCGCCTCGCTCATATCCTCGATCGCGATCTCCGCCGCGTCGCAGAACTTGCGGTACAGCCATTCCAAGACCACGGGGTCACACATCGGCGTGTCGGACTCAGCGGGGTCGGACACCACGATGGAGGTGTGCTGGTGCAACGTGGTGATGAAGATCTGCTCCACGGGAAGGCCCGTGCGCTCGCTGACGCGAGCGCGGAACAAATTCATGTATTTTTGCGTCATACCGCCGAAGTCTGCGGCAATGATCACGGCGACGTTCTCCCCGTCCGAGGCGGCCAGCGCGTTGAGCTCCAGCGCATCCAGACACCCTTCTGCGGGCACAAAGTAAAAATAGCGCGAGGCGATACACGTCCCCTTGGGAGGCGTGACGTCAAGGCGTGCAAATCCGATTTTCATGACAATTTCTCCTTTTTTAAAGCTATGCTTTAAGGGCATTATAAAGCATTTTGCGAAAAAGGTCAAGGGATAAATGCAAAAAACACCCGAGCTTCGGGTGTTTTTTTGCATTTATACAAGCTCGTCCTCGGTGGTGCTTTCTGTCGAGGCAAGCTCCTCTGCGTACGCCAGCGCAGCGGGCAACACCCCACGCGCCGTATTTCCCTCGCGCGGCGTGACAAAGCCCAGCTCCTCCATGCGGTCGATCATGCGCAGGGCGCGGCCGTAGCCCACGCCAAGGTGACGCTGCAGAAGCGAGGTGGACGCTTTTCCCACCCTTACGATCAGGCGCACGGCCTCCTCGAACTTTTCGTCCTCCCCGCGCGCTTGCTTCTCTTCCGTTTCCTCATCCTCAAGCTCGCATGCGCTTTGCATCATGCGCGCAATCTCGACGTCGATCTGCTCGACAAACGCCTTGTTGTATTGCACGGCGCCGTAGCGGCCCTTTGCCGCCGAAACCGCTTGCTCGATCTCGCTCTCGGACACAAAAGCGCCCTGCACGCGAACGGGATGTCCGCCGTTGCCAACTGTCTGATACAGCATATCACCGCGTCCCACCAGCGTCTGCGCGCCCTCGGTATCCAGCAGAACAAGCGAATCTTCTACACTGCGCACCGCGCACGCGATGCGCGAGGGGATGTTGGCCTTCAGCACACCCGTGATCACGTCCACACTCGGACGCTGGGTGCCGACGATCAGATGCAATCCCGCCGCACGCGCCTTTTGCGCGATCATGCAAAGATATCCTTCAAGCTCCGATCCGCCGCAAAGCATCAGATCGGCCAGCTCGTCAATGACGATCACGATATAAGGCAGACGCTCGCGCGCGGGATCGTTCTTCACGGCCTCGTTGTAGCTCGCGACGTTG
The DNA here is from genome assembly GCA_015064415.1 of Oscillospiraceae bacterium. Taxonomy (GTDB): domain Bacteria; phylum Bacillota; class Clostridia; order Oscillospirales; family CAG-272; genus Firm-07. The sequence continues at coordinate 119,960 of SVSG01000002.1, read as the reverse complement.
CGCGCGCCGGCCTCGCGAAGCAGTGAGAAGCGGCGCTCCATTTCTTCCCTCAGACAAGCAAGAGCCGCCGTGGTACGCTTCGCATCCGTGAGGATCGGCACGTACAGGTGGGGCAGCTTGGCATACGCGGAAAACTCGACCTGCTTCGGATCGATCAGCACAAGGCGCACGTCTGCGGGGGAATATTTGGTGATCAGACTGACCAGCATGGTATGGATGCACACCGATTTGCCGGAGCCCGTGGTGCCCGCCACCAGCAGGTGCGGCATTTTGGCAAGGTCGCAGGTCTGCAGTGCGCCGCCGGCAGTCAGCCCCAGCGGCACCTCCAGTGCGCCCGTGGCGCTTTGGAACTGCTCAGATCTCAAAAGCTCGCTCAGGTATACGGTCTTGCGCTCCTTGTTCGGCACCTCCACGGCAAAGGCGCACTTGCCGGGGATGGGGCACTCAACGCGCACGTTTGCCTGCACGTTCAGGGAAAAATCACCCTCCAGCTCCAAAATGCTTCGTGCGCTGACACCGGGTTGCGGGCGGAAGATGTAGCGCGTCACCGTGGGGCCGCGCTGACAGATGACCTCCTCGCACACGTCCACCTCAAAGCTTTTGAGGGTGTCAAGCAGGATCTGCTTCACGCGCTCCTCCTCGCTTTGCACCGGCTCCGTTTGTGCAAGGGGCTCGGCTTCCTTTTCGGGCACCTCCGTGTCCTCAAGCAGCTCCGGTTCGGTATCCGTCTCCTTTTGGGCGCTTGCCTGCGCCCTTCTTGCCTTTTGCGTCAGCAGCGTACCGCCGACACCCGCGCCAAACGCGGCCAGCAAGGCCAACAGCTTTCCAATCATAATCGTACCTCCTGTATTTTGGTTCACGCCCCCTTTGCGGGGGCGTTTGTTTGCGATCAGGCGAAATCGTCTCCGTAATCCTCATCGGGGTAGGACTCTCCCCCCGCCAGATGATCCAGATATCCTTGTGCCGCAGGCAAAAGCTTGCGCGACTTGTTGCCCTCGGCAGGGCTCACAAGCCCCAGCTCCTCCATGCGGTCGATGATCTTGGCGGCACGGCCGTAGCCCACGCCAAGACGGCGCTGCAGAAGCGAGGTGGCGATCTTCTGGGATTGCACGGCAAGCTCCACGGCCTCAACGAACTTGGGATCCTCGCCGCCCTCCTCCTCGTCACCGTAGTCCATATCGTCGCCCTTGCGGTCATTCTTGGCAGAGCGGGCCATTTCGACCTCGATCTGATCCATGAACGCTTTGTTGTACTGCACGGGATCGTTGTGGCGCTTCACGTAAGAGATCACGCGCTCCAGCTCGCCGTCAGACACGAACGCGCCCTGAATACGGACGGGCTGCTTGTCCGTGGAGTTGGTGGGCATATACAGCATATCGCCGCGCCCCGTCAGCGTCTCCGCGCCGTTGACGTCCAGAATGGTACGCGAGTCGACCTGCTGCTTCACCATAAAGGCGATACGCGAGGGGATGTTGGTCTTGAGCTTACCCGTGATGACATCCACGGAGGGTCTTTGCGTACCGATGATCAGGTGCATGCCCGCGGCACGCGCCTTCTGTGCGATACGGCAGGTGAAGGTTTCGGGGTCGTTGTTGTTACAGCTCATCTTCAGATCGGCAAACTCGTCGATCACGATGATGATATAGGGCAGGTGCTCGCGCTCGGGGTCGTTCTTCACGGCCTCGTTATACCCTTCGATATTGCGCACGCCGACGTCCCTGATCAGCGAGAAGCGGCGCTCCATCTCCTGCACTGCACACGCCAGCGCGCCTGCGGCGCGTTGCATGTCGGTCACGATCGGCATATACAGATGCGGCACGTGCTCGTAGGGGGCAAATTCGATCTGCTTGGGGTCGATCAGGATCAGGCGCAGATCGGCGGGCGAGGTCTTGTAGATCAGACTCACCAAAATCGAGTTGATACAGACCGACTTACCCGAGCCCGTGGTGCCCGCCACCAGCAGGTGGGGCATCTTGGCAAGGTTGCACATCCGCACGCCGCCGCCAACGTCCAGCCCCAAGGGCACGTCCAACGGGTCGGTGGAGTTCTTGAACTGCTCGGACTCCAGCATCGTGCGCATATACACGGTCTCGCGCACCTTGTTCGGCACCTCGATGCCGATGGCGGGCTTGCCGGGGATGGGCGCCTCGATACGGACGGATGAGGCCAGATTCAGCGAAATATCCTCGGTACGGTTGATGACGGAGCGCACGCTGGTGCCCGCCACGGGGCGCATTTCGTAGCGCGTGACGGAGGGACCGTGAGAATAGTTGATCTCCTCCTGAATTTTGATATTGAAGCTGGCCATCGTCTGGCGCAGGATATCCTTGGTCTCTTCAATTTCTTCATAGAAATCCTGCGTGCGCACGTTCTTGTCCTCATTGAGCAGATCCAGCGTCGGCTTGGTATACTCGCGCGGGGGCATCGGCTCCTGCGGGGGAAGCTCCTCGGCGATCGGCTCGCTCTTGACGGGCACGGCCTTCGGAACGGTGGCGCGCACGGGCTGCGGTGTGAATACCCGTTGCGGCACGGGGGGCGCAGCTGCCTCCACGGGCTCGGTATACACGGGAACGCTGTTGCGCTCCTGCGCCGCGGGAGGGGCGTGAGGGGTCACAGGGGGCTCGATGTGCTCGCGGTCAAAGGTCACGGTGCGGGAGCTTGCGCCGTATGAGGGACGATAGGAAAGCTCCTCGTCATCCTGCACGCCGATCTCCTCTTCCTCCTCGGGCTCCGCGCTCTCCTCCTGCATCACGGGGACAAATGCGGAAGCGGGCGAAGAAGCAGGCGCAAAGTCACACTTTTCTTCCTCTTGTACAGATTGTACGGGGGGCGGCGTCTGCGTCTCGTGTGCGGGTGCCGTGCTCTGCGGCACTTCTCGTGCAAAGCCAAGTGCCTCCTCAGGGGCCTCCTGCGGCACGCTCGGCTCCGCAAAGCTCTCCTGCGGGAGCGGCGCGGACTCTTGTACGCTCTCCGACGTCACGGGCGCGGGATCGCCAAGGGGCACGTGGCAGAAGGGTACTTCGCGGTGCACGTAACGCTCTGCGGGATTTTCCACGCGATTGGGCGTGTATGCGGGGGGCGTCACTCTTTGCGGGGCAGGGGTGGAATTGCCGCCCCGTCCGAAGGAGCCCAGCACCTCCTCGCCATCCTGCGACGGCTCTTCGAATGCCTCTGCTTGCTGTTGCACGGGCGGCTGCACGGGTTGCGACTGCGGATAAGCAGTCGGTCTTGTAAAGGTGGTATACGGCTCGCTGCGCGTTTCCTCCGGCTTGCCTTCACTCACGGTCGCGTCCGTCGCGCCCTCATGTGCCTCGGGTGCGGGGTGAGAAACGGGTTCGGGCTCCGGGAAAGGACGGACCGGCAGGGCAAAGGGCGCGTACACGCGCGCTTGCTTGTGCGCGGGATCCTCCTCTTCGCTATGTGCGGGCGAAGGATCGCTTTCAACGCTCGGCGAAACGGGATCTACTGCGGGCGCCACAGGCGCCTGCACGGGTTGCGGTGCCACAGGGGGCACGGGCGCTTCGGCGGGTGTGGGCGTGGAAAAATCCTCGTCGTCCACCAGCATCTCCGTCACGGGCTCCACGGGGGCGGGTGCTGCAGGAGGCGGCTCCTCCCGTACGGTACGGGGCGCGGGGATGGGCTCATCCTCCACGTCCGAAAACGTGTAATGCCCGCGTGCGAGAGCGCGCTTCTCCAGGGGGCGCGGCTCGCGCCATCCTGCCACCGCAAGCGTATTTTGCGTTTGCGGTGCCGCCGTACCGTGGGTGGGCTTTTGCTCGTGCTCGGTCTTTTTGCGGGGGCGCTCCTCCACGCCGTCATACATTTCGGCGCGGCGCGCATCGCGTTTTTCCTGCATCATGCGCCACTTGCAGGCAATGCGGGATACAATGCCCGCAGGCGTCATGCCGATCAGGTAAATACCAATGATCAGCAAAAGCGGGATCGCCAGAATGATCGTGCCGGGCAGGCGGAAAATATAACTCAGATATTCCCCGACAAAGCCGCCGAAGAAGCCGCCCCCCACGTGTGCCACACCGTTGTGATAAAGCTCAGCGGCACCCACGTCCACCATGGCACGTGTGGAGGCACTCTCCTGAAACACGTGGAAGATGGCGGAAAGCAGGATCACGAAAGAGGCGGAAAGAAACAGCTTTTTGGCAAGCAGGCCGCGTCTGACGTAGGTGCGCCAGCGCAAAGCCAGCAAAAACGAGAAAACGGGCACCGCGTAAGACACCAGCCCGAAAAGGCCGCCGAGAAAATCAGCCAGAAAGCTGCCGAACGCGCCCGCGCCGTCGCTCATGCCGATCACGTCGCGCAGGAAAAAGCTGACCGCGGCAAAGATCGAAAGGCAGAACAGAATATAGGGGAACAACTGATGCACCGTGCGATCCGGATTTCCGCCGCGACGCGGCGCCTCCCCGCTTTTCGTTGACTTCGGCAAATTTGATCTTGATTTGACGGGCAAATTCTGCTTGCCCTCACGCGACGCTCCCGCAGAGCCGTTCTCCCGCGCAGGGGCGGTGCCCCTGTGCTGTGCATGGGGCGCCTTTTGTTCCCCCGCCTCCGTCTCGCGTGTGCGGCGGGAGGGCTCCCCTTGCTGCGCCTCACCCGCTTGCGGGCGTCGCGGTGCTCCCGCACCCGACGCGGCTTGTCCGCGCGCGGGGCGCGTGTACTCGTTTGCGTGATCGTTGTCATCCTCGCGCTCAAACGCGTACGGCCTTTGGGTGGGGCGATGCGTCTCGCCGCCCACCTGCGTTCCGCTGTGACGTGTCACGCGAGGGGTCTTGTTTTCATCCTTTTCGTTGCGCATACCTTTCGTCCTTTCCGAAAACTTCCACCCGTTTCCCTGTATTTTGAGGGAAAACCTGCAAAAAATAACCCGTGAAAGTCTCTTGTTACTTATTCCAATTATTAGTATAACATGTTATTTTCTTTTTTGCAAGAACATATTTTAATGTTTACAAAATAATTTTCGACATTTTTTCAATTGTAAAAGGATGGATTTTATGATTTCCGGTTTTAAAAAGTGGGTGCTCTTACCCCTTTTGGGGCTGATAGCGGGCTTTCTGAACGCCCTTTTGGGGGCGGGCGGCGGCATTCCCCTCGTCTTTGGGATGCGCCGCTTTTTTGGCGAAAAGATAGCGGACGGGCACAGATTTTACGCCACCGCCCTTGCCGTGATGCTGCCGCTTTCCCTTTTTTCGGTGTGGCAATACAAAAAAGGCGGGGCCCTCCCCGTCCCTTCCCTTTGGGCGCTACTCCTGCCCGCCGCGCTCGGCGGTGCGCTCGGTGCCTTCTTGCTCAAACGCATCCCGATCCGCCTTATGAACAAAATTTTCGCCACCGTTGTGCTGTTTTCCGGTATTTTATTGGTGTTTTAAGATGTGGATCTTATTTTTTGTTTCGCTTGCGGTGGCAACGCTTTCAGGGCTCGGTGTGGGGAGCGCGGGGCTGTTGGTGATCTTCCTCACCGCGGTACAGCACGTACCGCAGCTTACGGCGCAGGGGCTCAACCTCCTTTTCTTCCTTGCCTCCTCCCTCTCGGCGCTTTGCGTGCACGCTTTCCGCACCAAGCTTTTGTGGGGAATGCTCCTTTTTCTCATTCCTGCGGGTCTGATCGGCGCTTACCTTGGCAGCAAGCTGGCCTTTTTTCTTCCGCAGGAGGTCCTGCGGCGTTTGTTTGGCGCCCTTCTCATCCTTTCGGGTACCCTCGGCCTTTTGCGCAAAAATGAACAATAACCGACGTTCTTTTTTATTTTCGTCGTTTTTTCCTTGCGCATTTTTCGTTTTTTTACTTGCATTTCGGCGGCAAATGCGCTAAAATGGTCTTAATGCAATACCCTTTTATAAGGAGGAAAGTTATGAAGATCATCAAGCACGGCTTCGTCAGCCCCCGCGGTGAGAAATTTGCCGCCTATCATGCCTGGCCCACCGTCATTTCGCTTTCCGACGGCAGCATGCTTGCCGCCTGGTCGGGTGAGAGATTAAAGCACATCTGCCCCTTCGGCCGCGTGAAGGCCGCACGCTCGACGGACGGTGGCTACACGTGGAGCACGCCTTACACCGTTCAAAACACCCCGCTTGACGACCGTGACGCGGGACTTTGCGAAGTGGCCCCCGGCAAAATTCTGATGACCTCCTTTGCCACGGGACGCGCCGGCCACGCAAGATTTCTCACGCATTGGCTCCACGGCCCCCGCACCACCAAGGAGCGCGAGATGATCGAGCGCCGCAATGCCGAAATCACCGACGCGGACGAGACGCGCTACGCAGGCCCCACGCTGGCGGTGTCCAAGGACAACGGCTACACCTTCAGCGAGCCCGTACATATTCCCACCACCTCCCCGCACGGCCCGATGATCACGCGCAACGGCGAGATCCTGCACGTGGGCTCGCTTGGCAGCACTGAGGTCGGCACGCGCGGCATTTACGTGTTGCGTGTGGATGCCAATGGCAACGTGCTGGCCGAACCGCAGCTTCTTGCCCCCTCCCCGGACGCGGACACCGTTTTCTGCGAGCCCTATGCCGCCGAGATGCCCAACGGTGACATTCTCGTCGCCATCCGCGTACAAAACAAATACAAAAATCTCTACACCGTTTACCTCTCGCGCTCCACTGACGGCGGCAAGAGCTTCAGCGAGCCGCAGCCCACGGGCTGGTGCGGCATGCCCGCGCACATTTTCGTGACCTCAAAGGGCGAGATCGTGCTCACCTACGGCCGCCGCCAGATGCCCATGGGCATCCGTGCGCGTATCAGCCGCGACAACGGCCACACGTGGAGCGAGGAGATCATCCTGCGCGAGGACGGCCTTGACTGGGACCTCGGTTACCCCTCCACCACGGAAAACGGAAAGGGAGAGCTTGTCACGGTTTATTATATGAAGGACAACAAATCTCTGAACGAAAACCGCATCCAATATACGATCTGGACGCTTGACTGATCTGCCATACATTATATATTATATAAATTTTTTTCAAAAACCCCTTTACAAAAACGGGGGAATGTGTTATAATAGCATCTGCGTGACGTCCACTCGGTCGTGGGATACCGCCGCCATGCGGCACTCACCTACCCACCGCTGGGGGTACGCCATAGATTACAGAAAGGTGAAAAAGAAAAATGTTGAAGGACGAAAAGCAGGCCATTATTGCCGAGTATGCCATCCACGAGGGTGATACCGGCTCCCCTGAGGTTCAGATCGCGATCCTTACCCATCGCATCAACGCTCTGACCGAGCACCTTAAGGCAAACCACAAGGACCACCACAGCCGCCGCGGCATGCTGAAGATGGTCGGCCACAGAAGAAACCTTCTGGGCTACCTGCAGAAGATCGACATCGAGCGCTACCGCGCCATCGTCGAGAAGCTGAACCTGCGCAAGTAATTGCGTGCGGGAGTGTAGAGCAGTGTGATATACCCTGCTCTGCACTCCTATTCCATTTTTAAGTCATTCCCCCATGCGGTTTAGCAGTTAAATATGCGCCCGTCCACGCGAGGGACGCGTATTTAATTGTTAAAGCACATGGGTGAAAATAAAAAAACAAGGAGAAAAAACCATGTCCGAAAATGCTATCAGCACCCCTATGGAGTTTAAGAACTACAAGGTGTTCCGCTACACGCTGGCCGGCCGCCCTCTGGTGGTTGAGACCGGTAAGCTCGCTGGCCTTGCCAACGGCTCTTGCCTCATCCGTTACGGCGAGACCGCTATCCTTTGCTGTGCCACCGCCTCTGTCCGTCCCCGCGACGGCATCGACTTCCTGCCCCTTTCCGTCGACTTTGACGAGAGAATGTATGCGGCAGGCAAGATCCCCGGCGGCTACCTCAAGCGCGAGGGTAAGCCCTCCGAAAAGGCCGTTCTCACCTCCCGTGTGATCGACCGTCCCGTGCGCCCCTTGTTCCCCAAGGATCTGCGCAACGACGTGGCACTCACCCTCACGGTGATGTCCGTTGACCCCGACTGCTCTCCCGAGATCACCGCGATGATCGGTGCCTCCATCGCCCTTTCCATTTCCGACATCCCGTGGAACGGCCCGATCGGTGGCGCTCTGGTCGGCCTTGTTGACGGCAAGCTTGTCATCAACCCCACCGCCGAGCAGAACAAGAAGAGCGATCTGCAGCTGACCGTTGCCGCTTCCGCCGAGAAGGTCGTTATGATCGAGGCAGGCGCAAACGAAGTGGACGATCAGACCATGTATGACGCCATTATGCTTGCTCACCGCGAGATCAAGGACCTGCTTATCTTCATTGGCGGCATCGTTGACGAGATCGGCAAGCCCAAGTTCGATTACCCCTCCTGCGAGCTCGACCACGACATGTTCGACGAGATCTTTGCTTTCTGCGAAGCAGACCTCAAGGTTGCGCTTGACACCGATGACAAGAGCGTGCGTGACGCTCGCGTGGCTCCCATTTACGATGCCATCGTCGAGAAGTTCTCCGAGAAGTACGAGGGACTTTCCGGCCAGATGGAGGAGCTGCTTTACAAGATGCAGAAGAAGATCGTGCGCGCATGGCTGCTCAACGACAAGAAGCGTGTAGACGGCCGCCGCATGGATCAGATCCGTCCCCTTGGCGCTGAGGTAGGCCTTCTGCCCCGCACCCACGGCTCCGGTCTCTTTACCCGCGGTCAGACCCAGGTCATGACCGTTGCCACCCTTGGCACGCTGGGCGAGGCCCAGATGCTGGACGGTATCGACAGCGAGACCAGCAAGCGCTATATGCACCACTACAACATGCCCGGCTTCTCCACCGGCGAGGCCAAGTCCACCCGCTCCCCCGGCCGTCGCGAGATCGGCCACGGTGCACTTGCCGAGAGATCTCTCGTGCCCGTGCTTCCCTCTGAGGAGGAGTTCCCCTACGCCATTCGTCTTGTGTCCGACGTGGTTTCCTCCAACGGTTCCACCTCTCAGGGCTCCGTATGCGGCTCCACCCTTGCACTGATGGATGCAGGCGTGCCGATCAAGGCACCCGTTGCAGGTATTTCCTGCGGTCTGATCACCGCCGAGGACGGCACTTGGGACGTCATGATGGACATCCAGGGCCTGGAGGACTTCTACGGCGATATGGACTTCAAGGTGGCCGGTACGCACAAGGGTATCACCTCCATTCAGATGGACCTGAAGGTCGACGGCCTGACGCCCGAGATCATCAAGGCCGCTCTTGAGATGACCCACAAGGGCCGCGATTATATCATCGACGAGGTACTGCTCAAGGCGATCCCCGCACCCCGTGCTGAGGTCTCCAAGTACGCACCCAAAATGACCACCATGAAGATCGACCCCGACAAGATCCGCGAGGTCATCGGTAAGGGCGGCGCCGTGATCCAGAAGATCACCGCTGAGTCCGGTGCAAAGATTGACATCGATGACGACGGCACCATCCGCATTGCCGCCATCAACGGTGAGAGCGCAGACATCGCACGCAAGGCCATCGCCGCTATCGCATACGATCCCGAGGTGGGCACCGTATTCGAGGGCAAGGTCACCGGCATCAAGGAGTTCGGCTGCTTCGTCGAGTACCTGCCCGGTAAGGAGTGCATGGTGCACATCTCCAAGATCGCCAAGACCCGTATCGACAAGGTTGAGGACGTGCTCAAGCTGGGCGACGTTGTCAAGGTCAAGTATATGGGCATCGATCAGAAGAAGAACCGCATGGAATTCTCCATCAAGGACGCTTTGAACTGATTTGTTTATTATAAAAAAGAAGGGCACCCCTTTGAAAAGGGGCTGCCCTTCTTTCTTATTTTTCGCATCCGCGAAAAATAATTCAATCTTCCCACCCGAAACTTCAACACATAAAACAAAGAAAAAACGCGCCGGACAAGGCGGGACCACCGAAGGTGTGTCTTGCGCCGACTTTCAGCGGCGCGGGCGCCAGAGAAAAGCAAGGCGAAGGCGTAGTCTCCTACGTCAAGCCGCTTTTCGAGGAGCAACGCAGTATGGCACGTTTTTTCAAAGCTTTAGGGGCACCCCTTTGAAAAGGGGCGCCCCTTCTTTCTTATTTTTCGCATCCGCGAAAAATAATTCAAATCCCCCCGAAACTTCAACACATAAAGCAAAGAAAAAAGCGCCGGACAAGGTGGGCCGAGCGAGCAAGGCGAAGCGTAGTTTCCTATGTCAAGCCGCTTTTCAAGGAGCAACACAGTACGGCACGTTTTTTCAAAGCTTTACAAAATGTTCCTTTTATATATTTTGCAAATCCGCAAAACCTATTAAAAAACAAAAAAGGCGGTGAACGGTATGAGAAAATCAAGATCGGGCGACAAAATTCTGCTGATTTTTATGTCGGCGATCCTGCTTCTTGGCACCGTGGGGCTATGCGGCTTTCCCGCGCCGCGATTTTCCGCTGCGGAAAACCGTCTCCTTTCTGCTTTTCCCGTTTTTTCCACCGAAGCGCTGGCGGACGGCACCTACACGGCCGCGCTGGACTCTTACGCTGCGGAACGGGTACCGTTTCGCGGCATCGGGCGTGCCGTATACGCCACGGGGGAGCTGGCGCTTTGGCGCGGCGAGGCACACGGCGTGATCCTTTGCCGCGACGGCTCGCTTTGCCGCCGTCTTGCGGTAAACGAGCAAATTTTCAAGCAAAACCTGTCCGCGCTTCCCCGCCTGCAAAAAAATTTAGGCGATCTTCCCCTCACCACAGCCGTCGCGCCCCGCCGCATCGACGTGCGCTGTGAGGTACTGCCCGCGCTCTATAACACGGCGCGGGAGCAGGCGGTCTGGGAACAGCTCCCCGCAGGCGTTGTCACCTTTTTGGATGCCACCGAGGATGTGCAATGGTACCGCACCGACCACCACTGGACGCAGGAGGGCGCATATTTTGCCTACGTGCGGCTTTCGCGCTATCTGGGCTACACGCCGCATCCCAAAAGCGATTTCAACGTGCAAACGCTCTCGCAAAGCTTCCTTGGTACCAGTGCCGCCGCAGCGGGCTTTTTGCACGTTAACCCCGATACGATATCGGTTTTTCGTTACACGGGTGAGGAAAGCTACCGCGTTTTGCGCGACGGAAAGCCCGCCGAATTTGCAGGGCTTTATGACACGGCAAAGCTCACCACAAGCGATCAATACGCGCTTTTTCTTGGCGGCAATTGCGGTCTGTTGCAGATCGACCTCGGGGAAGAAGATACGCGTCCCGCGCTTTTGGTGATCAAGGACAGCTTTGCCAACTCCCTGTTTCCTTTTCTCGCGCGCCATTACCGCATTCTCGCCATCGACCCGCGTTACTGCTCAAAAATCGACCTTGCCGCACTCGCCTCCGCTTGTGATCGCGCGCTGGTGCTGTGCGGCATGCAAACGCTCACGCAAACGCCTTTTTTTCAAGGGCTACTGCGCTGAGCAAAAAAAGAGCCGCTTGCGCGGCTCTTTTTTTGCTTCATTATTCAGATACGATGCGCTTCCAGTAGAAGGCGTTGTAGGTGTCGGTCAGGTTTGCCACGTTTGCGGCGGCGTCCTCAACGTTCACGTTCTTCCAGACAAGGTCGATGGCATCCAGATTTCTTGCCACGTACCAGCCCTCCGTCGTTGCGAAGGGAATCTCCTGCAGGGTGGTACATGCATTGAAGGCGGAGACGCCGATGCTCTGCACGCCGGCAGGGATGGAGGCAACGGTCAGCTTTGCGCAACCGGAGAAGGCGTAATTACCGATCTTGGTCAGCGTTGCGGGGATGTTCACGCTTTCCAGCTGTGCACAACCAAGGAACGCGAAGTTGCCGATCTCAAGGCCCTCTGCGCTCCAGGTAACGGTCTTCAGTCGCTCGCAGTTCATGAAGAGCTGGTTGGGCAGCTCCTTGATGGCTGCGGACAGGCTTGCTTCCGTCAAGCTCTTGCAGTTGTAGAAGGCGGCGTAGCCGATCGAGGTCAGCGTTTCGGGCATCTTGGCAGAGCCAAGGCGAATGCAACCGGCAAAAGCGGCCTCACCCAAGCTGACAAGCGAGGCGGGCATGTTGATGGCGGTCATCTCGGTGCAGCCGTAGAAGGCCATATCACCGATGGTAACGATGGAATCGGGCAGCGTCACGGCAGAGATGCTGGTCACGCTCTTGAAAGCGTCAGCGGCAATATCGGTCACCTTACGCTCGTCGATCATGTCGGGAACGGTCACGGCGTGCAGCACGTGGGTGCCGGAATAACCGACGATCGAGATCTCGTTACCGTTGATGTACTCGTAATAAAACGCATCCTGATTGGGATTTTCCGCGGGGCGATACACCAACTCGTTGGTGGTAACAGACATATCGAATCCGCCGTCTTCCCCCTCCTCGTCATCCGACGAGCAGGCCACAAGCGAAAGCACCGTCAACAGCGCCAGCATCAGGGCAAATATTCTTTTCATTTTGCGGTATCCTCCTCAAAAGAGCGTACGCGCCTGTGCGCACGCATAATATCACATAATATTATAGCGCACTTTGCGCATTCTGTCAAGGGATGGTAGCATTTTTTTCAAACTCTGCTTATTTTGCTTGACAATCCCCTATCGGATTGCTATAATTAAGCTAATATATAATGCTTATTATTAACGACAAAGGAGCTTCTATGGATTTCAAAACCTACGTGCAAGAAAACGAGCAAGGGCTCTATGCCCTTTTAAAAGAGCTTTGTCTCATTCCCGCGCCCTCGGGCAAGGAGGATGCGCGCGCCGCCTTCTGTAAAAAATGGTTTGAGTCGATCGGCGCCACGGGTGTTTATATCGACGATGCCAAGAACGTGGTCTTCCCCCTGAACGCCAAAGAAAGCAACGCGCTGACCGTGTACGTGGCACACACCGACACGGTTTTCCCCGACGAGGCGCCGATGCCCTACACGGATGACGGCGTGACCGTGCGTTGCCCCGGCGTGGGTGACGACACCGCCAGTCTTGTCGTGATGATGTATCTGGCAAGATACTACGTGGAAAACAATATCACCCCCAAGGGCGGCATTCTCTTTGTGGCAAACTCCTGCGAGGAGGGACTTGGCAATCTCAAGGGCGTGCGCAAGATTTTTGCGGATTACGAGGGACGCGTCAAGCAATTCGTCAGCTTTGACTCGAACATTCACACCATCAATGACCGCTGCGTGGGCTCCCACCGTTATGAGGTCGAGGTCACGACAGAGGGCGGGCACTCCTACCTTGCCTTTGGCAAAAAGAGCGCCATCGACGCGCTTGCCGAGATGATCCGCGCCATCTACACCGTCGAGCCCCCCGTACGCGAGGGCAGCCGCGTGACCTACAACGTCGGCACCATCGAGGGCGGCACCTCGGTCAACACGATCGCGCAAAGCGCCCGCATGCTTTGCGAATACCGCTCGGACAACGCCGAGTGCATCGACATTATGCAACAAAAATTCAAGCAGATCTTCAAGGCCGCCGAAACCGACGACGTGAAGGTCAAGGTCACCATGGTGGGCGACCGCCCCTGCGCACGCGGCGTGGATCCCGTGGCACTGCAGACGCTGATCGACACCTGCGCCGCCGTGGTGGAGGAGGTGGACGGCCGCGCGCCGCGCTTCGCCTCCAGCTCCACCGACTGCAACATTCCCCTCTCGCTCGGTGTCCCCGCCGTTTGCATCGGCGTTTACACGGGCGGCGGCATGCACACCCGCGAGGAATGGATCGAGAAAAAATCTTTGGTACCGGGGCTTGAGATCGCCCTCAAGGTGGCCGCAAAATTGAACGAAAACACATAAAACGGAGGATACGTATCATGAAATTTACCGCAGCAGGAGATGCCATCATTCAACGCCGCATCCAAAATGATTTCGTCGGATTTGACGAGCTTGCCCCCTTTATCGAACAGGGCGACGCACGCTTCTTCAACCTGGAGACCACCCTCAACGAGGAGGGCGAATGCCCCGGCTCGCAGTTCAGCGGCGGCACCTATATCCGCACCACCCCCCGCGTGCTCGGGGATCTGCAAAAGTTCGGCTTCAACATGACCTCCTTCAACAACAACCACGCGCTGGACTTCTCTTACGAGGGGCTTTACAGCACGCTGGAGGCATTGAACGAGACCGAGCTTGTCCACGCAGGCGTGGGGCACAATCTTGCCGAGGCCGCCGCCCCCCGCTACCTGGAGACCCCCAATGGGCGCGTGGCATTGATCGCCGTCAACACCACCTTCAACGAGCCCATGATGGCAGGCAGACAAACTGAGCGCGTGCCCGGGCGCGCGGGCATCAACGGTCTGCGCGTGAAGGGTCATATGCAGGTCACCAAGGAGGAGCTTGCCTTCATCCGTGACATTGCGGATCGCTCGCACATCAACGCCGCCAGCGACATCACGCGCAAGGAGGGCTATTTGCCCCTGCTTGCCGACGGCGAGGCCGTGCTTGGCACGCTGTCCTTCCGCGAGGGCCCCACGACCGAGTACGTCACCGAGATCGACAAGCGCGACATCGAGCGCGTGAAAAAGGCGATCTTTGAAGCAAAGCTCCAAGCAGATTACATCATGATCTCCGTCCACTCTCACCAGATCAGCGGCACGGAGAAGGAAAGCCCCTCCAAATTCCTTGTCGACTTCGCGCACACCTGCATTGACGCGGGCGCACACGCCGTTGTCGGTCACGGACCGCACCTGCTCCGCCCCATCGAGGTCTACAAGGGCTGCCCCATCTTCTACTCGCTCGGTGACTTCATTCTTCAGCTTTATAACGTGGAGTTCGGCCCCGCCGACTTCTTTGAAAAGCACGGCGTCGACCCCAACGCCACGATGCACGAGCTGCTTGCCACCCGCTCCAGAAACTTCACCTGCGGTCTGATGACCGACCCCCGTATGTTCCTTTCCGTCATCCCGATCTGGGAAAGCGAGAAGGACGGCACGCTCAAATCCCTGCGCCTTTTGCCCATCATGGGCGCGATGGAGGGCAACAAGTCCGAGATCGGTCTGCCCCGCCGCATCAAGCCGGAGCGCGTGGTCGAATACCTCGGCAAGATGTCCGCGCCCTACGGCGTGACGCTTACCGCCGCCGCGGACGGCCTTATCGATTGCAAGTGGTAAAAGCGTAAAATCCCGAAAGGAGGTGCCGGATGAAAGCACCCGAAAACAGTATCAGAAATCTGAAGGGCGTGGGTCCCGCCAAGGCGACCGCCTATGAAAAGCTGGGCATCCGCACCACCGAGGATCTGCTCTATCATTTCCCCCGCAGTTACGAAAATCGCGGGGACGTATGCCTGCTTTGCGATGCACCGGAGGATCAGCGCTGTGCCCTTGTGCTGACCGTCGGCACCGAGCCGCGCAGCGCCCGCATCCGCGGGCGTATGACCCTTCTCAAGTTCCGCGCCTATGATGAGAGCGGCACGTGCGAGATCACCTTTTTCAATCAGGACTATCTCAAGCACCGCTTTCTGCTCGGCTCCACCTTCCGCTTCTGGGGCAAGGTGCAAAAAACGGGCAAGAACAAAAAAAGCTATAAAATGCTCTCCCCCGAAAGCGAGGAATGGCGCGAGGATCAGCCCCTGCCGGATCTGTTGCCCGTCTACCGCCTCTCGGAGGGGCTTTCCCCCAAGCTGATCGGGCAGAATATGGAACAGGTGCTGGCCGCCACGGCCACGATGACCGATCCCCTGCCCGACCATATCCGCAAGGAGCGCCGCCTTGCCACGCTCGGCTTCGCGTTGCGCAACATCCACAATCCCACCGACTATATCTCGCTTGCCGCCGCCAAAAAGCGATTGATCTTTGACGAATTTTTCCTCTTCGCCCTGGGTCTTGCCATGACGCGCGAGAAGGGCAAGGAAAAGGGCGGTGCCTTTGCCTGTACTGCGGCAGATCTTGCCCCCCTCACAGCACAATTGCCCTACGAGCTGACGGGCGCGCAAAAGCGCGCCATTGCCGAGATCCGCGCCGATATGATGACAAGCACACCGATGAGCCGCATCGTGGTGGGCGACGTGGGCTGCGGCAAGACCGTATGCGCCGCCGCCGCCATGCTGTTTGCCGTGCAAAGCGGCAGGCAGGCCGCGCTGATGGCACCCACCGTGATCCTCGCGCGCCAGCATTTTGAGGATCTTTCTCCCATTTTCCAATCTCTCGGTATCCGTGCCGAGCTTTTGATCGGCGCCACCACGGCGGCAAAAAAGCGCAAGATCAAGGAAGCACTGCTGGACGAGGATCCCGCCACGCGCTTGCCCATTGTGATCGGCACGCAGGCCCTGCTTTCCGACGGTGTGGGCTTTGCCGCACCCGGGCTGATCGTCACGGACGAGCAGCACCGCTTCGGCGTCAATCAGCGTGCCATCCTTTCCGAAAAGGCCACGCACGCGCACGTTTTGGTGATGAGCGCCACGCCCATCCCGCGCTCGCTTGCGCTTGCGCTTTACGGTGATCTTTCGCTTTCCCGCATCGACGAAATGCCCGCAGGACGTCAGCGCGTGGACACCTTTGTGGTGGACGAGAGCTACCGCGAGCGCTTGAACGGCTTTATCGAAAAAAACTGCGCCGAGGGCGGTCAGGTCTACGTGGTCTGCCCCGCCGTTGAGGAGCGCGATGCCGAGCCGGATGAGCTGTTGCTTTCCGAGATCGGTGAGGAAGCGCCCCTGGAGCGCGCCCCCCTCAAGGCCGCCGTGCAGTATGCCGAGGAGCTGAAGGCCGCGCTTCCCACACTTTCGATCGGTGTGGTGCACGGCAAAATGAAAAGCAAGGAAAAGGAAAGCATCATGCAATCCTTCGCCGCAGGCGAGGTGCAGGTGCTGGTCTCCACCACGGTCATCGAAGTGGGTGTCAACGTACCAAACGCGTGCCTGATGGTCGTGGAAAATGCCGAACGGTTCGGACTTTCGCAGCTTCACCAGCTGCGCGGACGCGTGGGACGCGGCAAGCGCAAGTCCTATTGCGTGCTGATGTCCGCCACCTCGCTTGCGGGCGAAAGTACCGCCGCGCGCCGCCTTGCCACGATGAAAGCCACCTATGACGGATTTGAAATTGCGGAAAAAGACCTCGCGCTGCGCGGCCCCGGCGACTTCCTTTCGGGTGCCGCTGACGAGGGCATCCGCCAGAGCGGCGGTGTCAAATTCCGCCTTGCCGCGCTGTGCGACGATACGGGCTTGCTTTCCGCCGCCTTCGAGGACGCGCGCGCCCTCACGGCCGCCGATTCCACGCTTGCATCGCATCCCGCTCTGCGCACGGCGCTTGACCGTGCCTTCACCCTTTCCCCCGAGACCATCAACTGATATGCGCATTTTTTTGTGTGACGCGGGCAATATCCCGCAGGACGTACTGAAAAAAGCGGCAAGTGCGCTCCCCGAAAGTCGCTTGCCGCAAAAGAATATGCATGCGGACGTTTTCCGCACGCGCGTGGTGGGCTATCTGCTTGCCGTCTATGCCGCAGGGCAAATATCCCCCGAAACGGTATGCGAAAACTGGGCTGTCACCCCAAACGGAAAGCCCTATTTTGAAGGCAGCCCCGTGCAGTTCAGCATTTCGCACACGGGGACGCTGGTGGCGGTTGCCGTATCGAAAAATCACCCCGTCGGGCTGGATATTGAAAAGATCCGCCCGCTGCGAGAAAAATTTGCCGCGCGCTATTTCAGCGAGCGCGAGCAAACGGAATTTGCAAACTCCGACGATCCCGACACCACGCTGATCCGTTTGTGGACGGCCAAGGAGGCCGTCGGCAAGTATCACGGCACCGGCCTTTCCGGTGATCTTCGCGAGATCGACACCGCAAACACCACCTCTGCCGTCTTTGAAAAAGACGGCACGCGCTACGCGCTCTCGATCGCCCCAAAAGGCGAGATCCCGCCCTTGGAATGGGTGGATTTTTCAAATTTAGTGCCATAACGGTATCAAAAAAAGCCGAATTGCGATTGCAATTCGGCTTTTTGTTTTCTTTTACCATCCGCGCTCGGCAAGCAGCGCGTTGACCTCCTCCAGCGAGGGGATCGAGGGCGCGGCGCCCATGCGGGACACCGCCAGCGCCGAGGCGGCGGTAGCGGTCTTCAAGGCACGCTCGGGCGTGGCGCCCTGCAAAAGCGTCGAGAAGAAATACCCCGTAAAGGTATCCCCTGCCGCCGTGGTGTCCTTCACGGGCATCGGCATGATGTCACAGAAGGTACGTACCGTCGCATCCGCGTACATCGCGCCGTGCTTGCCCAGCGTCAGCACGATTTTCATTGCGGGATAACGGGAAAGCAGCTCCGCCACGATCTCCTCGGCCTTTGTCTTACCGGAAAGCCCGTTGCCCTCCGTCTCATTGACGATGATCGCATCCAGAAGCGAGAGATCCAGCGCCAGAATCTTCTCGTCAAAGGGCGAGGGGTTCAGCACCGTGAACATCCTGCGCGCCTTGGCCCCGCGAATGATGTAATCCAAATTGTTGATCTCGTTTTGCAGCATCAGAAGATCGTCCGCGCCAAATTGCGCCAGCACCTCGTCCACAAATGCCTCGTCAATGCTCTGATTGGCGCCGCCATGCAGCAAAATGCAATTCTCACCGCTCTTCGAGACCTGAATGATCGCGTGTCCGGAGGCGCAATCCTCGCGCACACGCACGAAATCCGTGTTCGCGCCCGCACTTTTCAGCATATCCGTCAGCATGCCGCCGTCCTTGCCGACGGCGCCCGCGTGATAGGTCTCAGCGCCCGATCTTGCAAACGCCACCGATTGATTGAGCCCCTTGCCGCCGCAAAACAGCTGCAAGCCGTTGGAGGAGATCGTCTCCCCCGCGCGCACGAAATGATCCACGGCATACACGTAGTCGATATTCAACGAACCGAAATTCAAAACCTTCATAGAAAGCACCTCCGCGCTTGAAATCCCTTTTATTATAGCACAAAAAGCCCCCGAAAGCAACTGCTTTCGGGGGCTTTTTATCATTTTGTATCGTGTGCAAGGAACGCGCGCGTGCGCTCGCTCTTCGGATTGTCGAAAACCTCCTCGGGGGTTCCCTCCTCCTCGATCACGCCGTCTGCCATAAAGATCACCTTGTCCGAGATGCTTTTTGCAAATTCCATCTCATGCGTGACAATGATCATGGTGTGATTTTCCTCGCGCAAGGACTTGATCACGCGCAACACCTCGCCCGTAAGCTCGGGGTCAAGCGCAGAGGTCGGCTCGTCAAAGCAAAGGATCTCCGGCTCCAGCATCAGCGCCCGCCCGATGGCCACGCGCTGGCACTGTCCGCCCGACAGCGCGCAGGGGTAAAATCCTGCCTTATCCGCCAGCCCCATACGGGCAAGCACGTCATCCGCTTTTTCGGATATTTTTTGCATTTCGGCAGCTACGGTCTCCCGATTTTTGTGCATTCCCTGCGCCTTCAATCTCTCCTTTGCCTGCAACTGCGCCGCCAGCGTCAGATTTTCCTTGGCGGTGTACTGGGGGAACAGATTGAAGGATTGGAACACAAGGCCGAAGTGCAATCTTCTTTTGCGGAGCTCCTGCTCGGAGATCTTTCCCGCACGCGCGGGATCGTCCAGAACGGTCTCACCGTCCACAACGATCTCACCCGTATCGGGCGTTTCCAGAAAGTTGATGCACCGCAAAAGCGTGGTCTTTCCGCTGCCGGAGGAGCCGATGATCGACACGACCTGCCCCTTCTCCACGGAAAAATCAATGCCCTTCAGCACCTCGGTATTACCGAATGTTTTCGTGATATTTTTAACTTCAAAAAACGCCATAATTACACCTTGAAATAGTCAAGTTTCTTTTCCAGCTTGCCAAGCAACACGGTAAGCAAGCCGTTGAACAGGAGGTAAAACAGTCCCGCGTAGAACAGCGGCCACAAAATCACCTCTCGGTTGACGATCTGCTTGGCAACGGTGAACAGATCCAGATGCACCACCACGCTGGCAAGCGCGGTGTCCTTCACCAGTGTGATGATCTCGTTGGAGATAGGCGGAATGATCCGCTTGACCACCTGCAGCAGCACCACACGGAAGAAGATCTGGCGTCCCGTCATGCCAAGCACCTGCCCTGCCTCATACTGCCCTTGCGAGATGCTTTGGATGCCGCCGCGGAAGATCTCGGAAAAATAGCAGGCGTAATTGATGGCAAACGCGATGCATACCATCAGCATTTGCTCCTGGATCGTACGGATCGGGATATCCAGCCAAAGGCCGGGGCCGTACGCGAACACGATGATCTGCAGCATCAAGGGCGTGCCTCTAATGATCCAGACAAGGCCGCGACACGGCACGCAAACGGGGCGGAAACGCGACATAGAGCCAAGAGCGATCAAAAGCCCCAGGGGGATCGCCGCCGCCAGCGTTACGCCGAAGATGACCAGGGTATAACCAAAGCCCTCTAACAGCTGTAGGGTAATTTGCCAAAAGCTCATAAAATACCTTATTCTTCTTCCTCAACCACCACGCAGCATTCCATGCCGGCAGAGCCGTCCTCTGCGCCGAGAAGCGCGTCCTTCATGCTTTCCTTGGTGGTATAAAGGTCCTTGTCCTCCTTGCGGATCACGGCGACCTGCTTGTTATTCATGTAAGGAATGGTGACCTCCATCTTTTCCTCGCGCTCGGCGGTGATGGTCATGCCGTTCCAAATGCAGTCGATGGTCTTGCTTTCCAGCTCTGCTTCCTTGGTGTTCCAGTTGATCAGCTTGAATTCCACATTCAGGTTGAGCTTGGCGGCCACGGCGCGTGCAAGCTCGATGTCAAAGCCGATCAGCGTGCCGTTCTCGTCGGGGAAGGCGATGGGGGCAAACTCGGTGTAGCCCACGATAAACTTGCCCTGTGCGCAGATGTAATCCCAGTCCTGCTGCTCAGCGGCGGTCAGCTGTGCCACGGTGGCGTTCTTGTCAATGCAGACCTCGGATGCCAGACCGTATTTCTCGGCGATCGTGTTGACGGTACCGTCGTTGGCAAGCTCGATGAGGGTCTTGCTGATCATCTTGGCCAAGCCGCTGCCCTTGCGTGCGGCGATGCCGTACTGCTCAGTGGCAAGCACCAGATTTTCCACGATCATCAAGCTGCCCGAGTAGGTGGTGTCCTTGCTTACGTAGTAAATCGCCATGACACTGTCCATCACACCGACGTCGATCGACTTGGCGTTCAGACCCATCAGCACGTCCATCTGGGAATCCAGCGGGGAGAAGTTCTTGCCAAATTTCATTTCGTATTGGCTGCAGGAGGCGAAGCATACGGCGCAGGAGGCGATCATCAGGATGGCCAGCGCAAGGGTGAGTGTTCTTTTCATAACGTTTTCCTCATTTCTTTTGTTTACTTTAGTGCTTTAGCGCGCTAAAACATCCATATTATAACACTTGCGCACGCATTTGTCAATACTTTTTGATCATTTTACATATAAATATAAAAGCACACCGCCCGATCGGGCGGTGTGCCGCTGAAAATACACCTTATGCCTTGGGCACGAATGCCAGTACGATCGCGCCGGGGCCCGTGTGCGTGCCGATCACACAGCCAAGCTGTCCGATCTCGATCTTGTCCTCGTTGCCGCAGAAGGTGTCCTTGCTGTCCTCTAGATACGCCTGCACCGTGCCGTCGTTCACGTCACCCGCGTAGGTGATGTGCACGGGCATCGAGAAATCGATACCGCCGCAGGCGGCCACGCTGTCGTTCAGCATCTTGTGGCTGAGCTTGATGCCGCGTGCCTTGCCCACGCTCTCCAGCTTTCCCTCACCGTTCAGCGTCAGTACGGGCATGAAGTGCAGAAGGCCGCCCACAAAGGCCGCCGTCTTGGAGATGCGCCCGCCGCGCTTGAGATACTCCAGCGTCTCCACGCGCACAAAAAGGCGCACTCTTTTTCTCAGCTCGCACAGCTCCTCCCGGATCTCACGCGCGCTCTTGCCTGCATCGCGCAGCTTCAACGCGTAAGAGATCAGCACCTGCTCACCTGCCGTGGCGTTTAAGCTGTCCACCACGAACACCTTATCGGGGTACTCGGCGGCGGCCACCGTGGCGGCTTGATAGGTACCGGAAAGCCCACTGGAAAGAGTGATCATCACCACCTCGTTGCCCTCGGCCACGGCGGCGGCAAACAGATCGGAAAACTCCGCCATCGTCACCTGACTTGTGCTGGCAAGCTCTTTATTGGCGGCCAACTTTTCATAGAACGCATCGGGCGTGATGTCCACACCGTCACGGTACTCGGTGCCGGCCAGAATCGTTTTCAAGGGGGCAAAGCCCATTCCCTTTTGCTCGGCGGCGCTGAGCTTGATGTCAGAGGCCGAATCCACAATGATCTTTACACTCATGTTATTTCTCCTTGTTCTGTGTTGTAAAATCGACGAGGTGCTTTTGCCCCGTATACTTGTCAAAATTATCCAGCAACGTACCGAACGTGCGGTAAAAGACAGCCAGCTCCTCTTTCGGGATGTCGTCGCTGACGAAATGCTGTACCTCCACGGCAAAATCGGAAATGCGCCTTGCCATCTCCCATCCCTTTTCGGTCAGCAGATATTTGCACCCGTACCGGCGGCGGTCACTTTCCTTGTCCGCCGTGATGACGCCAAGGCGCAACAGCTCGGAGGTCTCGCGCGAGATCAGCCCGCTTGTGGAGCTGTTCATATCGCAAAGCTCTGCGGCGGTCAGCCCCTTTGGATAATTGCGCAACAAATAGATCAAAAACACGTGTGCACCCTTGATGCCAAGCTCCTCGGCGATCTGCACCTTTAACTTTTGCACGTTGCCGTGCACGCCCCACACCATGCGGGAAAGTATTTCAAAGCGTTCCTCCATATTCTCACCTCGAAATGTTTACTTGTCAACATTATAACAGATAAATGTTCACTTGTCAACATTTGAGCCAAAAAACGCCTTCCAAAAATTCCCTGCGCCTTTTTGCTGCCGCCACGGCAATTCAAATCCCGAACGACACATAATAATGGCAAAGCGCCCGCTCGGCGCAAGAAAGGCAGGATCAAAGATGAAAAAAAGAATCGTTGCCGTGTGTCTTTCGCTTTTCCTTCTTTCCACGCTTTTTGTGGGATGTGGCAAAAAAGAAAGCGACGTACACGTGTTTTATTACACCTACAGTGACACCTATATCTCCACCGTACGCACCGCGCTGGACAGCAAGCTCAAGGACGCGGGCATCTCCTATCAGGACTATGACGCCGCAGGCAATCAGACCACCCAGACCGAGCAGATCCGCACCGCCATCACCAAAGGGGCCAAGACCATCCTTGTGAACATCGTCAACACGGGCTCGGACGATGCGGCCACCGAGATCGTGGGGCTGGCACGCGACGCGGGGATCTCGCTGATCTTTTTCAACCGCGAGGTCAGCGACAGCGTCATCAAATCCTATGAGAAATGCGCCTTTGTGGGCACGCGCGCCGTGGAAGCGGGCATTTTGCAGGGGGAGATGATCGGGGAATATCTGGTCGAGCATTTTGACCGCGTCGACCTGAACAAGGACGGCAAGATCTCTTATATCCTCTTCAAGGGAGAGGAGGGCAACAACGAGGCCATCTACCGCACCAAATACAGCGTGGAGGGTGCCAACGCCAAGCTCACGGCGGCGGGTAAGGCCGCGCTGAGCTTCTATGACAAAAGCAACACCAACGGGTATCTGGTAGACCAGAACGGCCAATGGTCGGCCGCTGCGGCAAACGATTATATGACCACGGCGCTGGCCTCCCACAACGCGGCAAACGGCAATATGATCGAGCTTGTCATCTGCAACAATGACAGCATGGCGGAGGGGGCGATCTCCGCACTCAACGCCGCGGGCTACAACAAGGGGGACGGCAACGCGATCCCCGTATTCGGGGTGGACGCCACCGAGGCGGCCAAGGCGCTTGTCAAGGACGGCAAAATGGCGGGCACCGTCATGCAGGACGCCGACGGTATGGCGTCGGCGCTGTTGCTGCTCTCACAAAACACCCTGAAAGCGGACGCGGGACTGATGGACGGCACCGAGGAGCTGTCGGTGGACGAGGACGTGAATAAGATCCGCATTGCCTATGGAAAATATCTCGGTTAAAGAGCAAACGCCCCTTCTGGAAATGCGCGATATTGAGAAAAGCTTTCCCGGTGTCCGCGCGCTGGATCGCGTCACCCTTGTGGTGAAATCTCATACCGTTCACGCCCTTATGGGGGAAAACGGGGCGGGAAAATCCACGCTGATGAAGTGCCTTTTCGGCATGTATCAGCGGGATGCGGGAAAGATTTTTCTCGAAGGGGAGGAGGTCTTTTTCCGCTCCCCGCGCGAGGCGCTGGAAAAGGGCGTTGCGATGGTCCACCAGGAGCTCAATCAGGCCCTTGCGCGCAATGTGATGGACAACATCTGGCTCGGGCGTTACCCCACGCGCTTCGGCATCACCTCAGAGCGCGAGATGGAAAGAAAAACGCGGGAGATCTTTGCCGAGCTCGGCCTTGTGATAGACCCGCGGCGCAAGATGTCTCAGCTTTCCGTGGCACAGCGGCAAATGGTGGAGATCGCCAAGGCGGTCTCCTATCACGCAAAGGTGATCGTGCTGGACGAGCCCACCTCTTCGCTTGCCGACGAGGAGGTGGCGCACCTCTTTCGCATCGTGAACACGTTGCGCGAGCGCGGATGCGGGATCATTTATATTTCGCACAAAATGGAGGAGATCCTCAAGATCTGCGACGAGATCACCGTCATGCGCGACGGCAAAAACGTGGAAACAGCCCCCGCCGCGCAAATGAGCTTAGAGCGCATCATTTCCCTCATGGTTGGGCGCGAGCTTGGCGACCGTTATCCCCCGAAAAACACGAAAATCGGGGATACGGTGCTGGAAATTCGTGATATTTCCTCCCGTTACTCGCATCTGAGTGCCGCCTCGCTTTCCCTGCGCGAGGGCGAGATCGTGGGGCTGGCGGGGCTTGCCGGCGCGGGGCGCTCGGAGCTGTTGGAAAACCTTTTCGGTCTTGCCGCAAGAAGCGGGGGGAAGCTTTACCTGCACGGCAAGGAGATCCGCAACCACTCCCCGCAAAACGCCATCAAAAACGGCTTCGCCCTTCTCACCGAGGAGCGGCGCGCCACGGGCATTTTCGGGATCCTTGACATCACGGACAACACCACCGTCAGCTCGCTTTCCAACTACCGTTCGGGGGGATTTTTCTTATCCGAGCGTAAAAGACGGCGGGCCACGGACGATATGATCGGAAAGCTTTCCGTCAAGACCGCCTCCCGCCGCACGCAGATCCGCACCCTCTCGGGCGGCAACCAGCAAAAGGTGATCCTTGGGCGCTGGCTGCTCACGGGCCCCGAGATCCTGCTTCTGGACGAGCCGACGCGCGGCATTGACGTGGGCGCGAAATACGAGATCTATCAGCTGATGCAAAAATTGGCGGAGAGCGGCAAGGCGATCCTGATGGTCTCCAGCGAGCTGCCCGAGCTGTTGGGCGTTTGCCACCGCATTTACGTGATGTCCGGCGGCGAGATCACGGGTGAGGTGGACCCCGCCACGACCACGCAGGAAGAGATCATGCACCTTGCCACCAAGAACGTCTGATTGGAGTGACGCTTATGAAGATCAAAGCCATTGAAAAAATCAAGGGAATGGAAAAGGGCGCGCGTCGCACGTACTTCGCCGAGCTGCTCATCAACAATTCCCTTTATATCTTTTTGCTTGCCGCCATCGTTTTCATCCAATGCCTCAACCCCCGCTTTCTCTCCCTCCCCTCCATCATCAACATCATCTCCCTCTCTGCTGCCAATCTGCCGATGGCACTGGGGGTGGCGGGGGCCATCATCCTTGCGGGCACGGACCTGTCGGGGGGGCGCGTGGTGGGGCTTGTCGCCTGCGTGGCGGCGGCACTGCTGCAATCCTCGGGATATGCAGCCAAAATGTTCCCAAACCTGGATACGTTACCCGTTTTTGCGGTATTTCTGATCGTCATCGCCCTCGGTGCGCTCGTCGGTTTTGTGAACGGATACTGTACCGCTACCTTCCATCTGCACCCCTTCATCGTCACGCTTTCCACCCAGCTGATCGTCTACGGCGGCCTTTTGCTTTTCCTGATGATCGGCAACAACAACGGACAATCCATTTCCGGCTTGGACAACGGCTATATCAGCTTTATCAAGGGAAGCGTGTTCTCGCTTGGCGGCACGCCCATCCCCAATTACGTGTGGTATGTGATCGCACTGACGGCGATCCTGTGGGTGGTGTGGAATAAGACCGCCTTTGGCAAGAATATGTTTGCCATCGGCTCGAATGCGGAGGCGGCCACCGTTTCCGGCGTCAACGTCAAATGGATCACGGTGGCGGTCTTCGTGCTGGCGGGCGCGCTTTACGGCGTGACCGGCTTTATTGAGGCCGCACGCATCGGCTCCAACTCGGCGGCAACGGGGCTTAACTACGAGCTGGACGCCATCGCCGCATGCGTGATCGGCGGTGTCTCCTTCGTCGGGGGCACGGGCAAGATCGGCGGCGTGGTGCTGGGCGTGCTTTTACTGCGCCTGATCTTCGTCGGCCTCAACTTCCTTGGCGTGGACGCCAACATGCAATATATCATCAAGGGACTGATCATCCTCATTGCCTGCGCCATTGATATGCGCAAATATCTGGTAAGAAAATAAAGGAGAAGAACATGAAAGACCTGATCACAACCGAATGCTACAAAAAAGAGGACCTCCTTGACATCATCGACCTTTCCCTCACGCTGAAGCATTGCATCAGAATGGGCTACTATCCCCCGCTGCTCAAGAACAAAACACTGGGCATGATCTTCGAGCAAAGCTCCACCCGTACCCGCGTTTCCTTCGAAACGGCGATGGAGCAGCTGGGCGGCCACGCGCAGTATCTCGCCCCCGGGCAGATCCAGCTTGGTGGGCATGAGAGCATGGCGGACACGGGGCGCGTGCTTTCCCGTCTTGTGGATATCGTGATGGCGCGCGTGGATGCACACGACACCGTCAAAGGGCTTGCCGAGGTCGCAAGTATCCCCGTCATCAATGGCATGTCGGACTATAACCACCCCACGCAAGAGCTGGGCGACGCCATCACGATGGTCGAGCATCTGCCCTCGGGCAAGTGCTTGGAGGAATGCAAGATTGTCTTTGTCGGCGACGCCACGCAGGTGTGCGCCTCCACGATGATGATTACCACAAAGCTTGGTATGGAGTTCGTGCAATTCGGCCCAGAAGGCCATCAGCTCTCCGAGCAGATGCAGGCGATCGGCCGTGCGAATTGCAAGGCATCGGGTGGGCGTTTCGGCGTCACCGACGTGATGGAGGACGCCTTCCGTGATGCCGATTTCGTCTACACCGACGTGTGGTACGGGCTTTACAACAAGGAGCTTTCGCGCGAGGAGCGTCTCAAGATCTTCATGCCCAAATATCAGGTGACCGACAAGATGATGCGCGCCGCCGCGCCGCACGCCAAGTTCCTGCACTGCCTGCCCGCCACGCGCGGCGAGGAGGTGGTGGACGAGGTGCTGGATGCGCCCTACTCTGTCGCATTCGATCAGGCGGAAAACCGCCTCACCGCGATGCGCGGCATTCTCGTCTATCTTCTGCGCGACAAGATCTGCGCCGAGTACAAGCAAAAGGCCGCCGAAGCAGCGCTTGCCGAAATGCTGTTCCGGATCCTTTGAAGGAGCGGCCTATGAGTGAAAAAGTAAAAAAATTCCGTTTATTTGACGCGGTGCTGGCGGCCGTGTGCGTGGTGCTGGTGGTGGAATCCTCCGCCCCCGCCGCCGCCATCGGCAACGCGCAATTCTTCTGGTGGTTCGTGCTGCTGATCGCTTTTTTCCTGCCCTACGGCCTTATCTCCGCAGAGCTTGGCACCACCTACGAGGGAGAGGGCGGCATCTGTGACTGGGTCACGCGCGCCTTCGGGCGACGCTGGGGCAGCCGCGTCTCCTTTTACTATTATATCAATTTCTCGCTTTGGATGGGCTCGCTTGCCGTCCTTTTCACCGACATCATAAGCACCCTTGTGGGGCGGGAATTTCCCACGCTGCTCACGCTTGCGTTGCAGCTTTCCTTCATCTGGCTTGTGGTGCTGATCAGCAATTATAAGGTCAGTGAAAGCAAGTGGATCCTCAATATCGCCGCTATTCTGAAGGCCGCCCTAATGCTTTCCATCGGCGGGCTCGGAATTTACGTGGCGCTCACGCGCGGTTCGGCAAACTCATATACGTTTGCCTCTTTTCTGCCCTCCTTTAGCTCCGGCGGCCTTTCCTTCGTATCGGTCATTCTGTTCAATTTTCTCGGGTTTGAGGTGGTGACTACCTTCGCCTCGGAAATGAAAAATCCCAAGCGCGAGATCCCGCGCGCCATTGTGCTCGGCGGCATCATCATCGCCTTTTTCTATCTACTCGCGGCCTTCGGCATCGGCGTGGCGGTCCCCACCGAGGAGCTTTCCGCCTCGGGCGGTATTCTGGACAGCTTCCGCCTGTTGCTTGGGGAAAATGCAGGCGCGCTTCTGATCCCCATCGGCATCATTTTCCTTTACACGCTGGCGGCAAATCTGCTCTCCTGGTCGCTTGGAGTCAATAACGTGGCCTGCTACGCGGCCAAAGAGGGCTTACTGCCCTCTGCCCTTGCCGTCGAGGACTCGCGCGGCATGCCCGTGGGTGCCAACCTCACCAACGGCGTGATCGCTTCGCTTGTGGTGCTGGTGGCGCCCCTTATCCCCGCCGCGGACGTGTTCTGGAGTTTTTTTGCCCTGAATATGATCATGCTGCTTTTGTCTTATATTTTGCTTTTCCCCGCCTTTTTGAAGCTTCGCGAGGTCGATCCCACCACGCCGCGCCCCTTCCGTGTGGGTGGCGGTCGTGTGCGGCTTTGGCTGATGACCTATGTGCCGATGGCCCTTTTGATCCTTGCAGTGGTCTTTGCCATCGTCCCCTTTGGTCGCGCCGAGCTACCCGAGAAAATGCCGCTGTTGCTTGGCACCCTTCTTGCGGTGCTGGTGGGCGAGTGGATCGCCGCCGACGTGGGCAAAAGAAGGCGCAAGCGCCGTCTGGCACAAAGCCATTAAGGAGGTAACGTATGAAGCTTTTACAAACCACGCCCCGTGCGGACGGCTTCCGCATGCCGGGCGAATTTGAGCCCCACAGGGGCACGTATATGATCTGGCCGCAGCGCCCCGACAACTGGCGCCTTGGCGGCAAGCCCGCCCAGCGCGTCTTCGCAAAAGTCGCTACAGCAATTGCCGAATTTGAACCCATTACGGTATGCGTGAACGCCGACCAGTACGCCAACGCCCGCGCCATGCTTCCCGAGAAAGTCCGCGTGGTGGAAATGTCCAACAATGACGCCTGGGTACGCGATTGCGGCCCTACGTTCGTCAAAAACGGTGACACGGTGCGCGGCGTGGACTGGGATTTCAACGCCTGGGGCGGCCTTGTGGACGGGCTGTATTTCCCTTGGGACAAGGACGACGCGATGGCGGAAAAGATCTGCGAGCTGGAGAACGCCGACCGCTACCGCACCGAGGGGTTTGTGCTGGAGGGCGGCTCGATCCACACGGACGGCGAGGGCACCGTGGTGGTGACCGAGGAGTGCCTGCTCAGCGACGGGCGCAACCCCGACCTCAAAAGATCCGAGATCGAGGCGCATTTGCGCGACTATCTCGGTGTGGAAAAGATCATTTGGCTAAAGCGCGGCATTTATCTGGACGAAACCAACGGCCACGTGGACAACATTTTCAGCTTTTCCGCCCCCGGCGAATGTCTGCTTGCCTGGTGCGAGGACAAGAGCGACCCGCAATACGAGATCAGCGCAGAAAACCTTGCCATTTTGGAAAACACGACCGACGCCAAGGGCAGAAAGCTGAAGGTGCGCAAATTGCGCCTTCCCTCCCCCATCACGATCACCAAGGAGGAAAGCGAGGGTGTGGACGCCATCGCGGGCACCCTCCCCCGCAAGGAGGGCGACAGACTTGCCGCCTCCTACGTGAATTTTTACGTGGTGAACGGCGGCGTCATCTTCCCCACGTTCTGCGATCCCGCAGACGAGGAGGCGCGCAAAACGCTGGAGGAGGCCTTCCCGGGGCGCCGCGTGGTGGGCATTTACGCCCGTGAGATTCTGCTTGGCGGCGGCAATATCCATTGCATCACACAGCAGGTTCCCAAGGGAGGCGCGTGATGGAGCCCCGCATCGTCGTAGCGCTTGGTGGCAACGCGCTGGGCAACACACCCGAAGAGCAGCAGGCGCAGATCGAGAAGGGCGCGGGGGCACTGATCGACCTGATCAGCTGTGGCTGGGAGATCATCGTCACGCACGGCAACGGCCCGCAGGTGGGCATGACGCATCTCGCCTTTTCCGAGGGGGCGGACAAAAACAACCGCATCGCGCCCATGCCCCTTGCAGAATGCACTGCCATGACGCAGGGGTATATCGGCTATCATCTGCAAGCGGGGCTCTCGCGCGAGCTGCGCCGCCGTGGGATGCCCTGGCAGGTGGCAAGCGTCATCACGCGCGTGGAGGTCTCCCCAAAGGACCCCGCCTTCTCGCATCCCACAAAGCCCATCGGCGCCTTTTACAGCAAGGCCGAGGCACAGGCAATGCAAGCCGCGGACCCTGCACTTCATTTCAAAGAAGACGCGGGGCGCGGCTACCGCCGCATGGTCCCCAGCCCTCTGCCGCAGCACATCGTCGAGCTGCGCTCGATCCGCAACCTTTTGGATAACGAGTTCGTGGTGATCGCGTGCGGTGGCGGCGGCATCCCCGTGATAAGAGAAGCCCCCGG
This sequence comes from Oscillospiraceae bacterium, assembly GCA_015064415.1. Lineage (GTDB taxonomy): Bacteria > Bacillota > Clostridia > Oscillospirales > CAG-272 > Firm-07. The sequence continues at coordinate 89,406 of SVSG01000002.1, read as the reverse complement.
TTATTACAGAGGTGTGGAGGCGGTCATTGACAAGGATCTGGCGGCGGAAAAGCTGGCGGAGGAGATCGGCGCCGACGTGCTTTTCATCCTCACGGCAGTGGACCGCGTCTGTCTGCACTACGGCACGCCAAAGGAAACGAAGCTTGCCCACATGACCGTGGAGGAAGCAGAGCGCTACTGTGCCGAGGGTCACTTTGCTCCCGGCAGTATGCTCCCCAAGGTACAGGCCGCCATTGCCTTTACCAAAAGCGCACCCCACCGCCGCGCCGTGATCACCTCGCTGGAGCATGCGGCCAAGGCACTCACCGGCGAGAGCGGCACAACCATCGGCGCCCCTCTCGGTGATCCCACTCTCAGCATGGTCGGATCCTATACCGAGGTGTAATTCCAATTTATATTCCGCATTTTCCAATTATTCGTTTCTATTTTCTTGTTTTAAACATTCACCTTTTGATAATAGTACAAAAACAGCCCTTGCCACATGGCAAGGGCTGTTTTTGTATTATACTTTTTCGTAATAAGCGTTCCGCAGGAACTGTTCTACAATTCCTGCTAATTTTGCATGCCCCAGATCATTGGGATGCAGCCCATCCGGCAAATACGCATCACGCACCGTCTGCACCGTGGGGTAGATCCCCGACGTTCGGAAGAGATCCAGCACGGGCAAGCTGTACTTTTCCGCCACCTCGCGGATGATGCGCACGTATTCGATCAAGGGCAAGGAATTCGGATTTTTGGTATTGAAGCTTGCCTCCTCCTCGTGCGAGCGATGCAAGGGCGTCATCACAAAGATGAACGCATGAGGATAACGCTCGATCAAGGTGCGATACAAGTTGTTCAGCGCACCGTAAAAGGTATACGGATCGCGATCTGCGGGTGTGCCGATGGGTGCCGTGCCGTGGCCGAAGTCATTGGTGCCGCCGAATACGCAAACAATGTCTGCGTCCTCGTCCATGCGCATCGCGCGCAGTACGAAATCCTCGTCGCTCGCATTGGGCGGATCACTCGGCGCCTGACGCGCAATTCTGGAGCCCGCGATACCGTACCCCTTCACTCCAAGGCCGGTCTTTCTGCCAAGCACCTTCCAATAGACGTTTTCAAACACACTCGCGCGGTACCCCTCCGTGATGCTGTCACCAAGAAAGACCGCTTTCAATCCCTTCAGTTCCATTTTTTGTCCTTTCTTTACGCGTCGATATTCTCAATTTCTTGCAGCCAAAGCGCCGCGGATGCATCCGAGGGCATCTGCCAATCGCCGCGCGGCGAAAGGCCGACAGAGCCCACCTTGACCCCGTCGGGCAGGCAGTTGCGCTTGAATTGCTGATTGAAGAAGCGTCTCCAGAACACCGTCAGCCACTTCTTGATGGTAGCGCCGTCAAAAACGCCCTCAAAAGCGATCTTTGCCAAGGCAAAGATCTTGGCAGGCGTATACTGATAACGGACCGCCCAGAACAGGAAAAAGTCGTGCAGGGCGTAGGGGCCCACGATATCCTCTGTCTTTTGCGCGATCTTGCCCACCGCATCGGGGGGCAACAGCTCGGGGCTGATCGGCGTGTCCAGAATGCGTTGCAGCACCGCAGAGGAGGCGGGGAATTCACCCGCTTCCACCAGCGCGGTGATGATCCAGCGCACCAGCGTTTTCGGCACGTCGGCATTCACGCCATACATGCTCATGTGGTCGCCGTTATAGGTGCACCAGCCAAGCGCCAGCTCGGAAAGGTCGCCCGTGCCAAGCACGATGCCGCCCACCTGATTGGCAATATCCATCAGCACCTGTGTGCGCTCACGCGCCTGCGAATTCTCATAGGTCACAGAAAAATCTGCGGGATCGTGCCCGATGTCCTTGAAATGCTGCAATACCGCGTCCTTGATCGGAACGGTACGCGTGGTCACTCCCAGCGTCTCCATCAGCTCCAAGGCGTTATTTAAGGTCTCGTCCGTGGTACCAAAGCACGGCATCGTCACGGCCGTGATATTGGTTGCGGGCAAATTCAGCTTTTCCATCGCGCGGATCGCCACCAAAACGGCCAGCGTGGAGTCCAATCCGCCCGAAATGCCGATCACCAGCTTGCCACCCACGATCGACAACCTACGTGCCAGCGCCGTGGCCTGCATCTCGAAGATCTCAGCCGAGCGCGCCTGTCTTTCACTTGCACGATCCGGAATAAAGGGCAGACGGGAAAGCTTGAGCCGCGCGCCATCAGAATCGCACAAAGGATATCCAAACTCCACGTATTCGTATTCGGGCATATAGCGTGCCGCGCATGCGGCAAACGTGCGCTTGTAACGGCGATCATAGCGTACACGGCCAAGATCAAGATCGGCCACCAGCAAATAGTCGCCGTCCACACACTTCTCATTCTGCGCCACCATATCACCGTTCAGCGCGATCGCTCCCATGCCTGCATACACAAGATCAGCGGTAGACTCATCCTTACCGGCGCCCGCATACAAGTAGGCGGAATGCGTTTGCGCCGATACGGCCTGCATCTGCGCGCCAACGTGCGCTTTTCCGCCCACACACGCGCCGATAGCGGAAAGATTGACGATCACCTCGGCGCCAGCCATAGCGGCAAGCGTCCCCTGCGACAAGGGGGCGGCGGCATCCGCGCCGATCTCAGCACCCACCACGGTGCCGTCAGAGGCACGGAACAAAAGCTCGGTGCCGATTGGGAAGGTGAAGCACCCCAGCGTGGCAAGCGTGGCGTCCAAACTTATACCGGCGGCAAAGCGACGCTGATCGCCTCCCGTCGCAAAATCGGAAAGATAGCTCTTGGGAACGGCACCCAAAATCCGCCCTTCGCCAAGTGCTACCGCGCAATCATACAGCTGCCCTTTCACAGAGATCGGCGCGCCGACAAACACCAGCATGCCGCTCGGCACCGTTGCGGCAAGCTCGCACAACGCCTCAGCTGCGGCCTTTTCAAGCACGTCGGAAAGAAACAGATCTCCACAGCTGGCACCCGTCAGCGACAGCTCGGGAAACACCAACAGCGTCACGCCATTCTCGGCCGCTTCTTCAATTCGCTTCTGAATTTGCTCTTGATTCCATGCAACGCGGGCCACCTGAAGTGCGGGAACGGCCACCGCTGCGCGCAAAATATCCTTCATCATTCTCACTCCTTATAAGGATTTCACCAATCATCTTTATTGTACCATAAATTTACATAAAATGCAATGCGCCACGCAAAAAAATCCCCAAGGCATATTGCCTTGGGGATTTTTTGTTTCAAACGGGATTACTCGACGTCTTCCGTCTGCTCAGGGGTCTCGACTACGGGAGTGTCAACCACGGTAAAGGTCGTGGTAGCGCTCTGAGCCGTGTTCTGAGCAACCACTACTACGTAGTAGTAAGTGCCGCTCTCGGTGCACGCGAAGGCACCGTCGGTAACGGTCATTTCAACGTCAGCGTTCTCGCCGCCGTACAGCTTATAGGTGATGCCGTTTGCGGAGAAGGAAAGCGCATAGGTCTTGCCTGCCTCCATGGTAGCCTTGAAGTAGTGCGTGCCTGCCTTCAACTGGCCGGTCGTCACGCCAACCATCTCGTCCAGATTCTTCTGGAACTCGGTCAGCTTGAGATCACAGGTCTCATCTGCGCACTCACCCTTGTTGTTGATCGTGTGCACGTGAGAGGTTACGGATACGGTGACTGCGGTCTCCTCGGTCAAGCCGGCGGTGCCGGTCAAGATCAGGTAGTACTCGCCGCTATCGGTAGCGGTGTATGCACCGGTCATGCCGCTTGCATGAACCTTCTCACCGTTTGCATTCATCAAAGCCCAAGCAACGTTTTCGTTGTCCACGTTAACGGTGTACTCGGTGCCCATGGTGAAGAACAGCTCGTAGTAGTGTACGGAATCAGCGGTGCAGTTCACAACGGTCTCGGTATCAAGAACCATGCTCTCACGCTTGTTCACGGTACAACCCACAACGGTGTTCTGGGTGGTATCCTTCACCGTACAAACGCCACGGTGGTTGATATCATGCACGTGAGAAACCGTGAAGGTGATATCAGCGGATTCGGTTGCATCTGCCTTAGTGGTAACGACCAGATAGATCACACGCTGGGTATCCACGTCTACGTAGGTGTCCTGCGTGCGGGTGCCATCCGCGTTGGTGGCCTTGACGTAAGTAACGCCGTTCGCACCGTTCACAACGGGCTCGATCACGTTGCCGCTTGCATCACACAGATAGTAATCCACAGTGGTGGGCATATCGATGAGGTAAGTAACGCCTGCGCCTGCATAGATCATGGTGAAGTAAGTCTTCTTACCAAGAACGATCGTCTGGGTTACAGACTGGTTATCGTAAATACGGGTACGGTTGGTCTTACCGCAGCTAACGGTCTCTTCCACGGTGTTACCGTTTTCATCCAGCTCGTTTCTGACGTGCTTGAAGAAGCATTCGCCCTTATTGTCGAACTCGCACTGGCCGTGAGCAACCTCGAAGCGAAGTCGAGCCGTCACCTTTGCCTGTACGTCAACCACCAGATAGTAGATACCGGCTTCCTCACAAGCGAAGGTATCGCCGCTACCGATGGTCATCTTTTCACCCTCTGTATTGAACAAAGAGAACAGACCGATAAAGCCAACGGGTGCAATGGTGTAGGTCTTGCCTGCCTCCATGCGGATGTTGAAGAACAGCTTATCGCCGGAAACGACCGACTGACCTGCGGAGTACTTGTAAACGTTGGAAATGGCAACGCCTACGTAGACGTCACAGTAATCCAGCTTACAAAGACCGGTGCAATCGAAATCATGGATATGAGCCACGTGCACGGAACCGGTGGAGGTGTAGGTGGCCTCAACTACGATGTAGTATACGCCATCCTCAGGGCAGGTAAAGATGCTTTCAACCACTTCCTGCTCAACACCCTCTGCGTTATAGATCTTGAAGTTACCGTTTACGGTAGCGATCGTGTACTTAATGTCGGCTTCCAACTCGATGTTGTAGAAGTACAGGTTGTTCTTCACCACCAGCTGCTCGTAAAGCTCTTCCACAGAGATCTCAACGGAAAGCTCCTGCTCACATACCACACAAGAACCGGTATAGCCGGCATTGTGAATGTGGGAAACAGTCATCGTGGTAGCGCCTGCGCGCTGGCCATCCACGCGGATGTAGTAAACGCCGTCCTCGGATGCGGTGAAGGTACCGTCCTTGAGGGTCAGTGCATTACCCTGTGCATCGTACACAGTGTACTCAACGGTGTTACGGCTGAAGGAAATGCTGTAAACAACGTCCTTCTTCAGGTTCATCTTGTAGAACTTGACAAGTCCGTTCTCGGAGTAGACCTGAGTTTCAAAGTCGGGATCGATCTCAACGTTTGCGTCGTATGCGCAATCAGCATCGGTACAAACGCCCTGGTTGTTGAAGTTGTGCTCGTGAGCAAGGTAGGTAACCAGCACGTTCTGCTGCTCTACCGTGTAGCGGCTGAAGGCATTCAACACAACTACGCTGGGATACTGATATTCGCCAATGGCGATATCGGTGTTGTCGCGAAGGGCTGCTGCGGCAGTGGTTGCCATAGAAGCCACACCGGTGCTGAGGCTATACTCGCCGTAGTAACGGACGGAGGACTCTGCAGCGGTACCCACACCAACGGTCAGCACCACGTAGGGCAGTGCCACGTAAAGGGTGGTATTGTTTTCCACGGTGATGTTCTCAACGGTAGCGGAAATATCCAGCGTGCCGTCCTCGTTCACGGTGGCATCCTCTTCGGTTGCGGGAACGTCAATGTAAGGAAGCTCAAGTGCGTCGAATCTATCCTTGTTGAACACGCCCATGGTAGCGATCAGCGTGTCAGCGGGAGCGATCAGCGTGCCGTAGCTCAGCTTGTAGCCGTCCTTGATGCCGTTGTAGTTGAAGGACTGTGCGCTTGCCCAAGTGAGCAATGCGTCATAGTGAACAGCGGTCATACCCGAGATGAAGGTCAGGCCGTTGCCCTCTTCGGAAATGCTGGCCTGTACGTTGGGCTGCAGCTCGGGAACCAAGAGAGAATCGCCTACGCCGTAAGCGCTGTAATAGTATTCACGTCCGCCGAACTCGTACTTGGGAGTCAGGCCCTTGACGATGGGCAGGTTCGTGCTGGGAATAGAAGCGGTGTCGGAGGCCTCCTTCCAAGCGGCCTTGTAGAAGAGGTCCTGCGTGGGAGTAGCCATCATAATACCGCCGTAGATCTCAAATGCACCGAAGGCGTTGGAACGGTACATAACGTAGCGGGAGTAAACGCTGCCGGGATTGAGAGGCGCGCCATCGCGGTTGTTGATGAACAGACCGCCGTAGATGTAAACGTGACCGTACTGCTCGGAACCGCCGTTTGCCACAACACAGTATCCGGAGCTGTTGTTGAATGCGGGATGCACGTCCGTCAGCATCATGACGCCGCCATAGATCTTAAGGGTTGCGTTGGAAACCGTGGTGACAGCCGTCGTGGTATTCTTGCCACCCATGGTACGGGCAACGTAACGACCGTTGGACTCTACCCAACCACCGTAGATTTCGACCACGGAGTCACCCTCTACACGGATGGGAGATTCCTCACCGGCGCGGTAGTAGACGGTCCAATCGTTTACGATAGCTTTCGCACTCTGCAGGGTGCGAAGCACCATGCAGTGCTTGTTGGTCTCAAACTCTTCTGTCTCAAAGACGCCGCCGTTGATCTCGGTCACGGTCTCGCCGCCCATGTAAAGGAATGCGGTGGGAGTGACAAGATTGCCTGCATAGTTCTCGCGAACGCATGCATAGAAGTAACCGTCGTTGATGGTCAGCTTACCGCAGTCGGTCAGTACGTTTGCGGAAGCAAGGTAACCGGCACTCAGGTAGAAGGTACCGCCATTGATGGTCAGATTACCGGAGGCGGGATTGTGGGTCGTGCCACTCGAATAAGAGAAGGTGAAGATCGAGGAAGCGGTGGTATCAAAGGTACCGCCATTGACCTCAACGTCGTAGGAGCCCATCATCTTGAACATGCCGGCGCCGTTATCCTTGAAGAAGTAACCGCCGTTGATGGTAAGCAGACCCTCGGAATCGGGGGTGCCGATCGGATCGGGCTGACCGTAGAACAGGTTGCCGTTCACCTCGTTGTGATAGTAGCCATCCTCAATCACAATATCCGTGTTACAGGAGGCATTCATCACCATGAACAGGGTGTTGGTAATGGTGGAAATATGGTTGTCGCCGGAGAAGGTAACGGTAAGTGCATCCTGCTTGGGCATGCCCTTACTGTCGACCAGCATGAAGGAGCCGCCGCGGTATTGAATGTTGGAGAATTCACCGCCGCCGCCGTTCATCGTGAAGATGTAACCGCTACCCTGGAAGTAAACACCCTCGGCATCCGTGCGCTCGGTGACGTTCTTGATGATCACGCCGTCGAAGAAGAGCTGTACGCCGGCGTTGGCATTGGCCACGCTACCGTCGGTCACGAACTGTGCGCCCGCCTCGGCAGTAATGATGACGTCATGCGTCTTGGTATAGTCGGTAATGTTAGCCGTATTGACAAGGGTATTGGTTGCACCCTTAGCACCGCCAAGGCGTGCAGTAGAAGCGATGTAGACCTCGCACTTTTCACCGGTACCCTGTACCATATCACCGTTGCCATTGTAGTTGATACACTGGTAACCGCCGCTGGTGGGAAGCGTGCCGTCGCGCAGGAAGCCGAGATCACCGTAGATCTTGGCATCGGAATCGCCATCCATACGAAGCAAGTTCAAGCTGCCGTACTTGCCGGTCACACCGTTCATAGCAGCCGTGATGCGACCGCCCTCTTCCACGATGCAAAGGCCCTTATCAGCCATCAGCACGGAGGAGGTGAAGCCGGCGATCTCACCGCCCTCGGCGATCACCAAGGTAGCGCGGCTGAGGTTCTGGCCGTTGAATCTGGAGTTGAACTGAACACACTGGCTACCGCGGTTCACAAGACTGATGTTCTTGACGATCCAAGTACCGCCGTTCAGCCACAGGAAGTAGGTAGAGCCGTAGGAGCCGGTTGCATTGTTGCCATAGTTGGAGGAAGCGTAGGTGTAGCACTCACCGGGAGCACTGGTGATAGTCACGCGTGCTGCGGGACCGTTGATACGGGAGTAGCTTGCAGCAGAGTGCAGGAACTCCATATTCTTCTGCAGCTCGATCACGCCGTTGTAAGTGCCAACTGCGTAAGTAGCAAGCCACAGCTGCGTGCCGTACACGCCGAAATAGTTGTCACCGTTGCCGGTGTATGCCTTGAAGGTGTAATCACCCTTGGTGTAGCCCCTTGCTGCAAGCCACTTCTCATCCTCCACAACAGACTCTGCCGTGTAGGTAGTGCCTGCCGTAAGACCAAGCTTCTGCTCGGCCTCGGTGGTGGTGTAGGTGGAGAAGGCGTTGGTGTAACCCTCGGCCGTGTAGATGCCGTAAGCAAAGGACTGATAGCCGGTGCTCCAGGTAGCGGCAGACTCGGTCTGCTGCAGCTTGGAGGTCTCAGCGGCTGCGGTCGAGTAGATCGTACCGCCGTAGTAAGCCACGCTGGTGTAATCCACTGCAGCGCCGCTCCAGTTGATGAAGTTGGAGTCAGAGAGATGATAGAAGTTACCGCCGAAGATCATGGCGTAGCCGGCATTCGAGCTGCCCTCGCCAATGCGAAGGGTCACGCCGTTCTTGGTCACCACATTGCCGCCGCCGAAGATGGTCAGCGCGCCGTGGTAGGAGCGGAAGCCGAAGCGGCTGGACTCAGCGCCCACGAAGTTACCGCCTGCGATGTAGGTCAGGGTGTAATCGGGATTGTTGCCGCGTGCACCGCTACCGTAGGTCTGAACCAGATAGTCGATGCCGGCACCCGTGTAGTAACCGTCGTTGATGGTCAGGTAACCACCGTTGTAGATCAGGTAAGTGAAGCCCACGCCGTTGCCGTTTACAAAGGCACCGGAGCCCTCACCAAGCAGTACCAGCTCGCCACCGCGGTTGTTCACGCGATAAGCGGCGGTGTTGGCGGGATTGCCCACGTAGGTATCGCCATTGGTGTTGGCGGCACCGGAACCGTATACGAATACGTTGGTTGCCACAACGGCCACACCGGCATTGGTGTCACCGGGGTTCAGGAAGATACCGTAGCCACCGGCGTACAGGGTGAAATCGTTCAGAGAAGCGGTCACGTTCTTGCCGCGGAACTCCATGCCGTAGAAGTTGATCTCGGGCATGTAGATCTTATGGCCGTTACCATTCAGCGTCCAAGCCATCTCGGTGAACTCAGCTCTGAAGAAGCCGGTTTCCAGGTGATCGGCCAAGACGGAGACGGTGTAACCGTCCTTGACGTCTGCAAGAGCAGCCGCGATGCTGTCGTAGTACGCCACGTGAGCGCCTTCGGCATCGAGAAGCTCGATGGGATTCTCTATAGTATTAAAGAGGAAGGATTCTGCACCGCCTTCGGGATCCACCGCGGTGAAGGTCACCTCGGGTCTCACCACAAAGATCGGACGATTCGAGGAATCGGAAATCTGGTGCAGAGAGGAAAGAGCACCGGGAACCGTTACGGAGCCCGCATTAAGATTAAATGTAGCATTGCGGAAGGTATTGGAGTAAGTAACCTCACCCACCACGCTGGAGCGAGTTGCGTTCACGGACATGAACAGCGTGATGGCGTTGGCCTTGGGAGCCAGCACGGAACCGCCGTCCAGCACGAATGCGGCGCCGCCCTCAACAAGAACCACGGCATCCAGTGCCTCGGCATTGGTCACGGGAACCTCAACGGACTGCACGGTCGCGCCGGCCTTAACGGTCACAGTCGCACCGGTCGCCACGTACAGGGCCTCGCCCTTAGCGGCCGTCACGGAGGATCCGTTCTCCAGCGTCAGAGTGCTGTCCATGGCAACCAAGTCAGCGAACTCGTTTGCACCGAAGTACACACCCTTGCCCGCGGTGTTTTCCAGCTTCACGTTGGAAAGGGTCAGGTTTGCATAGGTGGTCGCCTCGGCCAGATAACCTTCAACGGCACCGGAAAGCGTTACGGCAGTCTCGCCTTCCAGCGTGATGTTCATGGCAGGCATCATCGGCAGACGGAAGGCGGATGCAAGCTTCACGTCGGTAGCAAGAACCAGCTTACCGCCGTCGGGGATGGACTCGAACATCACGTCGAGCTGCGTAGCAAGCAGCGTCGCGTTGCTGGCGGGAAGATAATACACGACCTCACCGGCTGCATTCAGGATCTTTGCGCAAACGGCGGTCTCGCCGATGGCATTCAGAGCAACCGTGGTTTGATAAGTGGTAGAGATCGTATGAGCAGGGGCCTCGGCATTGCCCTCACCAACGATGGCAACGGAAGCGGCTGCAGCGCCCTCGGTCTTAGCGGAGATCTCGGCAACGGTCACGTTTCCGCCCACGGAAAGTGCGGCAGAATCAGCGGAAAGCGTTGCAGCGTACAGGGCAATGCTTGCCTCAGCAGCGTAAGCGGCATAGGCACCTGCGCCTGCGGCGATCGTTGCGCTGTAAACGTAGATCTTGGACTGGTTAGCGGCATATACTGCGGCAGCAACCACATCCTGTGCGGCAGCCGTGACAGCGTACTGACCACCGTGGATATAAACGTTTGCATAAGCTGCGGAAAGCGCATACTGCTTGTTATTCACCACAGCAGCATCGTTCACGTAAAGCGCGCCTGCCTGAACGTTCACGGTCTGTGCAGCGGCAGAGCTGTAGAAGTAACCGTTTTCCACGTAGGTCTGGCTGAACACAAGAGACATGGCGGCGCCGTTGGTGGCACGCAGAACGGTCTGCTCACCGAGGATCTGCACAACGGCCATGTTGGCCTGCAGGGCCACACCGTTGTTAGCGGCGGGAGCCGTAGCATATGCGGCGGCGTCTACTTCATAGTAGGAGTTGCCTGCATACAGCTTGCAGTTTTCCAGGGTAAGGTTGAGGTAAAGCTCGGAACCGGTTGCAACCGAAACAGCCGTCTCGGAAGCGATCATCGTCACGTTCTTGACGGTGATCTTAGCGCCCCAGCATGCAGCACCGAAGGTCCATGCGGCACCGGCCACGTTGGCCGTGATCACGGCGTTGCTGCCGTCTGCCAGCGCACCGTCGATGGTGAAGCTGATGGGAGCCACGGTTGCGCCTGCGCGTTCGGTACCGAATGCATAAGCGGCATCAGTGGTGTAATTCTGAAGCACCTTGAGCGTATAGCCATCTGCCAGTGCCTTATCGGCGGCTGCCAGCGTGGCGTAGTAGCCGACCCATGCACCCTCTTCGTCGTACACCGCGAAATAATCCTCCGCGGTCGGCTCGTTGGGTGTCTGGGACTGCCCGGGCTCAGTGGCGTCGGGCGCGGGAGATGTCTGCTCGTGGGTGTGACCCGTCGTGCCGGACAGCTCCTGCCCTGCTGCGGCAAACACAGTCATGGGGAGCATACCCACGACCATCAGAACCGCAATCAGAAGTGCAAGTGTTCTTTTCATAACTTTTCTCCTTCTCTCTTGGAAGTGGTACCCTCACATACGCCTTCGCGCGTGTAAGAATATCTTGTAATAATTTTAATACATTCGTTGCATTTTGTCAAGGGGAAACGGCAAAATTGCACCCCCGAATCGCGTTTTTTGTGCACATTCCCATTCAAATCACCGATACCACGGCAAATCCGCTCACCTTCCACCCCTTCTTTTTGGACACCAAACACAAATTGTTACCAAATTGTTAATTTTTATTTTTTCTCATTTTTTCACTTTTCGCGGCCGTTTGGAAACAGTTTGTTCACATTTACATTCTTTTTTTCGCAAAAAGTAAAAAAGATACGGCGCCGCTTCGGGCAGTGCCGTATCCTTCATATTCTGATTAATTGTTCGATCAAACGCCGTCCGGCGTTTCAAAACGCGCCGCGTACGAGGTCGCCAAGCGGTCACACCGCTCGTTGAACGGATGCCCCGCATGCCCCTTGACCCAAACGAAGGTCACGCGGTGCTTTTCCAGAAGTGGGAGCAAGATCTCCCAGAGATCCACGTTCAAAGCGGGTGACTTATCCGCCTTGCGCCAGCCGCGCTCGCGCCAGCCGTAAACCCATTTTTCATTGATCGCCTCCACCACGTAACGCGAATCCGAGGTCAGCGTCACCTCGCAGGGCTCCTTCAGGGCGGACAGCGCCGCGATGACCCCCTGCAGCTCCATTCTGTTGTTGGTGGTATGCGCCTCCCCGCCGGAGAGCTCCTTTTCGCGGCCGGCATAGACCAGCACCGCCCCCCAGCCGCCTGGGCCGGGATTGCCGTGGCAGGCGCCGTCGGTATAAATGTCCACGTGCTTCATCTTATTTTCCGTTCCCGCGTACACGCGCCAAGTGCGCACGTAAGCAATCCAGCGTCTCCTCGCTGATGTCGTGCTCGATCTTGCAGGCATCCGCCTTGGCGGTCTCGCGTGACACACCGAGCGCAACCAGACATTCGCAAATGACACAATGGCGCTCGTAGATCTTTTCCGCCAATGCCGCGCCCTTTTCCGTCAGGGAAAGCGCGCCGTTGTCGGCCACGATCACAAAGCCACCCGCGCGCAGCTCGCGCAGCATCACGCTGACGGTGGGACGGGAGAAGCCAAGCGCCGCACAAAGATCGACTGCGCGCACCTTTTCTTTTTCTCTGGAAAGCAACAACAGCTGCTCCAAATAATTTTCACCGGATTCGTGTATCGACACGGCCTTTCTCCTTTCCCCCGTATGGGCGGTTCCGTTTTCTTTCACTTATTATACCACTTTCCCCACGCTTTGTCAAGCAAAAGGCACCGCGCGGCGCGCGGTGCCTTTTGCTTACGCCTCTTGCTGTTGCTCCTCTTGCAACGGCGCAAGATCCAGCCAGATCGGGTTGCCGACCGCCACGCGGTAGCCGTGCGTCAGATCAAAGATCTCCGCACGGTAGTAGGCGCGTTTTTGTACGGCAAGCGAAACGGATTGCGCCTCGGTACCGTCGAACATCGAGGCATACGCAAGCCCCTTATCGGTGTAAACGCGCAGCTCGTACGCGGTCTGCGGCTTGAAGGCGTGTGTAAAGAAATCTCCCACACGTATGTTCAAAATCATGCCGTCGCGGTAGGCAAGCTCGGAGCCCATCGGGGCGCCGTCCACGCACATCCGGATGCCCACGGCACCCGCGGTGTAATCCCCCGTGCGCATGCGACGCAAGAATTCCGCACCGCTGCGCTCCTTGGCGTAGAAGGTGGAGACACAGGCGTTGGTCACGTTGGTATGGGTATCCGATCCGCCCGCGGCAAACATATGCTTACCAAGGTTCAGGATCTTCACCCAAAGGTCATAGCTCTTGAAGGAGCGGTGGCCGTGATAGGCGCCCACCATCACCTCTAAGTGCGAATGCTCGCCGAAATAGTAGTCCAGCGGGTCGGTGGAGCCCATCAAGGCCATCGGATGCGCGTGCATCAGGGCACCGCCAATGGACAAAATGTAATCGTTCAACTCAAGGATGCGCTCCTTGGTGAAGGGCGGATACTGGAACGAGCCCGTCAGCTCGTCCCCGCGGAACTCAAACTCCGGGAAGTTCGCCAGCAGCATCGCAAGGCCGTATTTGTGCGGGAACAGCATGTTGTAGTGGAAGGTCTCTTTTTTCAGATCGCCCGAGGGGTTGAGCAGCTTACTGCCGGGCTCGGTGCCGATGATAAATCTCTCCTCGCTCCATTCGGGCAGGAAATATCCGCGCATCTGGCGATGGTCCACGATCGCGGCGAAATCCAAGTCCAGCTTATCCATCTCCTCGACCCAGTTTTCCATCGGGAACTTGCCGTCGCTGCGGCCACCGCAGTTGGTGTGGCAATGCTGGTCGCCGTAATAGGCGCGATACCCCTCGTAAAGGCTATCCATCGCCGTATAATCTGCACGTGCAGTACCGATCACGGTGTGTGCGTCCTCCGTCTCGGTCTGCCAGTCTTTGTCGTAATTTTCGATATACGCAGGGGCGTTTTCGGGGTACATTCTCGCTTTTCCAAGCTCTGCGGCAAAGCCCGTGACCGTGCAATCCGTGATCTCAATATTCTCCCCCACGCCGCGCACACAAATGGCGGGAGCGGCATTGTCGCGGGTATCCACAAAATGGCATCCGCTGACGCGCAGCGCGCATCTTTCGTTCACAAGATGGGGATAAAGCACCGACTCGCCCTTGCGGCAGGCATCATAGAACACGGTGTCCTTTACCGTGAGATTGACGGCACGCTCCCCCGCATTGTGACAGTTGACGGAGATGCCGTGGTCGCCCGTCAGATCGCGGAAATAGGAATTCTGAATGACGAGGTCCGTCACGTCCGAGTTCGGCGTGCAATTTGAGCGCGTGCGGGCGATATCCGTAAAACCGAACACCTGCGAGGTGCCGTTACAGCAAAAGCCGTCAAGCACCGTCAAGCGCGCGTTGGGGTACAGAAATACGCCGCCCTGCTCCATATCGTCGTAATGCTCAACGCGGCAGTTCTCATAGCGCACCTCGCGGTGAATGCCGCTGTCCCTCTTGGGGCTGGCAAAATAGTTGGTGATATGGCCGCTTTCGCCCGTGAATACGATGTTGCGGAAGGTCATCTTGCTCTCGCTGTCCCCCGCGATTCGGTGGTCGAAAAAGCGCGTTCTTTGATAGGTCATGCCGTCGATCATGACCATGGTGACCTCGTTTTTGCGTACTGTCAGCACGCCGTAGGAATATCCGCCGTAAAACACGCTCTCGCGCTCCAATTCGGTGCGTGCGGGATTGAAAGCGGGAAGCTCCGTGCCCTCGGCAGGCAGATTCGGATTGACGCCAACGCCCTCACCCAAAAGATAGCGCGGGCCGCCGAATTCATAGCGGTCGATGCGGTGCACACCCGTGGAAAACAGCAGAACGGGTGCGGAAAACGCCTCATAAGGCAGGTTTTCAAGCACACTCTGCGGCGCGGGCTCTCCGGCCGTCAGAACGGCCTCCTCCGCTTCCAAGATCGTGCCAAAAAGGTTGACACCCTCCTGCACGCTGTAAGTAACTCCGCGGAACACAAAGGTATCCTTGGAGGCATTTTCAAAATCGGACTGTACGGCAAAATAGCCGCGCGGAAGCTGAAGCATAGCAGATTCCCCCTTTAAATTTATCATTGTTATTGTAGCATAACACAAATATCAAGTCAAGTGCCCATGCCGAATTTGCGCCTTGTTTTTTCGCGCAAAAAAGGGGCGTTTTTCTGTGAAAAGCGCCCCTTTGTAAGGATGTTTTTCAAAAAAGCGGCATAACGGTATCAGTTTTTCGCATTTTGCGACACGTCGCGCAAATAGCGCATCACGCTATTCTCCCCACGCCCGAAATAGTCGTAAAGCGTCACGTATTCGCGATAAAGCGCCTCATACGCCTCGTGATTTTCCGCTTGGGGCTGATACACCGTACTCGCGGGCGCGCAAAGCGCCTGCGCGGCCTTTGCAATATCGGGATAAATGCCGCCCGCCACCGCCGCATACATGGCGCTGCCGATGGCACCCGCCTGTGCGGTATCCGCCACGTGGATCGGCTTGTTCAGCACGTCGGCATAGATCTGCATGATCAAGGGATCTTTTTTGGCGATCCCGCCTGCGGCACAGATCTCCTTCACGGCAAGGCCGTTTTTCTCAAACTGCTCCAGAATCACTCTGCTGCCGAACACGGCGGCCTCCAACAGTGCGCGATAGATCTCCTCGGGCCTTGTGGCAAGCGTCAGACCGAGAAGCATGCCGGAAAGGTCGGTGTTGTTGAGGATACTGCGGTTGCCGTTCATCCAATCCAGGGCAAGCAGTCCGCTTTCCCCGGGGCGCAATAAAGCGGCACGCTCCCGCAAAAGCGCATGGATCGAAATGCCGCGCGATTTTGCCTCATTCTCATACCGTTCGGGCACTAAATTGTGCACGAACCAGGAAATTCCATCTCCAAAGCAGGCCTGTCCCGCCTCAAACGTGGTGCACCCCGGCACCACGGCATCGGTGACGTAGCCGCAAATCCCCTCCACGGGCGCGGGACGTGCACCGTGGAACAGGTGGCACGCGGAGGTGCCAAGGATCATCACGAAGTCTCCGGGCGCGGTCGCGCCCACAGCGGGCATTGCCGCATGCGCGTCAATGATCGGGAGCGCCACGGGCGTGCCCACACAAAGCCCCGTCAGGGCGGCTCCGCTCACCGAAAGGGTGCCCGCGATCTGCTCGGCGGTATTCACCTCGGCCGAGATCTTGCCGCCGATCAGCCCCGAAAGGCGGGGATCCAGCGCCGCAAAATACGCGTCGTCGGGATAGCCCGTTTCCGCGCGCCAAAGCGACTTGTAGCCAGCAAACATCGCAGCGTGTGTCTCTTTTCCCGTCAAAACGCGGGAAAGCCAATCCGCCGCCTCCGTGAAACGGTCGGTGGCCTCAAACACGTGGGGCGCCTTGCGAAGCACCTCCAGAATTTTCGGCAGCTCCCACTCGCAGGAGATCTTGCCGCCAAAGACCGGCAACCAATCCTCCCCTCTCGCGGCAGCAAGCGCGGTGATCTCGTCCGCCTCGGATTGCGCCGCGTGATGCTTCCACAATTTTACGTACGCGTGGGGCTCGCTTTCCCACTCGGCCTTCAGGCAAAGCGGCACCCCTTCCTCATCTATCGGCAAAAGCGTGCAGGCGGTAAAATCCATACCAAGCCCCGCCACCTGCGCGGGGTCTACCTTGCCGCGCGAGAGCACGGCGGGGATCGTATTCCTCAGCACATCCAGATAGTCGGACGGATGCTGAAGCGCGAAGCGGTCGGGCAACGGCGTGCCGTCCGGCAACTCCTTGTCCATCACGCCGTGGGCATACCCCTGCTCCGCCACGGCAATTTCCTTGCCCGTGTACGCATCCAGCAGTACCGTTCGCCCCGAAAGCGTACCAAAGTCAATGCCGATCACATATCTTTTTTTCATCATTTTCTCCCCTTTGCATAGCGTGCGCCAAAGGTCGCGCAGGCGCGATAGTCCTGTCCCTCCTTGTCCGAGCCGAACGCTCCCCACACGGCGGGGCGGAAAATATCTTCGTCAGGCACGTTGTGCATACAAACGGGAATACGGAGCATCGAGCAAAGCGTCAGAATATCCGCGCCGATGTGCCCGTAGCTGATCGCGCCGTGGTTGGCGCCCCAGTTGTTCATGACGCTGTAAGCATCGGCAAAGGGGGAGCCCGCCTTGCCGTCACAGCGCGGCGTGAACCACGTGCAGGGCCAGGTGTAGTCGGTGCGTTTCCAAAGCACGTCGGTCACCTCGTCGGGCAGCTCCACCGTCCAGCCCTCCGCGATCTGCACCACGGGGCCGAGGCCCTTGACGATGTTGAGTCGCATCATCGTGCAAGGAATTTCCGCCTTGGTCACAAAGCGGGAGGAATAGCCGCCCCCGCGGAAGTAGCCGTTGTCGGCGGCGCACCATTCGGTCGCCTCCAGCATCGCCTTTTGATCCGCCCCATTCACCTCGTACCACGGCTTCACGGTGGGAGCACCCTGCTCGTCACGCGCACGCGCGCTATAATCCAGCGCCGCCGCACCCGAATTGATCAGATGGATAAAGCCGCCCGCCTCCTTGGCGTGCCCCGTCAGCTCGTAGCCCGCGGCTCTCGTCAATGCCTCCTGCGACCAGAAGGTGCGCACGTCGGCAAACAGCTGTGCGCGCCCCGTCAGCAGCTTCATAAACAGCATGCTGATGCCGTTGAGGGTATCGTTCTCGGTCGCCAGCACAAAGGGCTCACGCGCGCCGTTCCAGTCAAAGGAGGTGTTCAATATCGCCTCCGGAAAGTCGGCGTTGGGATATGCATCCGTCCACTGGCGCTGACCCTGGAAACCCGCGGCGATGGCGTTGTGCCCCGCCCTTTCCTCCTCATATCCTGCGGGCAGATTCTCATTGCCCGCCATCAAATCCTGAATGATGAGCGCACACTTAACCGTGAACTCCCAATCTTTCTGTTTCTGTTCAGCGCTGCTCTTGATGAAATCGGGGTTTTTATCAAGCCCCTCGGGGCAATTTTCCTTCACCCACGCAAGCGCCCTTTCATAAAGCGCTTTGTCATAAATTTCCTTGTCGATGCGGCGCAAAATTTCCACCTCGTCCACCGATTCCACGCGCATGCCAAGGTAATCCTCAAAGAAATCGGGCAGGATCTGCGAACCCGCGATGCCCATACACATCGCGCCGATCTGCAGATAGGACTGATCCTTCATCGATGCGGCGGCCACGGCGGCGCGCCCGAAGCGCAACAGCTTTTCCTTGACGTCGAGGGGAATCTCCTCTGCATCCGCCTCCTGCACGTCTCGCCCGTAAATACCAAATGCGGGCAAGCCCTTTTGCGCGTGCGCCGCCAGCACGGATGCCAGATACACCGCGCCCGGTCGCTCGGTGCCGTTAAAGCCCCAGACCGCCTTGATGGTGTCCGTGTTCATATCCATCGTCTCCGAGCCATAGCACCAGCAGGGCGTGACGGAAAGCGTAATACTCACGTTTTCTTTCTTGAACTGCGCCTCGCACGCGGCGGCCTCTGCCACGCGCCCGATGCTCTGCGCGGCGATCACCACGCGCACAGGCGTGCCGTCAGAATAGCGCAGGTTCTCACGGAACAGCTTCGCGGCATTCTCTGCCATACGGCGGGTCTGCGCCTCCAGCTCCTCACGTACCTGCAAGGCACCGCGGCGGGCATCAATAATGGGACGGATCCCGATGACGGGATACTCCCCGATCCTTCTTTTACTCATGGCATTTTCCTCCTATGCTTTCCATCATTTTTGCATCCAGCAAGGCCAGCTGCGCGACACAGCCGCGCTGGTACGGGGTATAGCTTTTCACGTCGTTACTGCGCGCCGCGCACTCCATTGTAAGACCGCGAAAACGCGCAAGATAATCCTTGGCACAACACGGATAAGTGAGCGATTCCGTGGTGGCGGCAAGGCAAAGATAGCTTTGTAAAAGCGCGGCCTCCTGACTTGAAAAGTCAAGACCGTGGTAGAGTTTTACGTACAATTCGGGGTGAAAATTCGCCATCACCCCGCAGTATCCCGCGGCGCCTGCGCGCAAGGTCTCCAAAAGGGTTTGGGCGTTTGCATTGAAGATCTCCAGCTGTGTGCCGCGACACCACGCAAGCCGCTTCTCGATCAGCGCGGCGTCACAGCAGGTGTCCTTCACAAAATAAAACCTGCCGCTTTCCGCGCACCACTTGATCATCCTTTCGCTAAGCAACCGCTTGTAGGGCTTGGGGCACTCGTACACGCCAAGCGGCAGATCGGCGGGGAGCGTGGCGATCAGTGCCTTTGTCTCCGCGATCCACGCCTCGTCGCCCGCATTGGCAATGTCCATACGGTTGCTGATCAAAATCAGCGCATCCACGCCCGTGGCAGCGATGGCATTCAGCTCCTCGCTTTGCGCCGCAGGATCATCCGACACGTGCCCCGAGGCCACGATCATCAAGGGCGCGCGGCTCTTGTCGCGCGCGGCCAGTGCGCGCGCCTCCTTTACCACCAATTCCGCAAGGCGCACACGCTCCGCGAGTGAGAGATAAAAGATCTCGCTGGATTGGCACACGGCAAAAATACCGTCACAGCCCGCCTCAAAGTAAAAGCGCACCAGCGCGCGCACAGCATCCTCATCAATGCTGCCGTCCTTCTTGTAGGGCGTGATCATCGTGGGATACACACCCTTCGTCACGCAAAAGTTCTTCATTTTTTCTCCTTTCAGACCTCGCCAAGGCACATATAGGTGATGGTTTTTCTGTTCCACGTATAGGTCACGTGCAAGCACCCGTCCGCCCACAAAAGCGCGGGGTACGCGTATTTTCCCGCCATCGTCGTAAGGTGGGTATACAGCGAAAAGCTCATACCGTTATCCGTCGAAACGTAAATGGAAAGCGGTGTGCGCACCCCGTTTGTGTCAATGGGATTGCAGGCAAGAAACAGCCGCCCGTCCGGCGCGCGTGCCACGTCAATGCCGCTGTTGTTGTTCGGCATTCCGATCGCGTAGGGCGCGCACCAATTTTCAAAATCCGCACTGTCCGTGCGATAGATCTTTCCCTCGGTCGAGCGCATCAGCGCGTGCGCGCCCGTCTCATCCTCCCATACGGTGGGCTGAATGATGCCGTGCCCGTCCAAGCTCTCGTATTTTCCCGCCATCTCGGGGGCGATCGAAAGCAATGCCGAGCTCTGCCACGTTACCCCATCATCAAGTGAACGGTCGAAAAAGCACCGCCACTCCCCCTGCTCGGTCGAGGTGGGGGCCAGAATACTGCCGTCCGAGAGATAAATGGCCTTATTGCGCACGGGGCCGCGCCCGCCGCTCTCGTCCCCCGCAACCAGCTCGCGTCCTTCCGACCACGTTACGCAATCGCGCGAGGTGCGGTAATAGGTCTTCCAGTTCGGGATGGTCTTGCCAACCTTGTAATACAGCACAAAGGTGCCGTCCTTCTTTTGAAAAAGCACGGGGTTCCAATGCGGCACACCATCGTCCTCGGTGATCGGTATCAGCTCACCCCACGTGCCGTCAGGGGCGCGGAAGCACCCACCGATGCGGATGTCGTCATTTCCTTCCTTACTGCCGTAAAAGAATACGCAAAAGACGCGTCCGTCGGGGAGAAGCGTCAAGTGGCTTGCGTGACAGGACACCCCCTCCACAAAGGGAAGAACAAACTCGTTGGCCAAAATTTTCATTTTTTTAGAAGTCCACCTTTCCGAAAAACGGAGGGGCTTTCCTACCCCGTTCCATTTATTTAACACCATTATACCGCTTTTTCTTGACAAAAGCAATCCAATCTGTTAGAATAATTTATAAAATATTAGAGTGGAGGAAGAAAATGACCTCACCCATATGTTCCGTCAATTACAGCGTCATCAAGCGCCGCGAGTTCGGCTATACCGACTACACCCACCCGGACTGGACGATCTACGTGGTGATCGCGGGCGCGTTCTGCTGCTCCTTTTCCGACAAGGAGGATCTTTTGCAGGAGGGCGACCTTTACATCATCCCGCCGAACGTTCCCTTTCACCGCCACGTGACCGAGGAGCTGACCGTGCACTTTTTGCGATTTGAGCCGGGCGAGATGCCCTTCCCCATCCCCGCGGGTAAGCATCACGTCGCAGATCTGCCCCGCTTGCAGGGCACGCTGCAGATGATGCGCCAGCTTTCCAAGGGCGCGGAGCCAAGCGACCCACAGCTTTTACATCACCTGCTGTTCGACCTGCTTTGCCAGTGCCGTTACGAGCGCGAGCGCGCACCGCAAAGCTTGCAAATTGTCGACAAAACCGTGATACGTGTGCTTGATTTCTTTCACGAGCACTACGCCGAGAAGCTGAATATGTCGCAAATTGCAACGCGCTTTTCCCTCTCCCCCTCCGGGCTTATTTTCAAATTTCGCCGCGCCACGGGCGAGCTTCCCGCAAGGGCTTTGCTTTCCATTCGCCTCAAGGCCGCCAAAAAGCTGCTGGTCGACACCTCCCTCTCACTTTCGGAGATCGCGGAGCGCACGGGCTTTGAAAACGCGTACTATTTCAGCACCGTATTCAAAAAAGAGGTCGGCTTGCCGCCCTCGCAATACCGAAAGACCTATCTGATATGAAAAGAACCTCCCATGCGGGAGGTTCTTTTCATGTGATATTATGCCTCTGCCTCGGCAGCGGGCTCCTTATCCAGCCAGATCGGGTTGCTGATACACACGCGATACTTGTGCGTCAGATCCTCGATCACCACGCGGTAGTAGCGGCGCTTCTGTACCTCAAGAGACAGCTCCTGCGGCTCCTTGCCGTTGAACATCGAGGAGTAAGCAAGCCCCTCATCCGTCCAGACCTGCAGCTCGTAGGCGGTGTCGGCGCGCCATACGCTCTTGTGGAAGTTATCCACGCGCAAGGTCAGCTTCATGCCGTCTTTATACTCGATCTGCGAGCCCATCGGGTTGCCGTCGATCATCATCTTCACACCGATACCGCCGCAGGCGAAATCACCTGCGTGCAGGCGCTTGATAAAGTCGGAATGGAAGCGCTTCTGGGTATAGAAGGTGGACAGGCAGTTGACGTTCACCGCGCTGTGCGTGTCAGAGCCGGCGGAGGTATACATATGCTTGCCCTTGTTCAGGATCTCCACCCACAGATCATAGCTCTTATAAGAGGCGTGAGAAGCATAGCCGCCCACGAAGGTCTCCAGATGAGACCACTCGCCAAGGTAGTAGTCAAGCGGATCGGCGGAGGCCATCAGCACCTTGGGATGAGGATGCGAGACGTAGCCGCCAAGAGAATAGATGTACGCGTTCAGCTCTGCCATACGTTCCTTAGTGAACTTGGGATAACCGAACTTACCCGTCAGCTCGTCGCCCTGGAACTTGAACTCAGGGAAGTTGGCAAGCACCATTGCAAGGGCGTACTTGTGCGGGAATACCATGTTATAGTGCAGCGTCGACATGCTGGCATTGGGATCGTACAGATCGGTGATGTGGGTGCCGGGCTCGGTGCCGTATACAAAGCGCTCCTCGTTCCAGGCGGGCAGGAAATAGCCACGCATCTGGCGATGGTCTACCATAACGGCAAAGTCAAGACCAAGCTCATCCATCTTGCCTACCCAATCCTCGATGGGGGTGTGACCGTCGCTGGTACCGCCGCTGTTCGAGTGCGTGTGCAGGTCGCCGTAGTAGGGGGTGCAGCCCTCATAGTAAGCATCCATTGCGCTGAAATCCGCCTTGTTGGTGCCCACCACGCGGTGTGCATCGGCAGTCTTGGTGGTCCAGGCGATCTTCTTGTTTTCGATCTTTTCAGGCGCCTTGGAGGGCGGAATGGGAGCGGGGCCGCACTCGGCGGTGTAGCCCTCCAGCGTGGTGTTCTCCAGCGTGACGTTCTTGCCGCTGCCGCGGATCTCAACGGCGGGGCCCTGGTTGCCGCGCTCGTCGATCACGCGACAATTCTTGAGAGCAAGCCCCGAGCGATCGTTGAACAGATCGATCTGGAAAGCCGCCTCGTTCTCACGGGAGCCGTTGATGATCGTGGTGTTTTCAAAGTTCAGCTTGACGGCACGCTCGCCCACGCCGTTGCAGGGCAGGCAGATGCCGTTCTCGCCGCGCAGATTGCGGATGAAGGAGTTCTTGAAGGTGATCGTGGTCTCGTCTCTGTTCATGGCCGTGCAGTTCGAGGTGCGCGGAATGTTGGAGAAGCCGAAGATCTGCGTGGTGCCGTCCACGCAAAGGTTATCCACCGTGAACTTCTCACCGTTGAAGGCAAACAGCATGCCGCCGTAGCCGCAGTCGAAGAAGTCCTTATCCAAGCGGATATTCTCCAGCAGCACGTTGCGCTGGAAGGCGTTGTCGCCGCGAATGGCGGAGAAGGAATACAGCGTGTGTCCGTCGGGGGAGTGGTGGATGATGTTCTTGAACTCCACCTTGATGTCGCAACCGGGGGCACTGCGCCACTCACCGAAGCGCCAGCTCTTGGTGGTCACAACGCCGTCGATCACAAGCACGGAGATGTTGGGCGCGCTGGCATATGCACAGCCGAAATCGTAGCCGCCGCGCAGGTTGGACTCGGTCTCCTCATTGCCGCGTGCGGGATTGAGGGGCTGGGGCTGCATCGGATCCTCAAAGGGCAGGTTGGGGTTCACGCCCGCCTGCTGACCCAGAAGGTAGATGGAGCGGTCAAAGATCACACGATCCTTGGGGCCCTTGCGACCGATGCCGTGCTTACCTGCGGCAAGCAGGATAACCGGTGCCTCGAATTTTTCATAGTTCAACCCCTCAAGCACAGTATCGGGGGTCTCGGTTGCGGCGGCAAGTGCGGCAGCAACGGTGGGGAAGATGTTCACACCCACCTCGACCGCATACTCTACGCCCTTATACGTAAAGGAGGAGGCGACCAGCTCGGTCACGTCATCCTCAAGACCTTGTACGGCATAATAGCCCTTTGGAAGCTTGTTCATAATTTTCCTCCGGTAAAAAAGAGATTTGAAGCGCAAATTGTCTACTTCACGGCTATTCTATCACAGCAAAAAAGGAATGTCAATACGTTTTGGGATATTTTTTGTGATATTTTACTAACTTTCTCACGCGCGCACGCGCATGGTGTTGCAAAACACGCAAAAATGCACAAAAGGAGCGCGAGGAGGATGGATATGTGAGGAAAACTTTTTGGAAAGTTTTCCCCACGCCCCTTTCAAAACACTTTGATCTGTTTTTTGCGCAAACAAAGCGCACTGCCATGCGCGACAAATATTCCCTCCGTGCACAATCCCGTAGGGGTCATTCACGAATGACCCGCGATCCGCGATGTATAACCGTCTTTACAAAAAACAGCCGCACCGAAAATCGGTGCGGCTGTTTGTGTGATATTGCCGTGATACTTTGCTACGGCGTTTTATGCTTGTCTCTCACCACAAGGTGGGCTTGCCATCGACATAATGCCAACAACCCGCAACGTTGGTCTCGCTGTAATAATACCTTGTGACGTTGGTGAGATCGGAGTTACGGTCATCAATCGAAATACCGTTCCAATCGTTTGCAGTACCGGTGTAATAAACCGTTTCGAGCTTGAAACAATTATTGAACGCCCCCTTGCCGATGCTGCTCAATTGGCTACCCTCGGCAAATGTCACCGACGTGAGTTTGGAACATCCATCAAATGCACTGTCCCCAACAGCTGTCACGCCATCTCCAATTACCACACTTGTCAAATTACCGCAGTTTTTGAATGCTTCGTTATGCACAACATCGTTGATGGTTATTTTTTCCAAACTAGCGGGAATATAATAATCATAACAAACGTAGTAATACATATAAGGCATATACTCTTTGAGCAATGTTATTTGTCTTTAACACAAGTGCATAGAAAAGTCAAGCAAAAATGCCAAGCAGCCGCCCCGCGGGGCGGCTGTTTGGCATTTTATTTTACGCGTTTTCGGTGCTCTCTTGCTCCTCAAGATCAAGCCAGATGGGGTTGCTCACGCACACGCGATAGCGGTGGGTCAGATCCCAGATCACCACGCGGTAGAAGCGGCGCTTCTGCACCTCGATGGCGACGGCCTGCGGCTGTTTGCCGTTGAACATCTCCTCATACACCACGCCCTCGTCGGAAAGGATCTGCAGCTGATAAGCCGTCTCCTCCTTCCAGGTGGCACGGTGGAAGTCACCCACGCGAAGCGTGAGCTTCATGCCCTTCTTATACGCGATCTGCGAGCCCATCGGGTGCCCGTCGATCATCATCTTGACACCGACGCCGCCCACGGCATAATCGCCCACGTACATGCGGTCCACAAAATCCTTGTGGTAACGCTGCTTGGTATAGAAGGTAGAGGGACAGCCGTTGGTCACGTTGCCGTGGGTATCCGAGCCGCCCGAGGCATACATATGCTTGCCCGTGGCAAGCACCTCTTCCCACAAGTCGCACGCGCGGTACGCGCCGTGTGCGCCGTAGCCGTTCACGATGGTCTCCAGATACGACCACTCGCCGCAGTAATAGTCAAGCGGATCGTTGGAGGCAAGCAGGAGCTTTGGGTGCGCGTGCACCAGCATACCGCCGATCGAGCGGATGTAGGTATTCAGCTCGATAAAGCGCTCCTTGGTGAACTTGGGATAGGTGAAGGAGCCGGTCAGCTCGTCGCCCTGGAACTTGAACTCGGGGAAGTTCGCCAGCACCATGGCAAGGCCGTACTTGTGCGGGAAGATCATATTATAGTGGAAGGTGTTGTTGGGCAGGTGTGCAAGGTCGGTAAAGCTTGCACCGGGCTCGGTGCCGTAAAGGAAGCGGGTGTCATCCCACTCGGGCAGGAAGTAGCCGCGCATCTGACGGTGGTCGACCATCACGGCAAAGTCCATGCCAAGCTCATCCATCTTGGGTACCCAATCGGCAAGCGGCGTCTTACCGTCGCTGGTTCCGCCACTGTTCGAGTGGGTGTGCAGATCGCCGTAATAGGGGTTACAGCCCTCGTAATACGCGTCCAACGCCGTGAAATCCGCCTTGTCCGTACCGATCACGCGGTGCGGGTCAGCGGTCTTGGTCATGCGGGAGCGACGGGTGCTCTTCACAAAATCGGGTGCCTTCGTGGGGGGCGGGGTCACGTGCATGACCTCGGTCTCATAGCCCTCGACCGTGCAATTTTCAAGCAGGACGTTCTCGCCCTTACCGTGAATGGCCACAGCGGCCTTTGCGCCGCCGCGCGTGTCGATCACATAGCAGTCCGTCAACGTGAGACGGCACTTGTCGTTCTCCAAATTGGGCTGGAAGGCGGCCTCGCCCACTCTTGCCGCATTCTTGAAAACGGAGTTCGTGGCGCGCATCACAAAGCCGCGCTCTACGGCGCCCATACAGCTGAAGGCAATGCCGTTCTCGCCGCCAAGGCCCGCGATATAGCAATCCTCAAAGGTGCATTCGCTAAGCTCACTGTTCCCTGCCAGGTTTCTGGAGGCGCGGGAAATGGTGGTAAAGCCAAAGAGCTGGGTGGTGCCGTCGATGCAAAGATTACGGAAGGTGACCTTGTTCGAGGCAAAGGACATAAACAGACGCCCGTAGCCCAGCTCGTCGAAGTCCTTTTGCAGTCTCACGTTCTCAAAAAGAACGCTGCGGTGCATCGGGCTTTCGGCGCGCAGACCGTCAAAGGAATAGATGGTGTGCAGGCAGGGGGAGGTATGATAGACGTTGCGCACCACGATCTCGGTGTCGCACTCGCCCGTGGGGCGGCTGTCGTAGAAGCGGGATTTCTTCATATAGAAGCCGTCGATCATGAAAAACGGCACAGCGGGGCCGGTGATGCGCATGGCACCGTACCAGTAACCGCCGTAAATGACGCTTTCGGTTTCCTCCGTGGCGCGCTCCTCGTTGAAAAGGGGTGCCTCGGTCTTCTCCGGCGCGGGCAGGTTGGGGGAGATGCCCGCCTTTTCGCCAAGCCAGATGCAGGGTGCCGTGATCCCCAGCTTATCAATGCGGTGCTCGCCCGTAGAAAAGAGCAATACGGGGTAAGCAAAGCTCTCGTAGGGCAGGCCCTCCAGCACGGTGTCGGGGGTCTCGGTGGCGGCGGCGCAGGCCTCGTGCGGCGTGCCAAACAGGTTGACGCCCTCTTCGACGGCATAGGTCACACCGCGGTATGTAAATTGATCCTTGGGGGCATTTTCAAAGTCCGACTGTACGGCATAGTACCCCTTGGGCAGCTGCAGCATAGCAATTTCCTCCATTGGAATATAGAATAAAAGTGCACTTTGGCCACTTTAGTGCCATTTTAACATAGCATTTCGGACGTGTCAACCCTTTTTGTGATATTTTATCAAATTAAAATGCGCGGGTGCACGTGCGTGCACCCGCGCAGGGGATCATTCGGCTTCCGCCGTTTCTTCTTTATCCAACCAGATCGGGTTGCCCGCGGCAATGCGGCGGTGCGCCACCAGATCCAGCACCTCCACGCGGTAGAACGCGCGCGCTTGTGCCCTGATGGCAAGATACTGGGGCTCCTTGCCGTCAAACAGCGAGGAATACACCAATCCCTTGTCGCTATACACGCGCAGCTCGTACGCGTTGTCGTCCTTCAACACGGGCGCGAAGAAATCGCCCACGCGGATCTTCAGCACCTGCCCCTCGCGATAGGCAAGCTCACTGCCCATCGGTTGACCGTCCACGCACATCTGAATGCCCACGGCGCCTGCGGTGAAGTTGCCCGCGCGCATCTGGGGGAAGAAGGTGCGAACGTGACGCTCCTTTGAATAGAAGGTCGCCACCGCCCCGTTGCTCGGATCGCGGTGCGAATCCGATCCGACCGACGCGTACACGTGCTTGCCGCGCGCCAGAATATCCACCCAGAGCTGATGGCTCTTGAAGGAATACGCCGTAGCGTAGGAGCCGACCACCGTCTCGATGAAGGAATGCTCCCCGAAATAGTAGGCAAGCGGATCGTCGGCGGCCATGATCATCTTGGGGTGCGCGTGCACCATCATACCGCCGATCGAGTGAACGTACTCGCTGAGCTCGAGAAAGCGCTCGCGGGTGAATTTGGGATAGCTGAACGTACCCGTCAGCTCGTCACCCCGAAATTCAAATTCCGGGAAATTGGCCAGTATCATCGCAAGGCCGTACGGATGCGGCACCAGCATATTGTAATGGAAGCCGCTGCTGTGCGTACAGCCGTGGGGCTCCAAAAAACTCGTGCCCGGCTCGGAGCCCATGATAAAGCGCTCCTCATTCCATTCGGGCAGGAAAAATCCGCGCATCTGGCGGTGGTCCACGACCGCCACGAAATCCACGCCGAGCTCGTCCATGCGCGCCACCCAATCCGACATCGGGAATTTGCCGTCACTGCGCCCGCCGCACGAGGTGTGCACGTGCTGGTCGCCGCGATAGACGTTACAGCCCTCATAGCAGGCGGCAAGATCGCTGAAATCCGCATGCTTCGTGCCGACGATCACGTGGCTGTCCTCGGTACCGCTTTCAAAATCCTCCTCCTGCAAAAGGATGGAGGCAGGCGCCTCTCGCACGCAGGAGGGCTGGGTGCGGCACTCTGCCGCAAAGCCCTTGAGCTCGCACCCCTTCAGCACGGCGCCCTCCCCGTCAAAGAGGGTGATCGCGGCATCCGCGCCACGGGTGTCCTCAAACAGGCACTCCGACACCGTAAGGGCGCAATTTTCGTTTGCCATATGGAAATTCAAGGGCGAGTCACCGACAAGCGATGCGTTGCGGAACACCGAGCGCTCTACCGTCATTTTCACGCTTCGATCGGGGCGCTGCTGCAAATTGACCATCACGCCGTTCTCGCCGCGCATCTCGCCGAAATAGCAATCCTTGATACAGATCTCCGCGCATTCCAGATTGGCGGGGCAGGCCGAGGTGTTGCGCGAGATCTCGGTAAAGCCGAACACCACGTCGGTATCGTGGAAGACAAGATTGTCAAACGTGGCCTTTTGCGTGGACATATACGCGAACACGCCGCCGTGGCCCTTGCCCGCGTAGTGCTCAAAGCGCACGTTTTGTAAAAGCACCTCACGCTGCAGATCGTACCCTTGGCGGCTGCCCGAAAAGAGGTTGTGCAGCTTGCCCCACGGGCCGATATAGACGATATTTTTCTGGGCCACAAAGCACTTACCCGTGGCATTGATGCGGCGGTCGAACAGCCGCGCCTTTTGGTTATAGAAGCCGTCGATCACCAAGAGCTCCACCGAGGCATCCTGCGGGCGGATGTTCCCCGCAGCGTTGCCGCCGTACATGATCGACTCGCTTTCGGCATCGGCGCGCTCGGGGTTCAGGGGCGGCAGCTCCCCAAATTGCGCGGGAGTGAGATTTGGGTTCACGCCCGCCTTTTCACCCAGCAGATAGCGCGAGCTTGTGGGGTTGAGGTTATCGATGCGGTGCGTACCCACGGAAAACAGCAGCACGGGGGCGTCAAATTTCTCGTAATTTAAGCCCTCCAGCACAGTTTCGGGGATCTCGTTGGCAACGGCATCCGCCTCCGGTGCTGTGGCAAACAGATTCACGCCCTCCTCAACGGCATAGCACACGCCCTTGTATGTAAATTGATCCTTCGGGGCATTTTCAAAATCTGCCGCAACGGCATAATAACCCTTAGGCAATGGCAACATAAACTCTTCCTCCTTTGAAAGCAAAAATGCCGAAACCGCGCCCGCGGCGCGCTTTTTATCCATTCTAACACAATTTCCAAGGGCGTGTCAACCACAAACCCTGATCTTTCGGTATAAAATTTCAAATACGCGCGTCCGAGAGCAAGATAGTGCAAAATGACATCAAACAAATCAAAAAAGTTATGGACAAATCAAAAAAAAGGTGTTATAATGATTTTGAATTCCCCGTTTTTACGGGTTCTGGAGGAAAAATATGAAAAAAGTCGTTACCTTTGGCGAGCTGATGCTCCGCCTTGCCCCCGAGGGGTATCTGCGCTTTGTGCAATCAGAAAAGTTTGAGGCCACCTTCGGCGGTGCCGAGGCAAACGTGGCCGTTTCCCTTGCCAACTACGGCGTGGATGCCGCCTTCGTTTCCAAGCTCCCGAAGCACGAGATCGGTCAGATGGCCGTCAATTCCCTGCGCAAGTTCGGCGTGGACACCTCGAAGATCGTCCGCGGCGGTGAGCGCGTGGGCATCTACTACTGTGAAAAGGGTGCCAGCCAGCGCCCCTCCAAGGTCATTTACGACCGCGCCTACGCTGCGATCGCGATGGCCGATCCCGCCGATTTCGACTGGGATGCTATCCTTGAGGGTGTAGAATGGTTCCACTTCACCGGCATCACCCCCGCACTTTCCGACAATATGGCTACCATCACCGAGCAGGCCCTCAAGGCCGCCAAGGCACGCGGCATCACCGTTTCCTGCGACCTCAACTACCGCAAGAAGCTTTGGAGCAAGGAAAAGGCAGGCGAGGTCATGGGCAAGCTGTGCACCTACGTCGATTACTGCATCGCAAACGAAGAGGACGCCAAGGACGTGTTCGGCATCGAGGCCGACAACACCGACATCTACGGCGGCAAGCTTGACCGCGACGGCTACATCTCAGTGGCAAAAAAGCTGACCGACCGCTTCGGCTTCAAGGGCGTGGCCATCACCTTGCGTGAGAGCAAATCTGCCAACGACAACGACTGGTCCGCTATGCTTTACACCGAGGGCACCGCGTACTTCAGCAAGAAGTATTCGATGCACATCGTCGACCGCGTGGGCGGTGGCGACAGCTTCGGTGCAGGCCTCATCTACTCTCTCGTCAACGACTTTGCCCCCCAGCGCACCATCGAGTTCGCCGTGGCGGCAAGCTGCCTCAAGCACTCGATCGAGGGCGACTACAACATGATGTCCGTCGCCGAGGTCGAGAACCTCGCCGGCGGCGACGCCAGCGGCCGCGTGCAGAGATAAGGGAAAGGCATGTGTGGCGGGGGAGCCCTTTTGAAAAAAGGGCTCCCCCGCACCCCCTTCCAAAACCTTTTACACAATGAAAAGGATGCGTGTTCAATGCGCATCCTTTTTTGTTAAAAATTGCCGTTTTCTTATACCGTTCGGGCACTTTTTGATGTTTAAGCGCGCCTTTAAGATATTTCGCAAGCAAAGTGCTTTCCGCATCCTCGGCTGCGCACAAACTCGTAGGGGTCATTCACGATGCACAAAACGGCTTCGCACAGATCCGTAGGGGCGACCATTGGTCGCCCGTCATCCGCGATGCATAACCGGCTGCGCACAAACCCGTAGGGGTCATTCACGAATGACCCGCCATCCGCGATGCATAACCGTCCGTGTCATCCTGAGCGCAGTCGAAGTTTGCGAGGTGCAGCGAAGCAAGCGAGCAAACCGCAAGGCGAAGCCGTTGCGGGATCTAAGTAAAAGCGTTGCAGTTCCATGCACGCAAAGTAACATTTAATGCAGGAGTTTGGCGCATACACACCGCGCCCGCGCTTGCTTTGCGCGGGCGAGATCCTTCGGCTCGCGTTTGTTCGCTCGCTCAGGATGACGCAAAAAAGAGAAATTTTTTTGTTTTTGAAAACAGCGCACAAACCGTAGGGGTCATTCCCCACCTCGCTTCGCGAGCCAAATCGCCCGCCATCCGCGATGCACAAACGGCGGGTATGCACAAAATTCTTCGCGCCAGAGCATCCTCACCCGTCACCCTACGGGTGCCACCCTCCCGCGACCGACGCGTAGCGGAGTGTCGACGTGCTCGCATCACGCTTTGCGTGGGCGAGGACAGCCTGCATTGGGGAGGGACAAACAACGTTTTCGCTTTCTTCAATAGACGGTAAAATTTCACTTTTGTTTGAAATTTCCTAAAACGTTCCGTCTGTTGTGAAAAGAATGGGTTACAGTAGTCCCTCCCTTGTGAGGGAGGGGGGACCGCGTAAGCGGTGGGTGAGTAGTCTTTGCGATGCACAAAACGGCTATGCACAAACCCGTAGGGGCGACCATTGTTCGCCCGTCATCCGCGATACATATCCGGCGGGAGCAAGCCCTCGCCCTACACCGCCATATGCGATATATATCCATCCGTGCACAAAGCGTTCCGCAACAAAAACTGCCGTTTTCTCATACCGTTTTGGCACTTTTTGATATTTAAGCACACCTTCAAGATATTTCGCAAGCGAAGCGGCTACCCGCCCTTCCCTCCTGTGCAAAAGCTTTTGGATGGGGGTGTGGGGGCAACCTTTCGCAAAAGGTTGCCCCCACTCGCGCCCTTACAAATACCTTCTCATAACCTCAAGATTATGCTGTTCAAACTCCAGCACCTCGTGCGCGAGGCGCACGGCCTCGGTGGCGCTGCCGCGCGGCTCGAAGGTATTGAGCAGCTTGGTAAGATCGGTAACACCCATATTCGACCCCTCGACCATCATTTGTGCGATATGGCTGCCCGTGGAATCCACCATCGTGTTGAAGGCCATCCCGATGCGCGCGGAGATCCGCGCGAACCAGTTTTCCTCCTTGGGGCAGATCCCCTCCTCCTCCAGATGCTTGGCGGCGCGGGCGGCATACTTTTCATACCCGTCCAGTTGTCTTGTCATCGCACTGCGCATGGCGTCATCCCGCACGCAGGGCAACAAATTGATGATGGCATCCGATCCCATCTTGGTGTTTTTATAGATCTCGCTCATAAAATACGCCTCGTCGGCCATCTTTTTTTCCTTCGTCACTGACATGTCAGTTCCCCCTCTCATAAAAATAGCGTACCGTGTTTAGTGTGCACACGGTACGCGTTTTTTATGCTTTTTCGCTCAATTTCAAACGGCGGATATCCGTCCCCGCAAACAAAAACGGTCTGAAATCCCCAAGGATGCGGCTGGCGATACGGTCGGTATATCTTTGCTTGATCTCTTTGCCCGTCAGGTTGGTGTTGATGATGGTGGGCAGGTGCTTATTGATGCGCTCGTTGATCACAAGGTACAGGCAGGAATTGGTAAACTGGTTGGTCACCTCGGTGCCAAGATCATCCAGGATCAGCAATTCGCAGGAGGTATAACGCTCCAGGGAAACGGTGGTCTGCATGCCCATATCCGTGCCGAAGCGCGCGTGCTCAAAATCCGCAAACATCTGCAACGCGGTAGTGTAGTACACATCAAAGCCGCGCTCGATCACGCGACGCGCCACCGACGTGGAAAGATGCGTTTTGCCAAGCCCCGTGGGGCCGCAGAAAATAAGACTGTCCGACTGCGGTGAAAACTCCTCCGCGTACTCGCGCAAGAGCGACAGATTTTTCTGCATCAGATCGCGCGTTTCCCCTGCGGGATAATAGTCAAGCTTGAAGCTGTCGAAGCTCTGCGTGCGCAAAAGCGACCCGATGCCCGAGCTCTCAAACGCCGCCAGCACCAGCTCGCGGCGCATGCAATCGCACATTTTCGTGCCGACAAAGCCGCTGTCGTTGCACTTCTCGCACTCATACGGGGGCTTGGTGTAGTCGGCAGGATAGCCAAGCTGTGCAAGGATCGCGGCACGGCGGGCCTGCAGCTCCATGTTTTCCTTCTCCACGGCGTCAAGCTTTTCCTTGTACTCCTCGCCCGTGCCCAGCGCGGCCATGGCAATTTTGATGCCCGTTTGGGAAAGTGCGCGGTCGATCGCACGCAGATCGGGAGATTTGCGGTGCAACGCCTCGGTGCGGCGCGCGGCCTCCTCCTCTGCCAGCATATATTTCGTTTGAAACTCCGTACGGATACGGGCGTAATTTTCTCTGTTGTATGCCATAACTGCTCCTTAGTCCTTGTAGGTGCGGCGCAAGGCCACCTCGAAAAACTCATCCACGTCAAAGCTGGATCCGTTATTTTTCTTTTTCTTGTACTCGTCAAGCGCCTTGTCCACGTCCGCGATCGTGCGATATCCGTCCGCAAACCAGCGCTCCAAGATCTTGTTGGCATAGGGCATCGACGGCTTGCCGATGGCGTCCACCGTCATCTCGTAAGCACGCGTGATCATCACGTCATCAAACTTCATCTTGCAGATCCAGGATTCCAGCAATCCCTTTTCCTTAGAGGTCAGTGCGCGGGCGGTAATGCCGAAAATGGCACGCACGCGGCCCGTGGCCTTGGCCATCAGCTCGATATTCTGCAATCTTGTTTCCAGCTCTCTTGCGCCGTGGATGCCCTCGTCATGCAGCGTGATCGCCATTTTCTCCACGTATCGTAAGGATTTTTTCTCCATATTGCGGCAATGCGTCAGCAAAAGCAAAATGTACTCGCCGTCAAGGCCGAGATAATCCAGAAGCCCCGCAATGATGGCAATTTCGCCCGTGTTGAAGATCTTGCCGAACACCTGCTGGCAATCGTCCAACAGCTGTGCAAGCTCCGCGCGCTGGGAAAGAATGTCGGAAAGCTCCTCCGTGCTGTAGGTGGGCAGCCCCTTGTCCGACAGCACGCGCGGCGCGACCGCGCTTGTCTGCCTGGTGGCGGCGGGCTCGGTCGCGGGGGCCTCCGCCTCCCCAATGGTAAGCACGCCCGTTCCGCGCCAGAAGGCAACGGCGGCGTCGATCTCTGCCGTGCTGCACCCCACGCGGGCGGCAACGCCCGCACAGGCGGCGGCGAAATCATGGAAGCTCAGCGGCTCCGCCGCCAGCTCCAACAAAATTTGAATGTCCTTTTTGGATGCCTTGTCCAGATGCGCCGTGATGGCGGCGGGCAAAACCGCTACGCGCTCTCCAAAGCAAAAGCCGATCTTCATACGTCCTCCTTGCTCCGCAAGCGGTAGCTCAGCGTCATCAACGAATCTCCCAGATGCACGGTCTCCACAATGCACGTGGGGTCAATGTCCTGCAGGTCCGTACTGGTAAAATTCCAATACGCGCGCACCCCTGCGCGGGAAAGCGTGCGCACCACGTCTGCGGTGGACTCCTTGGGCAGGGTCAGCACGGCGATATCCACCGTGTGCCGTTGACAAAAATCCGCAATTTCGTCCATAGAGCGCACCACGACCCCGTCCAGCTTTCGCCCGATCTGTTGCGGGTCCACGTCAAAGGCGGCAATGACGTCCACGCCGCGCTTTTCAAACATGGAGTTGCGAATCAGCGCGCGGCCGAGATTTCCCGCCCCCACGATGATGGCGGAATAGCCCTCTCCCACGCCCAGAAGCTCGGAGATCTTGGTGTATAAGTACTGCACGTTATAGCCGTACCCCTGCTGACCGAAGCCGCCGAAGCAGTTAAGGTCCTGTCTGATCTGAGAGGCCGTCATATGCATCCTTGCGGAAAGCTCGCTGGAGCTGACGCGCATCGTGCCCTCACGGATCAGCTCGCGCAGATAGCGAAAATAGCGCGGCAGGCGCTTGATGACGGCGGGGCTGACGTATTCTGTCTTATGTGCCGTCTTCTGTTCGTTTTTCTTCATTTTCTCTTCCATTTTTCATCCTCACAATGCCTTTTGTGGTTTTGCACAATACCCCTTGAAACAGTCATTTTTGACACATCTGCGGTTTTCCACAGAGTTGACAGACGCACTTATCCACAGTTTCAACAAGCTTTTCCACAGAAAAAGGCTTTTATTTTGCTTCTTTTTGCTTTTTTTGCATCTTTTTTTCACAAAGTGCCCGTAAATCTTTACATAGATGTGTAAAAGGGGCGGCTTTTCCACAAAGCTGTGGAAAAGTCATGTGGAAAACTTATTTTTTTCAAGTTTATCCAAAACGCCGAAATTATATTTTTTTGCAAAAAAGGGCAAAAAGGGCTTGACAAAGCTCAAACACGCCAGTTGGCGGGGTCTTGCGCCGAGGCGTTGAGGTCGGTCGCGGCAAAATGCCCCGCCTCATACTCAAAATAGCCCGCCGCGGCCACCATCGCACCGTTATCCCCGCAAAGCGACAGGGGCGGCACGCACATGCTGACGCCGTGTGCCGCGCACACGCTCTCCAATCGGCGACGCAGATGCGAGTTGGCGGCAACGCCCCCTGCCAGCACCAGCGTTTTGCGGCCCGTCTGCAACAACGCCTGCTCGGCCTTCGCGGCAACGCCCGCGACGATCGCCTCGGTATAGGAGGCGGCAAGGTCCGCGCGCGGCACCTCAAGCTGTTGCTGATTGCAATGATTGATGTAATTCAGCGCCGCCGTCTTGAGGCCACTGAAGGAAAAGTCCAGCGTGTCCTTTCCAAGCGCGGGCGAGGGGAGCTTGATGGCATGCGCATCCCCCTCGTAGGCCAGCTTGTCCAGTGCGGCCCCACCGGGATAGGGCAGCCCGATCACACGGCCGATCTTATCGAACGCCTCGCCTGCGGCATCGTCGCGCGTGGCGCCGATCTCCTCAAAATCGATCGGATCGCGCACGTCGTAGATCGAGGTATGCCCCCCCGACACCACCACGGCAAGAAAGGGCGGTTTCAGCGCCTCACAGGAAAGATAGGCCGCCGCCACGTGCGCCTTGATATGGTTGACCGCCACCAGCGGGATATGATTGGCAAATGCCAGGGATTTGGCGAAATTCACGCCGACAAGCAACGCGCCGATGAGGCCCGGGAACGCAGTGACCGCCACGGCCCCCACGTCACAAAGCGAGATCCCCGCCCCCTCCAGCGCCTCGCGGGTGATCCCCGTCACGGCCTCGATATGGGCGCGACTGGCGATCTCCGGCACCACGCCGCCGTACAGACGGTGGGTTTCGATCTGCGATGCCACAATATTGGAAAGGATCTCAAGACGCCCGTCCTTTGCGCGCACCACGGCGGCAGAGGTCTCGTCACAAGAGCTTTCCATTCCTAAAATATACATAGCTTTCTCCGTTATTCTGCCCCGCCGAGTGCAAGCAGCATCACAAACGCCGTCTCGGTGGGGTTGGTGTAAAAGCGGGGACGCTTCCCCATCATGCGAAATCCGAATTTTTCATACAGTGCGATCGCCGCCACGTTGCTCTCACGCACCTCCAGCGAGATCTCACAAAGGCCACGCGCTTGGGCTTCCGCGATCAAGGCGGCCATCACGGCCGTGCCAAGACCGCGCCTGCGATAGTCGGGGGAGGTGCCGATATTGGTGATCTGTCCCTCTCCCGCCACGCACATCATGCCGCCGTATGCGGCGGCGCGCGCGCCGTCCATCACGACCACGCCCGTGGCCATCTCGCCGCAAAGCAATGCCAGCGCCTGCTCACTCCAAGGGTTCTTGAAGGTCTCGCGCTCCAGTGCGGCCACCGCCGCCAGATGCTCTTTTTCCAAGCGCTGCGCCGTCATGCCTCACCCTCCGTGAAATAGGCCAGCTCCAGCGCGTAGCGCAGCTGTGTAAGGCACAGGCGATACACCTCGGCATCCCCACCGTAAGGGTCTGCAATATCCATCGGCAGCGTGCGGATCTTGGTTGCCGCCTGCGGAAAGCGCATCAAAAGCTCCATCGCATGCGCGGCGGTAAGCCCCACGATCTCGTCTGCCCACGCCACCAGCTCCGCGCTCACGTTTTTCGCCGCATGCGCGGGGTAATTATTCTGCGGCGTGGCCACCACGCCCGCTTGTGCGAGCGCCTCGGCCGCCGCGGGGGTTATGGGTGCCCCCTCACTTGCGTAAAGCCCTGCCGAGCTGACCTCAAAGGGGGGCACGTCGGTGCTTTCCCCCACCGAGCAGACCTCGCGCGGGCGGGCGCGATCCTTCAAAAGCGCCTCGGCCATCGGGGAGCGGCAGGTGTTGCCCGTACAGACAAACAGGATCCGACGGGGGGCTTGCCCCGCGTTGTCGCATTGCTTTTCCATGACTTGCTGTGTGTCCATACGCACTCCTTTCAGATGATCGGGATCGCGGCCACAAGCTCTGTGGGCAGCATCACCGTGCGGCGACTTTCCGCGTCGTAGAAGCAGGCCGTCCCATCCTCGTAAACGTAATAATTAAAGCAATAGTAAATGCCGGGGCAATCGTCGCTCGCCAGCTTCAAGCGGCGGACGTGCGTTGCCTTTTCCATCGGGCGGTCGCCCTCCTCCCCCTCAAACCAAAGGGTCTGGATCTGCGCGATCACGCCCTCGTCGGTGAGGCGGTTCTTCTCCACGCTGATGGCGTCCTCCTCACACACAAGGATCGCCTTCACGCGCCAGCTTTTCACATCGGGCTCGCTCTCGTCCGCACAGTACACAAAACCGTATCCGTCCGTGAGAAAGCGTGCGGCATCCGCCTTCGGGATCACGCGGAAGCTCACCACGCGGCCGTATTCCTCATCCTCGTATTCCCCCACGGTTTCGCCGCCCGCGGCCGCCTCAAAGGCGGAGGAGAGCGCCGTGTAATGGCGGTCCGTTTTGGTGTCGGTGTACCCCGTCTTGGTCGCCTCAAAGCGCGCACCGCAGCCGACAAGCAGAAAAGCGGCAAGCAAAAGCATGCACAAAAAGCCGATCTTTTTCATCTCAGTACCCGAACTTTCCGCTCAGCGAATCGTCGTCGTCGATCCAGTCGATCACGTTGATGACGCGGTATTCGGTGGGCGTGTCCCGCACCACCACGGTGGAAATGCCCGCGTTGAGGATGGTGCGCTTGCACATCATACAGCTGTTACACCCGCTCTCCAGCGTGCCGTCGGGCAGGGTGCAGGCCATATACAGGGTAGCGCCCAGCATCTGATCGCGGGGGGCGGCGATGATGGCGTTCTGCTCGGCATGCACCGAGCGACACAGCTCGTAGCGCTCGCCGCGCGGGATCTGCATCCTTTCGCGGTAGCAAAAGCCGAGATCCGAGCAGTTCTTGCGCCCACGGGGGGCGCCGTTATATCCGGTGGAAACGATGACGTCATTTTTCACAATGATCGCGCCGAAGCGACGGCGCAGGCACGTGGCACGCTCCGCCACGGTCTGGGCAATGTCCAGATAGTAATTCTCTTTGGAAACACGCTGCATAAAAGCTCTTCCTTTCCATAAATGCGCGCACGCATATAATTATACAGAATATAGTATACTATACTTTCTTTATTTTGTCAATAACCGTAAAAAAGGGACGGCGGAAGTTTTTCCGCCGTCCCTTTCGCGCTTTTTATCCTTTTTTCGTCTTTTTTCTTTGCTTCGGGAGCACACCCTTTTTCACGTTGCGGCGCAACAGCAGCACGCGCACCACAAACACGCCCGCGATCACCGGCAAAAGGATCGACACGCAAACGATCACCGCAACAATGCCCTCACCGCCCGCGGCGTCGATGGGCTCGGGATCCAGGGGATCCAGTGATTTTCCAAAGGAGGTCATCTCCAATTTCATCGCGGCAAGCTTTGCCTGCACCTTTTCGTTGAGCACGATGTAATAGGTCTTTCCCTTCAGGTTTTCCAGATTTTTCAAAAGATAATCCTCGGATTTCGGCAAGCGCATCACAAAGCAATAGCCGCCGTCCACCGCCAGCACCTCGCTCACGTCATACTCGGCAAGCGAGAAGGCCGCCTGCTCAAAGCTCTCCTCCATCTCGCCGCGCGCAAAATAAATGCCGTCGCCCGTGGTGTCCGTCACGTCCAGACTGCTTTGTATGGCCGTGCGCATGGCATCCTCACGGTCGGTGGCAGTCACCACGCTCTCGCGCAGCTTTTCCGCCTTGGCCTTCGCCTGCTCCATGCTCATGATGGTTTTCCCGCCGATGATCTGCTCCTTGATCACGACCTGTCTTACGCGGATGAAATCCTCACCGCGCAAAAAATTCAGTGCCGCCTCGTCCGAGTCATCCAGCTCGCCCTTCTCCAGCATGGCCTTGATGATCTCCACGCTCAGATAGTTCTCCACCGCCACCACCGTGCGCACGTAGCGATCGGTCAGATAATTCGCATTCAAACTTTCCACGTAAGCGTCGCGGTCCCCCGCAAAGGTATCGGCCAGAATACCGTCCATGTGCGCCTGCACGTTTTCGGCGATCTCTCCCTTTTCAATGTCGATGCCGTAGGAAAGGCCGATCTCGATCAGCGCGTGCGACTTGTTCAGCAGATTCTCCTGCAAAAAGGCCTCCACCTCGGCGCGCAGCGCCTCCTCGGAGAGCGGCTCGTCCTTGTACGCCTCCTTCAGCTCGCGCAAACGCGACATGGCAAGATAGTAATATTCGTCATATAAAATATCGGTCTCCCCAGCCGTTGCGACCACCTCGTTTGCATTGGAGGAGGGGCGTACCGTCGAACCGGCACAGCCGCCAAGAGAGAGCAACGTCAGAAAAACAAGCAAAAGCGCCAGATAACGCGCCGGATTTTTTTTGCTCATATTCGGCTCCTTTTTTATAATTTAAAACAGTATAACACGTACTTGTGAACATACTGTGAACACGTGCGCGCAAGAAAAATCAAAAAAGCCCTTTTCAAATAGCAAAGTGTATGTTATAATAATGACATATCATCTCCACAAAGGAGGCAACGCCATGCACGAGCAATACAGCATCCCGCTTTCCCGCCTGATCACCGAATTCAAGCTGGAAACGGTCTTTACCCCCGCCGACCCCGAGGAGCTGGTGATCTCCAACCCCGAGGTGAACCGCCCGGGCCTTCCGCTCACCGGCTTTTTTGAAAATTTTGATCCCACCCGCGTGCAGATCGTGGGCACCACGGAGTATCGATATCTGCAGGAGCAGTCCGAATCCAAGCGCAACGCCAAGCTGGAGGATTTCTTCCGCCACCGCCCCGTTGCCGTGATACTCTCCACAGGGCTCACCCCCTTCCCCTACATGCTTGACGCCGCTGAAAATTACGGCGTGCCGCTTTTCGTCTGCCGCGAAAAGACAAGCCCCTTTATGGCGGCGCTGATCGCCTTTCTGAACGTCCAGCTCGCCCCCCGCATCACGCGCCACGGCGTACTGGTCGAGGTATACGGTGAGGGTATTTTGCTGCTTGGTGACTCCGGCGTCGGTAAAAGTGAGACCGCCATCGAGCTTGTGAAGCGCGGCCACCGTCTGATCGCGGACGACGCGGTGGAGATCAAGCGCGTTTCCGCCAAGCGTCTGGTCGGTGAGGCACCCGCCATCATCCGCCACTATGTGGAGCTGCGCGGCATCGGCATCGTGGACGTGCGCCGCCTTTTCGGCATGGGCGCCGTCAAAAATTCCGAGGCCATTGACCTTGTCATCAATCTGGAGCCCTGGGTGCAGGGAAAAATGTACGACCGTCTGGGGCTGGACAATCAGACCATGGACATCCTCGGCATCGAGATCCCCAGCATCACCATCCCCGTCAAGCCCGGCCGTAACCTTGCCATTATTCTGGAAATTGCTGCCATGAACCACCGCCAGAAGAAAATGGGGTATAATACCGCTGAGGAATTCAACCGCAAGCTGATGGGACAGATGGGCTTGGAATAAAGAAAGGATCAACATGAACTGCACACAAGCATTGAAAAAATTGCAGGACGGCACGCTTGACGCGTGCCTTTCTGCACTGTACGGCGCGGCACTGCCCGCCGCACGCCCCCGCTATCAAAACGCCGTTCGCGCGTTTGCCGACCTTTACGGAGCCGAGCGTGAGATCTTATTGCTCTCTGTGCCCGGCCGCAGCGAGCTTTCCGGCAACCACACCGACCACAATCGCGGTCTTGCCATTGCCGCCGCGATCAGCGCCGATATCATTGCCGTTGTCTCAAAAAACACGGGTACGTGTGTCCGTTTGAAGTCCGAGGGCTTTGCCGGGGACGAGGTGGATCTCTCCGCCTACACCGCCCCCATCCCCGAAAAATTTGCCAGCTCCGAGGCCCTTATCGCAGGGGTGGCGCAGGGCTTTCTGCGCGCGGGATTTGCGGCAGGCGGCTTTGATGCCTACACGACCTCGGACGTGCCGAAGGGCTCCGGCCTTTCCTCCTCCGCCGCCTTTGAGATCATGGTCGCGCACATCCAGAACGTGCTTTACAACGAGCGACGCGTGGACAGCGTGCAGCTTGCCAAGATCGCCAAATACGCCGAAAACGAATTTTTCGGCAAGCCCTGCGGGCTTCTCGATCAGCTTGCCACCGTCACGGGCGGCATCATCGCCATTGATTTTGCAGATGCGGAAGATCCCGTGATCGAAAAGCTCGATTTTGACATGAATGCTGCGGGCTTTGAGCTCTGCATCGTAAATACGGGCGGCAATCACGCCGATCTCACCCCCGATTACGCCGCCGTTCCCGCCGAAATGCACGCCGTCGCCAAGGAGCTTGGCGCCACCGTTCTTCGCGAAGCGAGCGAGGAGGCGCTGATCGCGCGCCTTGCAGAACTGCGCGAAAAGCTGGGGGACCGCGCTCTTTTGCGCGCCCTGCATTTTTTTGAGGAAAACAAGCGCGTCCTGTGCCAGAAAACGGCGTTGCGCGAAGGCGATCTTGACGCCTTTTTCGCCCACGTGATTGCCTCCGGCCGCTCCTCGTTCCAATATCTGCAAAACGTCTACTCCCCCGCGCACCCGCAGCAGCAAGGACTGTCGCTGGCGCTTTTCGTTGCCGAGCAATTTGTCAAAACGCATGGCGGTGCCTTCCGCGTACACGGCGGCGGCTTTGCGGGCACCATTCAACTCTTCTGCCCTGCCGCCCGCTGCGATGAGCTGAAAGCACGGATGGACGGCATCTTCGGTGAGGGCGCCTGCACCGTGCTCCGCGTGCGCGGGATCGGTGCCACCGTCATCGGATAACTCATACCGTTGTGCCACTAATGACATAGGAAAGGAAAAATCATGAAGGAACAAACACCCCCGCCTTCCCCCTTGAAGGACAAGAAAAACCTGCGCTATTTTTTGATCCTTATCCTCAACACGGTGCTCTTTTTCGGCGTTTACAAGGTGCTTTTATATTATGCAGAGCTCACGGATGAAACCTTTTATTCCTTCTGTGTGATGCTGCTTTACATGGCACTGCTCGTCGGCTTCGTGCTGGGCTATCTCATCTACAACCGCTTTTTGTACCGCAAAAACGTGACCGTAGAACAACTCCCCGACACCATGA
The DNA here is from genome assembly GCA_015064415.1 of Oscillospiraceae bacterium. Classification (GTDB taxonomy): domain Bacteria; phylum Bacillota; class Clostridia; order Oscillospirales; family CAG-272; genus Firm-07. The sequence continues at coordinate 46,738 of SVSG01000002.1, read as the reverse complement.
CCTTGCAGGAAAAAGAGGAGTTTTTGGCCGACGGCAACCGTCGGCTGGAAAAGTCCAAATGGATGATGCTGATCATCTTCCCGCTTGTCATCACCTTCCTTGTCGACACGTTCGATCTGTTCGTGCTCGATCTGTTCCGCTGATATGAAATATTCTCTCAAATTATTATACTCCGGCTCGGACGGCAACGCGGCGCTGCTTCGCGCGGGCGAGCACGCCGTGCTGATCGATGCGGGCCGCTCTGCCAGATGCCTTTGCAAGGCACTTTGTGACGTCGGCACCTCCCCCGATGCCATCAGCGCCATCTTTCTCACGCACGAGCACCGCGATCACACCGCCGCGCTGGACGTTTTTGTCAAGCATCACCCCGTACCGGTACATATCACCGAGAGCTCCGCGCAAAAGCTCTATCCCCGCGCGACCGAGCCGTTGCGCGAGTGCCTTGTCATCCATCCGCCGCTTTTTGAGGAACACGTAGGGCCGTTTTGCTTCACCTCCTTCCTCACGCCGCATGACAGCGCCGAAAGCGTTGGCTACCGTATCGCAGTCGAGGACGAAGAAAAAACGCACACCGTCGGCTATGCAACCGACCTTGGCCGCGTCACCGCCTCCGTGGAGGAGGGGTTGCTTGGCTGCGAGGCGGTGGTGCTGGAGTGCAACCACGACGAGCAAATGCTGATGGAGGGGCCCTACCCCTATGATCTCAAGCGCCGCATCGCCTCCCGCAACGGGCACCTGTCCAACGCGGAGTGTGCCGCCTTTGCCACGCGCCTGGCCGCACACGGCATGAAGCGGCTGATGCTGGCCCACCTTTCCGAGATCAACAACCTGCCCGAGCTTGCGCTCGGTGAGGTGCGCGCCGCCCTTGCGGGCACGGATGTCCACCTTTCTGCCGCAAGCCCCGCCCAAATCACAGAGCTGTGAGGTACTTATGCTACGTATCAAGCTGATCACCGTCGGCACGCTGAAGGAAAGCTATTTACGCGAGGCCGTGGCCGAATATGAAAAACGCCTCGGCGCTTACGCCAAGGTCGAAATTGTCGAATTAAAAGAGGGACGTGTGGCCGAAAACCCGTCCGCAGCGGAAATATCCGCCGTGCTGGAAAAGGAGGCGGACGCTATCCTTGCCGCCATCCCCGCGCGCGCCTTCACCGTCGCGCTTTGCGTGGAGGGGCAGTCCCGCTCCTCCGAGCAGCTCGCGACACTGCTGGAGGATGCAATGTCCCGCTCCTCGGATCTGTGCCTTGTGATCGGTAGCTCGCACGGCCTTTCCCCGCGCGTCAAAAAGACCGCCGATTACCGCCTTTCCGTCTCCGCACTCACCTTCCCGCATCAGCTGATGCGCGTGCTGCTGCTCGAGACCGTCTACCGCTCGCTTTCCATCCTGCACGGGTCGAAGTATCATAAATGAAAAGGTGCTTTTGTGGGGGGAGGACTTTTGATAAAGTCCTCCCCCACACCCCCTTTCAAAACCTTTTACACAGAAAGGAAGGGCGTGTCACCGCTTGGTTTGCGCTAACACCATTGCGCTGCTCGGACAGTCGAGGACGCCTGTCCCTACGAAAACATAGCAAACAGCCATTGGGGTAGCAAGGATCTTATGTTTTTCCCTTCTATCTTCCTTGATGTGCTCGCCTTGTAGGGACGGGCGTCCCCGACCGTCCGCCATCCGCGATGCGTAAACGGCGTCGCACTCACTTTGTAGGGATCGGCGGCCTCGACGATCTGTATCCGTAACAAACATCTCATAATAAAAATCCCGCCAACGGCGGGATTTTTTATTGTAAAATTGCTTGCGACAAACATACCTCTGTACGCTTGTATCATTTTCCCCGACCAAAAGGTTTTGAAAGGGGGGGCGGCGGGGGGAATTTTTTCAAAAGTTTCCCCCGTCTTTCCTTACCCTTCCACGCTCCTTCGCAGAGCCTCGCGGATCTCGGTGCGGGTGTAGCCGTAGCGCATCAAAGAGGCGATCAGCTTGTCTGCATCCTGTGCATCCAAAGTCCGGATGCGCTTTTTTTCCAACAAACGCACGCAACGCGCGGTGCCATCCTGCTGTGCAAGGTACTCGCGCACGGCGCAAAGCGCCTCGTCACCGTAGCCCTTGGCGCGCAGATCGGCCAGAATACGACGATCCCCCCACAGCTTGCGCAGGTCGCGTGCGGCGGCGGCAAGCGCGTTCTCGCGCTCCTGCAAATAACCGCGCGCGGAAAGCTCGTCAGCGGCCTCGTCGGCAAGCTCCCGCGCAACACCGCGCGCGCAGAGCTTTTGCGTCAGCTGTACGCGGGAGCCGCCCCCCGCCGACAGCGAGCGCAGACCCGTGTCCAACGCCGCGCACAGCGCGTGCTCGCGCCGCAAATGGGCAAGCGTCTCCCCGTCGATCGGCCCCACACAGGGCACGCGATCAAGGTGCGAGGCGAACACACAAAGCGTTTGCTTTTGCACCTCGCCCGCCAAAGAGGTCTCCACCGATAGAAACAGACGCGCGCCGCCATCGGCGGCGCGCACGTGTAAAAGCTTGCTGTAATCAGCCATTGTCGTCGTCCATACCAAGGGCGCGAAGGTCAAATTCCTCCTCCTCGTCCTCCTCGATATCAAAGGTCTCTTCGCCGCCGTCGATCACGGCCTTGAAGTTGGTGCGGATCTTCTCCTCGATCTCGGCAAAGAGCGCGGCATCCGTTTCCAGCAGCTTGCGGATATTATCCTTGCCTTGACCCAGACGCTCGCCGTTATAGGAGAACCAAGAGCCGCTCTTCTGAATAACGTCCAGAGCAAGACCGATATCGACCAGCTCGCCCGCGCGGGAGATGCCCTTGCCGTAAAGAATATCAAACTCAGCCACCTTGAAGGGGGGCGCCACCTTGTTTTTCACGATCTTGCACTTCACGTGGTTACCGTAAATATCGTTGCCGTTCTTGAGCTGCTCGGTCTTGCGCACGTCGATGCGCACAGAGGCATAGAACTTCAGCGCGCGGCCACCCGTGGTCGTTTCGGGGTTGCCGTACATCACGCCGACCTTTTCGCGCAGCTGGTTGATGAAGATCACCACGGCGTTGCTCTTGGAAATGACCGCAGAGAGCTTGCGCATGGCCTGCGACATCAAGCGCGCCTGCACGCCCACCTGCGATTGACCCATATCGCCCTCGATCTCCTGACGGGGCACCAGGGCCGCCACCGAGTCGATGACCACCACGTCCACAGCACCCGAGCGCACCAGCGCCTCGGTGATATCCAGCGCGTCCTCACCGCAATCGGGCTGAGAAACCAGCAGATTGTTGATGTCCACGCCAAGCGCCTTGGCGTAAACGGGATCCAGCGCGTGCTCCGCGTCAATGAACGCCGCCTGTCCGCCGATCTTCTGTACCTCGGCCACGATATGCAACGCTACCGTGGTCTTACCGGAGGATTCCGGGCCAAAGATCTCGATAATTCTGCCGCGCGGCACGCCGCCGATGCCCAGCGCCATATCCAGCGCGAGCGATCCCGTATGCACGGCCTGTACCTCCATGTGGGTGTTTTCGCCCAGCTTCATCACGGTGCCCGCACCGTAATCACGCTCCAGCTGCTTGAGCGCGGTCTCCAGCGCCTTCTTTCTTTCTGCGGCGTCCACGCCGCCCACGGGCACTACGTTTTTCTTGCTTGCGGATGCTTTGCTTGCCATTAGATGATCCTCCGTTTTTTCGTGTTGGCACCATTATACACCATTTTTCTCCGCTTGTCAATATGTTTTTTCCAAAAACGGAAAAATATTTTTACTAACATCAAAACATAGCTTTTCCGCATACTTTTATTTTTCCGTGTTTTAACATTTTAAGCGCAGTGCAACAAAAAACGCTTTTCCCGCCGGCGGGAAAAGCGTTTTTGATTGTTGCGGTATCAGCCGCCCAGTGCACCAAGCGAGTGCTTGATCGTTTCGAAAATAGAGTTCAGCGGGTTGTGCAGGTAAACGTACTGCAAACCGATCTTGCTTCCCTCAAGGAAGGGATAAAGCCCGCCCTGCGTGCCGAAGATCCACGCGCTGAGCTGGAAAATTACCAACGCCCACACGCACGCGTAAGCCAGCAACAGCAAGGCACCGCACAGATGGTTGACAAGCCCAAGCAGCGGGAGCTCTGCAATCCCCGCCAGGATGGCCGCCAGCAATTTGATCAGCCAGAAAACCAGCAAGAACAGCGCCGCCGCCAGTACGATCATATCAATACGGATCGCCAACAGCAGCTTGCAGATCCAGTTCCCGTTTGCGCTCAGCTTGTCCACCAGCAGGGTGGTCAGACGTTGCACGATCGGCCAATCCAGCACCACACCGTAAAGGAAATAGGCGATCGCACCTGCTGACAGCTTGCCCACAAAGCCGCTTACGATCCCTTTAAGTACTTTTCCAAAGCCGCGCATGCCGCCAAACAACAACAGCGCAAGTCCAACTCCCAATACGATCCAATCCAACGTTATCATCAGAATTCCTCCTCTTTTCTCTTATAATTCAACCAAAGCCCGCCGTGGGGCAGCGCCAGTGCTTTCTCCATTTCAAAGGCCAAAAGCCCACCCTGCTTTTTTTCGAACAGCGAGACGCCCTCACCCCCGTCGATCACGGGCACCATCACAAGACTGAGCTCGTCCAAAAGCTCCGCCGAAAGAAACAGCGAATCGGTAAGGCCCCCGCCCTCTACCAGAAGCGTTCGAATGCCGAACAGCTCAAAAAGCTTGCGGCAAAGCAGCGGCACGTCGATCTTATCCTTGCCGCAAAAAACGTAGGATATACCTTTTTCGCGCAAAAATGCAAGATAGGCATCGCATACGTCATCGGTCAGCACCTCGATGACGTGCGCCCCGTCGTAGCCGGGATCCTCATCCGAGATCTGCGCCCCGTACCAGCCAAGCCGCCCGTGCGGGTCCACCGAAACCGCGTAAAAGTCATACCGTCCCGCCACAAAATCCTCATGCGGAAGGCGCACACCCTCATATTTTTCAAGAGGAGGTCTGACACCGCCCGTAAAGCTGCCCTCCATCGTGACTCTGCCGCAAAGAAAGGCGTCCGCGCGATATTCGCGGTGAATGCGATAATATTCCTCACAAAGCGCCGCCGCTTTGGGGTACTCCATGTACTTTCCCGTGATCTTGCCGTCCGGTGAGATCAGCATATGTAAAATCAGGTAAGGTCTTGTCATAGGATCGGCTCCGTTTGCTTGTGGCACTTGCTGATATCGAATCCCTCGTACCGTGTGGGCGCGCACCATGCCACCGCGTTTTTCAGCACCTGCTGTACGTTTTTATCATAATAAGAATTGCAAATTTCATGCCCCGGATGGAAGTAAAAGATCTTCCCAAGACCGCGCGTATAGGTCATACCGCCACGGAACAGATTGCCGTCCTCATACCATGTACAAAAGATCAGATCGTCTGGCTTCGGCACAAAAAACGGCTCGCTGTAAAGCTCCTCGCGAAGCTCGAAATGCGCAGGCACGCCCTTTGCGATGGGGTGCGTGGGCATCAGATTCCACAGCACACAGCGTTGCTCGCGCCCCCAAGTCAGATTGCCCGTGGTGCCGATGATGCGACAAAAGGGCTTTGACTTGTGCGCTGAGTGCAAAAAGATCATCCCCATGCCCTCGTGCACGCGCTTTTCGATCTTCTCCACCAGCTCGTCCGCGACAAGCTGATGCTTCACGTGTCCCCACCAGATCAGCACGTCGGTATTCTCCAGCACCGCATCGGGCAGGCCCTGCTCCGGCTCCTCCAGCGTAGCGGTGGTCACCTCGATCTCCTCGCTTTTCAAAACGTCGCGCAGAAATGCATGAATGCCGCAGGGATACAGCGCGGCCGCCTCAGGACGGCTTTTTTCATGCACGTACTCATTCCATATTGTTACACGAATTGACATAAACCTTCCCCCTTTTGTCATCCTATATTTATTATAGCACCTTCGAAATCACTTTGTCAATACAAAAGCCCGCCAACAGGCGGGCTTTTGTGCGGAAAATTACTGCAGGAACAGCTTCTTGAAAAGCAGGACCCACACGAAGTCAAGCAGACCAAATGCGACGCCGGAAGGAATCGTAACCAGCACACAAATAATCAAACGGAGCAGGCCGCCCTTCTTCAACCAAGTGGACCATCTGACCACGATCTCCGTCACCCAGTTGACGCCGGGGATAAGAAGGAGAAGCAGCTGCACCAAACGGCTTTGTTTGTTAAACCAAGTCATGGATATGTACCTCCTTATAAGTTTATATTTTCATTATAACATATCGAAAATAAAAGAAAAACCGCTTTTTTCATTGTTTACAAATTGTTCACAAAGCAACAAATCTCCTTGCGGCCCTGCATGCAAAATATCCGAATTTCTATTGATTTTTCAAAAAGCTTTTGCTATAATGAAAGCAATCATGCAAAAGGAGGGCTATCCCTTGAAAAACTGGATCAAACGCGACTTTTTCCGCACGCTGGTCGACCAGCACATTGCCAACGTGGAGGGCGCTTTCGAGCAATTTGACCCTGAGGTCTATGCCGACAATATGAAAAAAACGGGTGCCACCGCCTCCTACGTGGCGGCCGCCAGCTGTCTTGGACTTTGCAACTTCCCCACCAACGTCGGTATCCGCCACAATATTGCAAAAAAGCGCGACATTTTCGGCGAGACCGTCAAGGCCTGCCGCGCGCGCGGGCTGGACGTCATCGGCTATATGAATTCCTGGGGCACCTACGTGTGCGAGGCACACCCCGACTGGAACGTCATCGACAGCAACGGCGTCTCCAAGCGCGATCTGGAGCGCTTCGGCAACCCCTGCATCAACAATGAGGAGTTCCGCACCTACATCAACGGCATCGCCGCCGAGATCGTCAAAAATTACGACATTCAGGGCCTTTGGATCGACATGACGGGCATCTGGATGCCCGTGTGCTTCTGCGAGAGCTGTAAGCAAAAATACCGCGCCAAAACGGGGCGCGAGTTGCCGACGGTGGTCGACCTCAATGACCCCGCGTTTATGGAGTATTTCAAATTCAAGCGCGAGTGCGTGGCAGAATATCAGCGCCGCATCCGAAAGACCGCGCTTGACATCAAGCCGAACATTACCGTCTCCTTCCAGAGCGCGCTGATCAAAAATCCCTTCTTTTACGGGCAGGGCGCGGAGTTCTGCGCCGAGTGCGACTACCTTTCGGGTGACTTCCACGCCGACCTTGGGCTGTATGACGGCAACGTGATCGCGCGCCTTTACCAAAAGCTGACGAACACCCTGCCCTACGAGTACATGATCGGGCGCTGTGCGGGCACGCTGGAGTACCACACGATGCACAAGCCCTTCGGCGAGATCGAGATGACCGCCTTCTCTGCGCTGATGAACCAGGGCGCGTTCATGCTGATCGACGCCATCGACCCCGCAGGCACGCTCAATGCCGATTATTACGAAAAGATCGCCCTGCTTTCCGAAAAGCTTGCGCCTTATATGCCCTATATCAACTATGAAGACAAGGCGTTGCGCGAGGTCGCGGTCTATTTCAACTTCGAGGCGTGCGCCGAGCACGAGCAAAACGGATTGCCCATCGACAAGATGAAATCCCGCACCCTTTTCAAGCGTTGCGGCAAGATCGACAAGGCGCTGGGGCGCGCGCATCTGGACTATGACGTCATCACCAAGAAAAACCTTGCGGAGCTTGGCAATTACAAGGTGCTGATCCTCTCCTCTCTTGAGGCGTTGTCGCAAAAAGAGGTGGACGCTATCCGCGAATACGTAAAAAACGGTGGCGCGGTGTACGCCAGCGGCTATACCTCGATCCGCGACGACGAGGGGCATTATAAGGACAACTTTATGCTTTCCGACGTGTTCGGTGTGGACTACGCGGGCGTGTTTGACATCGATCCCGGCTATCTCGCCCCCACAAACGAAAATCCCGCGCTCTTCGGCCGCTATACCGCCAAGTACCCGCATATGCTGAAGGAAAAGCTGATCAAAGCCACCGCGCATGCGGGCAAAACGCTTGCCACCGTCACGTTGCCGCTCAGCTGCCCCGAAAACCGCATCACCTTCGCCGCCGCCATCAGCGACCCGCCCATGCAAAAAACCGATTTCGTGGCCGTGCAGGAAAACACCTTTGGCAAGGGCCGCGCCATCTGGGTCGCGGGCAAGCCCGAGGACAACGAGGTGCACGATAACATCAAGCTGTTCACCGATCTGGTGCTGCACCTGCTCGGCACCCCCGCCCTTGTCACCGACGCGCCCGAGTGCGTGCGACACAGCGTTTACCAAAGCGGCGACGTGCAAAAGCTGTACCTGCTCAACCAGCAGCTCATCTACCCACCCATCAAGATCCATGATATGACAGTAACGCTGAACGTGGGCGACAAAAAGGTGCAAAACGTGACCTCCGCCACGGGCGAGCACGTGAATTGGACCCGGAACGGGTCGAGTTTGACCGTAAAAACCGACCTTGAGGTCTCCAAGCTGCTTCTGATCGAATAACAGAAAAAAGGGCAGAGCGTTGCTCTGTCCTTTTTGTATATAAACTCGCACCGTAAGGGGGGATTTTACGATCCCGCCAGATAAAACGGCTCTTGGAAGGCCCCTTGATATTTGAAAAAGGAAAAGGTGTCTCCTACCTCGTAGCGCTCGTAGGCCTCGCGCGAAACATCCAAGGTGATCTTTTTTCCGTCAACGATCAGATCAAACGTATAACGGTCCGGCGATTTGTGATTCATATCCCGATCCTTCACGTAGATCACGCTTTCGTATCGCACGGGCTCTGCGGTATCGTATACGTAATTCATATTCGCCGCCATGCCACTGAGCAGTCCAAAAGCAAAAACGCCGAAGATCATCGCAAGGGGGATGCCCGACCATATGCCGACCTTAGCGAGCCTCCCCCATATGACCGCTATTGCCGCCACAACCACGGCACCGATCAGGCAAGGCAACCAAAAGGGCAAGGACTTACCGCTCAAAAACTCATAGCGCCCGAGCAACACCATTTGCCAGAACAGCATAAAGACCGCAAGCGAGAAAAGGAAAAAGGTCACTTGACGCAAGGCCCTCTTTTTCAAAACGGCCCACGCAATCCCACAGATCGCGGCGAGCCCCAGCGACAAGAAAACGATCGCAAGCCCTATGCGAAGCGGCAAAAAAAGCACACACAAGATGCCAAGCAAAAACTGTACGGTTACCCGTAAACATTTGCTTCGCCTATCCCTTACAACTATCTTCATTTATTCACCATCCTTCGTGCCACCTCGGCACCCGATAAAAAACACGAAATGTCAGAGAAAAGGGGGCACGTATGCCCTCTTTTGATTACAGCACGCCTGCGGTGGAAAGCGTCGCAAAGCCAACACCGTTGACTACACCGGAAAACGCTTCGTCGTTGGGGCCGTCCAAGCGAAGGCGCTCCTCCTCCAGCTCCTCAATGACAGCAATCTCGCCCGCAAGGTAAGCGCCAACGCGCTCCTTCACGGTGTCAAAGCGGGAGACAAATGCACCGTAGCAATTATCCTGCACCTCCCAGCCGAAGGGCTTGTAGTAGGTCATCCACGCCGTGCGGTGTGCGCGGCGCAGCGCGTGGATCTTCTCGATGATCACGTCACACTCTGCCACCAATGCCGCCAGCGCCTCACGGTCCCCGGCATCATACGCGGCCTTCAGGCGCACGCCGAAGTCCGCCTTATTCTCCAGCAAGCAGGAAATACGATAGATCACCTCATACGAGAGGGTGAACTCTCCCACGTTTCCGCGCGCCTTAGCAAGGGCTGCGGTCGTTTCCTTATAATAGTCCTGCATCGGCACGGCACAGGTCTCGTTATGCTGCTTGACGTGGGCATCTACCAAGCCAAGCAACGGATCGTTGAGCATCAGCGTGCGGCAAATACCGCGATAGTTATTGTGCGGATATGCGGGCTTCTCACATGCCATGATGTCCTCGTAAGAAGCGCCGCAAACATTCTCAAAGCTTTCGCGGATATCCTGCTCGTCGCGCGTGCCCTTATAATCATAAGAGGCATACCAAGCAAGTCCCGCCAGCGACAGCAGTATTTGGCCCTGTGCGGCGCCACCGCCCAGCCAGATCGTGGTGAGATTTTCCTTGACCCCTGCCTTACGGCATGCCTCAAGCGCGGGGTAAGTGCTGCGGATCGAGCGACGGAAGTGGGGACAGTAGCCACCCCAAAGCCACACGGCACCTGCGAACATCACGTTCTCGCCAAAATACTTCTTATGTTTTTCGATATTGACGGCATAAAAATCCTCGCTCGGACGATAGTAGTCCCAGAACACCTGCTGTACACCCTTGGGCACAAGTGCGGCGATCTCTTCCGTCATTACCACGTCGGGGTGATAATCATAATACCCCTCAATGCCCTCGCCCGCAAAGCGGAAGAACATATCACTCCACATCATCGGGCGATAGCCGTAAGAAAGCGCCATGTCGGCAACCTTGTTCAAATGCTCCAGATAGATCTCATGCCCCACGCGGTAACCGTTTTTGGAAAGATACTTGCCAAGACCGATATCCTTGGTCTCATCAAGGCCCAAATGGATACGATCGGTGCGGAAGCACTCCTTACACGTCTTCAGCATATCGTCGATCAACTGATAGGTCGCCTCAGCACCCACCAGCATCACGTTGGCGGTGTCCTTGTAGGCGGAGGATGCCTGCCAGCGCAGGTGGGTGGCAAGGTGTCCCAGCGTCTGAATGCAGGGGATCAGCTCGATGCCAAGCTTTGCGGCGTAGGCGTCCAATTCCTTCAGCTCCGCCTTGGTGTATCTGCCGCGCATATGACCGAAGTAGGGACGCCCTTCGATCTCGTAGGTATCCTCGGTATACAGCATAAAAGCATTGAGTCCCATCAGCGCCATTTTGCGCATCATCAGCTTGACGCTCTCCACGCGCAGCACCGCATTTCTGGAAACGTCCGGCATCGCGCCATTGAAGGTAAAAATCGGGTTTTCCGATACCGTTTTGGCACTAATTCCCTTTTTATACCAACCGCAAAGGGTGGCAAGACCGCGGAAAAAGCGTGCCTTTCCGCCGCCGTATACGATCTCGGCGGTGCTCCCGTTGCGCGTCACCGTAAGCGTATGCTCCGCGACCTCGCGCACACTGACACAGAGATCAGCCACGCCCGTGACCACCTCGATATCAAGGTCCTTGCAAATAAGCGCAATACCGTCCTGCAGGTGTGCCGCATTCTCAAACAAAATCTTCATGGCCGTCGTTCTCCTTATCTGCAAAACTTGTCCACGTAGCCGTCGATTGCTTCCTTCACGATCTTTTCCGCCGTCTCGCGGTCATACAGCTCCTTGATGTCGGTCTGCTTGTTTTCCAGCTGCTTGTAGACCTTGAAAAAGTGCATGATTTCGTCGAAAATATGCGGGGGCAGCTCGTCGATCGAGCGGATGTTGTTGTAGCTGGGGTCAGAGAACGGAATGGCAATGATCTTATCGTCAACGTGCCCGTCATCCAACATACGCATGACACCGATGGGATACACGCGGATCAGGGTCATCGGCAAGATCGACTCGTTGCAAAGCACCAGCACGTCCAGCGGGTCGCCGTCATCGGCATAGGTGCGCGGAATAAAGCCGTAATTTGCGGGATAGTGCGTGGAGGTATAGAGCACACGGTCCAATCGAAGAAGACCCGTATACTTGTCCAGCTCGTACTTACAGCTGCTTCCCTTGGGGATCTCGATAAGGGCGGAAAAATCGGTGGGCGTGATCTGCTTGGGATCCATATCGTGCCAAATGTTCATAGCGTCTCCTTTTATTTGATGAATTCAAATTCAAAATCGTAAATGTGAACGGTGTGTCCGTCGGTGCATCCCTTTTCCTCCAGCATCTTGATGACGCCGCCCTTGATGAGCGAGCGCTGGAAGTAGGTAAGCGACTCGTAGCTGTCCAGATTGGTGCGGCCAAGCAGATCGTAAAGCCACTTGCCCTCGACGTAAAAATCATCGTTTTCGCGGCGAACGGTGGTCTCGAACTCGTTCACCTCTGCCTCCTCGGCAAGGTCAAGCTCCGCTTCAAATACGGTGAGCGGCGGCAGCTCTGCCAGGCGGTGCGCCACGTGCTGCACGACCTCCTTGAGGCCCTCTCCCGTGGCGGCGGAGATGAAGAACAGCTCCCAGCCGTTCTCGGCAACGAACTGCTTGAACGCCTCAACGTCCACCAGCTCCTCGTCAAGCATATCACACTTGTTGGCAAGGATGATCTGGGGTCTTGATGCCAGCTGCTCGCTGTAACGCGCCAGCTCACGGTTGATGGTCTCGATATCCTCGATGGGATCGCGCCCCTCAGAGGCGGAGATGTCCACCACGTGCAAAAGCAAGCGGCAACGCTCGACGTGACGCAAGAACGCGTGACCGAGGCCCGCGCCGTCCGCCGCGCCCTCGATAAGCCCGGGAATATCAGCCGCCACAAAGCCGCTCTCGCCGCCCGTGGAGACCACACCAAGGTTGGGCGAGAGGGTGGTAAAATGGTAAGCCGCGATCTTCGGGCGTGCCGAGCTGATGCGCGAGAGGATCGAGGATTTGCCCACGCTGGGCATACCCACAAGACCCACGTCTGCCAGCATCTTAAGCTCCAGAATCAGCTCTCTCTCCTCGCCCTTGGTGCCCTGCTTTGCAAACATCGGCACCTGACGGGTGGGGGTTGCAAAATGGCGGTTGCCAAAGCCGCCGCGACCGCCGCGACAGCACACGAACGGCTCAAGATCCGACATATCCTTGATGATCTTGCCCGTCTCGGCATCGCGAATTAAGGTGCCGAGCGGCACGAGAATTTCCACGTCCTTGGCGGTGGCACCGTGGAACTTTTCCCCCATACCGTTACCGCCGTTTTTGGCAACGAACTTGCGGTGATCACGGAAGAACAGCAGTGTCGTTGCCCCCTCGTCCACACGAAATACGATGTTGCCGCCGTGGCCGCCGTCACCGCCGTCGGGACCGCCCTTTGCCACGTATTTCTCACGGCGGAAGGAGACGGCACCGTTGCCGCCATCCCCCGCTTTTACATAAATTTTGGTTTTGTCAATGATACGCTCAGCGTCACGCATTGGGAACCTCCTCTCCCTTCTCACGTACGATCAGCTTGATGGGTGTGCCGCGGAAGCCGAAGGTCTCGCGCAGGCAGTTTTCCAGATAGCGCTGATAAGAGAAGTGGAACAGCTCCGCATTGTTACAAAAGATCACAAAGGTGGGGGGCGCGGTGCGGATCTGTGTCATATAATAAATTTTCAGTCGTCTGCCCTTGTCGGACGGAGGCTGCACGCGCGTGGTGGCGTCACCCAGCACGTCGTTGAGCATACCCGTGGACACGCGCATCTGGCTTTGGTTGTACACGTAGCAAATGTGCTCGAAAATGTTGGTCACGCGCTGACCCGTCTTTGCGGAAACAAAGATCACGGGGGCATATTGCATATATGCCAGTGCCTCGTACACGTCCTTGGTATAGGTGTTGGTGGTGGTATTGTCCTTTTCAATGGTATCCCACTTATTCACCAGAATGATGCACGCCTTGCCCGCCTCGTGTGCGATGCCCGCAATGCGCTCGTCCTGCTCGGTCACGCCCTCGTTGGCATCGACCATGATAAGGCACACGTCCGCGCGCTCCACGGCCATATGGGCGCGCAGAACGCTGTATTTTTCAATTTTATCATTCACCTTGGACTGGCGACGGATGCCCGCCGTGTCGATGAAGGTGAATTTGCCGTATTCGTTTTCCACGAAGGTATCCACCGCGTCACGCGTGGTGCCCGCAATATCGGATACGATCAGGCGGTTGCTGCCCACCATGCGGTTGATGATAGAGGATTTGCCCGCATTCGGCTTGCCGATGACGGCCACCTTGATGCTGTCGTCCTCCTCCTCCGCTTCCTCCTCTTCGGGAAGGTGCGCCAGCACCGCATCGAGAAGATCCCCCGTGCCGGAGCCGTGCACCGAGGACACCGCGATCGGGTCCTCCTCAAAGCCGAGCTCGTAAAACTCGTAAAATTCCATTGGCGCACTGCCCACGCGGTCACACTTATTGATGGCAAGGATCACGGGCTTGCGGCTCTTTTTCAGCATGATCGCCACCTCGCGGTCGGCGGCAGTCAGTCCCGCGCGCACGTCGCAAAGGAAGATGATGACGTCCGCACTCTCCACGGCGACCTCTGCCTGAAATTTCATCTGCGAAAGGATCACGTCATCCGAGCGGGGCTCGATACCGCCCGTGTCAATGAGCGTCAGCTTGCGCCCACACCACTCGCACTCCCCGTAAATACGGTCGCGCGTGACACCCGGAATGTCCTCCACGATGGAACGGCGCTCCCCGATCAATTTATTAAACAGCGTGCTTTTCCCCACGTTGGGGCGGCCCACGATGGCCACAACAGGTTTAGACATTCTAACACACCTCACTTCGTCAATTCTCACAACCAAGCAGTGCCGCGCACAGCGCCGCACCCTCGTTTCTCACAGCCCTTACGGGCACCTTCAATTTGTTTTCCATCTCGGCGGGGCTCATACCGCAAAGGAAGAGATCTCCCTCGGCACGCAGCATCGTGGCGGGATAAAGCACCTCGTCCCCCAGATCGCGCCCTGCCAGCTGCTCACACACGTCCTTACCCGTAAGCAACCCAGCCACCGTGATCTCGGGGCCGAAAAAGTTGTTCTCCACCGTGATGACCTCTACCGCAAGCTCGGGTACACGGGCACAAAGCATTTCGGCAAGCGCACGCAGCATCGGCGCCGCCGCTTTCCCCGTCACCACGCTCACGCGGCGATGTTCCATTCCCCTCTCGGGGATATATTCGTCAAGGAAGTCCATTTCGGCGGCAAATTCCTCATAAAGGGAGCGCAGCATTCCCACACCGTTCTCGATCTGCTCATAGTCGCCGTAATATTCTTCCTCGGGAAGAGGCAATTTCGCTTTCAGATAAAATTCGTCCGCACAACAGAAGATGCGCGCACCCAATTCCTTCTCACACCGCTCGCCGAAGGCGTTCACCTGCGCGATCACCGCGCGGCACTCCTCCGGGGTGAAGGGGGAAAGCGGATACAACCCCTCGCGGAATTTCGTCAGCCCCGCAGGCACCACCGACACGCTGGAAAGCGCGGGGTAAAGCCGTGCCAGATCCTCCATCGAGCGTTGCAGCTGTGCCCCGTCGTTGATGCCGCGGCAAAGCACGATCTGCCCGCAGATGCGGATGCCCGCCTCGGCCAGACGATCAAGATAGGCAAGCACCTTGCCCGCGCGGCGGTTTTTCATCATCTCACAGCGCAGCTCGGGATTGGTGGTGTGCACCGACACGTTCACGGGGGAAATGTGCATCTTGATGATGCGGTCAATGTCCGCGTCCGTGAGATTGGTAAGCGTGATGTAATTGCCGTGCAGGAAGGAAAGACGCGAATCGTCATCCTTAAAATAAAGAGAGGGACGCAAGCCCTTCGGCAGCTGATCGATGAAGCAGAAGATGCACTTGTTGGCACAGCAATGCTTTTTGTCCATCAGCGGGGTCTCAAACTCCAGCCCGATATCGTCGTATTCCTGCTTGCGGATCACGGTCTCGATCGGCTTGTCCCCGCGCAACAGCGACAGCGTCACCCGGCGCTCGGTCAGATAAAAGCGGTAATCCAGCACGTCCGTGATCTCGTTTTGATTGATGGCGACAAGAACGTCGCCTGCCTGCACACCTGCCCGCTCGGCGCGGCTTCCCGCCAGCACCTCTGTGATCTTAACCACACGCTCACCTCCCTTGGGCATAGTTTTGCATTATATCTTATTCTATCATATAAGTATACCATAAAATACGGATTTTGTCAAAGGAAAATATGCGTGCGCGCGCATCCGCTTTTCCGCCGCAGAAATTTATGCATCTTGCACAAAACGGAGCCGCCGATTTTTACGCCGTTTACGCGATGTTTACAAAATACACCCCTTCATTGTCATATTTTTCCGCTATATTGGAAATAGACAGAAGGAAAGGAGACCGCCATGAAAAGAAAAACAAAAATCATTCTGATTGCCGCAGGCGTGCTTTGTCTGCTTCTTTGTTCCCTTTTCGCCTTCCTCGCCTTTACAAGGGGCAGGACCTACGTCTCCGAGGGGATCACACAAAACGACCGCTTGCGCGTGGAAAACGTTTATTTTGAAAAGGGGAGCATCCACTACACCCTGATCAATGAAACGCCCCACGCCGTGCAAGTGAGCGGATGCGTCATTCTGGAAAAGAAGGCCGACGACAGCTGGGTCAACGTGGAGACCGCCGGTCACAACTGTGCCCCCCTGCGCCTGCCCGCCTTCAGCGAGACCAAGCACTCCTATTCCTTCCGAAATTCCGACGCGCTTGCAGGCACATATCGCCTATCCTTTGGTGCCGAGCGCTACGTGCAGGACCAAAACGGTGCCGTTTTCGCCGTCTTTGACCCGAACGAGACCTATCTTGTCGGCTACCTTGAGATCACCGAAACGCAATCCCCCAATCGCCTCCCCGCCAACGCGTATGAGGACAACGGCGTGCGCAAGCACGCACAGGTGGACTTCACCGCCTCCCTTGTCGGCGGCATTGAACCAAAGCTCCTGCTCACCCTCACCAACAACAGCGAAAAGCCGCTCATCCTTCAGCTTTCCGCGCTGGAGATCTTCCGCTATCATCAGGCCACCTTCAGCAGCTGCGGCTACAAATTGCCCGATACTGAGCACGTGACCGTCAGCCCCGGCGAGACCTATACGGCAGAGCTTCCCCTTGCAAAAGGAATTTTCGACCCGCCTCCCGTTGACCCACCCCCGACGGGGCGCTACTGTGTCAAGATCCCTTATGAATTTGAAGAGCCCGATGTCATGGGCCCGCCGATCCTGCCTACTCTATTTTTCGCAGACTGTAAATTCAACCATTCCGACTGATCCTGACCGCAAATGAAAGGAGAAACCCGATGAAAAAGAAAGTAACCCTGATCGTTACCGTTGCGCTTTGCCTGCTCTTTATTTCCCTTGGTGCCTTCCTCTTTTTCACAAGGGGCAACACCTACGTGTCTGAGGGGATCACACAAAACGACCGCGTTAAAATCAAAGACGTCCGCTATGAAAACGGCACCGTCTATTACACGCTGGTCAACCATTCCCGAAGCCGCGTTTATTACGGTGAAAAGCCCTCGATTGAAAAACTGGTCGGTGAAGAATGGGTCAGCTTTGCTCTTTGGAGCTCGCGTCATTCTGTGGCATACGTTCTCTCCCCCTTCTCCGAGCAGGAATGTAGCTTCTCCGTCACCGCCAACACCGATCGCCTTGCGGGGAAATACCGTCTTTCCTTTGGCTCTACCCGCTATGTGCAGGACGAAAACGGCAGCACCTATCTGCGCTTTGATGAGAATGAGACCTATATCATCGGGCACCTTGAGATCACCGAGGAGCAAGCCCCGACCTCTCTGCCCCAATACGTATACTACGATAACGGCGTGAAAAAGCACGCACAGGTGGACTTCACCGCCTCCCTTGTCGGCGGCACCGAGCCAAAGCTGCTGCTGACTCTTACGAACAACAGCGAAAGCCCGCTGACCCTACAGCTTTCCAACCTCCGCATTTCCCGCTATCAAAACGGTTATTTCTATCAGATCGGCACCCACGATTATTATATGCTGCCATTGGAGGACACCACGGTGGCCCCGGGTGAAACGCTTCATTTGGAGCGCCCCATTTACAACGAGCGCTATACAATGGAGCCGATCGCGCCGCCTCCGACGGGGCGCTATCGCGTCAATATTCCCTACTACTTTGAGAACGCGACAAAGACCGAGGAGCCCCAAGCCCCGCCCAATGTCTTCGGAGCCAACCACATTTTTGATCACTTCGATTGAAAAAGCTTTCTATTACAAGCATTCCAAGCAAAGAATTTTTCTATCGTCAAGTAGTTTTCTTCGGCAAAAAATGGGCAATTTGCACATTTTAGTCGCTTTCATTTTGATTTCGTTGCACAAACTTCACAACACCGCCTTGACAATACCGCTCCTTTCTGCTATAATATGAATACAAGCAAGGGGGAAACCTCCTCCTCGCCATCACAGAAAGGGGTGAGTCCGATGCACAGCGAAACAACAGAAACGCAAAGCTATGCTTATGTTCTCACCAACCTTTGGTGAGATACCCTGCTTGGTAGATGCCACGGCATCCACTCATCTGCCATCCCGCGCGGGACAGATCCGCCATCGCGGATCGAGCGAAACGCTTGACAACCCCGGACGCGAGATTAACACCGAGAGGGATAACATAGCTGAAATTCCTGAGCGCATCGGACACCGTCCGATGCGCTTTTTGTTTTGGAAAGGAGAAACCTATGAAACGCTTGCTTGCTCTTTTACTTGCTCTGCTCACGCTGTTTGCCGTTGGGTGCGAAAAAGGATCCGACCCCAACACGCCACAAGTGACCGGTGACACCGTCGTGAAGGACGGCATCCCGCAAAACAGCTTGTGTTACATCAACGCCTCGTTTGAAGAGGGGCTCTTGCACTTCACCTACGTGAACGAGACCGACGTCTATGCCGATACCGACGAACATATGGAATCCCCCCGCGCCGAACGCTGGAGCGAGGACGGCTGGGTGACCCACGCTTTATTCAATCCAAGAGGGATTTTCGTGGACAGAGAACCGCTCGGCCACAAACAACATGGCATAGCGGCGAACTCCCAAAGATCTTACAAAAAGCAAATTTACCCGCGCAAACTGATGCCGGGGCGTTACCGCTTGATCGCGGGTGACACAGGCACCGCCACAGATGAAAAGGGCAACAAACACTTGACCTTCGATGAAGCGAAAACCTACTGGGTAGGATATTTCACCATCACCGAGGCAGACGTGCCGAATTATGATCCCGATCCTGACGTACGCCTTGTCGATGACGTTTATCAAAGCAAAAGCGTCGCGTTCTCTATCGCAAACGTCGAGCATCACCTTTTTCATTATCAATTCCGCCTGCAAAACAACAGCGACCGACCGCTTGTGGTGCTGATGAAGGGAACCGAGGCGCTCACAACGGAAGGCGACGAGATGTACTATACAAGCAACGGAAAAACGGAGCGTTATTACCGTTTCGAGCAGCGCTTCCCCGAGGAGCCGATCAAAATTGCCCCCCATACGGAATGGACGCTTTATCTGCAATCCAACATCCACGGGGTACCCGAAGACCTGTATCAGCTTGCGGACGGCACGTATCGCTATCTGCTCCCCGTCGCCTTTGAGGGGGAGGAGGCACTGCCCTTCTACGCCGTTGTCACCTTTGACGTAGTGAACGGCAAAATTGCATAAAAAGACCGTCACCCGACCTTATGAAAGGAGAAACCTATGAAACGCATCCTTGCTTTTTTACTTTGCCTGCTCATGCTGTTTGCCGTTGGATGTCAGGAGGAAAGCGGAAACACTCCCCCCGACAGCAACGTGGGAGATGCGACACCACGAAGCTTGAAACCTTCAAGGAGGACGGGCTTAACCAGATCACGGGGCGCAAGATCGACAACATCTACCTTGCCGATGGAAAAATTCACTATACGTTCTTCAACAACACGGACGTTGACAGCGGAGTCGGTCCCTACTCTATCACCGTGGAAAAATGGGAAAACGAACAATGGACTTACTATCCCTTACTGTCCGGCTCTGCGAGAGAGGTCTGGCAAAAGATTGCCGCTCACAAAGATGCCGATGCTTCACGCACCTTGCATTTGCAAGCCGTCACCCCGGGAAAATATCGTTTGGTAAGCGGATATGAGATATTCAGTATGAATTCTGACGGTAGCACACGTGTCACACGAAGTGATGAGCGTTATTATTGGGTGGGCTACTTCACCATTACCGAAGAGCAAGCCGCCGTGTATCCCGATTTTCCATCGCATATTTATTACGCTGCGGGCGTTTATCAAAGCAAAAACGTATCGCTTTCCCTCGCCGCCATCGAGCATCATCTGTACCTTTACGAATTCTCCATCCAAAACACCGGTGATAAAAATTTGATCATTCCCATAAGCGACATCACGCCCTTGGAACCGGATTATTACGACGAAATGATGTACCGTGATGAGGAAAAGGGGCATTTAGACCACGTCTATTGGCAGCAACGCTTCCCCGAGGGCGGTAGCACCGTCGCGCCGGGTGAAAGCTTAAAAATACCGCTTTGCTCGAACGTGGGCGGAGATGCCGCCGACCGATATGTTCCCACCAAAGACGGGCACTATCTCTACCGTTTTCCCTGCTACTTTGAAGGGGATGAGGAAAACTTCTTTTACGCTGTCATCTTCTTTGAGGTCAAGGACGGCAAAATTGCATAAAAAGACCGTCACCCGACCTTATGAAAGGAGAAACCTATGAAACGCATCCTTGCTTTTTTACTTTGCCTGCTCATGCTGTTTGCCGTCGGCTGTCAGCAAGGGCCGGTGGAAAAAGAGCCATCGCCGATTCCGGGTGAAACCGTCGTGAAGGATGGCATCACGCAAAATTCTTTGCGCTTTTTGGATTCTATCTATTATGCAGACGGAAAATTGCATTACAGCATAATAAACCAAACAAGCTATGACTGCAATCTTGCCATGATGAACATTTCGCCCATCGTAGAAAAGTGGGAAAACGATACGTGGGTGTATTACCCCTTGATCGGTGGTATAATATGGGATTCTTGGGCTCCGGCTTTCTCCGAGCGAGAAGGCAGTCTCACCGTATCTGCAAGGGCGCTTGCAGCCGGGCGCTACCGTCTGGTGCTTGGTGACCAAAGCACCGGAATGGATAAAAGCGGCACTTACATTATTCAAAGATCAGAAAACAAATCCTATTTCGTGGGCTATTTCAACATCGAAGGATCCCAAATTCCAGCCGACCGCCCAAGCGATCTTTACTTTGCCGAAGGATGCCTCCAAAGCAGCAAGGTGTCGCTTTTCATCACCAACGTCGAGCATCATTTGTTTCATTACGAGTACCGCTTGCATAATCACGGCGAAAAAACGCTCGTCGTGGAAATTCTGAATCTCAACGATTATAACCCCAAATATGATACCGCTTTGCTTCAAATGGCTAATACAAGATACAAGCACTATTCTACGTGGCAGCGGTTCCCCGAGGAAATCACGCGTATTCCGCCGAATCAAACATGGGCACTCCCCTTTCAGATCAACGTAGCCGCCGACCCCGCAGATCAGTATGAATTAGCAGACGGAAGCTATCTTTTTTACCTGCAATGTTATTGGGAAGGGGAGGAGGAATACTTTTTCACCGCCCAAGTATTCTTTGACGTAGTGAACGGACAAATTGCATAAAAAGAACCCCGCTTGCCACAAGGCAAGCGGGGCTTTTTCATTTATTTCTCACACCATAAGGCCACTAAATGCCTTGGGTGCCATTTGCAAGGAAGCTCTATATTTATATATCACATTCGTTGTAAATGTCAATAAACAAAAGGTTTGAAAGCGATGCGATCATCTGCTTTCCGTGTGCAACACGACAGTGTTGCCGATGTTTTGTGCCAAATAAAATGCCTTTTAAGAATGTTCAGCTTTGAACAGCTGCGACACAATGGCGCCTGTCCTCGGCTTTGCCGAGCACGTCACTTCTTTGAAGTGCGACCGCAAAAAGCAAGGCGCACGCCGGATAAGAAGCAAGTAGTGCAAGGCGTACCGCAGCAGAAGGATGATGGCGAACTTTGTGTTCGTCGAATTCTTCTGCGAGGCACAACGCAGCAATACGCAGCTTATTATTTGGCGTAGTCTACGGCACGGCTTTCGCGGATCAAGTTCACCTTGATCTGTCCGGGGTACTTGACCTCGTCCTGGATCTTCTTGGCCATCTCGCGGGCGATCAGCTTCATGCCCTCGTCGGAAACGTCCTCGGGCTTGACCATCACGCGCAGCTCGCGGCCTGCCTGAATGGCAAAGGCCTTTTCCACGCCCTCAAAGCCGGTGGCGATCTCCTCCAGCTTCTGCAAACGCTTGATGTAGTTTTCCAGATCCTCGCGGCGGGCACCGGGACGGGATGCGGAAATGGCATCGGCGGCCTGTACCAGAATGGCGATCACGGTCTGGGGCTCTACGTCGTTGTGGTGCGCCTCCACGGCGTGGACCACCTCTTTGTTTTCCTTATACTTGCGCAGAATGTTGACACCAAGCTCTACGTGCGTGCCCTCCACGTCATGGGGGAACGCCTTGCCGATGTCATGCAACAAACCCGCGCGCTTGGCGGCAGCGGCATCGACGCCCAGCTCCTCTGCCATAATGCCGGCAAGGAAGGCGACCTCGATGGAGTGCTTGAGCACGTTCTGACCGTAGCTGGTACGGTAGCGCAGACGGCCCAGAAGCTTGACAAGCTCGGGATGCAGGTTCGGGATACCCACCTCGTAGGTGGCGCGCTCGCCTGCCTGCTTGACCACGGTCTCCACCTCACGGCGGCATTTTTCCACGGTCTCCTCGATGCGGGCGGGATGGATACGGCCATCAGAGATCAATCTCTCCAGCGTGAGACGTGCCACCTCGCGGCGCACGGGGTCAAAGCCGGAAAGCGTGATCGCCTCGGGCGTGTCGTCAATGATCAGCTCAACACCCGTAAGCGTTTCCAGCTTCTGGATGTTACGGCCCTCACGGCCGATGATGCGTCCCTTCATTTCCTCGCTCGGGATCTGCACCACGGAAATGGTGGACTCGGCCACGTGATCGGTGGCACAGCGTTGAATGGCAAGGGACAGGATGTTGCGGGCCTTCGTGTCGGCCTCTTCACGGAACTGGGCATCCAGCTCGTCCAGGCGTTGCGCCAGCTCGTGCTTGACCTCGCCCTCCACGCGCTCGATCAGTTCTTCCTTGGCCTCCTCAGCGGTAAGACCTGCAAGGCCTTCCA
This sequence comes from Oscillospiraceae bacterium, assembly GCA_015064415.1. Lineage (GTDB taxonomy): Bacteria > Bacillota > Clostridia > Oscillospirales > CAG-272 > Firm-07. The sequence continues at coordinate 23,920 of SVSG01000002.1, read as the reverse complement.
GCACCTGCTTTTGTGCATCCAGGGCATTGGAGATCTCCTCGCGGAGCGCATCGTTTTCCTGCAGCTTCTGATCCAGAAGCTCGTTCTTGCGATCCAGGGTCTCTGCTTTGTGGTCCAGCGTCTCTTCCTTTTGGGTGATACGACGCTCCATGCGCGTGACCTCTGCGCGGCGCTCCTTGATCTCGGCTTCCGCATCGGTTCTCTGGCGGAAGATCTCGTCCTTGGCCTCCAGCAGTCGCTCTTTTTTCAGGGCTTCTGCCTTCTTTTCGGCATCCTGCAGGATGCGCTCTGCCTCGGTCATGGCGGCGCCCGTTCGCTTGTTGTTCAGCACGCGGCGAATTCCATACTCAGCTCCTGCACCGCCGGCAAGCGCCAGAACGATGAGAAGAATGGACAACCATATTGGCATCACAATAAATTACCTCCTTTTTCATTTTTTAAAATTTCTATATACAAAACTTTTTTTGCCATTTGTATACATTATAATATTATACATCTATATAAAGAAAATGTCAAGGGCTTTGCCATATTTTGTGAAATGTAATGCTTGACAAAAGCGCGCCGTCGCGTTATAATTAAATCAGAAACCCAAAAAGGAGGGAAATTTATGAAAAGCATTGAAATTCGCCTTTCCACCATTGCCGACGTGCAGGAGTTTGTAAGCATCGTGGCGCGCTCCCCCATCGACATTGATCTGCTCTCCGGTCGCTACGTTGTGGATGCCAAGTCTATCATGGGCATCTTCAGTCTGGATCTTCTCAACCCCATCAAGCTGAACGCCCACAGCGACGATACCGACGAGCTGTTTGCCGCGCTGGATCGCTTCATTGTCAAATAAGTGCCATAACGGTATGAAAAAAGCACCCTTTCGGGTGCTTTTTTCATTCGAGCACGCGCCCGTCCGTCGAGATGGTGATCACGCTCCACGGGATGAATTTGCCGCTTGCCATCAGCGCCTTTTTCACGGCTTCTGTAATGCCGCCGCAGCAAGGCACTTCCATGCGCACCACCGTTACGCCCCGACGGAGTGCGCTCTGCTCTTGCCCCTGTAAGGCACACAAGCGGATGACACACAGGTGTGAAATTTTGCACGAATTATGGGCTTTTTTGTCTTGCAATCGGCGCCTTGCCGTGCTATAATAAAGGGCGTGCAAGGGAGGTATAGTATGGATTCTCTGATTTTTGCCCTGAACGCCGTTATGCCCATTGTGGTGATGGTCGGCATCGGCTACGCCATCAAAAAGGCCGGCTTTATGAACGATACCGTCACGCGGGCGGTGAACAAAATGGTGTTCCGCTTCTTTTTACCCGCCATGCTCTTTCTCAACATCTATGAGATCGGCAACCTTGCGGGCATTCAGCTCGGTTACATTATTTACGGTACCGCAGCGACGATTCTGATGTTCCTTATTTCCCTGCCCTTGGTCATATTGTATACCAAGCACCGGGATCGGCGCGGTCCGCTGCTGCAAGCCACCTTCCGCTCTAACAACGCGCTCATCGGCGTGCCGCTTGCCGAGGCACTTTGCGGCTCCGCCGGCGTGGTGGCAGCCGCGCTCCTTTCCGCCGTCGTCATTCCGCTTTATAACGTCCTTGGCGTCATCAGTCTTTCCCTGTTCAGCGGAAACGGCGGACGCCCCAACGTAAAAAAAATGCTGACGGATATTTTGAAAAACCCCTTGATCCAAAGCATTGCACTGGCGCTGGCCATCCTTGGTATGCGCGCGGTATTTGTCAAGGCGGATATCGACTTCCGCCTGTCCGATATCACGCCCCTTTTTAAGGTCCTGCATTACCTCTCCAACCTGGCCACGCCGCTGGCACTGCTGGCGCTGGGTGCCCAGTTTGAGTTCTCTGCCATCAAGGAGCTGCGGCGGGAGATCATCTTCGGCACGGCGGCGCGTACCGTGGTCTATCCGCTCCTGTTTCTTGGCATCGCTTACCTCTTCTTCCGCGACACCTTCACCGCCGCGCAGTTTGCGGTGCTGATCTCGATTTTTGTCACGCCTGTGGCGGTTTCCAGCGTGCCGATGACACAGGAAATGGGCGGCGACGTGGGACTTGCCGGTCAGCTTGTGGTATGGAGCACGCTCGTCTCCTCGCTTTCCATCTTCCTTTCCTGCTTTCTTCTTCGTCTTGTGGGAATATTTTGCTAAAAACACACCCGAACGTCGATCTGCTTTGCAGCAGCTCACCGTTCGGGTGCTTTTTTATACGCTTAAAGCGTTGCGGCCATCACGGCCTTGATGGTGTGCATGCGGTTCTCCGCCTCGTCGAACACGATGGACTGCGGCCCCTCGATGACCTCGTGAGTGACCTCCATGCAATCAATACCGAATTTCTCGTAGATCTCGCGTCCGATCACGGTGCCAAGATCGTGGAAGGCAGGCAGGCAGTGCATAAAGCGGCACTGAGGGCCGGCGTTTTCCATCAATTCCTTGGTCACGCGATAGGGGGAAAGATCCTTGATACGCTTGGCAAAAACCTCGTTCGGCTCGCCCATCGACACCCACACGTCGGTGTAAAGGACGTCTGCGTTCTTGGTTGCCTTCATGGGATCCTCGACAAACTCCAGCGTAGCTCCCGTTTCGGCGGCAACCGCACGGCACTGTGCCACAAGCTCGGCATCGGGGAAATATTCTTTGGGGGCACACGCCACAAAGTGCATACCCATCTTGGCGCAACCCACCATCAGCGAATTACCCATATTATAACGTGCATCCCCCAGATACACCAGCTTCTTGCCCTTCAGCGCACCGAAATGCTCGCGGATCGTAAGGAAGTCGGCAAGGATCTGGGTGGGATGGAACTCGTTGGTCAAGCCGTTCCACACGGGCACCCCCGCGTAAGCGGCAAGCTCCTCGACAAGCGCCTGGCCGTATCCACGGTACTCGATGCCGTCAAACATACGTCCCAGCACGCGCGCGGTGTCGGCGATGCTCTCTTTTTTGCCGATCTGCGAGCCGGACGGGCCCAGATATACGGGGTGCATGCCAAGGTCGGCCGCCGCCACCTCAAAGGCGCAGCGCGTACGCGTGCTGTCCTTTTCAAAGATCAGCGCAACGCTCTTCCCTTCGCAAAGGCGATGCGGCACGCCCGCCTTTTTCTTTGCCTTCAGCTCGGCCGCAAGATCAAGCAGACCCTCAATTTCCGCGGGGGTGAGATCCAACAGCTTCAAAAAATGCTTACCCTTCAAATTCATATGCGTTCCTTTCATTCGGCGCAAACGTCAAGAATCGTCTTGACCGCCTTTTCAAGATCTTCCATCGGGATATTCAGTGCGGGCAGAAGGCGCACCTTGGTCTTGGCGGTGAGGCACAAAACGCCGCGCGCCATACACGCCTTGACGACCTCGGCGGCGGGCTTTTCAGTCTCGATACCGATCATCAGTCCCTTGCCGCTGACGCTCTTCACGCCCTTTGCGTGTTGCATTTTCTCAAATACGTATGCGCTTTTTTCGCGCACGGAGGCAAGCAATGCCTCGTCGATCCGTGCCACCACGTTGCACGCACCCGCCGCGGCAATGGGGTTGCCGCCGTAGGTCGAGCCGTGGTCGCCCGCGCCAAGCACGCTCTCCACCTTCTCGCCCATCAGGCACGCGCCGATCGGCAAGCCGCCGCCAAGTCCCTTGGCGGTGCTGACCACGTCGGGCTGTACGCCAAAGTGCATATAGGCGTAAAGCTCACCGGTGCGCCCGTTGCCGGTCTGCACCTCGTCCACCATGAACACGATGTCCTCGCGCGCACAAATGGCGGCAACGCCCTTGACGAAATCCGCATCCAGCGCGATCACGCCACCCTCGCCCTGCACGCACTCGATCAGAATGCCCGCGACCTTATGCGCGGCCACGATCTCTTCCATTGCGGCAAGGTCGTTTGCGGGGGTGTGCACAAAGCCGGGGGTGAGGGGCTGAAACAGCTTGTGAAAAAGCTCCTGCCCCGTGGCGGCAAGCGTGGTGAGCGTGCGGCCGTGGAAGCTGTTTTGCAGCGTCACGATCGTGCTGTACTCCGCGCCCTTTTTCTCTGCCGCGTACTTGCGCGCCACCTTGATGGCGCACTCGTTTGCCTCGGCACCCGAGTTGCCGAAAAACACCTTTTTCAAACCCGTTTTGCCGCACAACAGCTCTGCGAGCCTCGCGCACGGCTCGGTGTAATACAAATTGGAGGTGTGCTGGACCTTGTCCAGCTGAGCGATCACGGCGCTCTTCCATTCCTCGTCGGCAATGCCGAACGCGGTCACGCCGATGCCACTGCCCATGTCGATATATTCCTTGCCCTCGGTATCATAGACCTTCGAGCCCTTGCCGCGCACGATCTCCACGGGAAAACGCGCGTAGGTATTCGCAACGTATGCTTTGTCCAGATTTTGCAGCTCGCTCATCACGCGTCTCCCTTCACCATCGTACCGGCGCCCTCGTCGGTCAGAAGCTCCATCAGGATCGAGTGCGGCACGCGCCCGTCCATGATGATGACGTTCTTCACGCCCTTATGGATCGCCTCGATACAGCAGTCCACCTTGGGGATCATACCGCCGGAGATCACGCCCTCATCATACAGCTTTGCGGCCTCCTCAATGGTGATCTCGGGGATGAGGGTGGAGGGATCGTCCTTGTCGCGCAGGATGCCCGCAATGTCGGTCATCATGAAAAGACGCTCCGCACCAAGCGCGCCCGCGATATACGCGGCGGCGGTGTCGCCGTTGATGTTATATACGTTCCCCTCGCGGTCGCTTGCCACGGTGGAGATCACGGGGATATAATTCTTCTCCAGCAGGTCGGTCACGGGCTGAGTGCGCACCTTTGTGATCTTGCCGACAAAGCCAAGGCGCTCGTCCTTGATCTTTGCCTCAATAAGGCCGCCGTCAATGCCGGAAAGGCCGATGGCGTGGCCGCCCTTGCTTTGCAAGAGCGTCACCAGCGACTTGTTGACCTTGCCCGCCAGCACCATCTGCACGATGTCAACGGTCTCCTTGTCGGTCACGCGCAAGCCGTCCACAAACTCCGGCTTTTTGCCAAGTCTTGTCATCATATCGCTGATCTCGGGGCCGCCGCCGTGCACCAGCACGATCTTGACGCCGATCAACCACAGAAGGGCAATGTCCTCCATCACCTGCTCCTTGAGCTGCTCGTTGATCATGGCATTGCCGCCGTATTTGATGACAACGGTCTTGCCCACAAACTTTTTGATATAGGGAAGTGCCTCGGTCAGCACCTCTGCGCGTTGCGCGTTGGAAAAGTGATTTTCGATGTTCATAATTTTCCTCTTTTTATAAAAAACTCGTACCGTTTCGGGGTGTTTTTCTTTTTTCAGTACTTCCTTGACGGAAAATAAGCAACGCAGCAATTCGCCGCTTATTTTGCATCAGGTTCTATAATCTCCATTGATTTTAACGTAATCATACGTCAGATCGCAACCGTATGCGGTGGTAGCATATGCACCGTCGCCAAGGCAGACCACGATCTCGATCTCCTTTTCCAAAAGGATCTCCTTCGCCTTCTCCTCAGAGAAGGGCACGCCCGCGCCGTTTTGGCAAACGGCGATCTCGCCCTTCGGGGATTTGAAGGACACGTCCACGCGATCCACGTCCACGGCGGCACCGCTGTAGCCGATGGCGCACAGCACGCGCCCCCAGTTGGCATCCGCGCCGAACATGGCCGCCTTGAGCAGACTGGAGCAGATGACGCTCTTTGCCACGGTCTTGGCGATCTCCTCGGTCAAAGCGCCACTGACCTTGCATTCCAGTAGCTTGGTGGCACCCTCGCCATCCCCCGCAATCATACGGCAAAGCTGGACGTTCACGGTGTTCAGCGCCTTCATGAACTCGGCAAAGTCCGCACCGTCCTCGGTAATTTCGGCATTTCCGGCAAGGCCGTTGGCCAGCACCGTCACCATATCGTTGGTGGAGGTGTCGCCGTCCACGCTGATCATATTGAAGGTGTTTTTGATGTCGGTGGAAAGCGCCTTTTGCAGCATCTTGGCAGAGATCGCCGCGTCGGTGGTGATAAAGACCAGCATCGTGGCCATATTGGGATGGATCATACCGCTTCCCTTGGCGATGCCGCCCATACGGCAGGTCTTGCCGCCGATCTCAAACTCTACGGCGACCTCCTTTTTCACGGTATCCGTGGTCATAATGGCCTCGGCGGCGTGTGCGCCGTTCTCGCGCGACAGCTCCTTTGCAAGCACGGGGATGCCTGCGGCGATTGGCTCCAGCGACAAGGGCTGACCGATCACACCGGTGGAGGCAACCACCACGTCCTCGGCGGCGATGCCAAGCTCCTTGGCGACCAGCGCGCTCATCCCTTCTGCGATCTCAATGCCGTTGGCATTGCAGGTGTTGGCGTTGCCGCTGTTGCAGATCACCGCCTGCGCAAAGCCGTCGGCAATGTGATTTTTCGTTACGGTAAGGGGCGCACCCTTCACCAGATTGGTGGTGTAGGTGGCGGCCGCAGTGGCGCGCACCTCACTCATGATCATACCCAGATCTCTTTTGGTGCGGTTCTTGCGGATGCCGCAATGCACGCCGCCCGCTACAAATCCTTTTGCGGCACAAACGCCGCCTTCGATCAATTTCATAGCTAACTCCTTTATACGCAAAGCCCGGTGGTCTCGTCCATGCCGAGCATAATGTTCATATTCTGAATGGCCGCGCCCGATGCGCCCTTGCCAAGATTGTCAAAGCGGGAGACCAGCAGCACGCGCTCGTCGTTGCCGAACACGCCAAGTTCCATATCGTCGCGCCCCGAGAAGGCCGCGGCGGAAAGCAGACCGCCCTCTCCCATCTCGGCATTGTAGTGCAAAAGCTTGGTGTTGTAAAGATCGGCATACAACGCGCGGATGTCCGCTACCGTACCGCGCAGATCCTTTTTGAACAACGGCACCGTGACCTCCATTCCGCTGTAAAAATCCGCCACGATGGGGCAGAAAGCAGGCGCCACGGTAAGCCCCGTGACGGCGCACATCTCGGGCAGATGCTTGTGCGTTTGGGTAAGGCCGTACTGGCGGGGTGCATCCAGAAGCGGATCACGCGCCGCGTCCTCATACTCCGCGATCATCTTTTTGCCGCCGCCCGAATAGCCCGTAAGGGACACACACGTGAGTGCCACGTCGGCGGCGATCAATCCTGCGCGCACAAGCGGCTCGACCAGCGCCACAAAGCCGCTGGCATGACAGCCGGGGTTCGCCACACGAGAGGAGGCCGCGATCTGTTCGCGCTTGCCCGCAAGCTCCGCAAAGCCGTATGCCCACGCGGGATTGGTGCGGTGCGCGGTGGAGGTGTCAATCATTCTCACGTTGCTCTCCCCTGCCAGCCCCACCGCCTCGATGGCGGCGGCATCGGGCAGGCACAAGAAGGCAACGTCTGCGCTTTTCAGCATCTCGGCACGCGCGGCGGGATCCTTGCGCATCTCGTCGGGCAGGATCAAGAGTTCCAGATCGGCACGTGCGGCCAGGCGCTCGTGAATACGAAGCCCCGTGGTGCCCGCCGAGCCGTCAATAAATACTTTTGTCATTTCAGTTGCTCCTTTACGTAAGCGATCTGCGCCTTGACGGACGCAAGCGAGGTACCGCCCTCGGAAATGCGTGTTTCCACGCAGGTACGAAGCGAGATCGCATCGTACAGATCGGTGTCAAAGAGGTCGCTTTGCGCTTTGTAAACCGCAAGCGGCAGCTCCTCCAGCACCGTGTTTTCACGGATGCAATACGCCACAAGCCCGCCCGAAATTTTGTAAGCACTGCGGAAGGGCATCCCCTTCTTCACCAGATAATCGGCAAGGTCGGTGGCGTTGATAAAGCCCTTTTGCGCGGCGCGCAGCATATTTTCCTTGTTCGCCTGCATCGTGCCGACCATACCGGTAAACACCTGCAAGCACATTTTCACGGTGTCCACCGCGTCGAAAATGCTCTCCTTGTCCTCCTGCATATCCTTGTTGTAGGCAAGCGGAATGCCCTTGAGGGTGGTGAGCAGTGCCATCAGATCGCCGTACACGCGTCCCGTCTTGCCGCGCACCAGCTCCGCCATGTCGGGGTTCTTTTTCTGCGGCATGATCGACGAGCCCGTGGTGTAGGCATCCGAAAGCTCCACAAATTTGAATTCCCAGCTGCACCAAAGGATGACCTCCTCCGAGAAGCGGGACAGATGCATCATCAGAATCGAGAGGGCGGAAAGCATCTCCAGCGCGAAATCGCGGTCGGAAACACCGTCCAAGCTGTTGCGACAGATGCCGTCAAACTCGAGCTGCCCTGCCTCAAAATGGCGGTCGGTATCGTAGGTCGTGCCCGCCAGCGCACAGCACCCGATGGGCGAAAGATTCATTCTCTTGCGGCAATCGCCAAGGCGCTCCACGTCGCGCAACAGCATCATGGCATATGCCATCAGGTGATGGCCAAACAGGATCGGTTGCGCGCGTTGCAGATGCGTGTAGCCCGGCATAATGACGTCGGCGTACTCCTCCGCCTTTTCGGTGACGGCAGCGATCAGATCCTTTGCAAGCTTCACGATCTCGTCAAGCTCCGCGCGCAGATACATCCGCAAATCCAGCGCCACCTGATCATTTCGGCTTCTTGCCGTGTGCAGCTTTTTGCCCACGTCGCCAAGACGCTCGGTGAGCACCTGCTCCACGAACATATGAATATCCTCTGCGCTCATATCAAATTCCAGCTTGCCGCAGTCAAGGTCGGAAAGGATGCCCGCCAGCCCCTCAATGAGGGTATCGGCCTCCTTTTTGGTGATGATGCCCTTGGCACCCAGCATTGCGGCGTGCGCCATGCTGCCCTTGATGTCCTCGGCATACATTCTGCTGTCAAAATGGATCGAGGAATTGAAATCGTCTGCCAAACGGTCGGTCTCGCCCGCCGTTCTGCCTGCCCACATTTTTGCCATGCTTGCTCTCCCGTATCTACCTTAAAGAATACCATAGGACTGCCGCGTCTTTTTGAGGAACGGCAGTCCGTTTTATGTTTTTGTTCCGCTCGAAATGAGTCAGTCGCCGATTATTTCAGCTTGCCCTGCTCGGAAAGCGCCTGTACCTGAAGCGGCAGACCAAACAGGTTGATAAAGCCCTCTGCATCCTTCTGGTTGTAGTTGCTCTCACCGAAGGTGGCGATCTCCTCGCTATAAAGCGTGTAGGGGCTCCAAGCGCCTGCGTTGATCATGTTGCCCTTGTAAAGCTTCAGTCTCACCTTACCGGTCACGTGCTCCTGGGTCTTGTCAACGAAGGCGGCAAGGGACTCGCGCAGGGTGGTGAACCACTGGCCGTTGTAGACCAGCTCGCCGTAGGTGACGGCCAGCTTCTGCTTTTCGTGCATGGTGTACTTGTCAAGGCAGAGCGTTTCCAACACGCTGTGTGCCTTGTAAAGGATGGCTCCGCCGGGGGTCTCGTACACGCCGCGGCACTTCATGCCGACAAGACGGTTCTCGACGATGTCCAGAAGGCCGATGCCGTTCTCGCCGCCCAGCTTGTTAAGGGCAAAGATGATGTTCTTGGCGCTCATCTTCTCACCGTTCAGGGCCACGGGTACACCCTGCTCGAAATCCAGCTCCACGTAGGTGGGGGTGTCGGGCGCGTTGATGGGGGAAACACCCATTTCAAGGAAGCCCTGCTTTTCGTACTGCGGCTCGTTGCCGGTGTCCTCAAGGTCCAGACCCTCGTGAGACAGATGCCAAAGGTTCTTGTCCTTGGAGTAGTTGGTCTCGCGGTTGATCTTCAACGGCACGTTGTGCGCCTCGGCGTAGTCGATCTCCTCCTCACGGGACTTGATATCCCACTCACGCCAAGGGGCGATGATGGGCATATCGGGGGCGAAGCGCTTGATGGTCAGCTCAAAACGCACCTGGTCGTTGCCCTTACCGGTGCAGCCGTGTGCGATGGCATCTGCACCCTCCTTGATGGCAACGTCAACCAGCGCCTTTGCAATGCAGGGGCGGGCGTGGCTGGTGCCAAGCAGATATTCCTCGTAGATCGCGCCTGCCTTCACGCAGGGGATGATGTAGTTATCCACGTAATCGTCGGTGAGATCCAGCACGTAGCACTTGGAGGCGCCCGTCTTGATGGCCTTTTCCTCCAGGCCCTCCAGCTCGTCGGCCTGACCCACGTTACCGGAAACGGCGATGACCTCACAGTTGTTATAATTCTCTTTCAGCCACGGGATGATGATGGACGTGTCCAAGCCGCCCGAATAAGCCAAAACTACCTTTTTGATATCCTTCTTGTTCATGATACTGCCTCCTCGCATAAATATGCAGTGAATTTATTTCAACGCTGATTATTATACACCTCTTTTGCATCTCTGTCAAGCCCTTTTATAAAAAGAATTCTTAATTCACGCTTTTTTCACAAATTGCATGAGGGGAATGTGAATAATTCAATGAATATTGTTGAATATTTATTCCAAACGTGCAAAAAGAGCTCTCCCGCATGATGCGGGAGGGCTCTTTGCGTTATTTTTCGATTTCCTCAAAGCGCGGAGCCGCCAGAATTCCCTCACGGGTAAGGCAATACTCATAGCTCCATTTATCCCCCTCGGTGCGCCATGCCGCAGGGTTCTGATAGGCGCAGGTCTCGTCGCAGTTGTGCAACGGCGCAAAGCCGTTGGTGCGCGGGATATACGCCTCCACGCTCACACGGTGCTTGCCTGCAGGGAGCGCCAAGTGCGCCGTGTAGGGCGAGAACGCCACGGGAACGCTTTGCCCGTCGGCACCGATGCGCAGCACGGTAGCGCGATAGCGCGGCACCGTGACGGCAAGCTCGCCGCCTGCGGTCTCCACGTCAAAGTGATAATCCAGCTTGCCGCTGTAAAAGGGCAAGCCCTGATGCACAATATCAGCGAAACCAAGCGTTTCGGGAAACGGCACGATCTTTGCCACGCTGCCCGTCACGCGCACGCCGAATGCGCCCAGAATGTAGATCGCCTCGATCGCGCTGCGCTCGCCGTATTCCTTTTCGATGACCAGCACGTTGCTTCCTTTTTGAATGGAAGGCAGCGCCAGCGTCTTGATCGAGCGGTCCACGTAATAGCCCTTTACCTCGGTGGAAACAGGCGCGCCGTTGAGGGTGATGCGCATCCCCTCCGGGCGCTCCACGCCAAGAAGCGCCAAGGGTACCTCGATCTCGCTTTCAAATTGATACGTCAGGCACACCTTATGTGCGGGCGGCACGCTCGGCAATGCCCAGGGCTGTACGGCAGAGCCGCCCCAGGGCTTGTATCCAAGCGCCGCGCGCACGGCGCTGTCCGCGCGCAAAATCTCCTCGCGCGGCTGCTCCTTGCCGCCGTCCAGCGACCAGCTTGCCATATCCAGAACCAATACGTTCGGCTCCCCCAGCGTAAAGGGTACCGTTGCGGGCACCGCCAGCGCTTTGCGCTTCTTTGCCCCTTGCTCGGGCAGCATCACGGGCTCACCCACGGCAAGACGGATCAGGACACTATCGTGCTGATACAGCGTCACGGGGATCACGGTATACACGCCCTCGCGGTAAGCGGACATCGGCGCGGTCTTGCCCGTCAGGGTATCGTAAAGCGTAGGCACGTAGCTGCCGCGCACCTTGATCAGCACCTTCTCGGTCTCGGCAAGGTCGTAGTTCTTCGGCTGCTTGCCGCGCGCCACGAAGAGCCAACGGCCCTCGCCGTCCTCGCGCAGCTGATACAAAAGATCGTCGGTCAGCATTCCCGTGCGCTTGTTGCGCAGCTCGACCTCGCGCACGTCCTCAAGGGACTGCAGCAGCGCGTTCTCGTCAAACGGGATCACCTCACTGCACGCGGCAAGCTCCGCGCCCTTTTCGCTCGGCAACGCGTCCACCAGCGCGGGGGCGCTGTCCATAAAGATCACGCGACCGCCCGCCTTCCGGAACTGCTCCAAGCGCTCCACCGTGGTGGCGCGCAACGTCTCGCACGCAGGCACCACAATGACGTCATATTGCATCTTGCCCACCTGCAACGGCGCGCCGCCCTCCTTACAATAAAGAGGAAGCGTTGCCTCACAGATGAAATCAAAGTCCATACTGCCAAACAGCATCCATTTGGTGAAGTCCGCAAAGCGCTGATCCAGCGTTTTGCGCAACGCGCCCGTCTGATCCGAGGGACCGTAATGGATCCAGTAGCTTTCGATGGGGTGGATCACACCCACGCGCACCACGGGACATCCGCGCACCATAGCGGTGTTGACACGGGCAAAGTGATCCTCTATATACTTATACTCGCGGTACCACGGGGATTGATAGTTGATCGAGGCGGGGTAATCGCGCTTCGCCTGCCCCTCCATCGACACCCACGCAAGGTGCGGCACGCGCACCGTCACGCCAAGCGCCGCCTGCCAGTCGCCGTACAGCTTATGTCCACGGAAATCAAAATCCCACGTGGTCACGCCGTAAAGCTCGCTCATCATGCCCTCGTCGCCCTTCTGGTGCACGGCGGATTGCGCCTGCTTGGCGGTGGTATATTCGTGGCGATCGGACAGCATATCAATGCCGGGCAAGCTGAAGGAGCGGTAGGAGCGCATCGCATCACCCACCGAGCGGCTCTGCGCCGACAGCGTGGGCTCGTCCATCATATGCCCCGTCAGCAAAATGCCGTTTTTGTCACACCAAGCGCCCAGCGTATCGGCAAAGCCCGTGACAAATCTCTCGGTTACGTGATCGTGGAAGTGATAGCGCGCCTGCGATACGGCACCGTTCGCTTGCTCGAAAAACACCTCAGGCATTCTGTCTAAGATCGAGTAGCCGTACGCCGCGCGGAAACTCTCGTCAAAATCGTTGGTCCAGGGCATCGTGGCATCGTCCTCACCCTTTGCAAAGCGCAATCCCGATTTGAAGGAGAACTGCGGCTCGTCGGTGAAAATAGAGGGTACGGTCTTGCCGAACTCCTCACCGATCTTTTTGCGGTAGGCCTCGTGCGTGACCTCCACGAAGCGCGTCATTGCCTCGCGGGAAAGCGTATCGACGTAGGTCTCGCCATTGTAGCGACCGCCGCAACGCTGTGTCTCCGCATACAAAAACCACTCGATGCCAACGGCTCTCTCGCCATCGCCCAGACGGCGGTAAGAGATAAGACTCCCCTCGGCGTCCTGCACCACGTCGTATCTGGCAAGCAGCGTTTTATCCTGCCCGCCGCGGCGCCCCACGTGCATGTCCATTTCCCCGCCCTTACTGTCAAAGGGAGGGTTATACGCCATCTCCTCGGCGGTATAGGGCGTCCTTGTAAAGATCAGATAGCGGCGGCGATACTTCTTTTCCTTGGTGACAAGCCCGCCCCCAAAGCCGGAGGGCCAGCGGTCCTCGTCATACAGCCACGCCAGCATGCTGTCTTTTTTCGCCTTGCTCACGCAATCTGCCACAAGGTCCATGAACTCCTCGCCCAGATACTCGTTATAAAGTCCGGAGCGCACGTGCATGTGAAAGCCGCCAAAGCCCATCTCGGCAAAGCCCTCGATCTGCGTTTCCAGCTCCTTTTTCTCCAACTTGCAGTTCCATGCCCAAAAGGGTGTGCCGCGGTATTCCGCCGTGGGATTTTCAAAAAGCGCCTTTGAAAGCGCCGGTTCGTTTTTCTTTGGATAAAGCATACTCTACCTCCGTATGGCTTTTTCTGCATTGTATCACATTTTTGCAAAAAAGTAAAGAGAAACGCGCCCATTTCTTGACTTTTTCCGCGCGTCTATGTTATAATGAAAGCAACGAAAAACCGAAAGGAGACTTTCTTATGAAATACGATCCGACCATTTATCCCAAATGCACCGTTCCCGCCGCTGACATCCAGCGCGTCAAGGGGCTCGGCTTTTTGCGCGACAAGACCACCGAGGACTGCTTCAACGCCCGCGTGATCACCCGCAACGGCAAGATCACCGCCGACGAGATGTACGCCATTGCAGACGCCGCACGCCGCTTCGGCAAGGGCGAGGTCGCCTTCACCACCCGCCAGACCGTCGAGGTGCAGGGCATCCCCTTTGAGATGATCCAGCCCTTCTGCATCGAGCTTGCCAAGCACGGTCTGATGGTGGGCGGCACGGGTCCGCGCGTGCGCCCCGTCGTTTCCTGCAAGGGCACGACCTGCGTGTTCGGCCTTTGCGATACTTACGGTCTTTCCCAGAAGATCCACGAGCGCTTTTATGTCGGCTATCACGCCGTCAAGCTCCCCCACAAATTCAAGATCGGCGTGGGCGGATGCCCGAACAACTGTGTCAAGCCCGACCTCAACGACGTGGGCGTGATCGGCGCGTGGGTACCTCAGCTGATCGCTGAAAAATGCGTGGGCTGCGGTGCCTGCGAAAAGGCATGCCCCATCCACACCCTGCATATGGAGAACGGCAGACCCGCGATCGAGGAAAGCTGCAACACCTGTGGCCGTTGCGTGCGCGCGTGCAAGCTCGGCGCTCTGGAATACGAGGGCGGCTTCCGTGTGACACTTGGCGGTCGCTGGGGCAAGCAGGTCGCACGCGGCACGGCACTCTCCCGTCTTTTCCAAACCGAGGACGAGGTGCTTGCCGTCATCGAAAAGATCATTCTGTTCTTCCGCGACCAAGGCAATGCCGGTGAGCGTCTTGCCGACACCGTCGCGCGTGTGGGCTTTGAAAAAGCCGAACAGATGATCCTTTCCGACGAGCTGCTCCAAAGAAAGGACGAAATTCTTGAAAAAGCTCTGTAAGCCGCTTGCGCTTTTCTTTGCGCTCCTTTTCCTTCTTACCTCCTGCGCATCGGGGGCAAGCAGCCCCAATAGTGCCGAGGCGCGCTATACCTTCACGGATAGCGCGGGATATACGGTCACGGTCAAGAAAACCCCCACACGTGTGGCTGTTTTACTGTCCTCCTTTGCCGACGTCTGGGGGCTTGCGGGGGGCAAGGTTGCCATCACCGTGGGTGAGAGTGTCGATCGCGGCTTTTGCGACACCTCGGTCACCTTGGTGGATGACGGCGCGGGCAAAACGATCAATACGGAGGTGCTGATCGCCTCAGCGCCCGATTTCGTGATCCTTTCTGCCGACATCCCCGCACAAGTGGAGGCCGCCGCGCTTTGCCGTGAGGCAGGCATCCCCGTGGCGCAAATGCGGGTGGAGTGCTTTGCGGAGTACCTTGCCCTTTTGAAGATCTGTACCGACCTTACGGGCCGCCCCGAGCTTTACGAGCTGCACGGCACCGCGCAAAAGGCGCAAATTGATGCCGTTTTGGCCAAAAAGCCCCTTGACGGTATGAGAATTCTCTTCATTCGGGCGGGCTCCTCGGCGCGCTCCGTCAAGCCGAAGGGCAGTGCGGATCACTTCGCCGCCGCCATGCTGAAGGAGCTTGGCGCCACCAATATTGCGGACGATGCGCCCCTGCTTTTGGACGGCCTTTCCATGGAGGCCATCCTTGCCGCCGATCCCGACTATATCTTTTTCACCGCGATGGGGGATGAGGACGCCTCCCGCGCCTTTGTCACCGAAATGCTGAAAAACGCCGATTGGGCGGCACTGTCTGCGGTGAAAAACGGCCGCTTCAGTTATCTGCAAAAGGATCTGTTCCATTATAAGCCGAACGGCAACTGGGCACTGGCCTATGCCAACCTTACCCAAATCACAAAAGGAGAGTGATCGCCATGAAAAAAAGCGTGCGGAGTGCCGCCGTGCTTGGCGGTGCGCTCCTTTTGTTGTTTTTTTCCTTTCTCCTTTCCCTGCGCCACGGCAGCACGTATCTCACCACCAAAGAGTTCTTTGGTGCCATTTTCGGGCATACGGGGTGCGAAAACGCCGCCCTGATCCTTACGGCCATCCGCCTGCCGCGCGCCCTTGCCGCGCTGTTTGCGGGGGCGGGGCTGGCACTTGCGGGCACGCTGTTACAGCAGGTAACGGACAACCCCCTCGCAGCCCCCAACATTCTTGGCATCAATGCGGGTGCGGGCTTTTTCGTCATTCTTTCGCTCACCTTTTTCCCCGCGCTGTATGCGCTGTTGCCCTTCGCCGCCTTTTGCGGCGCGCTACTCACCGCGCTTTGCATTCTGGCACTTTCCGGCCGCCTGCAGATGGGCAAGACCGCCGTGGTGCTGTGCGGCGTGGCGTTCTCCGCCCTTTTTGGCGCGGGCATCTCCTTTTTCTCGGTGCTGGATGCCGACGTGCTTGCCTCCTATACCGATTTTTCGGTGGGGGGGCTTCGCGGCGTCACGATGAAGGATCTTTATTTCCCGATGCCGATCATCCTTCTTTGCCTTGTCGGCGCATGCTTGCTTGCGGGAAAATTACAGCTTTTCTGCCTTGGTGATACGCTTGCCGCCTCGCTTGGCGTGCCCGTCAGGCGTGTACGCTTGCTTGCGCTCATCTGTGCCGCTGCCTCAGCCGCGGCCGCCGTCTCCTTTGCGGGCTTGCTTGGCTTTGTCGGATTGCTTGTGCCGCACGTGGCGCGCCGCCTTGCGCGCAATCGCACGCGGCTTGAAATATTGCTCTCCCCCATCGGTGGCGGCATTTTGCTGTTGCTGGCCGACCTTGCGGGGCGGGTGATCTTTTCCCCCACGGAGGTTCCCGTCGGCATCTTCACCGCCCTTTTGGGCGTTCCCTTCTTCCTATCCCTTCTGCTCGGGAGGAAACACCATGCTTGAGCTTCAACACCTTTCCGTCGCCTATCGCGGCGCGCCGCCGGTCTTAAACGATCTTTCCCTTACCCTTACCCCCGGCATCACGGTGCTGATCGGGCACAACGGCGCGGGAAAAAGCACACTGTTGCACGCGGCTCTCGGTGAGGTCGCGTATACGGGTAACATCCTTTTGAACGGCACCTCACTTGTCACATATGCCCCGCGTGAGCGCGCCAAGCTCCTCTCGCTCCTGCCGCAAAAGCTCCCTGCCCCCGCCCTTTGTGTGCGCGAGGTCGTAGCGCTCGGTTTTGCCCCTTTTTGCACCCGTCCGGGTGAAAAAGAGTGGCAAACGGTACGAGAAATCCTTGAAAAACTGGAAATCGAGTCGCTCTCCGCGCGCCCCGTGCAAACGCTTTCGGGCGGCGAGCGCCAAAAGGTCTTTCTGGCACTGCTCCTCGCGCAAAACACTCCCGTTTTGCTTTTGGACGAGCCCGCCACTTATCTGGATGCCACCTTCAGCGCGACGCTCTACCGCGTCTTGCGCGAGGAGCGCGAAAAGGGCAAGCACATCCTGCTTGTCATGCACGATCTCGCCGCCGCGCTTGACCTTGCCGACCGCGTCCTGCTGTTGGAGGGCGGCAAGCTCACCTTTGACGGCACGCCGCAAGCGTGCCTTAATGTCCGCATCCCCGAGCGTGTCTTTGGACTCACGCGCTACCGCGCCACCGACGAAAACCAAAACGAGGTCTATTTTTTCAAAGCATAAAAAAACCGCCAAGCCGAAAAATCGGCTTGGCGGTTTTTGCGAGCACTGAAATTGATCAGTTCGCGGGTTTGTTATTGTAAATAACGGTTACGCCGGGATGAGTAGCAAGACCATAGGTGCAGTAGCGATCTCCGCTATCACCACCAAAGAGCTGGTCGAATACAATCAGCTCATGATGCTTCTCGCCGTCATTGTGGACGTGGTTGTCATCCACGACCGTATTGCCATTGGCATCGGTGGGATGTCCGTAACGGGGATTCGAGTAAGCACCGGTGCTCACACCCGCCTGCACTCTGACAAAGGGATATCCCATCGCATTGAATTCACAGTAGGTGTAGTTTGCCCATTCGCCGTAAGTAACCGTGCAGTTCACGCAGGTTACGTTGGGAGCAGCTGCGGTTGTCACAGCGTTACCGTCAGCCGTATGGTTGGTGTCACCGATCAACATGCCGCATCTACGGTAGGAATACCACTCGTAAGCGGAAGTTACGTCGTTGAATGCATCAATGCGGCAGGCAACGTCACAATCTTCAAAATAGTACGTACCGCTACTGCCGGCACCACCGACAAGACCGCCGCAAGCATTGTTGAAATCTCCCCATTGCCCTGCGATGGTCGTCGACGCGTCAACGTCACAGTTGATATATCTGTGGTCGCCGCTTGCCCAACCGACGACACCGCCGGCATAGTACTGATAGTCAGCAACGTTGGAATTTGCAACGATAATGTTTTCAAAGGTGCAGTTGCCATAAGCGGTAGCCGCAACCGTACCACACAGACCGGATTCGCCGGAGATCTCTGCCCCATCCATGACAAGATTCTTAATGGTGGCATCCTCGACCTTGCCGAAGAAACCAAGTCCAAGATCCCCATAATAATAGCCGTTGTTCAGCGCCCAGGTGTTTTGGCTCATATTAACGATGCTGTGTCCCTGACCGTCAAAGGTTCCCTTGAAGGCCTGATCGTTTCTGTAACTGCCGATCGGATCAAAGCAAATGGGATCGCCGTTTGCGTCGGTTGCACCAAGATCCAAGTCAGCGTCCAGTTTGATGGTCTTGTTCTCAAAGGTGTTGCCGGCATCCACCAAGTCCGCAAGACCTGCGAACTGGCTTGCATTATTCAAAACGAATTCCGTGTCGGTATCATTGTACCAAGTGGTGTCGGCCTTGCCGTCCCACACAACGTCAGCATTGCCCTGCACCGCCTCAACCATCAGATAGATCTTGCAGGAAGTGCCCTGATACTCGTTGCCCGTTTCATAGGGGAGCTCAATCGTCACAGACACAGTCGTCACTGCATCACCTTCAGTGGTGGTTGCAGGAGCGATCACGGTGCTGCTCCACTTGGTATACCCCTTCATATTGCAGACAAGCTTGTTGCCGTTTGCATCTGCGGGTGTGATATCCAGCGCCTCCAGCAGCGGGCTCTTGCCCTCGGGCGTTACGTCCGCTTCGGCATAGTAACGCAAACGGTATCTGACGTTCACGTTGCTCTTGTTTTGGATCGTGATCTCGGCCTTGACGGCGTCACCGGGAGTGATTCTGTCAAGCGTCAGTGCGTTGTTGCTCTCTTTGGCGTAGGTCACCACGCCGCCGTTCGTAAACGTCGCTTCGTTGCCGTTGACTTCGGTCCACTCATCCTTTTCTACCAGCTTGGGGTAGGAAAGAATGCTGAGTGCGGTTACTGTTGCGTCCACATCAACTTTACCGGCAGTGACTGCGATGTCGACTGTCTCACTGTCGGTGAACAGTGCGAAGGTCGAGCCCGCGATCAGAGTGAGGCAAAGTAGGATCGTCAAAAGCGAGCCAAGTAAAGTCTTTCTCTTCATCCTTTTTCTCCTTTAATTTTTTCAATCGTTACCATAAAAATATACTATTACACGAACGATTGTGAGGAAATTATATCATATGTATGAATAAATGTCAAGAATTTCGCACAAAAAAATGCAACACGGCAGTATTTTTCTTGTTTTGACATTTTCCCCGATCTGCTTGCACTGCGTTTTGTTCATGAAATAGTATATTACCTGAACACATAGAAAAAGAGACGGGCTGCTTGTGCAAAGCGGCCCCGTCTCTTTATAAAGCTTCGAAAAACTCATACCGTTTCAGGGTATTTTGGTCAATTCGTCGAAAAATAGGTGCCCACGTGGCGGCCGTCCAGAAGCTCGTACAAAATGGTCGGCTCCTTGCCGTTGAGGATATACATCGGGATCCCCGCCTCCAGCACGATGCGCGCCGCCTGCAGCTTGGTCGCCATACCGCCCGTGCCGCGCTCGGTACCCGCCCCGCCCGCCATGGCAAGGATCTGCTCGTCCACGCCCTTCACGTGCTCGATCAGCTTGGCACCCGGGTTGCGGCGCGGATCACTGTCATAAAGGCCGTCCACGTCCGACAGATTGATCAAAAGGTCCGCGTGGCAGACCAGCGCCACGTACGCGGAAAGCGTATCGTTGCCGCCGAAGTTGATCCCTTCGGTGGAGACCGAATCGTTTTCGTTAACGATCGGGATGCACCCCATCGCAAGAAGCGTGCCGAACGTATCCTCCGCGGCGGCGCGGCGCGCGGGGTTGTCAATGACGTCCTTTGTCAGCAAAATCTGAGCAACGGTATGCCCGAAATCGGAAAAAAGCTTGGAATACAGCTTCATCAGCTCGCACTGTCCCACGGCGGCCATCGCCTGCTTTTCGGCGGTGCAGGTGGGGCGCCCCTTGCCCGTTCTGGCCACACCTGCACTCACAGCACCGGAGGAGACCAGCACCACCTGTCTGCCCTCGTTTTTGAAATCGGACAGCGTTTTGACCAGCGCCTCGATACGGCGCAAATTGAGCGATCCCGTCTCGTGCGTGAGGGTCGAGGAACCGATTTTTATGACGATTCTTTTGCATTCGGAAAACACGGACATATTTTTTGCCCTTTCTTTGAAAAAGTATTTGAAAATTTCAGCGTTTTGTATTATAATAGAAACTGAACGATTGTACCCATTATACACCAAAACCTTGCATTTTGCAAGAGGAAGCTTGAAAGGAGCAAAACATGAAGCAAAAATTTTCCGTCACCGTGGCCGACGTCCCCATGAATATCGTATGTGAGGAAACACAGGAAACGATCGACGCCGCCGTTGCCGCACTGGATACACAGATCCAAGCCATCTCCACCGCCGCCGCCAACAACTGCACCCGTACCGAGGCCGCTCTGCTTGCCGCGCTGGATTACTGCACGCGCAACATCCATCTGGAGGAGCGCATCAAGGAGCTGGAAGAGTTCTTACATAAGGCCGACCCCACGGGCGATAATTTTGAAGCAAGTATGCTGCGCGGCGAAAACGAGGCTCTGCGCGCCGAGTTGCAGGTCACGCGCGGCACCTACGACGCGCTGCTTTCCGACAACGCCACGCTCTTCCGTCTGAACGCCAAGCTGATGCGCCAGAACGGAGAGGCAAACTCCCGTGCCGACCGCATGCACGATCAGGTGCTTTCGATGCTGACCGAGGTGCGTGAGCTGCGCGAAAAGCTGGCAAGCATGTGCGTGGAAACGCGCGAGCCCCCCATCACCTATCAGAATTACGAGCAGGCCCCCACCATCGAGATCACCCCCGAGGAGCAACAGGTCACCCAAAAATACGAGCAAATGACCCCCGGTGACGCTGACGCCAATCTCGTATGACCGAAAAGCTGACTCTGCCCGAGCTGCTGGCCCCCGCCGGCACGCCCGATGCTCTGCGCGCCGCGCTGGATGCGGGCGCCGATGCTGTCTATTTCGGCGGCACCGATTTCAATGCGCGTCTGCGCGCAGCCAACTTCACACCCGAGGCGATGCGCGAGGCGGCCAAGCTCTGCCATGCCTTCGGTGCCAAGGCCTACGTCACCTTGAACACGCTTGTCACCGATCGTGAGCTTCCCCGCGCCGTCGAGGCCGCAACAGAGGCGTATCTCGCGGGTGTGGATGCCCTGATCGTGGCTGATCTCGGTGCAGCGGCGGCCATCCACCGCCATCTACCTGATTTCGAGCTGCACGCCAGCACCCAATGCTCGGGTCACAACGTCGCGGCCGCCAAGGAACTGCAAGCGCTCGGCTTCACGCGCATGGTACTGGCACGCGAAACGCCCGCCGCCGACATCCGCCGCTTTCTTGCCGAAAGCGAGCTGGAGGCCGAGGTTTTCGTCCACGGCGCGCTTTGTGTTTCGCACTCCGGTCAATGCCTGTTCTCCTCGCTTGTCGGGGGGCGCAGCGGCAACCGCGGCGAGTGCGCGCAGCCCTGCCGCCTGCCCGATGCCACGGGCAAATATCCGCTCTCCCTTAAAGATCTTTCCCTCGCCGCCCACGTGCCCGAGCTGATCGAGATGGGCGTGCATTCCCTCAAGATCGAGGGGCGCCTCAAATCCCCCGAGTACGTCCGCGAGGTCGTATCGGTCTGGCGCCGCCTGCTGGATGAGCGCCGCGCCGCCACCTCGAAGGAAATGGCATATCTTGCCTCGGTTTTCTCGCGCGGCGGCTTCACCGATGCCTACTTCCAAGGCCGCACGGGCAAGGACATGATGGGCTACCGCTCCGAGGAAGACAAGCAAAGCACGCGCACACTCGCGCCCTTTGAAAAAATGACGCGCACGGTGCCGCTCACGCTGGATTTCAGCATGAAAAGGAACGAGCCCCTCACCCTCACCGTAAAGGCAAACGGCCGCAGTGCCACCGTGACGGGCGACGTGCCCCTTGTGGCCGAGCGCGCCCCGATGGACGCGGAAATGATCAAAAAGAACCTTTGCAAGCTGGGCGGCACCCCGTACGTGCCCGCCACGGTGAATATCACCCTGGACGAGGGGCTGATGGTGCCCGTCTCCCGCCTGAACGCGTTGCGCCGCGAAGCACTGGAAAAGCTCTCTGCACTCCCGCGCACGCTCCCCACACAAGCCGAAGGCACACCGCAACAAAAAAACGGCGAAGCGCCCCCGCGCTCCGCGCGCTTTGAGCACGCCACCCAGATCACGAAGGCAGCACTTGCATACTTCCCGCTTCGCTTCCTCCCCCTGCACGCCTATGACAGCGCCGCCAACGGCGTCACCGTTCCGCCCGTCATCTTCGACCACGAAAAGGAGCAGATCAAGGCGGAGCTGCAAAAGGCCAAGGAGGCGGGCGCCACGCACGCACTGGTGGGCAACATCGGACATCTTGCACTCGTCAAAGAGGTGGGGCTTATCCCCCACGCGGATTTCCGCCTGAACGTCACCAATACCGAAAGCTTGCACGCCTTGCTTGCCCTCGGCTTCACGGACGCCATCCTTTCCCCCGAGCTCACGCTCCCGCAGATCCGTGACATCCGCGGCGCGCGCGACGTGATCGTATATGGGCGCATTCCGCTGATGCTATTGGAGAAATGCGCGGGCAAGGAGGTCGGAAGCTGTCAGAAATGCGAGCAAGGGCAAAACGCTCTGGTGGATCGCCGCCGTGAGCGCTTCCCCATCCTGCAACTTCCCCCGCACCGCAATATTCTGCTCAATAGCCGCCCCACGGTGATGAGCGACCGTCGCGCAGACCTTGCGCGCGCCGATATCCGTGCAGGACATTATATTTTCACGTTGGAATCCCCCGCCGAGGTCGATCGCGTGATCGCCGCCTACCAAAACGGCGCACCGCTTCAAGGCCCCGCAAGACGTATATAAAAAACAAAACGCAAAACGCTCTGTGCAATGAGGCCCAACAGGGAAATTTCACCGCGCAGAGCGTTTTCCAATTTTTAACGCATGATTTTCCAATTATTACATATATCATTCCATTATATATCGTTTGCGTTTCTCTGTTTTTCTATTTTTTGTTTTTTGGGGCGATTTGAGGAAGCAACCGATATAGCTGCACATCTCTGGTGACGATATACTCACCTTCCTCGTCAGACACAATGCTGAAATCCCCCACAGCGGCCGCAGGATAGATTTCCCCGTCGAACTCACAACAAAATTGTGCCTTTCGCGCATCCACGATCAGCCATAGCTCAAAGTCGTTGCAAAAGTTGCGCGCCGCCCGCAAGGCGGACGCCTCCGCCCCGGCGGTGCCGAACATTACCATGCGCGTGGCGGGAGAAAGCGCGTGCACAAGCCCCTTCTCCGCCGATACCGCCTGCAGGCCGTTTCGATGCAGAAGATCCCGCTCCGATGCCGTAATATTGCCCAATAGCAGCACCTCATCCCCCGCGCGCAACGCGCGCTCGCCAAGATAGCGCGCCGAAAGCGCCTCCAGTATGGCACCAAGTGCCTCACCCTTCGGCATGGATGCGCAAAAGGAAGCACCCGCGCGCAACGCCATATTCTTCTCGTTCTCCGTCATGTTCCGCCTCCTTTTTTCTCACTTTCTCTATTATAACACACTTTTCGCCCCCGTTCAAGTAAAATCGCCACGCTATTCTCTTTTCTTTTTTGCGCAAAGCCCTTGACAAGCCCGCCCGTTTTTGCTATAATATTATGGTACGAAATATCGAGGTGTGGCTCAGCTTGGTAGAGCGCTACGTTCGGGTCTCAATCACCGTTCTCTGCGTTGTAAATTCCAAAAACGCTGAAAACCCTTGAAAACACTGACTTTTTCGGCTCTCCCGAATGCCGAAAAATCATCAATTTCTCGGTCTGACCACATGTTTGACCACT
>SVSG01000043.1 GCA_015064415.1 Oscillospiraceae bacterium | reverse complement strand
AAAGGGCGGCAAAAGAGGCAAAGGCAATAGGCTTGAGTATACGAAAGCCAGCGGCTTGAGCCGCTGGCCGGTAGTATTGGGCTTTTAGCCCTTGTGCAAACCACCCGTTTGACGGGTGGTTATGATTTCGGGTACAAAATTTGTGATTTCGGGCAGAAATTGCGGGGAAATGCTTGACTTTGCGATGCAAATATGGTTTAATGAAATCAACCAATAAAAAGGGGGTATTTACCAATGAAACATTATGAGACCCTTGGCGTGATGCTGGATATGTCCCGCAACGCCGTGATGAGCGTGGAAGCGCTGAAAAAATATTTCGTCTATCTGCACAAGATGGGCTACAACTGCGTGATGCTGTATACCGAGGACACCTACGAGGTCGAGGGCGAGCCCTTCTTCGGTTATATGCGCGGCCGCTACACGATGGACGAGCTGCGCGAGCTAGACGCTTATGCCGACTCCCTTGGCATCGAGCTGATCCCGTGCATCCAGTCGCTGGCGCACTACACCGCCTTCGTGCATTGGAAGCAGGTGCCCGTGGACATCGACGATACGCTGATGGTCGGGGACGAGCGCACCTACGAGTTTATCGAAAACACCATCAAGAGCGTGCGCCAATGCTTCAAGACCAACCGCATCCACATCGGCATGGACGAGGCGTGGAAGCTGGGCCGCGGCAAGTACCACAATCAGAACGGTTGCGAGTCTGCCACCTCTATTATGAAAAAGCACCTTGCGCGCGTGAACGAGATCGTCAAGAAATACGGCTACGAGCCGATGATCTGGTCGGATATGTTCTTCCGCTCCTTCAACGATAACAAGTATTACATTCCCAAGATCGAAATGCCCCGTGACGTGGTGGAAAGCCTGCCCGAGAACGTGATCCCCGTGTATTGGGATTACTATCAGACCGACGCGCAGATCTATGACGATATGCTTTACAATCACGAGCAGCTCTCCGACAAGACCTGGTTTGCAGGCGGCGCCTGGACCTGGATCGGCTTTACCCCCGCCAATCAGTTCTCGATCGACACCATGCGCCTCGCGCTTGACGCCTGCCGCAAGCACAAGGTGAAGAATATCTTCTTCACGATGTGGGGGGATAACGGTGCAGAGTGCTCGCGCTACGCGGTGGCACCCTCGCTGCTCTACCTTGCCGAGTACGTGCGCGGCAACAAGGATGAGGAGAAGATCAAGGCCAAGTTCAAGCGCATCTTCGGCGCAGATTATGACGCTTTCATGGCGCTGGACGATCTGAATATGGCGTTCCAGACGATGGACAAGCCCCGCAGCACGGGTGTGAAGCAGGCGCTTTACTCTGACCTTTTCAACGGCTTTATGGATGCCAAGCTGCGCGAGGGCTTTGAAAAGAAGTTTGCCGCCGCCGCTGAGCAGTATGCCGAAAGCGCCAAGAAGTACCGCAAGTGGAGCTATCTGTTTGACAGCGCCGCCAAGCTTGCCGCCGCCCTTGCCGTGAAGTACGATCTGGGCCTCCGCACCCGCAAGGCATATCAAAGAGGGGACAAGCAGGAGCTTTTGCGCCTTGCCAACGAGGATTACGCCACCGTTTACAAGCTGGTGGATCGCTTCGCCCGCGCGTTCGAAAAGCAGTGGTTCATCGAGAACAAGACCTGCGGCTTTGACGTGCAGGATATCCGCATCGGCGGCGTGCTGCGCCGCGTGGATGCATGTCGCCGCCGTCTTTTGGACTTTGCCAAGGGCAAGATCGACCGCATCGAGGAGCTGGAGGTCGAGCTGATCCCGCTTGGTGACTACAAGCCCGCGCACAACTACCGCGAAATGGTTACTGCCAACAATCTGTAATAAAAAGAGATCCCCGCAAGGGCGTGCAGAATTAGCGGAAAATTTCAAAATATTTTTACCAATACACGGTAGGAGCGAACTGTGTTCGTCCGCGGGCGTTCAAAGAACGCCCCTACGGATAAGCGATATTTGATCCTCAGAAAACAAAGAGATAACCCCGACAGATTTTTAAAACGTCTGTCGGGGTTACTCTAAAATTATAATAACTCTCTATCTAACGGATGCTCTTGCAGCCACTTTTCAAGCCACATTTTGTTTCCCAAGCTGTTTATCCTATCATTTTTATCGGCGACACATGATATAATTTTTAATGCCTTTCCTCTGCACATATTATCATAATTCATTACCTCCAAAATATGGTGCGCAACCCAAATGCGAACCGTTTCATTTTCATGAGATAACAACTCATAGAAACTCCGTTTTATTGTTGGATTCATATGATCTATTTCACATGCTATTGCTCTGATCCTATCTGCCAACCGATTGTGTTGTCTTACGCTTTTTTTATCTGCATAATCTGTTTCATCCATTTTGATAACCGATGTAACATATTCAAAAATCAAATCCATAAGAATCTCCTTTTATCGCCAGTTTCGCTTTTGTATTACAATGCTTCGGGCAAAGCTCATACCCCTAAGGTTGAGCGCATCCTAAGGCTCCCTCCGGGAGGGAGCTGTCAGCGAAGCTGACTGAGGGAGAGTGCGTAACAAGAAAGTTACTACAATCCTAAAGTCACGCAGGCTCCTTCCGTCACGCTACGCGTGCCACCTCCCTCTCGGAGGGAGGCTTTTTGCTAACTCCATTATAACACAAATCGGCAGAGAAAACAAGTTCTCTGCCGAAGTTTTGTGCCTGCCAATTCTCCGCTAAGAATGCAGAGAGAACGGGGCTCTCTTTTTTATTATGTTGCGGGTGCGGGATCGCTGTAAAGGAAATCCACCGAAACGGCGGCTTTGCCGACACTCGCCATGATCAGCACCGCGTTTTCGTGATAAAAATGCGTGGAGGAAAGCCCCAGCGTGTCCCCGACGGCGAGAATGTCGCCCACCTGCACGCGCGTTTCGCAAAGCCCCGCGTAGTAGGTGTAAATGCCGCATCCGTGGTCAAGGATCACGTATTTGCCAAGGGCGTCGCTCTCACCGATCTCCAGCACGCGCCCTGCGGACAAGGCCCTCACCTCACCGTCGACGCGGTAAAGCCCGAAGGGGAGGGGATCGGTGGCGCTTTGCGCCTCGGGGAGCAGAAGGGTATCGGCAAAGCCGAAGATGCGCTTGCCGTCCGGCATGGCGAAGCCGCCTTTGGGGGTCATGCCGCTGTCGGCCGTGGCACCCTTTTGCAGAATGAGATCGGGAATGGTTTTGGTAAGCAGCTGTGTCCAATCGCCTTGCAGTGTGTTCTCGGTCACGGTATGTGCGGTGCCCGTGCGGGGCTGTACGTCCAAAGTGAAGCTTGCCGCCACCGTACCGTAGGTCACGCGCAGCGCGTGCGCGCCTGCGGTGTGCACGGGAATGGCCGCGTACACGTAATCATCGCGCGGGAACACGATGGGGGAGGCAGGCAGGGCGGGCTCGGAGTGGAATTGCAGCTTGCCTGCATTTTTGACGTTTTCACAGCGCAAAACCAGAAAGTCGCCTACCTTTGGGGTGGTCGTGTTCAGCGTGAAGCGCGCGGCCTCCACGACCTGCATGCGGAAGCTGTAGGTCAGCTGTCCGTAATAATCCAGACGGGAGTTCTGGTCGAATACAGCGATGATCTCGAAATCCAGCACCTCATCCTCCAGAAGGGGGAGGGAGATGCCGTCGAAGGAGCCGCGGTACAGAATCTCGTTGGCGCGGCGGATCGTCACCTCGTGCGTGCTGGGCTGTGTGGAAAAGTAAAAGGCAATATCGTTCGCAATGGGATAAGTATGGGTCTGAATGGCAAGGTCCTTTTGCAGTCGCTCGGTGAAAAGGCCGTTTTCCGTGCGGTAATGCCACGTGATCATGGTGGGGATCACCTCATCCGTGGCAGCGGTGGTCAGCACGGGGATGGCGGAGGCCTCGTACAGCTCAAAGGCGAAGGAGCTGTTGAGGAAGGCCGTGGTTTGCGCGTGCTCGACACGGAATATCTTGTTTTGCGGGGTGGTGTAATAACAGATGGCGGAGCCGCGCTGGAAATAAAAATCGTACCGATCGTTCACGTCGGGGTTTTTCATGGTGGCAACGTAATGGCCCGCAAGGTGCGAGTCGGGGATAGAGACCACCTCCACACCGCTTCCCGTCAGGGTGGCGAACATGGCAAAAAGCGAATTGTTCACCGTGTCGGAGGCGTTTACGCGCTTTTCATCGGGGCCTGTCAGCGTGAGGGTATCGTAAACCGCATGCGTGGTGATGATGGGGGCGTTTTTTTGCATCATAAAAGTAGCCACGGCAATATAGGTAGGAATAAGTAATAGCAATACGATGCCGAAATACGCGAGAATGCGCGGGAAGATGGATTTTTTGTTTTTTGGGTTGCTCGGAATGGCGTAGTCGGGCCGATTCATGGTGGCCTCCTTTCTTGCGGAAATCGTATATTTATTTTATTATAACATATTTTTTGCGTTTTGTGTAGGGGAAAGTGAAAAAAAGAAGATGCCATGCGGCATCTTCAGCTTGTGATGTAAGAAAGACCGTAGCTTTGCGCATAGCGCGCGGCGTAGGAATCAAAGGGGCAATAGACGGTCAGCTCGCCGCAACCGTCGAACACGGCGTAGCCGATCGAGCTCACGCTTGCGGGAATGGTGACGTTGATCAGGTTTTCGCAACCGTAAAAGGCAAACCAGCCGATCGAGCCAAGGCCGTTTGGCAGTACCACCGCCGTGAAGCTTGCTCCCTCAAAGGCGCGCTCGCCGATGGCGATGACGGGGAGCCCGTCCAGCGTTTCGGGGATGCAAAGCAGCGACAGGGTGCCGCGGTAGCCCGTGATGACGGCGCCGCCGTTTTCCGTGCGATAGCGGAATTCCACGCTGCTTTGATCCGTTTGTGCGGGCTCCTTTTCGCTGAGCACCGCCAGCTGTGCCTGCAAGGCCGCGATCTCGGCCTTGTATTGGCTCTCGCTCAGGGCATATTGCTCGCGTTGCGCGGCAAGCTCTTTTTCCAGCGTGGCAATGGTTTGTTGGTACTGTGCGCTCTCGTCCGCGGCGGGCTGTTGCTCGTCGGGTACGTAGGCACAGCTGCTGAGCAAAAGCGTGAGCGCAGAGGCGAGGGAAGCGATTTTAAAAAGTGATGTTTTCATAAATTCCTCCTTTTTGTGGGCTTGTCCTTATTGTAGCGCGGACGCCGCGCAAAAAAGAGAGAAATTGGGCGAGAGGGAGAAAAGAAGTTTTCGTGAAATTTCGCGGTGGAGCAGGATTTTTTGTTGGTTCTCGCCGTGCTCGATGACCGCAAAAAAGGGATACCCGCAAAAGCGTGATGTTCTTATCGGAGAAATTACGAAACAGTTACCTAACAATCATGGTAGGGGCGAACTGTGTTCGCCCGCGGGCGTTCGCAGAACGCCCCTACGGATAAGCGAAATTAGATATGCAGAAAGCAAATAAATAACCCCGACAGATTTTTGAATATCTGTCGGGGTTATTTACTATGAATCATTTTCATCGATTACTCTTTGGCAATTCAAACGGTTTTCCATTAAGTCAAATAATTTATCTTCTGTTGTTTTAGGATTGGGTTGCTTGCGTATTTTCCTTATAATCCATTGAATTTTTGAAATCACAAAAAATATAGCCAAAA
>SVSG01000019.1 GCA_015064415.1 Oscillospiraceae bacterium | reverse complement strand
ATGCTTTCGACCCGTCAGCTCCCGATTTCGTTGAGCAAGTAAAGGCGGCGACAAAGGGTAAGGGCGTTCGCGCGACTGTTGAGGTCACAGGTGTGTCTGCCGCTATGAAGCAGGCGCTTGAATGTGCCTCGCGGATGGGAAGAATATCACTTCTTGGATGTACCCGCGTTTCGGATTGTGCCGTTGACTACTATCAACAAGTGCATAAACCCGGTGTAAAGCTTATCGGAGCGCACAATCTTGTTCGTCCAAAGGTAGAATCCTATCCGCATCACTGGACTCATCAAGACGATTGCAAGGCTATCCTTGATATGATCGCCGCAGGACGCGTACAGGTTGCTCCTATTGTGTCTCGCGTAGTATCTCCCAAGGATTGCGCAGAAATATTTAATCAGCTCTGCGACGATCCGCATTTCCCCATGGGAACAGTATTTGACTGGAGAGAGATAAAATGAAAAAGCTAAAAGTAGGTCAGATCGGCATCGGTCACAATCACGGCGAAAAAAAGATGCTCGCCGTGAAAAAATTTCCCGAATTATTTGAAGTGATCGGTTACGCTGAGGAAAACGATAGATGGATAGAAAAGCGCGGAGAGCTTGGGGCATATAAAGATTTAACGCGCATGAGTGTTGAGGAGATCATAGAAAAGTCGGATCTGGTGCTTATCGAGAGCGATGTCTGGGATCTGACAAAATACGCAAAGATGTGCGTTGACGCGGGAAAGCATATACATATGGATAAGCCCGCGAGCGGAACGCTTGAGGAATACAAATACGTGCTTGATACGGCAAAGGAAAAGAACTTGGTCGTTCAGCTCGGATATATGTACCGCTACAATCCCGCGGTGCTCAAATGCCTTGCGCATATAAAAAACGGCGACCTTGGCGAGATCTATTCGATCAACGCCGAAATGAGCACTTTTCACGGTCAGAAATATAAAAAGTGGCTTACAAATTTTAACGGCGGAATAATGTATATCCTCGGAAGCCATCTCGTCGATCTGATCGTATATATCATGGGAGAACCCAAAAATATAACCTCGTTTTTAAAGCACACGGGACTTGACGGAGTGGACTTTGAGGACAACAACCTCTCGGTTCTCGAATACGATAAAGCGCTTGCGCGTATTTTCGTTTCATCTGTTGAGGTCAACGGACACGGCAGGCGTCAGTTTGTGGTATCGGGAAGCAAGGGTACGGTCAATATAGTTCCTATTGAGCCGCCTACCATGACTTATTCGGATACGAATATAACCAACCAGCCATACAAGAACGTCAAAGTAGACGTTTCTTTCGACGGATACGAGCAAAAAGGACGCTATGACGATATGGTAAACGACCTTTACGCTTATATTATGGGTACAAAGGAAAACCCTTTCACCTACGAACATGATTATCTGGTGCAAAAGGTACTTTCGGACATCGTGGGAGGCATACGGTTTCATGGCAAAAATATTGATTAAAAACGGTCGCGTTTGGAATGGCGAGAAGTTTTTCCATGCCGACGTTCTGACCGACGGTGAGATCGTGGCAAGAGTTAAAGCAGATATTTCGGAACCTGTTGACTTTGTTTACGATGCGAAAGGAAAGATCGTATCTGCGGGATTTGTCGACACGCACGTGCATCTGAAGGGCGTCGCATCGGACCGCTTCGGCATTCAGGCGGAGATGAGCAGCTTCCCTTTTGGTGTGACCGCGGTGAACGATGCGGGCAGCGGCAGTAAGGGGAGCAAAGAGCGCTTGGAGGGCTTTGCTGTGAAAAGTACCGCTTTTGTCGGCACAGAGATCTGCGACAACCACTTTCTGCCCGCGGTGACGGAGGATCTGCTGGAGCGCTACGGCGATAAGGCGATCGGCATCAAGATCTATTTTGACCCAAAGGTCTGTGAGGTGCGGGATATCACCCCCTTGCGGGAGGCGTGCGACTACGCCCGTGCAAGCGGACTTGCGGTGATGGTGCACACGGCAAACTCCCCCGTGCCGATGACCGAGGTGGTGAGCACGCTTGGGCGCGGAGATATTCTCACGCACAGCTATCACGGCGGCGGCCATACGTGTGCGGAGGATGACTTTGCCTCCCTGCGCCTTGCGCGGGAGAGGGGCGTATGGATCGATGCGGGGTTTGCGGGGCACGTGCACACCGATTTCAAAATTTTTGCAGATGCCGTGGCGGCGGGGTATGCCCCGGATTGCATCAGCACAGATATCACCCGCTACAGTGCCTATATGCGCGGCGGAAGATATGGAATGACGATGTGTATGAGCATGGCAAGGCATCTTGGAATGTGCGAGGAGGAGATCCTGCGTGCCGTGACCTCGACCCCGGCCAAGGCACTTGGCAAAGCCGAGAAATGGGGCACCCTTCGCAAGGGCGGCGTGGCAGATATTGCGGTGATTGCCCTTGCCAAGGACGGCTTTTCGCTCGCCGATGCGGCAGGTAATCATATAGAAAGCAAAGACGGATACCGCTGTGTGCTGACGGTATCCGACGGGCAGATCGTTTATAAAGATTAAAATAGCTATGATGAAAAAGACGTGGATGATCGGCGCAACGGATGGCAAAGTTGCTTTGCCGATCGTATAAAGAAAAAGCCCCCAAACGGTGCGAAAACTCGCACCGTTTGGGGACTTATTTCATTTTCTTGCGTTCCAGACGGCAAAGCAGCTTGTAAAGCGGATAGGTGAGCGTACACGCGGCAAGATTGCCAAGGGCGTGTAAAAAATCGAAGGGGAGGCCCGAAAGGATCCACGTGATCGTCATTTGCAGATCGTACTTGAAGAAAAATGCCTGCGCGGGGGCATACAGCGCGCCGTAAAGTATGCCGTGTAAGCCGCCCAAAAGCATACACAAAAGCGTCAGCAGCCACGCGGGTGCGCGGCGGGGGAGCAGCATCGCAAGCCCCCAGATCGGCAACCAGATATACACGTACGGCACCCACCACACGTTGAAACCACCGTACACGCCCGTGAGCAGCACGAACACGTAGATCGGCACCAGCGCCTTCGCGCGGTACACCAGCGTGAAGGTGATGATGAAAAGCGCGATAAAGTGGATGTTCGGCGCCCATTCCATCAACAGCTTGGAGCAAAAAAGCAGGGCCCCAAGCATCGAGAACACGCACAGCTCTCGCACCGTGAGCCACGGCTTTTTTCTCGCGCGGGGAGCAGACGGTTCCGTCGTCTGCTCCTCGACTCGGTTATTTCTTTCGGGTAAGCTCATATTGCTCGCCGTCAGCGATCTCGGCGCCGTCCACACCGACCATCATATCCACGCCGCCTTTGCTCAGCGACCAGTAGGTCTGGTCCACGTCATAATCCGCGACGATGCCGTTGACCTTCTTGACGTACATACCAAATTCGCTTTCCTCACCTGCAATCAGCTCGTGCTCCTTGAGCGCTTCGCCCAAGGTGGTCTTATCGGTGTGGATGGTGAAGGTCAGCTCCTGCTCCTCGGCGACTACCTTGACGGTGATAGTCTTTGCACCCTCGCCAAGCTCGGTGTTGCGGTCGTAGGTCGCGGTCTCCCACGCGCCCGTTTTGTCCACGTCGGCACAAGCGACAAACGAGAAGGTCATAAGAAGCGCGAGAAGCAAAAGTGTGATACGTGTTGCTGTTTTCATGTTTTTTTCCTCTTTTCGTAAGTTTTTTTACAAAAAGAATGAATGTAAAAAGCCCCCCGACGGCCACGGGCCGTAGGGGAGCGAAACGCCAA
Organism: Oscillospiraceae bacterium; assembly: GCA_015064415.1. Taxonomy (GTDB): domain Bacteria; phylum Bacillota; class Clostridia; order Oscillospirales; family CAG-272; genus Firm-07. The sequence goes on along the minus strand of SVSG01000019.1, from coordinate 41,684 downwards.
AAAATACCGTCGGAACTCCGGTAAAAAGCGCCACGCCTCCCCCTTGCCCGGGGGCGTTTTACGGCACGGGACGATGAGCATTCCGACTTTGACGGTAATGGCTGTTGTGACGGAGTTGCACCGCACTTTCCTCATCCGCGCCACGGGGGCGCGCCCACGATGCAAGCCCGTGGGGAACCGCGTTCATTGATTTTGCACAGACCGCTTTCGCGGTTACCTTATTGTAACACGCCGCGCGCGTTTTGTCAATCTCTTTCTCGCCCTTTTTTTGCAAAATTCTATCACCTTTTACAAGCGCCCCCATAGAATGATAGCAGAGAGAGAAAATCTCTCACGTGACGACAAGGAGGAACGGTTATGAATAACAACTGTATCGGCGGACTTTTCGGTGGCGATAACAACTGTTGCTGGATCATCATCATTGCACTGATCGTGCTTTGCTGCTGCTGCAACTAACCGCCCTCGCGAGCGCGAAGGCGGACTGCTTATGCGCAACGATCCCCCGTGGAAGCAACGCTTCCGCGGGGGATTTCGTCATTTCAAAGTGTTTTGCGGCGGCAGAACTGAAAACGCCCACAAAAGGGCTCTCTTGTGTAAAGGGAGCTGTCACCGCAGGTGACTGAGGGATTGTTCCTCGATATCCGCTTGCAATTTGTTACGTAATATGTTACAATATAACAAAAAAAGGGGGGGACGGTATGGATCTTACCGCATATTACGCCGATCACGGCCTCATCGGCAAGACCGAGGAAAACGAGCAAACGCCGGCGGCGGATCTCTATCTTCTGGACGGCGCATACACGGTGCTGGGCGCGTACACGTGCGGCGAGAGCGCACCTCTTGGCAGTCACTTTTTCGACCATTTCCCCGCCAATCGCTCAGCCGGGGAGGAGCTGCGGGAATATCTTGCATCCTTCCCGCACGAGGTGCTTTTGTTGCGGTGCGGACGTGTGCCGATTTTCTTCGTCGGTACGTTTTTCGCGCATACGGGTCTTGTTTTTGCGATCATTCCACGCGATACGTTCAAGCAGATCTTCGCGTTCCCAGCCGCCTTTCACCACGTACCCGCCACGCTTTTTGTCAGCAAAACGGGGCAAATGTATTACAAGGCGCACGCCGAAGCGGACTTTGCCGCCGCGTGTCGCTTTTATACCGAGGTGAGCGCGTCCTTCCTTTATCACGATCAAAACAAGGAGGAGCCGTCGCTTCCCGCGCTGTTCTATCGCGCGGTGCATCTGGCACAGCTTTGCGGGGTACGGATGACGTATGATTTCTCCGGCCTTCGCATGGCGGCAGGCGAGGTGCTTGACTTGGAGTTTTGCACAGGCCTTTTGCTTGGCGTGATGATGGCGGCGCGCCGCCTTGACGCGCGACGCGAGGTGCACGTGTACGGCGCATACGAGGGTGCCCCTGTGCTCTTTTTGCAGTTTTGTGGCGGCGACGGGGTGCCGCACGAGCTTTTCCCGTTGCTCTTGCGCGCCGAGGCGCGCGGCCGTACGTTTGACGTGGTGCGTCCGCAGAATACTCCCGATCTCATTCAGGTGCGCGCCGTGCTTACCGTAGCCCCGCTTTCCGTGCAGGGTGTGCGCGAGCGACAGCGCTTTCTCACAGGTGGCTCGCCCCTTGCGCTTTTGCCAAGGTCGCACGCCGTCCCGCCTGAATTTCCCGAGCTTTCCTTCGATTGACCCCATAACGGTATGCAAAAAGCCGCATCCAAAGGATGCGGCTTTTTGCGACCCACCGAGCCGTGTAACCGATAAAATAGAACCCTTATTTTATAGGGCGGGATCCTGTCTACCGCTTTACTGCTTCCAACGTCCTTACATCCCGTCGAGACAAGTCGATCGAAACGGGGGAAGGGAGGCCTGCAAACCACGGTATGGACTTTATCCGGATCCCTTTCATCGTCGTGTCGGCCCCAAAAACCGATTATCACGCGAACGGCAGGATATTTACTTACTTTTGGGTGTCGTAGTCGACCTCTTCGTCAAACAGATTGTCGAAAATATCTGCTACGGCGTTGAATTCGTCCTCGTTATCGTCGATGGAAACAAGCGACTCCTCGCCGTTCTCGTCCACCAGCTCCTTGAGGATTACGTACTCACAAAACTCATCATCCATGTCGCTGTTCAGCGCGGGGATCATGGCGTAGTAGGTGGCACCCTGGTATTCGCACTGGGCGATCACCTCAAACTCGTGCTCGTCTCCGTTCTCGTCCTGCAGCATGCAGATGGTGGTTTCCTCTTCTTGCATATCATTCTTCTTGTTGTCAGCCATTTTTATTCACCTCTTTCGTTGATTTTATTTTACCCGATTTTTGTATAATTGTCAAGAGGGGATTTTTGTATTTGCCGTCACGGCGTGGCGGCGTACAAAAGTGCCTCGATGGAAACGGAACCGATGCGCCGCTCGTGGATGGCCTCTCCCGTCTCGGAAAGGATCAGTGCAAAGGTGGATTTTGTAGCGGGATCCTCGCAAAGCACCAGTGCGTAGCCGTCCTTGGTGAAGCGCCCGGGCAGCTTGCACTCAGCGGGCAAATTGATCTTTTTGTTGCCTGCATCATCAATATAGAAATATCCGCTCTCAGTGCCGACGGCGGCAAGCCCCGACACAAAGGTGGTGGCGTAATGGAAGGTGGGGGAGATGACGAAATTGCCGTCCTCGTCGATATAGCCCCAGCGATCCTCCGCCAGCGTTTCGGTTACGGGGGTCGAGATGGCCACGGCGGCAAGGCCGTTGTCGCCAAAGATCAGCGCCTTATCGTAGCGGGCGGGGATGACCTGCTCGCCCTTCTCATCGATATAGCCCCAACGGCCGTCCGTCTCCCACTTGACCGCGGCAAGGCCGTTTTCGGCAAAGTCACCCGCGTCGATCAGGGTGGGGAGCACGGCGTAGTTGCCGTCCTCGTCGATATAGCCATAGCGACCGTCCTTTTTGACGCGTGCAAGGCCGTTGTCGGCAAATTTACCGATCTCGTCAAACTGCGGATTGACCACAAAGCTGCCATCCTTGTCGATGATGCCCCAGTCGCCGTAAATTTTGACCAGTGCGCGCTTTTGGTGATCGAAGGTCTGCGCCTGCTCAAACTGCGGGGGGATCACCATCTCTCCCTCCTCGTTGATATAGCCGATCTTCTGATCCACGCCCACAGCGGCAAGGCCGCAGGCGCTGAAGGCAAGCACCTTATCGTATTTGCAGGGGATGACCTCGGTGCCATCCTCGTCCACAAAGCCCCACAGACCATCGCGCTTGACAGCGGCAAGCGTTCCCTTGCCAAAGCCGAGCGTCTCCTCAAAGCGGCAGGGGATCACCGCCTCGCCCTTTTGGTTGATGAAGCCCCAGAGCCCGTCACGCTTGACGGCGGCAAGCCCGTTGTCGGAAAATTCCGCGGCGTCCTCATATTGCGCCGCAAAAACGATCTCGCCGTCCTCGTTCATATATCCCCAGAGCTCGGCATCATCCACGGTGTACTTGACGGGGAAAAGATCGTTGCGGAAAAGCAGATATTGCTGCTCGTTTCGTATTTTCAAATTGGCAAGGATCAAGATCAGTAAGCTCATCAGGGCGATCAGCCCCAGCGCCAGCAATCCCCAAAGGGGCGTTCGCTTTTGCTTTTTCTCCCGCGCAGGCGGGGAGGGAGTGCCGAGCACCTCGGCATCGTTGGAAGACATATGGCACACATCCTTTCAAGCGGTTGACCGCATTTGTTACATATCCTATTAAAGTATACCACAATTGATGCGAAAAGTCAATTTTGAGAAGAAAAAAGCGCGACTTGCACAAGGCGGTCGCGCTTTTTGAAAAAATATATAATTTCTTAAAAATATAATTGGAAAATCAATTATCAAAACTGGAAAATATATGAATATATTTGGAAATCGTTACATATGGTCAAAATCGACCAATACGAGCCCCGGATTGTTGTCCGTTGCCCACTTGATGCTCCACTGTCCGGTGAAAAGCAGATAGTACTTGCCCTGCACGTCCACCACCACGCGGGTGTCGGAGGTCAGGTTCAGCTTGGCGACGTCCACGTCCTCGTTATCGATGCGCTGGATATACTGGAAGGGGAGCTCGCGCTGGATATACTTCACGCCGTACTCGCTTTCCATGCGGAACTTCAGCACGTCGTACTGCAGCATGCCGATCACGCCGACCACCACGCGCTCCATACCTGCGCCGGGCTCGAAGAACATACGGATCGCGCCCTCCTTGGCGATCTGATCCATACCCTTGGCGAACTGCTTGCGCTTCATCGAGTCGATCTGCTCTACCATTGCAAAATGCTCGGGGGCGAAGGTCGGGATGCCGGAGTAGGTCACCTTGCGGTTCTTCGCACACACCGTGTCACCGATCGAGAAGATGCCGGGGTCAAACACACCGATGATGTCGCCCGCAAACGCCTCCTCCACGCCCTCGCGCTCCTGTGCCATCATTTGCTGGGGCTGAGAGAGCTTGATCGGGCGCTTGCCCTGAATGTGGAAGTATTCCTCGCCGCGCTCGAACTTGCCCGAGCAGATGCGCAGGAACGCGATACGGTCGCGGTGTGCCTTGTTCATGTTTGCCTGAATTTTGAATACAAAAGCAGAGAAACCCTCGTCAAAGGGGGTGACCTCGGTGTCGTCTATCGTTTTGCGGGAAAGGGGAGAGGAGGTCATTTCAAGGAAGGCGGCAAGGAAGTCCTCGACGCCGAAGTTGTTGAGCGCAGAGCCGAAGAACACGGGCGAGAGCTTGCCCTTTGCGATCTTCTCCTCGTCAAAATCAAAGCTGGCGCCGTCCAAAAGCTCCACCTGCTCACACAGCTCCTCGCGCAGATTTTCGCCGATCAGCGCGTCCAGCTTTTCCGTTTCGGTGATATCGCAGGCAATGGTGTTCAGCTTGCCGCGTCCGCCGTGGAAGTTGTCAAAGGTGTGGATGCAACGCGCGCGGCGGTCAAACACGCCCTTGAAGGTCACGCCACAGCTGATCGGCCAGTTCATCGGGTACGTGCCGATACCGAACTCGCGCTCCAGCTCGTCAAGCAGGTCAAAGGGGTCGCGTGCCTCGCGGTCCATTTTATTGATGAAGGTGAAGATCGGGATGCCGCGCTTGGCGCACACGTGAAAGAGCTTGCGCGTCTGCGGCTCGATGCCCTTGGCCGCGTCAATGACCATCACCGCGCTGTCGGCGGCCATCAGCGTGCGGTAGGTGTCCTCAGAGAAGTCCTGGTGTCCGGGGGTGTCCAGAATATTGATGCAATAGCCGTTGTAGCGGAACTGCATCACCGAAGAGGTGACCGAAATACCGCGCTGCTTTTCCAGCTCCATCCAGTCGGAAACGGCGTGCTTGTCGCTCTGCTTGCCCTTGACGGAGCCCGCGGACTGGATGGCACCGCCGTAAAGCAGCAGCTTTTCGGTGAGGGTGGTCTTACCTGCGTCGGGGTGCGAGATGATCGCAAACGTGCGCCGACGCTCGATTTCCTTTATCGTTCTTTCGTCCATAGTAATCATCCTTTATAAAATCAACAATCCTTTATATTTTACCAAATTTTGCGCCAAAATGCAAGAGGGGGAGGAAAATATCCTTTGGGACTTGCAAAAGAGGTTGTTTTGTGCTACAATAAAGCCAATAAAAGAAAGGAAGGAAACAGGATGAAAAACGTATTGATCATTTCCTCCAGCCCCCGCAAGGGCGGCAATTCCGAAACGCTGTGCGAGGAGTTTTACGCGGGCGCGACCGAGGCGGGGCACAATGCCGAGATCGTCTCTTTGCGCGACAAAAATATCAACTATTGCAAGGGTTGTTACGTCTGCCGCAAGCGCGGCAAGTGCGTGCAGGATGACGATATGCTGCCGCTTTTAGAGAAGATCAAAAAGGCGGACGTGTTGGTTTTGGCGACACCCGTATACTTCTATTCGATGACAGCGCAGCTGAAAACCTTCATCGACCGTCTGTTTTACGTGTACCGTGACGTGCACGCCGACATCTATATGATCATCACGGCGGCGGACGACGATCTGCCCCTTTTGGAGCAGACTGCAGAGTCGATCCGCGGCTGTACGCGCGATTGCTTTGAGGATTGCGAGGAGAAGGGGTGTCTCATTGCGGGCGGCGTAGGCAAGCGCGGCGAGATCAAATGTCGCGAGGATCTGATGGAGGAAGCATACGAAATGGGGCGCAACTGCTGACGGCTTCCATATTTTGCGCCTAACGCTCTTTCCGTCGCTCGGCGTATGTGAATATGCACTCCAAAACAAAAAAGTAGGCAAACGGGGCGAGAAATCGCCCCGTTTGCCTTTTCTTTTCCACAAATTACCGCGTGTTTTCGCGGCGAATTTACAAAACGCAAACAATTTGCAAATGTGGCGAAAACACGGATACGTTATACTGTTTTTATTACAAAAACGGCGGTGGAATATGGTTGAGAGAGAATTTTTACATATCATCCGTGACATCCTGCACACGGATGCCTTTCGCGGCATGAAGAAATACAAACATCACGTCAAGGGGAGCGTGTACGATCACTCGCTTCGCGTGGCGTATTTTTGCTATCGGTACTATAAAAAGCACCCCTTGCGCGTGGTGGGGCTTGCGGAGTTCGTGCGCGGTGCGCTTTTGCACGATTATTACTTATACGATTGGCATGACCGCAAAAAGGGCACACGGCTACACCTTTTCACGCATCCGCGCGCGGCGCTGGCGCACGCCAAGCGGGATTATCCGGATCTGAGCGCGACACAGCGCGATATCATCCGCCATCATATGTTTCCCATCACGTGGCACCCGCCGCTTACGCGTGCGGGGTGGATGGTCTGCTACTACGATAAGGTGGCGGCGCTTTGCGATTATTTCGGCAAAAACAAATGGAAGGCGCGGCAAGCGGCGCGCGCGTGAGCGTTATCCTTGCACGTCGCGGGCGATCAGCTCGCCGATCTCGGCATCGTTGATAACAAGGGGAAGCGTGATGCCGGGGGCGGCGGTCTGGTGCAGATTGTCCAGCACAAGTCGGTCAATGCTCACGCCGGAATCCAGCTGCACCAACGGCGCGCTTGTGGGCGTTTTCTGGTGGCGGACGACGTCGCGCAGCACAAGACGTCCCACGTGCAACGCCTCCTTGCCCGCGCGCAGGCGGATGATGGCGCGTTTTTCGATACCGTCTCCCTCCCAATAGCAAAAGCACTCGGGGGGAAGGGGGCGGTCGGCCTTTGAGGCATGCACGTGCTCCACCGTAATGCCATCAAAGAAATTGGCGGTGCCGGGGCGGATATCGTGGTGCGAGATGAGAATGCCGTAATGGCGATAGGTGCCGTAAATGCCGCAGATGCGGATGTGGCGCATCGCAAATCCACCCGAGGAAAGCAACCGCACGGCGGAATAGCCGTTGGTGGAGCTGACGTTGCGGATCTCCACGTCCTCGATCTCGCCCTTTGTGACCTCGGCGTGCATTTCATCCACGGTGGTAAGCGAGACCACGTCATCGTTGGTGACGCCGTAGACGTTTTCGATCACCCCGTTGCGGGCGGGGCCGTTGACGTGCACCCCGTCGGTGCACCCGAAGTGGGAATTGTAATCAAAATAAATATCGCGCGTGATAAAACCCTCGGCGTCCGCGATCTGGATGCCGTAGCCCACGGGATCGCGCACGGTCAGCTTTTCCAGCAGGATGTTTTGCACGTGCGCAAAGCGCAACAGCTTGCCGGAAAAGCGCGCGGGGGAATAGGGCGCATCCTCGCGCGTGAGCGCCAGCGCCATCGGATCCAGCCCCATTTCGTCACAGTTGCCGTCAAAAATGCCGCCGACGATCTCGATCTGCACGTCCTTTTTGCCGGGGTCCTCAAAATGCTCGTTTTGTATGAGCGCGCAGCAGGAGCGCGGTGCCGCCAGCAGCGTGACGCCGGGGGCAAGCACAAGGCGCGTGTGCGAGTGGATAAGAAGCGTGCGACACACAAGATAGGTGCCGGGCTTTTCTATGGTGACGATGCCGCACGCGTCCAGCATTTCCTGCAGGGCGCGCGTATCGTCGTGTTTGCCGTCTCCGTATAGCATAAGCTACCTCCAAGCAAAGTGTTTTTCAAAAAAAGTATAGCACATTTCGCGGCAAAAAGCAAGGGTACTTGACTTTGTGTGCGCTTTGTGCTACAATGCACGTAAATCCAAGTAGGAGGCATATGATGAGCAAGGTCAACGTTCTTTTGATCGCGGGACAGTCGAATGCGCTGGGCATTTCGCATTTTGCGGAATTGCCCGAGGAATATCAGCGCAGCTATGACGTGGACATTTACTTTCACACCAACACCGAAAACCCGAACAACGGCAAATGGCAGCGGGTGCGCCCGGGGCTTGGACACCGCGAGGATCGCTTTGGCTTGGAGCTGCCTGCGGCGCATCTGCTTGCCGCACGCGGGGAGGAATGGGCCATCATCAAATATGCCTCGGACGGCACGGCGCTGTATAACAGATGGAATAAAGAACGCTCGGCAGAGGATTACAAGGCGCTTATGGACACGCTCCACACGGCGGTGCGCGATCTGCAAGCTGCGGGCAAAACGCCCGTGTTCCGCGGGCTTTTGTGGCAGCAGGGGTGCAGTGATGCCATCAAGGAGTATTCCGCCGCGGAATACGAGCAAAATCTGCGCGCGTTTTTGGAAAATATCCGCGCCGAAACAGTGGCGGATCTGCCCGTGGCGATTGGCTCGGTGCACGAGTTCAGCGAGAGGATGCCGCACCGCGCGACGGTGATCGCGGCGCAACAAAAAGTTGCCGCCACCACGCCGCGCGCCGTGTTCGTGCCCACCACGGATATTGAGGAAATGTTCGACGGCTGGCACTACACTCCCGCGTGCGAGTGGGAGCTTGGTCGGCGCCTCACACAAGCCGTTCTCACGCTTTAAATAACAAAAAATCCGCACACGTGGCGGATTTTTTGTTATTTCCACTTTCCAAGCTCCTCGCGTTTTTGTTGCTCTTCCAATTCTTTTTGGCGCTTTCGGCGGTGCTCTTTGGCTTCTTTCAATTCTCCACTTAAAACAACACACCAGAACAGCATAAGCGAGATATAAATCAGTACTCCGAACACAAAGGAGGCGATCTTTAAGGGCCGTATGCCAAAGAAGATGAACAACAGATACATCGGCAGCAGGGCGGCGCAAACACGGCTCATAAACGACCACATCGGGTCTTGCCACGTGCCGTCTCGTTCCCTTGCGATGCTGCGCATATATGCCGCGCGCTCGTCAAAATTTCTACAGTGCCAAAGATAGTCGAAGATCCTCGCATCCTCCGAGCGTCGATAATTCCAGATGCTTGGCAAATACCAGATCAGAAAGGCAAACGCAAGCAAATAGAAAAGCGGGAACGCCGACCAGGCGTTGAAGATCCAATCCTCGCGGTTGAAAAGAATGATGGCGAGCGCGCCCACGAACTCCAACACGTAAAGCGCGATCCATAAAACAAGCGATCTTTTGTTTTTCACAGCGCCACCACCTTTCTCTTTTATTGTAGCAGGATGCGTGCGTTTTGTCAAGAAACGGGCTCATTCCTGTGTCTTTTTTTGCGAAAGGCGTCGGCGGCACCAGCTTTTTTTGCCGCAGTGCGGACAGCGCAAATGGCGGCGTGTCACGGTGTGCATTCCCATGATGTAAGCCGTTTTGGTGGGCAAAAAGTAGGCGCCGCACCTTGGGCATTCAAAATATCCCGAGGTCATTTCCAGCACGGCGGCGACCGCAATGCCGCCAACCATCACCACAAGCGCGATGACGATCAAAAGGATGCGAAGCGGTGTGCCGAGCGCGAGAAGCCCCGACAGCAGGATGATGGTGACGGAGGAAAGCATCGTGATCAGGATCACAACAAATTCCAACAGCAGCTTGCGCTTGTTTTCCGTGCGCTCGCGCAAAAGCGCCGTCATATTTTCCTCGGCGCGCGCCTGATAGCTTTCGTTTTCCAGTCGCTCGCCCGATAACAGCTCGTTGACGGTGATGCCAAGCACCTCGCAAAGTGGGAGCATCAGCGACACCTCGGGTAGCCCCTTGCCGCATTCCCATTTGGAGATCGCCTTGTCGCTCACGCAAAGCTTTTCGGCAAGCTCGCGTTGCGTAAGCGCCATCTCGCGGCGCAGGGACGCTATAAACTGTCCTATTTTTTCCTGATCCAAAAAGCACACCACCTTTCACCAAAAGTATAACGCGCGTGGGTGCAAAACGCAACCCACGCGCCGTAGAGTTTTCGCTTTTTGGGGAATATCCCCCAAAACGGTATGAGTTTCAGGCCTTCAGCTCGGAAAGGAAGGCGAAAACGCGATCCTTGTGTGGGCGCGGCTCCTCGTGTGCGTAATCGGGGTAAAAGATGACGGATTTTTCGCAGGTCATCTTGTTGTAGGCGGCAAACTGCGTAGAGGGCGGGCAGGTCGTGTCCATCAGGCACGTGGCCATCATTACCTTGGCGCGGATGCGGGGCGCAAGGAACTGGATGTCGATGTAGCCGAGCTTTTCAAAGATCTCGTCCTCGCGCTCGTGCGCGGGATCGAACCAACGGAAATAGTAGCGCATGCCCTCGTATGCGCCCTTGGCAAGATCCATCTCCCACACGCGCTTGTAGTCGGCGTAGTAAGGGAAGTTGGGTGCGCAGAGCTTGATCTCGGGCACCAGCGCGGCGCAGGCGATGGAAAGCGCACCGCCCTGCGAGCCGCCAAACACACCAACGCGCGTCTCGTCCACAAAGTCAAGCCCCATCACGATGCGGGCAAGCATGGCCGTATCAAGGAAGAGGTCGCGGACAAGCAGCCCCTCGGGCGGGCCCTCCAGACCGCGGATGAAGGGATGCGTGTAGGTCGTGCCCGCAACGCCGCCCACGTCCTCGGAAAGGCCGCCCTGACCGCGGCTGTCAAGCGATGCCACGGCATAGCCCTCCGCTGCGAAGTTGAACAGCTCCGACCAGCAGCCGTTGTTGCCGGAAAGGCCGTGGAATTTCAAAAGGGCAGGGATCTTGCCCTCAAAATGCTTGGGACGAACGAATTTTGCGTGGATACGCGCCCCCTTGGTGGAGGTGAAGCGCAGGTCGAAGCACTCCGCCACCTCGGAAGGGAAGGGCACGGGGGTGAAGGTGGCATCGGGGTCGATGGCGCGCATTTCGGCAAGCGAGCGATCCCAGAATTCGTCAAAGTCGGCGGGGCGGGGGTTGCGACCCTCATAAGTTTTCAGCTTTTCAACCGGCATATCGATCAGTGGCATGATAATATCTCCTTTTTTCGTACCGTTACGGCACTTATTTCTTTTCGATCACAATAAAGAAGGGCGAGGTGGGGGAGTTGAGGATGCGGATGAGGGTACAGCAGATCACGTGGCGGTCAAGCGTTGCAAAATAGTCCAATACCATCTTGCCCTCGGCATCTCCCTCCGCGTGACCCGGGTAGACCGCTACCAGCAGCACGCCACCGTGGTCCAACAGGTCAATGGCGGCCTCAATGGCGGGCATCGTGGTTACGCGCATCGTGGTGATGCTCTTGTCAGAGCCGGGCAGGTAGCCAAGGTTGAACATCCCCGCGCGGATGGGACCTTGCACGTACTCCTTCACCTTGTGGTGCGAGTCAAGGATCAGCGTGTAATTTTCGGGACAGCCCGCCTGCTTGAGGTTGGCGGCGGTGGACTCCAGCGCTTGCTTTTGTACGTCAAACGCGTATACGTGTCCCGTTTCTCCCACCGTTTTGGACAAAAATTCGGTATCGTGACCGTTGCCCATCGTGAAATCCACGGCGACGTCGCCCGCGCCCAGATGGTTCAATATGAACTGCTTTTGCAGCTGCAAAAGGTCAATCATATTGCCGTATTTGCTTTTATTTTCCATCATTTTTCAAGCAGTGCCTTGAGGTGCGGCAACAGGTTTTCGGCGTAGAACTGGAAGCCGAATTCATCGGGGTGCAATCTCTTGTCGGCAAAGACCTCAGTGACGTGGGGCACAAGGGTCTGACCGTCGATCACGTGAACGCCGAAGCGCGTGGCGGTCTCGCGGAAGAGCGCACAGGCATGCTCAAAGGTGCCCGTGGGCTTTTGCATGTGGGAATCCGCACGCCAAAGGGGCAGGATCATCACCATCCTGGTGTCGGGGTACAGATCGCGCATACCGGCAAGGAAGCCGTTGACGTTGGCGACCATACGGGGGTGAGAGGGAGCGTGCGACCAGTCGTTCGTGCCGAAGGCAAAGACGATGAGGTCAAGCTCTTCCTTCAGATCAATATCCATTGCGGCGGGATTGAACTCCTCACCGCCGATGCCCTGATTGATGATGTGGGCGTTCAGCGCGCGTGCGACCTGGTGGGTGTAGCCCATCGAGGTGAAGCGGGTGGTGGAGCCGTTGGTGATCGAGTCACCCTTGAAAAGAATACGGTATTTGGGGGCGGCGGGGAGCTCAAAATCGGCACCGTCATCCAGCGTGACGTTCATGATACGCCCCTCGCGGTGAGAGGGGAAGTAGATCTCGACCTCGGAGCGCTCGTCGGGGAGTGCCACCTCAATGCGGCCCGCAAGGGCGGTGCAGGTGGTGTGCGACAGGAAAATGCCGTTCACCCACACGTCAAAGCTTTGCTCGGCGCCAAGCGTTTCCACCGTGTAGTCAAAGGCAAGCGTATGAGAATTGGTGGTAAAGCGACAGACCACGCCTGCGGACTGCGTCATTTTGGGGTGGAAGCGGTTGGTGGCGGGGTACACGTGCTCGCGCAGATAGCGCCCGAAGCGGTAGGGGATCAGTACGCCGTTTTGCTCGGCAAGCTCAACAGCACCCGAGATCGTGCCGCGCAGTTGTTCATTGGTCAGTATCATCACTCAGTCCTCCTTTGCAAGATGCGGTGCGATGGCATCGTACAGCGCGTTCGCGTAGAATTTGAAGCCGTAATCGTTGGGGTGCAGATAGCGATCGGAGCAGACCTCGCGCAGATGCGGGATCATACGGTTGCCGTCCACAATGGTGACACCCTCTTGCGCGGCGGCCGCGGCGCGGACGATCTCCACACCCTGTGTAAACGTGCCGACCTTGGTCATGCGGTCATTGTCCGCGCGCCAGATGGGCGTGATGGCAAAGATCTTCGCGTTGGGGTAGGCGCGGCGCACGTTGGCATAGAAGGCGTTGGCGCACTCCACCGTGCGCTCACGGGTCTGTCCAGACCAGTCGTTGGTGCCGTAGGCGACTGTCACGATGTCGGGCTGATAGTCCATATCGGTGTCAACAAGCTCGGGGCGGAAGACCTCGCCGCCGATGGCCTGATCCACAAGCTCGGCGTCCAGCTTGTCCGCCAGCAGATTGGCGTAGCTTTGCGAGGAGAACTTGGCGTCGTACCCTTGCGTGATCGAGTCACCGAAGCAAAGCAGCTTGCGGGATTTCTTGACGGGGGTGAAGGTGGCGCCGTCGCTCAGCTCCACTTGCCAGATGCGCGCGTTGAACAGGTTGGGGAAATACACCGCCACACGGTGCGTTCCTGCGGGAAGGGTGACGGAAAGAACGTTTTTTGCCTCCAAAAGGTCCTCGTGCCCTGTGTGCTGTACCATCACGCCGTCCACAAACACGTCAAAGTAATAAAACTTGCGGCTGGACGCTTGCATCGCGCGGTATTTGAAGGAAAAGCTGTCAGCGTCCGTCTCAAACTCCAGACGGATGCCCGAGGTGGCATAGGATTTTCTGGCAAAATCCTTGTTCACCACGTCGTAAAGCTCGTGCTGCTTTTGCGTGAAGCGGCTGAACTGCCACTCGCCGTCAATTTCTTTCATCTCCACCGCGCCGTGCAGCATCGCGCGAATGTCCTTTTCACAAAGTTGCATGATGTTCTCCTTTATTTTTTATGAATGTCAGAGCGCAGAAACGCCATCGCGCGCTCCACGCTGTCCTTCGAATTTTTCCAGGGCTCGTCCTCATAGCGGTAATCGAATTTCTTGCAGAACCAGCTCACGTCCTCGCAAAGCGTGTCCAGATAGTGCTTTTGCACGCCCTCCACGATGTTGAAAAAGTCGGCAAGCTTCTTTTTTTGCAGCCGCGCCTGCGCCTTTTCCAAAAGCAGGCGATAGTGCGGCAGGCAGAAGTAGGGCTGAGATTTGATCTTGTCGGCAAATGCTTCCTCCGCTTCAAAAAGCAGTACCACGGTCTCGGCCATGTGCTGGAAGTGGAAATCAATGCGCTCGCAGACGTAGCAGCTTTTTTCCAGCTTTTCAATGCGCCGCAAGGGCGTGGAGCCGGGCTTTGTGACAAGCCCCGCAATAAGACCCGTGGAAAGATCGTTTCGCAATTCGTTCAGGTGACTTTCCAGTGTCAGCGCCATGCCAAGACGGTTCTTGCGCACGAACATCATGTCATAGTGCGTGCGGCAAAAGCCTTTTTCGTTGGTCTTGATGCGTACGTCGGGCTCCATCATCGACGCGCCAAGGATGAGATCCAGCTCGTTTTCCTCCAGCTTGCGGTAAAGGGCGCAGAGCGGGCACCCGCATTTGTGATCGGCGGCACCCGCCTCAAACGCCTCGTGTACGGGGATGGTATAGATCTGTTGCATCGCACAACCTCCCTTATATCATAATTAAAATAATTATACAATGTTTTATTGACAAATGCAAGTTGAAAAACAAAAAAGCTTCAAATTATCGTATAATTTCCGTTTTTGCCGTTGCATAGATGCGCAAACGCGCGGTAAAAATAATAGCAAGACGAGAGCAAGGGGGGATAAAAATGAATAAAGCAACGATGGTGGTCACGGGAATTCTGACCGCCGCATCCGTGGCGGGTGCTGTGGGCGTGGTGATGAGCAACAGCGCCAAGCGCGTCGCCAAAAACACGGCCGAGGCCGTGGAAAAGACCGGGAAGAAGATGCGCCGTATGGTGCAAAATATGAAATGACAAAAGAAGTTTGCCTCGGGGGCGGCCGCATCGCGGCCGCCTTTTTTAGGGGGAGAGGCGGCAGGGGGGACTTTTTGGAAAGTCCCCCCTGCACCCCTTCAAAACATTTCGCACGGATAGGAATATGGTGCGCGGACGGGCGTGCATCGCGGATGCGGACAGTCGAGACGCCTGTCCCTACGGCTTTGTGCGTGATGACGTCATATGCAATTTGTGCGAAATTTTGGCAAACGGTATGGCGTTTTGCCGACATTTTCGGCTGCGTATACCTTTTCCCTTGTAAAAGGTTTTGTGAGGGGGTGCGGGGGAGCCCTTTTGTCAAAAGGGCTCCCCCGCAAAAGTCACCACGCCTTCCCCCAAAACCAAAGGGCTGTCGCTTTGGCGACAGCCCCTTTGCTTAGTTTTCTTGATAATCCAGATAATGCTTTTTGACGGCGGCGAAGGATCTGTCGCTGATGACGTGCTCGATGCGGCAGGCATCCTCGGTGGCGGTCTCCTCGTCCACGCCAAGTGCCATCAGCATACGGGAAAGCACGGTGTGGCGCTCGTAAAGCTGCTCGGATAATTCCAGGCCCTTGGCGGTCAGCTTCAGGTACCCTTCGTCGTCCACCAGCGCGTAGCCGTCCTTTTTCAAAAGCCCGATCGCGCGGCTGACGGAGGGCTTGCTGTAGCCCAGATAGGCACCGACGTCTATGGCACGGATGTGCTCACTTTTTTGCGATAAAACGTAGATTGCCTCGAGATACATCTGTCCCGATTCGTGCAGTGCCATAAAAATTCTTCCTTCCAATTTATATTCAATCTATTATACCATATTGCGGGTGCTTTTTCAAGCAAAAGCGCGGAAAATTAGCGCGGGCTAACAAAATTGTGCAAAATCTCT
Organism: Oscillospiraceae bacterium; assembly: GCA_015064415.1. GTDB lineage: Bacteria > Bacillota > Clostridia > Oscillospirales > CAG-272 > Firm-07. The sequence continues at coordinate 25,954 of SVSG01000019.1, read as the reverse complement.
TTTTGTGGTTAGCATATGCGAACTGATTTTTGTGAAAGCGTACGAAGTTGCCAAAATCCGCGAAAAATAGTTGACAATGGGGAAAAAACACAGTATAATATGTATCGGTTAGCAACCGCTAACAACTTTGGATCGTATCACCGAAATCGGGGAAAGGAGCTTACGATGAATTTGAGAGAAGCACAGGACGGCGTGGAATATATCATAAGCAGAATTGAAACCGATGACGAGGAGCTGAACGCCTTTTTGTTCTCGCTTGGCTGTTACAGCGGGGAGGCGATCACCGTTGTGCGCCACCTGAAGGGCGGTTGCATTGTCGCGATCAAGGACGGCAGATATAATATTGATAATCAGCTTGCAGAGGCCATCATCATCTGATTTTGGATGGCAAGCCGCAAGGCGCGCTCTGCGGCTGATTATTTTTTGCCCATTCGGTTAGCAATTGCTAACTGATGATCTTGAGCGTAATCTATATCCGAAAGGATTAAAAATAGGAGGATACTTCATGAGAATTGCCTTAACGGGTAATCCCAACTCGGGTAAGACCACTATGTATAATGCCCTGACCGGCTCCAGCGAGAAGGTCGGCAACTGGGCGGGTGTTACCGTTGACAAAAAAGAGTGCCCCATCAAAAAGGCGTATGCCAAGGGCGAGCAGCTGATCGCTGTGGATCTTCCCGGTGCATACTCCATGTCTCCCTTCACCAGCGAGGAGAGCATCACCAGCTCCTACGTGAAGAAGGAAAATCCCGACGTGATCATCAACATCGTGGACGCCACCAACCTCAGCCGCAGTCTTTTCTTCACCACGCAGCTCTTGGAGCTTGGCATTCCCGTGGTCGTGGCGCTGAATAAGCATGACGTCAATGAGAAAAAGGCAACCAAGATCGATGCCGAGGCACTCTCCAAAAAGCTCGGCTGCCCCGTTATCCACACCGTTTCCACCTCGGCAGACGGCTTGAAGAGCGTGGTGGATGCGGCGGTCGCGGCGGTGGGCAAGACGCAGATCGCGCCTTACGTGCAGGGCGATATTGACCTTGGCGACAAGGCGGTGGTGGAGGCGGCAGACCGCAAGCGTTTCGCTTTCGTGAACGAGATCGTCAAAGCGGTGGAAAGCCGCAAGGTCCTTACCAAAGATAAGAACGTGGGCGACAAGATCGACGCGGTGTTGACCAACAAGTGGCTTGGCATTCCGATCTTCGCGCTGATCATGTGGGCAGTTTTCTGGATCTCGCAGGCGGGTCCCGGCGTGTGGCTTGCCGAGGGTCTTGACGTGGGCGAGACTCACCTTTGGGGCCTTGTGGACTGCATTGCCTGGTTCAAGGACGTGGTTGCCGGCTGGCTTAGCGGCGCACACGAGCTGATCCAAGCAATCATTCTGGAGGGTATCATCGAGGGCGTTGCCGCCGTGGTCGGTTTTCTGCCGCTTGTGATGGTGATGTACTTCCTGATCGCGCTTCTGGAGGATTGCGGTTATATGGCACGCGCCACCGTTGTGCTGGATCCCATCTTCAAAAAGGTCGGTCTTTCCGGCAAATCCGTCATTCCCTTTATCATCGGTACGGGCTGTGCCATCCCCGGTGTGATGGCTTGCCGTACCATCCGTAACGAGCGTGAAAGAAGAGCGACCGCTATGCTGGCTCCCTTCATGCCCTGCGGCGCGAAGCTGCCCGTGATCGCACTGTTCGCAGGTGCCTTCTTCGGGGAATCCGAGTGGGTCGGCGTGACGATGTACTTTGTGGGCATCGTCATCATCCTGCTTTGCGCGCTTCTCATCAACGCGCTGAACGGCTACAAGGCCAGAAAGTCCTTCTTCATCATCGAGCTTCCCGAGTATAAGGCCCCCTCCTTCCCGCAGGCACTCAAGTCGATGTGCCAGAGAGGTTGGTCCTATATCGTCAAGGCCGGTACTGTGATCCTTGTTTGTAACTTCGTGGTGTATATGATGCAGACCTACGGCTGGAATTTCCAGGTTGTCGAGGATCCCTCGAACTCGATCCTTGCCACCATTGCGACCCCGATCGCGTACGTGATCGCCCCCATCGTCGGCGTGGCGCTCTGGCAGCTTGCAGCTGCGGCTGTGACCGGCTTCATCGCCAAGGAGTGCGTTGTTTCCACGCTGGCAACCGTGTTCATGTTTGAGCATCTAATCAACGAGGATCTTGAGGCCGTGGGTGCCATCGGCGCCTCCAATATGGGCGGCATTTCCGTTGTGGCAGGTCTCGCGTTCCTGATGTTCAACCTCTTCACGCCTCCTTGCTTCGCGGCACTGGGTGCCATGAACTCCGAGATCAAGAGCAAGAAATGGCTCTGGGCAGGCATCGGCTTGCAGTTTGCCGTCGGTTATACCGTTGGCTTCCTTGTGTTCTTCTTCGGCACGCTCTTCACGGGCGGCAGCTTTGGCGCCGCTTGGATGCCCATCGTCGGTTGGGTCATCGTGCTTTCCATCGCGGCTGTCTTCACGCTGATGATCCTTAAAAAGAACAGAGAGCTGAAGGCCGAGTACGCGCTGAATGCCTGATATGAGTGCTGTTGATTACATCGCCATTGGCGTGATCCTTCTGATCGTCGGTGCGGCCGCGTTTTACATCATCCGTGCCAAAGCGCGCGGTGAAAAATGCGTGGGCTGTCCTTACGCCAAGGAGTGTGGCGGAAAGTGCGGCAGTTGCCATCATAGCAAAAAAGAGAAATAATATCAAAGAGGGGATGCGTGCGTAACGCGCGCATCCCTTCTTTGAAAAGAGGAGTTAGTGTTGGATAACAATATCAAATTTACGTTTTCGCAGGTGAAATATATCATCCGCTTTCACCGTCTGTCGGGGGAAGGGCTCGGCGTCAAAAACGTGGAGCTTGCCAACGCGCTTGGATTCAGCAAGCCGAGCGTGCACAATATGCTGCGCTCACTTTCCGAGCTTGGCATTGTCAGACAAGAGGTGTTCGGGTTGGCGTTCTTCACGGAAAAGGGGCGCGCCATGGCGCGAAAATACGCCTTTTGCTACGCTGTTTTGGAAAAGAAGATCATAGAGATCTGCGGCGAGGGCGCGGCCAGCGAGAACGCGATCTGCGGGCTGCTCGCAGATATGCCAAGCGAAAAAATAGACGAGCTGTATGAGCGGGGAGAGGGATAACGGATGGAAAATTTTGTGATCATCGGTGTGATCGCCGCTGTGATGGTGATCGCGCTCCTTGCCTCTATCAAGCATTTTAAGGGCGAGGGCGGCTGCTGCGGCGGCGGGCGTTACCGCCCAAAGAAAAAGAAGCTGAAGGGCGTCAGATTTCAAAAAAGGTTCCGGATCGGCGGAATGCATTGTGCGCATTGTAAGCGCCGCGTGGAGGAGACCGTGAACGACGTCAAGGGCGTCGCGGGCAAGGTCGATCTCAAAAAAGGCGTGCTGACCGTCTCTTATGCCGAGGACGTCGCGGACGAAAGGATTAGGGAAAAGATCGAAAAAGCAGGGTATACGTTTGAGCGGTTATGAGGTGGCGGGCGACCATCCACCTCGCTTTGCGAGATAGGTCGCCCCTACAGGTTTGTCCGTGATGACGTCATATGCAATTTGTGCGAAATTTTGGCAAACGGTATGGCGTTTTGCCGACATTTTCGGCTGCGTATGCCTTTTCCCTTGTAAAAGGTTTTGTGAGGGGGTGCGGGGGAGCCCTTTTGTCAAAAGGGCTCCCCCGCAAACACACGTATCCATCCTTCCCCCAAAACCAAAGGGCTGTCGCTCTTCTCGCGTGGCGAGTGGCGACAGCCCTTTTCGGTTATTGTGCGGCGACGGGCTCCTCGGCCTCATCGTCGGCGTTTTCCTCGAAGGAGGAAAGGTCCATTTTCGGTTTGCGCGACAGGCGCAGCTCGCTGGTTTCCAGAATGTCGAACAGCATCTTGATGGGCAGGATCTCGATCTCCTCACCCGCCTCGATCATATCCTTGGCGATAAGATAGCGGGGATCGGTCTGTGCCTCCTCCCACACGTACAGGGTGTCCGCCTCGCGCGTGGAGAGGGTGTAGCGCCCGCCCGCGTTGGTGATCATTTGCACGAGATAGAGCATTTCGTTGAAATGCGTGCGCTGATAGTTGACGCCCACCGTCACGGTGTGGCCTGAGAGCAGTGGCGGCTTGCGCGTCTTTTTGGGTGCTACGGTGCTGAGGAACTTGACAAACAGCTCCGCGTTGTGCGAGCCGCGCTCCATGTAATTGGAGGTGTCCGGCTCGGTGCTTTCCACCTCGGCTGCCTCGGTCTTTTTCTTTTTGGAGCGGTGACGCTTCTTTTTCTTTTCCCCCTCGGGCTTGCGCCAGGCGAAGTCGATCACGCCGTCCTTGGTGGAGCCGCCGCAATCGGGGAACATTTCCATAAGGCCGGGGATGTTGGTGCCGTGGTATGCGGCGATCGCCTTCATGATCAGCATCGTGTTATAGGCATCCTCATCCGAGCGATGGAGGTTTTCCGGCTCCACCTGGCACCAGGAAAGAAGCGAGTCCTCTAAGTTTTTGGCGGTGTTGTTGACGGGCTGGCGGGCGTAAAGCTGCTGCACGTCATAGAATTTGTAGGTGTAGGGCGCGAGGCCGTAGCGGCGGCAGTCATCGTGCAAAAAATGCACGTCATTGGTCACGGCATAGCCGATCACCATCGTATCCTCGTCCTCAAACATTTCGCGGAAGCGATCGTAAAAATCGGGGAAGGGAGGCATATCCTTGAAGATCTCTCGCGGATATGCCATCATCTTCTTGGCCACGTACCAGTCAAAACGGTCGCGCGGATTGATCAACACGTCCTCTTTATCGTGGAGAATGTTGAAATTCTCATCGGTCACGACGTAGCCGAGACTGAAGATCTTCGCGCAGTTCTGATAGCAGTTGGCGCATTCTATGTCAAAAAACAGATATTTCATATATTAGCGGTAACTCATTTCACAAAATCCATGATATCCAGCCCCAGCATCGGCATCAGACGCGTGAGCAGGATGCGGTAACGCATGTAGGCGTGGTAGCGCAGGCCCTTTTCCAGGAGCTCGTCGTCCACGTGCACGTCAGCGGGCTCGGTAGCGGCACCTGCGGCGCGCATCATCTTCATCATTTCCTCGTCGGTGGGCAGCACGGTCTTGATGATGCGACGGATGTCGGGCCAGATCGCCTTCAGACGGGCGGGATCGACCTTGTCCATGATGCTGGGCTCGTTGACCTTCATCAGCTCGGCGTGCTGGGTCGTGTCAAACTGTGCGCGGATCAGATCCCAATCGGGATTGTCGGCGGTGGGGTTGACCTCCTCCACGCGGTCGGCAATGTTGTGGTAGATGCGGTTGATCAGCACGGAGGCCACGCCAACCTTCTTGCCGTGGAACTCGGGCCAGATGCCGCGGGCCAGCTTGTAGCACTCCAGATAGTGAGAGACCACGTGCTCGGCACCGGAGGCGGGGCGGGAGGACTTGGCCAGCTTCATGCCAAGACCGGAAAGGATCAGACCCTCCATGATATTGCCTGCGGCAACCTCGTCCTCGCCGTTCACCTGCTCGGCAAGGTCCACGACCTTCTTCACGCCCTGCATGGTGATGTCGGCAACGGCGGGGCAGTAGTACTCGTCGATCAAAAGATTGGCGATCTGCCAGTCTGCAATACCGATGTACTTGGCCACCATGTCGCCAAAGCCCGCTGCCTTGAGCTCAAGGGGTGCCTTTGCCAGCACCTTGGTGTCGGCAAGGATGATGCGGGGCTGCTCGACGAAGAAGGAGTTTTTGAAGTTGTTTTCGATGATGGGCGCGGTGTCGGAGGCAAAGCCGTCCATCGAGGGGGCAGTGGCCACGATGGAGAATTCCTTCTTCTGACGGAAGGATGCCACGCGGCAGATATCGTTGATCGAGCCCGTGCCAAGTGCGATCACGCCGTCCACGTCAGCGCAAAGTGCCTCGACCTCGCGTACCTGCTCGATCTTGGCGTACATCATGTTCTGGTAGATCAGCTTTTTGATCTCAAAGCCGGCGGCCTCGATCGCCTCGACGGTGCCTTTGGCGGCCTTCATGGCGTTCTCATCGGAAACAAGCAGTACCTTCTTGGGGAAGTTCGCGTCGGCAAGGATCTTGCCCATACGCGCGGTGAGACCGCTTTCGATCTCGACGATCTCGGTCACGAAGGTGTGCTTTCTGCCGCAGGGGCAGTTTTCAAGCGAATGCAAAATTTTCTTCAAATCCATGAGTAATATCCTCTCATTTCATAAATTTACTCCTATCATTATACCCCACTCGCGCGCGCTTGTCAAGAAGTAAACTATATTTATAAATATATATTTCACATTCTCTTGCAATTTTCCCCTTGCCGTGGTATAATGAACGCAACCAAAAAGAAGGGAAGTGGAGCTTTTGAAATTTGATCTTCGTGCCGCCGCCCGCGAAAAGCTGTTGCTTGTCGCGCACCGTGGGGCCTTTGCCGGCAACATCCCCTGCAACACCATCGCCGCATACGAGGCGGCGCTGCGTCAGGGCGCCGATATGATCGAGATCGATCTGAACTATACCGCCGACGGCAAGCTTGTGGTGTTCCACCCCAAAATGGAGCGCGCTCATCTGGGCTTCAGCGGCAATATCAACGAATACGATTGGGATTTCGTGAAGCAGCTGCGCTATATCAACGTGGACCGCGGCGTGACGCAGTTCGGGCTCAATACGCTGGACGAGGTGCTGGAGCAGTTCAAGGGCAGATGCTATATCAACATTGACAAATTCTGGGTGAAGCCGCGCGAGATCGCACAGATTGTGCGCCGTCACGGCATGACCGATCAGATCCTCGGCAAGACCTCGGTCAAGCCGCAATATCTGGATATCGTGGAGGCGTATTGCCCCGACATTCCCTATATGGCGGTGGTGAAAAGCGAGGAGGAGATCGCCGTGGCGCGTGCGCGCAAGATCAATTACGTGGGCACCGAGGTGCTGTTCCGCGAGGACACGTCCCCCCTTTGCTCTCCCGAGTTTATCGAGCAGCACCACAAGGACGGGCTGCTTGTCTGGTGCAATTCCATCGTGTATAACTATCGCGACGTGCTGGCGGGCGGCCACTCGGATGACCGCGCCTTCCTTGGCGACCCCGAGGGGAGCTGGGGCTGGATCGCGGATCGCGGCTTTGACCTGATGCAGACCGACCATATGCTGGAGGCGGCGCTTTTCTTGGAAAAGACGGGCCGCAGAAAGCGGGGCTGACGTGCTGAAAAGGGTCAGGATCCGCCTTGTCAGCGATCGTCTTGAAATGACGGGCGATCTGTTTGCGGGCAAGCCGCTCTTGCCCCGCAGCGGCGCCGAATGGCAACGGCATGAGATGACGCTGGAGGGCAGATATCACGATGACGGCACGCGGGTGTCGGTCTCCTATGAGGAAAGCGAGCTTTCGGGCATGGAGGGCTCGCGTGTGACAATTTCCTTTCACAAAAGCGAGCGGGGGCTGATCTCCATGCTGCGGACGGGCAGCGTTAAGACCGCACTGGTGTTTGAACAGGGGCGGCGCCACCATTGCGTGTATCAGACGCCCTATGCGCCGTTTGAGGTATGCGTACACACCGAAAAGGTGCAAAACGAGCTGGAAACGAAGGACACGCTCTATCTGGATTACGTGGTGGAGCTCAAGGGTGCGGACGCCGAGCGCACGCGCATGACGCTCTCGCTCCTGCCCGTCTATGACAAGCCCAAGGGGCTATAAAAACCAAAAGGACAGAGATTTTGTGTCTCTGTCCTTTTGGCGTTTTCTCATACCGTCAAGGGGCTAAAAGCAGATCTTGAAGCTCCGCTACCGTGTCGGCAAGCACCGTGGCTCCCGCCTCTTCCAGCATGGCGCGGTCACGGAAGCCCCACGTCACAGTAATGCAGGGAAGCCCCGCATTTTGCGCGGTCAGCACGTCCACCTCGGAGTCACCGATGTAGACCGCCTCCTCTTTGGAGGCGCCCAGATTTTTCAGCACGTGCTCGACCATATCAGGGGCGGGCTTGCGCGCAATGCCCGCAACCTCGCCCATCGCAAAGTCAAAGCATCCCTTGAAATAGCGCTCTGCCAGCTTTTGCACGGCAAAGTCCCCCTTGTTGGAGACCACCGCGGTAAGGATCCCCTTGGCGCGGAGTGCGGCAAGCATTTCGGGAATGCCGTCATAGGGACGGGTCTTTACCTCACAGTGCGCGCCGTAATACGCCTTGAAATCTGCCAGCACCTCTTCCGCCTTCTCGGGGGAGGTGCCCTCGGGCACGGCGTGCGAGATCAGATACAGCATTCCGTTGCCGAGAAAGCAACGGATCTCATCGATGCTGCGCGCGGGCATGTTGTGCATCGCAAGTGCCGCGTTGGCGGAATCCGCAAGATCCTCCAGCGTGCTTAAAACCGTACCGTCCAGATCAAATAATGCAACACGAAAACTCATACCGTTATGCTCCTTTTTTGTTTAATTGTCCGTTTTCAAGGGCTTCCACCACAGCGGCGATCAGCCCCTCGTTATGGTCGCAAAGCACAAAGTCTGCGACACTTTTTGCCTCCTTGGATGCATTGGCGGGGCATACGGCAATGTCAGCCGCTTGCAGCATCTCCACGTCGTTCAAAAAGTCTCCACAGGCGATGATGGTGCGCTCTGCCATCTCGGGGGTGAGGTGACGGAGCTTTTCAATGCCCGTGGCCTTGGAAATTCCGGAGGCGTATATCTCTGCCGTTTTGGCGTTTGCCGTGGTCAGGGAAAAGCGATCTCCGAAATACTCGCCGAGCGCCAACCGCACGTCGCGTGCCTTCTCGGCTGTGGGGAAGCAGACCACCAGCTTGTACCAGTCCTTGCGCGGCCATTTTGAAATATCCGGCTCGATCGTGTAGGTCGCGGGATCGTAGAAGCGCAAGGGTGACTCAGAGAAAGGCGTGGTCAGCTCGTCATAATACATCCCCTCGCGCGTGGAGGCGCGCAGGTACGCGTCCGGCTCGTACGTGGCGAAATAATGCAGCAGATCGTTCACGTCCTTCTCCGGCATCAGATCCTCCATATAGCTGGTGTCCGTTCTGAAATCGTAAAGCAGTGAGCCGTTGCACAACGCCGCGGGCGCGTTCAGAAGCGTGCTTACGTTAGGGATTGCGGGGGGAATGATGAAATGCACCCGCCCGGAGGCAATGGTGAACATCCCGCCGCCCGATTGAAAGCGCTTCACGGCCTCGACGTTGCGCGGCGCGGTATGCCCCGTACTATCCAGAAAGGTGCCGTCAAGATCTGTGACGATCAGGTATTTGGAAAAGTCTGTCATTTTGAGTGTCCTTTCGGTTTTTCTCATACCGTTTTGGGGGTAATTCTGCCAATTTCGATGGCCTCGATCACGTCTGCGATCACCCCTTCGTTGTTGGAGCAAAGCACAAGGTCGCACAGCGCCTTGACCTCGGGCAGCGCGTTGGCGGGGGCTATTGATACGTCGGCGGCGCGGTGCATCGGGATATCGTTTTCAAAATCCCCGCAGGTGATGACGGTACGTGCTCTCTCGCCGAGATAACGGCGGAGCTTTTCGATACCCGTCGCTTTGTTGGTGGCAGGGCACTGCACCTCCATGATGGTGGGGGCGGAGGGGATGACGGTGAGCGCGCCTGCAAAGCGCATCTCCAGCATTCGTCTTACCTCGGCGTTCCGCACGGCATCCGCGCGGAACACGATCTTGTACCAATCATTCATTTGCCACGTGTCGGCGGGGGAGATACGCACCGATTCGGGCAGATACCCCTGCACGTCCTTGGCAATATAGGGGTCGGTGACTCCTTCGATGCGCAGGGTGTCGGGTGCCGCCACGCGGAAGGCCACGTCGGGGAAGCGTTCCCTTGCAAAGGTGAGGACCTCACGTGTCAGCTTTTCGGGCATAAACTCCTCAAAAAGGGCGGTGTGCGTCGAAAAATCGTAAAGATATGCGCCGTTGCACATCACGGCAGGGGCGCTCAACAGCGCTTCGGGGTGCGGGATGCGCTTGTGCACGTTAAGCTGTACCCGTCCCGTGGAAAAGGTGAACATACCGCCGCCCGCGCGAAAGCGCGCAATGGCATCCAGGTTGCGCTGTACCAGCTTAGAGTGATCTGCAAAAAATGTGCCGTCAAGGTCGGTGGCAATCAGAAATTTTGAAAAATCCATGGCTATCTCCATCAGTGTCGCGGTTGTATGCGGCCTTGCTCGATCGCCTCGATCACGTCCGCGATCAGCCCCTCGTGGCAGTCGCAAAGCACGTGATCGGCAACCTTTTTGACCTGCGGCAGGGCGTTGGCGGGGCAGACAGCAACGTCTGCCTCCTCTAACATCTCCACGTCGTTTTCAAAGTCACCGCAGGCAATAATTGTGCGTTTTTTCGCACCGTTCAGGTGCTTTTTCAGTTTTTGCAGTCCCTTTGCCTTGTGGATGCCGGGGTATTGCACCTCCAGGATCCAGGTGCTGGAGCAGGTGGGAACAAAGCGATCTCCAAAGTGCGACAGCAATCCCTCGCGCACCTCTTGCAGGCGCGGGGTGTCGTCCAAAAAGAGGAATTTGTACCAGTCGTCCAACGGCCAGGTGTCGGCGGGGGCAATGCAGACCGCCTCCCTTTCGTAGGTGGGCATATCCCTTGCCACACATCCCGCATTCTCCTCGGAACGGATGCTGGAAACAGCAGATACGCTGAAGCGCACGTCGGGGAAGCTGGTTTTGGCAAAGGCGATCAAGTCCCTTGCGTCCTTTGCGCGGATCAGATCTTGGTATAAGCTTTCTTTTTTGAAAAAATCGTATAAGTAGGCACCGTTGTCGCAAATGGCGGGTGCGTTCAGCAGTTGACACGGATCACCGATGGCAGAGCGCGTGTTCAGATGCGCGCGCCCCGTGGCGATGGTAAAAATGCCGCCCCCATCGCGAAAACGCCGGAGCGCCTCCAGATTTCTTGGCACAAGCTTGCCGTCCGCGAGAAAGGTGCTGTCAAGATCGGTGACGATCATAAATTTCGAAAAATCAAACATAACGGTGCCCTTTCAGCAAAAGTCGCGGCGCAAGATGTCTAAAATGGTAGCAAAATCAGGGGGGAGCGGTGCCTCGAAGTGCATTTTTCCCTCGGTGCGCGGGTGGGTGAGCGTCAGCTCCCCCGCGTGCAGCATCTGCCCGTGGAAATACTTGCGGTGATCCGCCTCAAAGCGCGTGCCGTTGCCGCCGTACACGGGGTCGCCCAAAAGCGGATGCCCCAGCGATGCCATATGCACGCGGATCTGGTGCGTGCGCCCCGTTTCCAGACGGCAGCGAAGGAAAGTGAAGGCGCCGAAGCGCTCCAGTACCTCAAAATGCGTGATGGCATCCCGTCCCGCGCCCGCCTTTTTGGTGATCGCCATTTTCTTGCGGTCGATGGGGTGACGGTCGATGGCGGCGTGCACCGTGCCACACTCTTCCTTAAAATTCCCCAGCGCCACGGCGTAATACACGCGCGCGACGTCATGGGTCTTTAATTGCTCGGATAAGTGGTTGTGCGCCTGATCGTTTTTTGCCACGACCAGAAGCCCCGAGGTGTCCTTGTCGATGCGGTGGACGATGCCGGGGCGCTCCACGCCCCCCACACCGGAAAGTGAGCCCTTGCAATGGTGCAAAAGGGCGTTGACCAGCGTGCCGCTCTCATTTCCTGCGGCGGGATGCACCACCATCCCCTGCGGCTTGTTGATGACGATGATGTCCTCGTCCTCATAAATGACGTCCAAGGGGATATCCTCGGGCAAGGCCTCGGCGGGGGTGGGATCGGGCAGAGTCAACGCGACCTGCTCGCCGCCCCTCACGCGATATTTTTTGTTCGCCTCGCCCCCCGTGATCTCCACGCGCCCCTCGGCGAGCAATCGCTCGGCGGCGGAGCGGGAAATGTCGAAGCGGGCGGCAAGATACGCGTCAAGGCGCGTGCCGCGCTCCTCTTCCTTGACGGTGGCTTGCAGTATCTCAGCCATTGTCGCTCTCCTTTTGTGCGGGAGTGGTTTCCTCGTTGGCATCGGGGTTCTGCGGTGCTTCATCCGGCGTTTGCTTTTTCTTTTTGATTTCGCGCACAGTTTCCAACACAAGGTCCAGAATAAACAGCCCTGCGCCCACGCACACGGCGGCATCCGCCACGTTAAAGACCCATACCCAGAAATCAAACGCGCAAAAGTCGATGAAGTCCACCACAAAGCCATAGGCCACGCGGTCGATCATATTGCCGATGCCGCCGCCGATGACAAGTGAGAGCGCCACACGCGCAAGGCGGGATTTGACGAAAAACCACAGGTAAGCGCACATGGCGATGATCCCCACGGTGGAAAGGATCATAAAGACCCAGCGTTGGTCGGAAAGCAGGCCAAAGGCCATGCCGCGGTTTTCCACGTAGGTGAAGTTCAGCACGCCGGGGATCAGCACAAGCTGACCTTCATATAAAAATTCCAAGATCAGCAGCTTGCTGATCTGATCCAGCGCGACCACGGTGATCGCGATCAGCGCAAAGGGAAGGATCCACATAGCAACTCCTTAAAAATGCCGCAAGTGCCACAGGGGGCACTTGCGGCATGCATTGATTAAAGTCCCAGAACGGCCTTGCAGCGCGGGCAGAGGCATCCGTCCTCGCCGTCATGGAAGGCATCCTTGGTGTAGTTCCAGCAGCGGTCGCACTTCTCGCCCTCGGCCGTCTCTACGGCAACGGCGATCTGTGCGCCCTCCTCGGTCACGACCTCGGCGGGGGCGTTCTCACCCGTAAGCTCGACCTGAGAAACGATGAACAGGGTGGGCAGCTCGCTCTCAAACGCCTTGAGCGTGGCAAGCACGGCGGCGTCGGGTGCGTATACCGTGACCTTGGCATCCAGCGACTTGCCGATGCGCTTTTCGGCGCGTGCCAGCTCCAGTGCCTTCATCACGTTCTCGCGCAGGGTGAACAGCTCGTTGTAGCGCGCGGTTACCTCGGGGAAGGTAAGAGACTCGTCAAAGGCGGGCATTTCGTTGAGGAATACGCTTTCCTTCACGTCGCTTGCCTTGTGGGGCATGGCCTGCCAGATCTCCTCAGAGGTGAAGGCAAGCAGGGGCGCCATCAGGCGGGTCATCGCGCTGATGATGTAGTACATCGCGGTCTGTGCCGAGCGACGTGCGCTTGATGCGGCGGCCTCGCCGTACACGCGATCCTTGGTGATGTCGATATAAAGCTTGGAGAGCTCAACGGTGCAGAAGTCGCTCAGATCGTGGTAGATGGTGTGGAACTCGAACTCGTTGTAGGAAGCGATCGAGCGCTTGACAAGGTCATTCATACCTGCCACGATCCACTTGTCGATGTCATACAGCTCGTTCATAGGAACGGCATCGGTGTCGGGATTGAAATCGTAAAGGTCGGCCAGAAGGAAGCGGGCGGTGTTACGGATCTTGCGGTACGCGTCGGAAAGCTGCTTGAAGATGGCATCCGAGCAGCGCACGTCCACGTGGTAATCGGCAGAGGCGACCCACAGACGGACAAGATCGGCGCCGTACTTTTTGATCATATCCAACGGATCCACACCGTTGCCAAGCGACTTGTGCATGGCGCGACCCTCACCGTCCACGACCCAACCGTGAGTGAGGACAGCCTTGAAGGGGGCCTTCGCGTTGCCGGTGGAGCCGACGGCGGTAAGAAGAGAGGACTGGAACCAACCGCGGTACTGGTCGGCACCCTCCAGATAAACGTCAGCGGGCCACTCCTCGTCGGAAAGGACGCTGAAGTGGGTAGAGCCGGAGTCGAACCAGCCGTCCAGCGTGTTCTGCTCCTTGCTGAAGTGTGCCTTGCCGCACTTGGGGCAAACGTAGCCCGCAGGCAAAAGCTCAGCGGCGTCCAGGTCGAACCAGGCGTTCGAGCCCTTCTCGCCAAATACAGCGGAAACGCTGTTGATGGTCTGCTCGTCACAGATGACCTCGCCGCAATCCTCGCAGTAGAACACGGGGATGGGCAGACCCCACTTACGCTGACGGGAGATACACCAGTCGGCGCGCTCGCGGATCATCTGCGTCATGCGCTCGCCGCCCCATGCGGGGAGCCACTTCACGCCCTCGCAGGCCTTGACGGCCTCGTCCTTGAAGGCGTCCACAGAGCAGAACCACTGGGGGGTGGCACGGAAGATGATGGGGGATTTGCAACGCCAGCAGTGGGGATATTCGTGCTCGAAATCCTTGGAGGCGAAGAGCGCACCCGTCTGTACAAGATCATCAAAGATGGCCTTGTTCGATTCGTCATAGCGAAGGCCTGCAAACTTGCCCGCCTCCTTGGTCTGGAAGCCGCGATCGTCCACGGGCACCACCACGTCCACGTTATAGCGGCGGCTGGTCACGTAGTCGTCCGCACCGAAGCCGCCTGCGGTATGCACGCAGCCGGTACCGGCATCCATCGTGACGTAATCCGCCACGGCGATAAGGGACTCGCGGTCAAGGAAGGGATGCTGTGCGGTCATATACTCGAACTCGCTGCCCTGCATCCTGGCAAGGATCTCATAGTTCTCCACGCCGCCGTCGGCCATCGTCTTCTGGCAAAGTGCCTCGGCCACGATGTAGCACTCACCGTTCTCGGCGCGCACGATCACGTAATCGTCCACGGGGGAAAGGGTGATCAGCTGGTTGCCGGGCAACGTCCAGGTCGTGGTCGTCCAGATGATGAAATAGGTGTTGGAGGGGTCGCACACGGAAGCCAGCTTGCCCTGATCGTTCTTCACGCGGAATTTCACGTAAATAGAGGTGCAGGGGTCGGTCTTGTACTCGATCTCTGCCTCGGCAAGCGCGGTCTCGTCCTTGGGGCACCAGTAAACGGGCTTCATGCCCTTGTAGATGTAGCCGCGACGGTACATCTCGCCGAACACCTTGACCTCGCGCGCCTCAAAGTCGGGGGTCATGGTGGCGTAGGGGTGCTCCCAGTCGGCGGTGATGCCAAGGCGCTTGAACTGCTCGCGCTGAATGTCGATGAAGTTCTGTGCAAAGCCCTCGCAGGCGGAGCGGAAGTCGGACACAGACATCTTCTTGTGGTCCAGCTTGTTCTTCTTGATGATGGCGGACTCGATGGGCATGCCGTGGTTATCCCAGCCGGGGATGAAGGGCACGCGGTGGCCCATCATGCTCTGGGACTTGTTGATGAAGTCCTTGAGGATCTTGTTAAGGGCGTGACCCATGTGGATGTTGCCGTTGGAGAAGGGGGGGCCGTCGTGCAGCACGAAAAGGGGCTTGCCCTCGGCGTTCTTCAGCATGGTGTTGTAAAGGTCCAACTCTTCCCAGTATTGCAGCATGGTGGGCTCGCGCTTGGGGAGCTCCGCACGCATGGCGAAGGTGGTGTTCGGAAGATTGAGTGATGCGCTGTAATCTTTAGCCATTATTTTATACTCCTGTATGTTGCCGATCGCTCGGCAAATTATTTACAAATACTGATCGGCACGCAAGCGGATGCGGCCCTTTTTGGTTTGCTCGGAAAGTGAGCGGATGATGAATTTTCCCTTGCCGCGCACGGTGATGACGGTGCCGTCACACAACGGCTTGTCCGTTTTTTGTGCGGTCTCGTAGTCGATCTCGACAAGCCCCTCGCGAAAAAGCGCTTGCGCGCGCTCGCGGGAGATACCCGCAAGGGCGGCCACCACGCTGTCGGCGCGGGGAGAGGCCACGGTGTCGCTGATGGGGCGGAATTTCCGTCCGCCGTCAAAATCCGGCGGTAGTACGGTTCTTTGCACGTGCACGGCGTCATTGGCCACGCGCGTGAGGTTTTCCTGTAGGAAGGTGGCGATCACGCGGTCGCAAAAAAGCACCGCCGTGTGCCCGTTTGTGACGCAAAGGTCGCCGATGGCGTCCCGCTCGATCCCCAGATTCAAGATCGCGCCGAGAAAATCCTTGTGCGCAAGCTCGCGAAATCCGCTCCCCTTGATCTCAAGCGGGATCAGACATTCCGCGCGCGTGTCGGCAAGGCATTCCGCAATAAGCGCCTCGTCCGCTCCCGCAAGATAGGGGGGCAAAAACAGGGCTCTTGCGCGCTCCGCCGCGGCATAGCCGCCGTCAAAGCGCACCTCCTCGGCAGAAAGCGGCAGCGCGCGGGCAAGCACGCGTTGCTCGCGCGGGGTCAAAAAGGGCGTGCAGGTGATCTCCCCGCGCTCGGCGCGCGCGTGCAGATCCTCGGCGCGGGAGAGCAGCTGTTCATTCTCGTTCATAGCATGACTCCAAGCACGCCGCCAAGCATCGAGATCAGCATAAACGCGACGAAAAAGGAAACGTCAAGCGGAAAATTCTGGAACCAACCGAAGTGGTCGAACAGCGCCCGGATGGGTGCCACCACGGGCTCGGTGACCATGCAAACAAAGGAGAGGATGGGATTGTCATCTTGAATGGGAAACCAGGAAAGCACCGCGCGCACGAGCATGCAGATCTCCAGCACGGAAAGCAGCGCCACGGCGGTGTTGGCAATCAATTGAAGAGCAATATTCACGCCTTACTCCTTATTTCGGGAAATCAGTCATAACTGCTTTCGGCTCTGCGGGCGATCTCGGTGTCCTCAGAGATCTCGCCCTTGCGGGGGGAGATCACAAAGGTGGTCTTGGAAACGCGGTTGATCTCACCGTCCAGCACGTGAACGGCACCCTGCAAAAAGTCAATCAGGCGCACGACCATGTCGCGCTCCAGTGCCTCGATGTTCATGACCACGGTGTAGCCGTGCATCAGATAGTCGGCAATGATCAGTCCGTCCTGCGGATCGTGGGGCTTCACGACCTTCCAGGAGTTCGTGACGGCGGGGGTGGGGACCTTCGGTGCGGTGGGGGCAAGGGGGATCAGCTCCTCATCCTCTTCCTCATCGATCACCTCTGCCTCATCCTCGGGATCGCGGTAAAAGCCCTCGTCGTAGCTGTCTTCGTTGTTGGCGGGTTTCTTGTTAAAACCAAAAATGCTCATGTCAAAATTCCTTTCTGTATGTGATTTCATTTATCATTCGGGGCGGCCGACGAACAGTCGGCGTCCCACACGCACAAAGTCTGCCCCCTCCTTCACGGCGGCGGCAAAGCTTTGAGACATTCCCATGGAATAAAGCGGTCTTCCCGCAAGCGAAAGGGTCTGCCACAGGGCGTTCCCAAAGGCCACGGTTCCCGCAAAATAGCGGCGGTAATCCTCCTCGCACTCAAACACGGGGCCCATCGTCATAAAACCGCGAAGGCGCAGGTGGGGAAGCGAGAGGACGGTGCGGCAAAGCGCCTCGGCCTCCTCGGGCAAAAGTCCGGTTTTGGCCTCCTCGCGCGCCATGTTAAGCTCGACCAGCACGTCGATCACGCGGCCGCAGGCGGCGGCGCGCTTTTCGATCTCGGCGGCAAGGCGTTCGCTTGCAAGCGAGTGGATCATGTCCACCTTATCCGCGATATATTTGACCTTGTTGGTCTGCAGCGTACCGATAAAATGCACGCGCACGTCGCGCGCGGCGTACAGCGGTGCGTTTTCCAACAGCTGCTGCACGCGGTTTTCCCCCACGTCGGTGACGCCCGCGTCAAGCAGTGCCGCAAGCTCGCCCGGCACGGCGTATTTCACGGCCGCCAGCATGTGGCAGGGGGTCTCGCGCCCGCACGCGCTTGCGGCTTGTGCCAGCTGCGCGCGCACCTCGGCCAGATTTTTTTGTATGTAAGTCATCATTCCAGCACCTTTCCGGGGAAAAGCTGTCTTGTGCTGACGATCACGGTATCCCCTGCGCGAAGGGCGTTGGGATCCTCGGATTGCTGAACCAAAAGGCAGCCGTTCTGATAAAGCAACGGGGTGACGGGGCAAAGCTGCGCCTTGCCGTTGCGGGCGATATAAACGGTGTCCTTATCTGCCATGGCGCACGCGGGAATGCAAAGGCCGCTGACCGTCTGCTTTTCCACGCTGACGCGTTGCCCACGCGCCGTGGAAAGCCATGCGGGCATTTGCTCCGCGCGGAAGATCAGCAGCGCCGCGTCGGACGCATCCTCCGTGGCGATGCGCGTGAGCTGCATGGAAAGGGTGCCGTTTTCAAAATGCAACGTATAGGTCTGTTCGGTCTGATAGGTGACAGCTGTGGCGCTGTCCGTTGGCAGGACAAGGTACCATGCGCCGGTGTTCACCAGCTTTCCCACCGTGTTGGCGGCGGCGGGGGGAACAAGCAAAAGCTCACGAAGGGCGGCGGGGGAGAGCGTGTCGGCCGTATCGGTGCCGAACAGTGCCTCAAGGCCGTCTGCCCTGTGGTAAAAGATCCCGTCGAACTCCGCCTTGACGGGGGAGGGATCGTTGGTGTGTACGGTCAGGGCGGTCAACTGTGCCCGCAGAGATTCGATCTCGGCGCGCATGGCGTCGGCGCATGCCTCCTTTTGCGCATCCCGACCGCCGATCACGGCGGCAAGCTTCGCCGCGCGTGTGGCGGCATCGGCATGATTTTCGGTGCCAAGGTCGCGCATCAGCGCGGTGTAAGCGCCGTGAAAATCCGCACGCCAGCTGTCAGCGGCGGCAAGGGCGGCCTCGTATTCCGCGATCTTTGCATACAGCTCTTTGGCGCGCTCGCGCTTGTCGGTGCCCGTGTCGTCGCGGTAGACCTGCGCCAGCACTTGCCCCTTTTGGGCGGTCTCGCCGTCGGATAGCTGATAGGCGACGGGGCCGTTGTTGGCGGTGCCCACGGCGATCTCGTCGCGGAACACGTAGCCGTAAAGCGTGTCCGTCAGCGTATAGCTGACAAGATCGACGCGCTCAAAGGAGAGCGTGTCGGAGGAGCGGGAGATCTCCTCCAGAATGGTCAGAAGCAAAAGAGAGAGCAAAAGCAGTACGCAAAGAATTTCCCAAAGCAAGCGCTTGCCGTGCGATCTCCGCACCATATCTCTCCCTCCTTCCGAGCTTGCATGCGCGCGTGGCTTGCGCGCGTAGACAATTATTTATAATTATAACATACTCCACGCGGCTTCTGCAAGTCCTATGGCATTGTTTACAATTTGTTCACTATTTAGCATCCCATTTCCGTCATCCACGGCAAGCGGCATGACGTAATCCTTCGCACCAAACCAGGTCTGCTGACGCTTGGCGTAGCGGCGCGTGGCGGTCTTGAGCTCTTCCGTGGCGGCGGCAAGGTCACACTCCCCGCGCAAATAGGGCAACAGCTCCTTGTAGCCGATGGCGGCGGCCGCAGTGGGGGAGCGCTCAAAAACGCCCGCCTCCAAAAGCGCGCGCGTTTCCTCCAGAAGTCCGTCGGCAAGCATCAGATCCACACGGCGGTCGATGCGGTCGTAAAGCCGCGCGCGATCTGTGAAGGTAAGCCCCAGCACGGCGGCATTGTAGCGCGCGGGGAGCTCGCGCGAGCGACGGTCCCATTCGGATTTCGGTGTGCCCGTAAGACGGTAGATCTCCAGCGCGCGGATGACGCGGCGCACGTTGTTCGCGTGGGTGGCTTCGGCGGACACGGGATCCACCTTTTTTAACTCCTCGTGCAGAAATTCGGCACCACGTATGGCCGCAATTTCGGCAAGCTCGGCACGAAGCGCAGGGTCAGCGCCCGGCGTTTCGGGCATCCCGCCGCGCAAAAATGCGTCCAGATAAAGCCCCGTGCCGCCGCAAAAGATCGGCAATTTTCCGCGTGACAGAATATCCGTTACCGCCGCTTCGGCAAGGGTCGCGTAGTCCATGGCGGAAAAGGGCTCGTCGGGGTCTTTTATGTCAAAAAGGTGATGCGGTACGCCGCGCTGCTCCTCTTTTGTGGGCTTGGCGGTGCCGATGTTCATGTCGCGGTAGATTTGCATCGAATCACAGCAGATGACCTCGCCTCCAAGGCGAAGCGCAAGCTCAACGGAAAGCGAGGTCTTGCCGCTGGCCGTCGGCCCTACAATGGCAAGAATTTTGGGCATCTGTGGCATCGCCTTTTCCTCCTTTTTCTGGCGTTTTTGAAATTATCCCCCCAAACGGGGTCAGTTTTTTGCGTTATTGCAGGAACATTGCATCCCCGAAGGAGAAGAAGCGATATTCCATCTCCACCGCCTCGCGGTAGGCCTCCAACACGTGGTCGCGGTCATAAAAAGCGGAGACCAGCATCAAAAGCGTGCTTTCGGGCAGGTGGAAGTTGGTGATAAGGGCATCCACCGCGCGGAAGCGGTAGCCGGGGTAAATAAAGATACCCGTATCCCCCGAAACGGGGTGTACGATGCCGTGCTCATCCGTCACGCTTTCCAGCGTGCGGCAGGACGTGGTGCCCACGGCAATGACGCGCCCGCCCGCGGCGCGGCGGGCATTGATCAGGTCGGCGCTTTCCTTTGTGACCGAGATATACTCGGTATGCATGATATGCTCGTCCACGCGCTCCGCCTTCACGGGGCGGAAGGTGCCAAGCCCCACGTGCAGCATCACGGGCGCGATCGCCACGCCCTTTTCGCGCACCTTTTGCAAGAGCTCCGGCGTGAAATGCAAACCTGCGGTGGGCGCGGCGGCAGAGCCCTCCTCACGCGCGTACACTGTCTGATAACGGCTGTTGTCCTTCAATTGCTCGGTGATGTAGGGGGGCAGGGGCATCAGGCCGATCTTGTGCAGAATATCGTAAATGTTGGCGTTTTGTTCGCGGTCATAGTCAAAATGAATGTAGCGGTTGCCCTCCTCGACGATGTCGGTGACGGTGCCCGTCAAAAGCCCCTCTCCAAACACCATTTTCGCGCCAAGGCGCGCGCGCTTGCCTGGCTTGACCAGACACTCCCAGGTGTCAAGGTCGCGCTGGCGCAAAAGTAAAAGCTCGATCTTCGCCTCGGGGCGCCCCTCGGCGTGCCCGTAAAGGCGGGCGGGGATGACCTTGGAATCGTTGATGACAAGGACGTCGCCCTCGCGAAGGTAATCCAAAATATCATAAAAATGCTTGTGCTCACGCGTGTTTTTTTGGCGGTCCAGTACCATCAAGCGCGAGTGGTCGCGCTCTGCCATCGGGTGCTGGGCGATGCGCTCCTCGGGCAGATCGTAATAGAAATCCGAGGTCTTGAGGTCGGTGGGGGCAAGCTTGTTGAGAATGGGAGTTGACATAATTTCCTTTCCGCGCCGCAAATTTTATAAAATCCATTGACAAGCGCGTTTTGATGTGATAAGATTAAGGGGACGAAGTTCGTCGGAAAAACATAATATAATGATAGAGGTGCACACTACGACCTCGTCGGGGCAAGGTTCCGTGACCGCTTGCAGCCCCCGCGGGAGCGCAGAGTGCCGAAGTGAGTGCCCGACGGGCGGGGGCTTGCTGGTTCGCACGGTTCAAAGCTGTGGAACTGTCGTCAGTATTGATGGAGAGCTATCTGTATGTTGCCGGGTAGGCGCACTACCTATATTATAGTACAACAACAGCTGGTTTTCAACCGGTTTTTTTTATTTTCTGTGTTTTTTCCGCAAACCCGGCAAATTTTTCACAAGTGAGGTTTCCTATGAGCAAGCTGAAAAAGACGATTTTCGAGGGCGCGGCCACCGCGCTGATCACTCCCTTCAAGGACGGAGGCATTGACTATGAGGCGTTCGGTAAGCTGATCGACGCGCAGATCGCGGGCGGAATTGATGCCATCGTGGTCGCGGGCACCACGGGCGAGGCGGCGACGCTCTCGCACGAGGAGCATTGCGATCTTCTGCGCTTTTCCGTCGAGCACACGGCAGGTCGCGTGCCCGTGATCGCGGGTACCGGTTCGAACGATACCGCCTACGGTATCGAGCTTTCCAAGTACGCCTGCGAGGTCGGCTGTGACGCGCTGTTGCTTGTCACCCCCTACTATAACAAGGCAACGCCCAAGGGCCTTGTCAAAAACTTTCTTGCCACCGCTGAGGCGACCGACAAGCCCATCATCCTTTACAACGTGCCCTCCCGTACGGGCGTGAATATCACACTGCCCGTGTACCGCGAGCTGGCGAAGCACGAGCGCATCGTCGCCGTGAAGGAGGCGTCCGGTAATCTTTCCGCCATTGCGGAGCTGATCGCGGAGTGCGGTGACGCGCTGGATATCTACTCCGGCAACGACGATCAGATCGTGCCGATCATGTCGCTTGGCGGCAAGGGTGTCATTTCCGTCTTTTCGGGTGTGATGCCCCGCGAAACGCACGAGCTTTGCGCCGCCTGCCTTGCGGGCGATTTCAAGAAGGGCGCCGAGATGCAGCTCAAGTACCTCAAGCTGATGAACACTCTGTTCTGCGAGGTCAACCCCGTGCCCGTCAAGGCGGCCTCCGCGCTTTTGGGGCTTTGCGGCCCCGAGATCCGTTTGCCCCTTTGCGAGATGGAAGAGAGCAATATGCAAAAGCTGAAGAGCGTGATGGCAGCGTACGGTCTGCTGTAAGACGCGCGAAAGGAAGTTGATATGTTGAATATTTTGCTTTGCGGATGCGGTGGGCGCATGGGCGCCGCCGTGGTCGCCGCGGCTGAGGCCGCAGGGGATCGGATCGTGGCAGGTGTGGACGTTTGCCCCACCGCCGCCACCACCTACCCCGTGTTCACCTCGCCGGAGGAATTTGGAGGGCAGGCCGACGTGATGATCGATTTTTCGCATCACAGCGCCCTGGAGGGGCTGCTGGCCTACGCCACCCACACGGGAACCCCCCTTGTGGTTTGCACCACGGGGCACACCGAGGAGGAGATGCAGATGATGCGCGACGCCGCGCAAAAAACGGCGATCTTTTTCTCGCGCAACATGTCGCTTGGCATCAATCTTCTGATCTCGCTTTGCCGCCGCGCCGCGGCCACGCTTGGCGAGGATTTTGACATCGAGATCATCGAAAAGCACCACAATCAGAAGCTGGATGCTCCCAGCGGCACGGCGCTCATGATCGCGGATGCCCTTTCCGAGCGAGAGGAGCACTCTTACGTCTATGACCGCCACGCCGAGCGCCGCAAGAGAGCGCGCGGCGAGATCGGCTTGCACGCCGTGCGCGGCGGTACCATCGTCGGCGAGCACGAGGTGATGTTCTGCGGCAAGGACGAGATCGTGACCCTTTCGCACAGCGCCGCCTCGCGCGAGGTCTTTGCCACGGGCGCGCTGCGCGCCGCCCGCTTTATGTGCGGCCGCGCAAGGGGCTTTTACAGCATGGATGACGTGATCAGCGCACTTTGATCACATAGGTTTGCGCCAAACCAAAGGAGCGAAGCGGCTTGCCGCTTCGCTCCTTTGGTTATGTCTTGCCGTTGCGGAAGGCGGTGGGCGAGAGGCCGAAGTGCGCCTTAAACTGGCGGGTGAAATGTGTGATATTGGCGTATCCCAGCTGCTTGGCGATCCGGGACACGGGGGCATCGGTGCCGATCAGCATATTACATGCCGTATCCATGCGCGCCGTGATCAGATCCCCGATAGGGGAATTTCCAAAATAGGATCGGTAAACACTGTAAAAGCGGGATTCGGAAAGACAAGCGGCTTTGGAAAGACCGGCTATCGTCCACTTTTCGTCGGGATGCAAAAGCATTTC
The DNA here is from genome assembly GCA_015064415.1 of Oscillospiraceae bacterium. Lineage (GTDB taxonomy): Bacteria > Bacillota > Clostridia > Oscillospirales > CAG-272 > Firm-07. Next base: position 2,603 of record SVSG01000019.1, on the reverse strand, counting down.
CGTGCGAAGATGATGTAATCTGCTTGCCAGAGAATCGGACACGGGCTCTGCCAGCGCACCGTCTATGGCGCGGCGCAACGTGATCCACAGCTCCTCCAGCTTCAGCGCCAGCATATGCTCGCGCGAAGGGAGTGCGCCGTAAAATTCGGCTTCCAGCTCCTTGGTCAGCTGTGTGATGCGCTTGGGTTGCGTGGGATAGTAGACCGTATTTGGGAAAATGCCGAGAAAAGTGGCATCCGAAAGGTCGCCCGAAAAATGGATCCAGTCGTGCGTCAGGGGCTCCGGCGAGTGAAAAAACTGCGGCTCTCCTGCGGGGTAAAGGATGCAGGCATGCGGTGCGGTGCGGATCACCTTGCCGTCCACCAGCAGCTCGACACTGCCGAAAAAATGCAAAAAGGTGTGCTGGGGATGTCCGTTTTTTCGCGTGATCTGAAAGCCCGCTCGCTCCGGGCAGGCGTGACGCAACGATTCAATGCTTTGCATACGATCCCTCCGTTTCTGATGTAAATCCATTATATCCAAAACAGTAGGATATGTCAAGTAAAATATAGGATCGGCTATTGAAAAGCAGGGGATTTTTTGTTAAAATGAAGATAACAACAACCTTTTGGGGGAGGATCAAGCTATGTACAGACAAGAGCATCCCAAGCCGCAGTTTGAGCGCGCAAATTGGCAAAACCTCAACGGCACGTGGCAGTTTGAGATCGACCACGCCGCAAGCGGCGCGGCGAAGGGCTGGCAAGCGCCGGATAATGTGTTTTCTCAGCGTATCGAGGTACCCTTTTGCCCCGAAAGCAAGCTCTCGGGCATCGGTCACACCGATTTTATGCGCGCCGTGTGGTATCGGCGCAGCGTGACCGTGACGAAGGCACAGCTTGACGGCATCGTGCGCTTGCACTTCGGCGCGGTGGACTACAAAGCCACCGTGTATATCAACGGACAGCAGTGCGGCACGCACCGCGGGGGCTACGTGTCCTTCTTTTTCGATATCACGCCCTTTTTGCAAGAAGGGGAGAATGTCCTCACCGTCTGCGCCGAGGACGATACCCGCGACCCGCTGATCCCTTCGGGCAAGCAATCGATGCGCTACGAGTCGCACGGCTGCTTCTACACCCGCACCACGGGCATCTGGCAGACCGTTTGGCTGGAGTTTTTGCCTAAAACACATATTGAAAGCGTGCAGTATTACCCCTCGCCCGAAAGTGTTTCGCTTGGCATCCACGCCACCGTGGTGGGCGCGGGCACGCTGACCGTCAAGGCGTTTTATGAGGGGCGCGAGGTGGGATATGCCGAGTCCCCCGCCGCCAACGGTACCGTCACGCTGACGCTCCCCCTTGCACAAAAGCACCTGTGGGAGGTGGGCGCGGGTCGGCTGTACGATCTGGAGCTTTGCTTTGGCGAGGATGCGGTAAAAAGCTATTTCGGATTGCGCGACGTGCGTATGGAGGGGTACAAATTCTTGCTCAATGGCAAGTCCGTGTTTCAGAGATTGGTGCTGGATCAGGGCTTTTATCCCGACGGCATCTACACAGCCCCCTCGGACGAGGAGCTGAAGGCGGACGTGGAGCGCTCGCTTGCCGTGGGCTTCAACGGTGCCAGATTGCACGAAAAGGTGTTTGAGGAGCGCTTCCTTTATCATTGCGACAAGCTCGGCTACCTCGTGTGGGGCGAGTACCCCAACTGGGGCTTGAACGATGCCCTGATGGAAAGCGGCTATCCGCTTCTTGAGGAATGGATCGAGGAGGTAAAGCGTGACTTCAACCACCCCGCCATCATCGGCTGGTGCCCGTATAACGAGACCACGCGCGAGCGCTATCAGCCCGCACTGCGCACGGTGTACCGCGTGACCAAGGCGCTTGACCCCACCCGCCCCTGCATTGATACCAGCGGATATTTCCACGTGGAGACCGATATTTACGACGTGCACGATTACGATCAGAACCCCGAAAGCTTCAAGCAACGGTACGATCAGCTGTTGAACCGTGGGGAATATCACGACAGACACACCCGCCATCAGCCCTACACCGTCGGCATGCCCTTTTTCGTGAGCGAGTACGGCGGCATCCGCTGGACCGAGGATCTGGGCGGCTGGGGCTACGGCGTGGCACCGCTGTCGCGTGAGGAGTTCCTTTCGCGCCTCGCGGGGCTTACCGAGGCGCTTTTGCAAAACCCCTGCATTTTCGGCTATTGCTACACACAGCTCACCGACGTCGAGCAGGAGCAAAACGGCATTTACACCTACGATCGCCGCGAAAAGTTCCCCGCCAAAACACTGCACGCGATCTTCGCGGGCAAGGCCGCCATTGAGGATTAAAAGGAAAAAGAGGAGCGTTACGAGTGTTCTCATAAGGAAGTTTGCTTGTAGGCATCAAAACCTGCTCCGCAGGAAACAAAGAATAACCCCGACAGGTTTTCAAAGTCTGTCGGGGTTTGCATTAGTGCCTTTAGACAGTTGAGCGCGAAGCGCGAAACAGACAACCACCCGCTATGCGGGTGGGCAACAGAGGTTATACCTTGAAAAAGGCCTTCCCCAAGCGGGGGAAGGGGGACCGCGATAGCGGTGGATGAGGATGTCGGCATTCGCTTTATGGGAAAGCATTATG